>DASSBB010000107.1:0-25174 GCA_035699145.1 Marmoricola sp.
CCACGGTGGTGCGGGCGGCGCTGCGGCGCTGGCTGGCATTGAGGGTGCTGGGTCCACTTCCTGGCGCCGACATGGCGCCCACCTTAGGCCGTGTCCCTTATACCTGCCGACGCATCCGCGGCCCCGCCTCCCGACCGGCGGCGTTGGACGAGCTCGACGCAGCCCGCTGCGCCTTCGCTCATCCGCCTTGCCGGATCGGGCGCGGATGCCACGGCTGCTTCCCGGCAGGTATTGCGGGACACGGCCTAGTGCCGTCGCGAGTGCCGCCACTGGTGACGTCACTGTCCCGAGCTTCCTGGTGAGGAGTGCCAGAGCTTGCGTGGTGCGCTCTCGCCGGCGGGTTTGATGTCGGCGTACGGCGAGAGCCGGAACCCGGTGGAGTGGACGAGCACCCGGCGGACTCCCGGCTCCTCCTCCGGCCCCGGCGCGTGGGCCCCGATCAGCTCGTGCACCGCCGCCATTCCCTCCGAACGCCAGGTCTCGTGCAGGGCAGGGAGCTCCCAGCACCCGGTCGCCCGCAGGGAGACCCCTCGCCTGCCGGTGCGGCGCAGCTCCCCCCGGACGACGAGCAGCCAGGAGTGGAAGACCGTGGTGGCGAAGGGGCCGAGGGCGTCCTCGAAGAAGGTGGCGTCGACCGGCCCGGTGCCGTCGTCGAGGGTCAGGAAGACGACCCGCCGCCCGGAGCGGATCGGCGGGGTCTGGGTGGCGACCTTCACTCCCGCGACCAGGAGCTCGGCCTTGCTCCGCTGCTCGAGCAGCGCGGAGGAACGCACCGCCCCGAGCGCCTCGAGGAACGGCTCGTAGAGCTCCATCACGTGCCGGCTGGTGTCGAGCCCCAGGACCTCGAGCTCGGCGCGGACCCGTTCCGCGGCGTCCATCTCCGGAAGCCCGCTCACCTCTCCGCCGTTCTGAGTGTCGGCGGGGGCGTCCCCGAGGTCGAGGGTCAGCTGGACCGACGAGACCGGATCCGGTGCCCGGGGAGCCTGTGACTGGGCGGACGCCTGTCCCCAGACGCCCTCCCGCTGCTGCTGGTGGCGTTGCTGCTGCTCGTGCTGCTGTTGCTGCTCCCGGCGCTGCGGGTCGCTGCTGTTCCGGCCGGCCGCGTCGTCCAACCGGAGCTCGGAGCGGCGGGCGCGACCACCCAGCCCCCTGCTCCTCGTGCCGGCCCGGGCCACCGCACGGGTGTAGCGGTCGAGGTCGGCGACCTGGAGGAGCAGGTCGCGCCGGGTGACGGTCCCCCGCCTCGTCACCGCACCGGACTCCCCGATCCCGTAGACGCCGTCGAAGCCACCGGCCATCACGAGCCGCTCGGTGACCGGACGGGAGACCTCCGCACGCTGCCAGAAGTCGCTGAGCGACTGGTAGGGCCGGGCCGCGACGATCCGGGCCACCTCCGCCTCGGAGATCCCCTTCACCTCCCCCAGGGCGACCCTGATGCCGTAGCGCTCCTCCTCGAGCCGCTCGACGACGTAGTTCTCCTCGCTCACGTTCACGTCGAGCCCCAGGACCGCCACCCCGAAGTGGCGGGCGTCGTCGAGGAGCAACCGCTTGGGATACATCCCCGGGTCGTGGGTGAGCACCCCGGCGAGGAAGTGCGCCGGGTAGTGGGTCTTCAGCCACGCCGACTGGTAGGTCGGCAGGGCGAACGCAGCCGCGTGGGCCTTGCAGAACCCGAACGAGCCGAACGACTCGAGCACCGACCAGATCCGCTCCGTGAGCCGGCGGGAGTACCCCCGCCCCATCGCCCTCGGCAGGAACCAGACCTTGACCTCGGCCATCCCCTCCACGTCACCGAGCGCCCGGCGGGCCTCGTCGGCCTCCGCGAGCGTGCACCCCGTGAAGAGGGCGATGATCTCGATGACCTGCTCGTGGAAGACCACCACGCCTCGGGTCTCCCCGAGGATCGGACGCAGGTCGTCGTGCAGGTAGGCCGGCATCCGCCACCCCTGCTTGGCGTCGAGGTACGGCGTGATCATGTCGCTCTTCACCGGCCCCGGCCGGAACAGCGAGATGTCGGTGACGATGTCGCCGAACGTCTCGATCCCGGACTTGCCGACAAGCTCCCGCTGGCCGGGTGACTCGATCTGGAAGCAGCCCAGAGTGCGGGAGGAGCTGATCAGCCGGTAGGTCTCCTCGTCGTCGAAAGGCACCTGCGCCTCGTCGTCGAGGTCGACCGTGTGCCCGTCGACCCGCTGGATCTCGGCCACCGCGTGGGCCATCGCCGACTGCATCCGGATCCCGAGGACGTCGAGCTTGAGCAGCCCGAGGTCCTCGACGTCGTCCTTGTCGAACTGGCTCATCGGGAACCCGGAGAAGCTCGCCTCCACCGGGGTCCGGTCGAGCAGGGTGGCGTCGGAGAGAAGGACGCCGCAGGGGTGCATGGCGATGTGCCGGGGGAGCCCGTCGAGCCGCTCGGCCAGCCGGAAGAGCAGGCCGAGCCGCTCCTCGCCCAGCCCGGAGGAGCGCAGCTCGGGGAGCTCCCGCAACGCCATCCGGGCATCGCGCGCCCGGATGTGCGGGAACGCCTTGGCGATCGAGTCGATCTCACCCGCCGGCATCCCCAGGGCCGCTCCCACGTCGCGGATGGCGTGGCGGACCCGGTAGGTGTCCATCATCGAGACCGAGACGCACCGCTCCCCTCCGTAGCGGTCGAGGACCGCCTCGTAGATCTCCAGCCGCCGGGCCGACTCCACGTCGATGTCGATGTCCGGCAGGGCGCGGCGGAGCGGGGAGAGGAACCGCTCCATGAGGAGGCCGTGCCGCAACGGGTCGATGCCGGAGACGCCGAGCAGGTAGTTGACCAGGCTTCCGGCCCCGGATCCCCGTGCCGCCGAGCGGATCCCCCGTCCCCGGACCAGGTCGCAGACGTCGCTGACGGTGAGGAAGTAGGAGGCGTAGCCGAGGTCGGAGATGAGCCGGAGCTCGTCGTCGAGCCGCTTCCAGATCCGCTGGCGGGGGCCGTTGCCGTAGCGGCGGCCGATCCCGGCCTCGCACCGGACCCGCAGGAGCTGGTCGGCGTCGAGGCGCTCCTCCCCCGCCCCCCGGGCGACGTCGAGCTCGGGGAAGTGCACCTCGCCCAGCCCGAGGTCGGCCCGGGGGTCGACCGCGCACCGGTCCGCGACGGCCCCGGTGTGCGCCAGCAGCTGTCGGGCGGCCCGCTCCCCCAGCCCGGCGGCCCGGCAGAGCTCCTCGGCGACGAGGGCCATCTCCTTGCCGGGCTTCAGGTATCCCTCGGCGTTGCCCCGGTCGACGTGGCGCAGGTCGAGGGGCACCAGCCGGCGGGCGGCGTCGAGGACGTCCACGACCACCGCGTCGCTCCGGTCGGCGTAGCGGACCGCGTTGCTGAGAACGGTCCCGGTGCCGGTGACCTGCGCCAGCCCGGCCATCCGGGCCGCGTGGCCGACGGTGCCCGGCCCTCGTCCGGGCAGCCGGTGGTGGACCAGCTCGAGGAGGAGGTCCGCGGGGTCGAACAGCTGCTGCCACCGCCGCAGTGCCGCCCGGGCGAGGTCCTCCCTGCCCAGAGTCGTCGCGGCGCCGACCTCGGAGGTCGGGCCGAGGAGCACGAGGACCTCGTGGCCGGCGGCGTGCTCGGCGACGAGGTCGAGCGAGCAGACCGGGTCACCCCGCTGCCCGGAGAGGTGGGTGGCCGACACCAGTCGGCACACCGCCGCCCATCCTCGCCGGCTGGTGGCGAGGAAGGTGGCCCGGGGAAGCCGGGCGTCCCGGAACGCTCCTCCTCGCGCCGGGGTGCGGGAGGAGGACTGCCCGGTGCTCCACGGCCCCCGGGGCACGGCGCCCGTCGGCGCCACCGCGAGGTCCACGCCGAGGACCGGGCGCACGCCTGCCTGCAGACAGGCCTTGGCGAACCGGACCGCGCCGTAGGTCCCGTCGCGGTCGGTGAGCGCCAGGGTGTCCATCTCGTGCTCGACGGCCCGCTCCACCAGGGCCGAGGGAGAGGAGGCGCCGTACTGCAGCGAGTAGCCGGAGGCGACGTGGAGGTGGACGAACGGGTCGGTCACTACCCCACCTGTCCGAGGTGCATCGGGACCGGGAGGTGGCGGGTCAGCCCGAGGGACTCCTCGACGAGGCCGAGGAACCGGTCGGCGTCGCGGACCAGGTCATCGGCCTCCCGCTCCGTCACGGCCCGCCGGGAGCCGGCCTCCGCCGCTGCCCGCTTGGCCGCTCCGGCGGAGAAGAAGGCAGCCCACTCGCCGAGCTCCGGGGCCACCTCTGCCAGCAGGACCCAGGCGTTCCGCTGCTGCCGCCCCCGCCTGCTGCCGGTGGTGGGGCGGGCACGGGCGGCCAGCAGCGCAGCGGTCGCCCGGAGCGCGGCCACGTGGGCGTGGGCGTAGCGCATTCCGACATCGGTGCTGGTGATCGCCTCCCGGAGGGAGGAGGCGGAGAGCTCGAGGTAGGCGAAGGTCGCGGCGGGGAGGTCGAACGCGGTGGGCACGACAGCGCTCCTCTCAGTCCAGGCACCGGGACAGCTGCCAGCTGCCTCGGTCCCAGTCGAAGGCCAGGTCGAAGACACCACGGCCGGCACCGGTGGCGGCGAGCCCCCGGGCCGCCTCGACCCGCCACACCTCCCGCTCGGCGAGGAGGTCGTGGACCGACGCCGGCCGCTCCGGCTCCTCCTCCGCACCCAGCACCGGGGCAACCTCCCGGGACTGCCACCAGGGGCCGGTCTCCACCCAGTGCGCGACCACGCCACAGACCTTCCAGAGCCGGCCGTGCCAGAGGAACTGCTCAGGTCCCTCCACCTCGCCGTCGGCCCCGGCCACCAGCCCCTTGCGCACCTCGACAGGGTCGTCGTACCGCCTCATCTCCCGCTCCTCCGCAGTCGGTTCATCCTTCGAACACCGGACGTCTCGACCCCGTCCCGACCCCGGCCGCACGGCAACCTCGGTGCGACGTGTCCCCTCCTCGTGGGAGAGTCTTGGCGGGGGTGGGGGTCGAGGTCACCCCCGCCAAGATGGTTCGAACACTTGTTCGAACCATCTCACCGTACACCCGGCCCCCGGTTGTCCGTCAACCCAGGAATCCACAGGAGAAGGACGATGACCACCGCCGCCGAGCACCCTGCCATCGCCTCCTTCCGGGAAGCTCTCACACGGGCCGGCGGGACCGGCCGCGTCGTGGTCCTCCCGGACTCGGTGCACACCGCCGCCCTGGCCGCCGAGGCGCTCGGCTGCGAGGTCGGGGCGATCGCCAACAGCCTGGTCTTCGAGGGCGACGGCCGGCCGGTCCTCGTCCTCACCAGCGGCGCGCACCGCGTGGACACCGCCAAGGTCGCCGCCGACCTCGGCCTCCCCCGGCTCCGGCGGGCGAAGCCCGTGTTCGTCCGTGAGCACACCGGCCAGGTGATCGGCGGTGTCTCGCCGATCGACCACCCGCGGCCGGTCCCGACCTACCTCGACACCGCGTTGCGCGCCCATCCGGTCGTCTGGGCCGCCGCGGGCCATCCGGCTGCGGTCTTCAGCACCAGCTACGACGAGCTGCTCCGGATGACCGGAGCGACCGAGGTGGAGGTCTGCTGAGCCGACCCGCGGTCAGAGCGGCCTAGGGTCTCCCCCATGGCGCGTGTCGTGGTGGTGGGCGGGGGGCTCGGCGGCGCGGCGAGCGCCGTACGCCTCGCCAAGCTCGGCCACGCGGTCACGCTCCTCGAGAGCCGCGCCGAGGTCGGCGGCGCCGTGGGGTTCGTCGAGCAGGACGGCTTCCGGTGGGACGCCGGGCCGGCGTCGACGGCGCTGCCCGCCGTGCTGCGCGACCTCTTCCGCAAGTCCGGCCGCCCGCTGGAGCGCGAGCTGGAGCTCGTTCCGCTGGACACCCTCCGGGAGCACCGGTTCCAGGACGGCTCCCGGCTGACACTCCCCTCGGGCAGCCGCGCCGCCCAGCTCGCCGCCGTCGACGACCAGCTCGGGGCCGGACTCGGCCGCCAGTGGGTCGACTACGTGCACGAGCTGGCCGAGCCGTGGGACCGGCTGCGCCGCGAGTGGTTCGAGCGGCCCTACCGCCGCGGCCAGGCGCCGAAGGAGACCGAGGAGCTCCTCCGCAGCCGGACCATGCTGGCCAAGGTCGTCCGCCGCCGGTTCAAGGACTCCCGGCTCCGCACCCTGGCGACCCACCATGCGGTGGCCGGCGGGCACGACCCGCGCAACGTGCCGGCGTGGCTGGGGGTCATGGACTACCTGGAGCAGAGCTTCGGATCCTGGACCTTCCCCGGTGGCTTCGGCGCACTCGCCGGTCTGCTCGCCAAGCGGCTCGGCGAGCGGCGCGTCACGGTGATGACCTCGACGACCGCGCTGGACCTCGAGATGCGCGCGGACGGCCCGGCTGCGGTGCTCGCCGACACCGGCCGGGTCGAGGCGGACCAGGTGGTGGTCGCGATCGACCCCCGCCGGCTTCCCGTGCTGCGCGCGCATGTCGCCCGGACCGTTCCGGCCGGCCCGCCGACGGTGACCCACCTCGGCCTGGCGGGCGACGTCCCCGACCTCCCGCGCGAGGTCGTCCTGCACGACGAGGCGGTCGTCACCGTCCGCACCGACGGGACGGCGCCCGAGGGCAAGGCTGCCTGGACGCTGCTGGGCCGCGGCCGGATCGCCGAGGACATCGTCGTCGCCCTTGCTCGGAAGGGGATCGACGTCCGCGACGCGGTGGAGACCCGCCTCGACCGGTCACCCCGGGACCTCGTCGAGCACTGCTCCGGATCGCCCGCGGGCGTGCTGTGGCAGGGACGGGCGACGCTGAAGGACCGGCTGCTCACCCGGACGCCGCTGCCGGGCGTCCTCGCGGCCGGGGCCCATACCGGTGGCGGCGCGTGGGTGCCCTTCGTCGGGCTCAGCGCCGCGCTGGTCGCCGAGGAGATCGGACCGGCATGAAGGGCGGCTCGATGCAGCACGGAGGGCGGTTCAACGCAGCACGAAGGGCGGCTCGACGGGGTCAGCCGACCGGGAGCCTCAGGTTGGCGTAGAGCTCGCGCGTCGCCTTGGAGCGGTTGAGCGTGTAGAAGTGGAGGCCGGGCGCACCACCGGCGAGCAGTGCCTCGCAGAGCTCGGTGGCGACCTCGATCCCGGCGGCCCGCACGGCCCCCGGGTCGCCCTCGTGGCGCCCGACCCGCGCCACCACCTCGGCCGGCACGTCGCGACCCGAGAGCTCCGCCATCCGCCTGATCTGACCGAGGTTGGTGATCGGCATGATCCCCGGCAGGATCGGCACGGTGACCCCGGCGGCCGCAGCCCGCTCGAGCAGCCCGAAGTAGTCGGAGTCCCGGAAGAACATCTCGGTGATCGCGAACTCCGCCCCCGCGTCCTGCTTGGCACGCAGCACCCGGACGTCGTCGTCGAGGCCGGCCGCCTCCCGGTGGCCCTCGGGGAACGCGGCCACACCGACGCTGAAGCTACCCAGCGAGCGCACCAGGGCCACCAGCTCGCTGGCGTAGGTGAGCCCGCCCGCCGTGGGTGTCCACGGGGTTCCGGGACCGCCGGGAGGGTCGCCGCGGAGGACGAGCACGTTGCGGATCCCGGCCGCCGCGTAGGCACCGACCACCGAGCGCAGCTCCTCCTTGGAGTGGCCCACGCAGGTCAGGTGCGCCATCGGCACCATCGTGGTGTCGCGGGCGATCCGCTTGGTGATCTCGACGGTGCGGTCGCGGGTGGAGCCGCCGGCGCCGTACGTCACCGAGACGAACGTCGGCTGCAGCGGCTCGAGCTCGCGCAGCGCCCGCCACAGCGCGACCGTGCCCGCCTCGTCCTTCGGCGGGAAGAACTCGAAGGAGAACGACCGCCCGCCCGAGGCGACCAGCTCACCGAGGCCGCTCGCCCCGGCGCGCGCACGGAGGGCAGGGTCGCGGGACATGGCGCCAGGATAGGTCGCTCCAGGGCGCCGGAGCGGCCACGTCCACGGCTCGGGCGGCGCGCCCGAGCCGCGACGTAGGCTCGCCCGGTGATCTCCGGCAGCCAGTGGGAACCCTCCGTCTTCCAGGGCCGCGTGCAGTCGCTGCTCGACGAGCACCTCGGTGACCAAGGAGGCCGGCTCGGCGACCTCGGGCCTGACGCCGCGCGGCTCGTGGACGCCGCCCGGGGCGCCGTGCGCGGGGGCAAGCGGTTCCGGGCGATGTTCTGCTTCTGGGGGTTCCGCGCGGTGCGGGACCCAGGCGGCGAGCGCGAGGAGACGAGCCTGCTGCGTGCCGCCGCGGCGCTCGAGATGCTCCACGCCTCCGCGCTCGTCCACGACGACCTCATGGACGCCTCCGACACACGCCGTGGCCGCCCCTCGGTCCACCGCTCGTTCGGCGGCCACCATCTGGCGGAGGGGTGGCGCGGCGACGCGGAGCAGTACGGCGCGGCCGCCGCCGTGCTCCTCGGCGACCTGCTGCTGTCCTGGAGCGACGAGCTCCTCCGGAACTGCGGGCTGGCCGACGACGTGGTCCTCCGAGCCCTGCGCTGGTTCGACACGACTCGCAGCGAGGTGATCGCCGGACAGTTCCTCGACGTCTCCGCGCAGGCACGGGGGGATGCCGACGTCGAGCAGTCGATGCGCGTGCTGCGCTACAAGTCGGCGAAGTACTCCGTCGAGCGGCCCCTCCACATCGGCGCCGCGCTCGCCGGCGCCTCCCCCTCGACCGTCGAGGCGCTCTCGGCGTACGGGCTGCCGCTCGGCGAGGCGTTCCAGCTCCGCGACGACCTGCTCGGCGTCTTCGGCGACCCGGAGGTGACCGGCAAGCCGGCCGGCGACGACCTCTCCGAGGGCAAGCGCACCGTGCTCGTGGCGCTCGCCCTCGAGGGCTCGAGCGCCGATGACGCGCAGCGGCTCGACGCCGCCCTCGGCCATCCGCTCAGCGGCCGCGAGGTCGCCGAGCTGCAACGGCTCATCGAGCGCTCCGGCGCCCACGCGGAGGTGGAGAGCCGCATCGAGAAGCTGACCGCCGAGAGCCTTGCCGCGGTCGAGTCGGCAGCGATCGCGGAGGAGGCGCGGCCGATCCTGCGCGACCTGGCGACCGCGGCGACGCAGCGCGTGGTCTGAGCGGCTCCCACGGGTGGCGGACCGTCGCGGAGACGGTTGAGCGGCGCCCACCGGACGCCGCTCAGTGCTTGATCGGGAGCTCCTCCGCCTCGATCCCGGGCCCCTCGCCGCGCATGATCACCGCCAGCTTGCCCCGCCTGTCGGACTCCGCACGCTTGTCGAGGATCCGCTTGACCTTGCCGAACGCCTTCTCGTCATGGCGGGCCAGCGGGCTCCAGCCGTCCCAGAGCAGCACCATGCCGTGCTCACCGCAGTCGATGTCGTCCAGCGAGTCGGCGAGCGCGTCGAGGTTCTCGCCGAAGTAGTCGGGCAGCTCGAGCGAGGTCGCCGTCGCCTTGAGGAACGTCTCCTTGTCCTCGATCGTCCAGCCGTCGAGGTAACGGAAGCACCAGCCGGCCTTCTCGACCGCGTGCCTGACGTCCTCGACCGAAGCGGCGTTGTGCCACTGGTACACCTTCGGCGGCGTGTGCCCCGCCAGGAGTGCTGCAAGTCCGCTCATCTGTCCTCCGTTCCTCTCCCGCCTCGGCGGGCAGTCGTGCGGCAGGTGCCCGGTGCACTAGCCGCGGTCGATCTCCACGAACGACCGGTAGTGGTCCGCCGTGTAGTAGAACTCGTCGCCCTTCCCGGCGACGATCCGCCGGGCGCCGCGGTCGTCGGCACCCGGCGTCGGGACGGTGTACTCCGCGTAGTAGCCGTGAGGATGCTCGGGAAGGAGCTCCTCGCGGTTCTCGAAGACCACGCCGTCACGGTCGTAGGGGTACGGTCCCCCCGCGTCGATCCGCTCCAGGGTCTGCTGGGCCTCGACGGGGAGCTGGTCCTCGGCGACCACCGCGAGCCCCGCCCGGGAGTCGTCGGTCGCCACCGACGCATGGGCGGCCGGCTCCTCGGGCTGCTCGGACCCCGTGCTGCTCTGGACCAGCCAGGTGGCCAGTGCCAGCACGACCGCGACCGCGAGCCCGAGGAGCCTCCGTCGGTCCGACATGTGCTCGACAATAGCCCCGTCGAACCCAGGATCGCGGCGGCCTCAGAGCGCCATGGCCTGGGCGCGGCGCTTCACCTCGGAGCCGCGGTTCTCCCGCAGCGCGTCGATCGGCCGGCCGGGGAGCGACGGGTCCTCGCGGAAGAGCCACTCGATGATCTCCCGGTCGTCGTACAGCCCGTCGTGGAGCACGGTCAGCACGCCCGGCACACCCTTGACGATCTCGCCGTCCATCACGAGCTCGGCCGGCACCTGCTGGCCCGCACCGGGGGAGGGTACGGCGGCGGCGAGCTGGTGCTCGCGGATCAGCTGGCGGACCTTGCTGACGCTGACGCCGAGCGCGGCCCCGCAGGCGGCCCAGTCGAGCCACTCCCCGACGAGCGCGCCGAGGTCATCCGCGGCGCCGCGATCCGGGTGGTCGGAGGCGGAGGTGGTGGTGTCGCTCACGCCCCTCACTCTGCCACGACGTGGGGTACGCCACGCCGCGACCGGAGGAGGGAGGGGGCGAGCGCCGGGGCGACCTAGAATCAGGAGTCCGGCCGGGCCCAGTCCGGCGTCACCGGCACACACACGGGAGGACGCCGTCGTGGAGAGAGGTACGGACCCGTTGACCGGGCGAGTCCTCGACAGCCGCTACCGCGTCGGTCGCAAGATCGCACGCGGCGGCATGGCGACGGTCTACGAGGCGCACGACCTCCGGCTCGACCGCAGCTGTGCGGTCAAGGTCATGCACACCGACCTCGGCGACGACCAAGACTTCGCGGCCCGGTTCGTGCGGGAGGCCCACTCCGCAGCCAGGCTCTCCCACCCCAACGTGGTCTCGGTCACCGACCAGGGGGACGACGACGGGCTGCTCTTCATCGTCATGGAGCACGTGCCGGGCCGCACCCTCCGCGACGTCATCCGCGACGAGGCGCCGGTCGCGCCCTCGCGCGCTCTTGCGCTCCTCGAGCCGGTGCTCATGGCGCTTGCCGAGGCGCACCGGAGCGGACTCATCCACCGCGACGTCAAGCCGGAGAACGTCCTCATCGCCGACGACGGCAGGGTGAAGGTCGCCGACTTCGGGCTCGCCCGCGCCTTCGACGCGAACACCACCCACACGGCCACCGGCGGGCTGCTGATCGGGACGGTGTCCTACCTCGCCCCCGAGCTCATCGTGAACGGGAAGTCCGACCCGCGCTCGGACGTCTACGCCGCGGGCGTGCTCCTCTACGAGCTGCTCACCGGGCACAAGCCCCACGAGGGCGAAGGGGCCATCCAGATCGCCTTCAAGCACGTCAACGAGGACATCCCGCCGCCGTCGCGCAGCACCGACCTCCCGGTCCCGGCAGCGGTCGACGCACTCGTCGTCCGGGCCACCGCCCGCGAGCGGGAGCACCGTCCTGCCGACGCCAAGGTGTTCCTGCACCAGCTGCGCCGCGTCCGCGCCGCCGTCGACGCGGGCGAGGCCGACGACCCGGAGCTCACCGCCGACCTGCTGCCGGTGGTGCCCGCCGTCGACACCGACGGCATCGACTACAACGACGAGACGCTCGTGGAGCTGCCTGCGGTCCCCACCCAGGACGACCGCGAGTCGACGGCGGTCATCGACGCCCGCCAGGTGGCAGCCGGCCACGCGGCCAACGGGCCGGCCAAGAGCGCGGCCGCCGGATCGGGCGTCTCCTCGGCAGCCGCTGCCGGCGGAACGACCGAAGCCGGCGGCGGCGCGACCCCCGTGCCCACCGGGGTCGGCCCCCGCGACACCGGGGCCGTTCCGCCGCATCCCAGGCCACGGCCGGACGGCGTGCGCGGTGCCCTTCCGCGACCGGGGGCGGACCCCCGCGCCACCGGAGCCAGCCGCACCTCCCGGCCCCGCCGGTCGCGTCGTGGTCTCGTCCTGCTCGTCGTCGTGGTGCTGCTCACCGCCCTGGCCGGCTACGCGGGGTGGTGGTTCGCGGTCGGTCGCTACACGTCCACCCCGGGAGTCATCAACCTCGGCGTCGCCGCCGCCACCGAGAGTGCCGAGGCGGCCGGGCTCGAGCTCGAGGTGGCCGAACGCCAGTTCTCCGAGACCGTCCAGGCAGGCTCGGTGATCAGCACCGACCCGGCTGCCGGCGAGCGGATCGTCGAGGGCGGCACGATCGAGGCGGTCGTCTCGCGCGGTCCCGAGCGCTACGCCGTGCCGAAGCTGCGCGGCAAGGAGCTCACCGAGGCCGAGGAGATCCTGGAGGAGCGCCACCTGGTCCGCGGAAAGGTCGACCGGGTCTTCAACGAGACCGTGGAGAAGGGCGTCGTCCTGTCCTCCACGCCCAAGGCCGGCACGGAGCTGCAGCGCGACAGCGTCGTCGCGGTGACGGTGAGCAAGGGACGGGAGCCGCTCAAGATCCGGGACTTCACCGGCAAGGACGCCGACCGGGCCGAGGAGCGGCTGACCGACATCGGGTTCGAGGTCGAGGTGACCGAGGAGAACAGCGACGACGTGCCCAAGGGCCGGGTCGTCTCGCAGAGCCCGACCCGCGGCACCGGCTTCCGCGGCGACGTCGTCGAGCTCGTCGTCTCCAAGGGGCCGGTCATGGTCGACGTGCCCGACCTGGGGACGATGAGCGTCGAGGAGGCGACCGAAGCCCTCGAGGCGGCCGGGCTCGAGATCGAGGTGCAGCGCACCGAGTTCTACATCGCGCTCGACCGGGTGGTACGGCAGGACCCCGAGACCGGGACGTCGGTGCCCAAGGGCAGCACGGTCGTCGCCTTCGTGGTCTAGCTGCCGACTAACCTGTTCGCATGCCCACCCCGCTCGACGCGCTGCACCCTGCCCTCCGCAACCCGGTGGGCACCCACGTCAAGGTCGGCAAGGGGCTCGTCGAGGAGATGCTGCCCAAGGCTCGGGCGATCGGCGCGGAAGCACTGCAGGTCTTCGCCGGGAACCCCCGCGGCTGGGCGCTGAGCAAGGGCCGGCCGGACCGCGACGAGGCGTTCCGGGCGGCCTGCAGGGCAGACGGGATCCGGGTCGTGATCCACGCGCCGTACCTCGTCAACCTGGGGAGCCCCACGCCTCTCACCTTCGAGCGGTCGGTGCAGACCGTCGCCCACAACCTGGTCCGCGCGGTGGAGCTCGGAGCCGAGAGCGTCGTCGTGCACACCGGGTCGTGCGTCGACGAGGGGTCGTTCGGGTCCGCGATGCGCCAGGTCCGCGAGGGGCTCATGCCGGTCCTCGACGGCCTCGGCGCCGACGGCCCGTGGCTCCTGCTGGAGTCGACCGCCGGGCAGGGCCGGTCGCTCTGTGCGACCGTCGAGGACCACGCGGCCTACCTCGACGCGCTCGACCGGCACCCGCGCGTCGGTCTCTGCCTCGACACCTGCCACCTCTTCGCGGCCGGCGAGCCGCTCGACGAACCCGGCGGGATGACCGACACCATCGACCGCCTGGTCGAGGTCGCCGGGCCCGACCGGCTCCGGCTGGTCCACGCCAACGACTCCATGGACGTGCGCGGAGCGTTCAAGGACCGGCACCAGAAGGTCGGCGAGGGCCACATCGGGGTGGCGCCGTTCCGGGAGCTGGTCGCCCACCCGGCCACGGCCGGCGTACCCCTGATCCTGGAGACGCCCGGCTCGCGCGACGAGGGCGACCCGCAGATCCCGCTGCTCAAGCAGCTCCGGGCGGAGGCCGCAGCGGCGCTCGCCGGCAGCGCATGAGGGGCCGGTCGGCGACCCTCCTCGCCACCCTCGCGCTGCTCCTGGTCACCGCCTGCTGGGGGTCCACGTTCTTCCTGATCAAGGACCTGCTCGACCGGGTGCCGGTGCTGGACTTCCTCGCCGTCCGGTTCGCGATCGCCACCGTCGTCCTGGTCCTGATGTTCCCGCGTGCGCTCGGCCGGCTGAGCGCCGCGGCGCGCCGGCAGGCCGTCGTGCTCGGGCTGCTGTACGGCCTGGCGCAGATCCTCCAGACCGCCGGGCTCGCGCACACGCCGGCGAGCGTCTCGGGGTTCATCACCGGGATGTACGTCATCTGCACCCCGCTGCTCGCCGCGCCGCTGCTCAAGCAGCGGATCGGGCTGGTGACCTGGGGAGCCGTGCTCCTGGCGATGGCCGGGCTGGGGGTGCTCACCCTCAGCGGCTTCAGCATCGGGTACGGCGAGGCGCTGACCCTCGTGGCCGCGGTGCTCTACGCGCTGCACATCGTGGGACTCGGTGCCTGGAGCACCGTCGCGGACGCGATCGGCATGACGATCGTGCAGCTCGCGGTCATCACCGTGATCTGTTTCGTGGTCACCGCACCCGGGGGGATCGTGCTGCCCCAGACGGTCGGGGACTGGGCGAGCGTGCTCTACATGGCGGTGTTCGCGGCCGGGCTGGCGCTGGCCGCACAGACCTGGGCGCAGGCTCACCTGCCCCCGACCCGCACCGCGATCATCATGAGCATGGAGCCCGTCTTCGCGGCGTTCTTCGCCGTCCTGCTCGGCGGGGAGGACGCGACGGTGCGGATGCTCGTCGGCGGCGCGATGGTGCTCGCCGCGATGCTGACCGTCGAGCTCGCCCCGCGCCGGAAGGTCGAGGCCGAGGTCACCCACATCGCGGTCTGACGTCATCCGAGCTGGTCGCCGGGGCGACCGCGCCCGATGACGTGCCGGCTCAGGTCTCGACGACCACCGGGATGATCATCGGCCGGCGCCGGTGCCGGTTGCTCACCCAGCGACCGATCACCCGGCGGATCGTCTGCTGCAGCTGGTGAGAGTCGTCAGTGCCCTCCGCGAGCGCGGCGTTGAGGGCGTCGACGATCGGCTGCTTGATCTCCTCGAAGATCGAGTCGTTCTCGACGAACCCGCGGGCGTGGATCTCGGGACCGCCGGCGACCTTCCCGGTCACCGAGTCGACGACGACGATGACCGAGACGAACCCTTCCTCGCCGAGGATCCGCCGGTCCTTGAGCGACGCCTCGGTGATGCCGCCGACGGACTGGCCGTCCACGAAGACGTAGCCGCAGTCGACCTTGCCGGCGACCTCGACCTTGCCGTCCATGAGGTCCACGACGACACCGTCCTCGGCGACGACCACGTGCTCGGAGGGGATGCCGGTGGCACGGGCGAGGGCGGCGTTGGCCTGCATGTGCCGGATCTCGCCGTGCACCGGGAGGACGTTGCGCGGCCTGACGATGTTGTAGCAGTAGAGGAGCTCGCCGGCGCTGGCGTGGCCGGACACGTGCACGAGCGCGTTGCCCTTGTGCACGACATGGGCGCCCCAGCGAGCCAGGCCGTTGATGACGCGGTAGACGGCGTTCTCGTTGCCGGGGATCAGCGAGGAGGCGAGCACGACGGTGTCGCCCTCCTCGATGTGGACGAAGTGGTGGTTGCGCTGGGCGATCCGGCTCAGCGCCGACAGCGGCTCACCCTGCGACCCCGTGGAGATCAGCACCGTCCGCTCCGGCGCGTAGTCGCCGATCACCTTGCTGTCCACGAGCGTCTCCGCCGGGACGTTGAGGTAGCCCATCTCGCGCGCGATGTTCATGTTGCGGATCATCGACCGGCCGACGTAGGCGACCTTGCGGTGGTGCGCCACCGCGGCGTCCAGCACCTGCTGGACGCGGTGCACGTGGGAGGCAAAACACGCCACGATGATCCGGCCCTGGCTCTGGTGGAAGACCCGGTCGACGACCGGGCCGATCTCGACCTCGGAGGTCGTGAAGCCGGGCACCTCGGCGTTGGTCGAGTCGACCATGAAGAGGTCGACCCCCTCCTCGCCGAGCCGCGCGAACGCCCGCAGGTCGGTGATCCGGCCGTCGAGCGGCAGCTGGTCCATCTTGAAGTCCCCGGTGTGCAGCACCAGGCCGGCGCGGGTGCGGATCGCCACCGCCAGCGCGTCCGGGATCGAGTGGTTGACCGCGACGAACTCCAGGTCGAACGGGCCGAACGAGAGCCGGTCGCCCTCGGCCACGACGTGCTGCGCGGTCTCCTTCAGCCGGTGCTCCTGCAGCTTCGAGCGGAGCAGCGCGAGGGTCAGCTTCGAGCCGACGAGGGGGATGTCCTGCCGCTCGCGGAGGAGGTACGGCGTGGCGCCGATGTGGTCCTCGTGACCATGGGTGAGCACGAGGGCCTCGACCTGGTCGAGCCGGTCCCGGATCGACTCGAAGTCGGGCAGGATCAGGTCGACGCCGGGGTGGTTCTCCTCGGGGAACAGCACGCCGCAGTCGACGATCAGCAGCCGCCCGGCGTGCTCGAAGACCGTCATGTTGCGGCCGACCTCGCCGAGACCGCCGAGCGCGGTCACGCGGAGGGCGTTGGGAGCGAGCGGGCCGGGCGCCCGGAGCTCGGGGTAGGGGTGACTCACAGGGTGCCTTCCAGGACGCCGAGCGTGGACATCGCCGACCGGAGCTCGTCGACGAGCTCCTCCGACGCAGGGACGAGCGGTAGCCGCACGTTGCGGTTGTCGAGCACGCCGAGGAGCTGCATCGCCGCCTTCGCGGTCATCGCGCCTTGGACGCGGTGCATGACGACCTCGACGAGCGGCGCCACCCGACGGTAGCTCTCCAGGGCCTCGGCGAGGTCTCCCCTGGCCACGGCATCCGCCATCGCGGCGTACTCGCGGCCGGCGACGTGGCCCACCACGGAGACGACGCCGGCGGCGCCGTGGGTGAGCCAGGCGAGGTTGAGGTCGTCGTCGCCGGAGTAGTACGCGAGCCCGGTCTCGGCCATCAGCCGGACCCCGCGGGGCAGGTCGCCGACCGCGTCCTTGACCGCGACGACCCGCTCGTCCTCGGCGATCCGCCGGTAGGTGTCGTCGCCGATCCGGATGCTGCTGCGCCCCGGGATGTCGTAGAGCATCACCGGCAGCTCCGACACCCCGGCCACGGCCCGGAAGTGCGCGAGCACGCCCTCCTGCGTCGGCTTGCTGTAGTAGGGGGTCACGACGAGGACACCGTCGGCGCCGAGCTTCGCGGCCTGCTCGGTGAGCTCGACGGAGTGCGCGGTGTTGTTGGTGCCGACGCCGGCGACGACGGTGGCGCGGTCCCCGACGGCCTCGACGACCGCGCGGAGGATCAGTCCGTCCTCCTCGGTCGTCGTCGTGGGCGACTCCCCGGTGGTGCCGGACACCACGACACCGTCGTTGCCGTGGGCCACCAGGTGCTCGGCGACGCGTGCCGTGCCTTCGGGGTCGACGGACCCGTCGTCGCGGAAGGCGGTCACCATCGCGGTGAGCACACGCCCAAAGGGGCCGTCCGGCGGGACCGATCCAGTCATGTCGCCAGGCTATCGCCCGGGGGCGGCGGGAGCAGCGCGTCGCGCCGGGAGTACCAGACCCGGTCGAACCCGTCGAACCGCTCGCGGTCGGTCTCCACCCACTCCAGCTCGTCGAACGCGGGGTAGAACGCGTCGCCCTCCGGCTCCAGCGGGACCTCGGTGATGATCTGCTCACTGGCCAGCGGGAGCGCCTCGGCGTACACCTGCGCTCCCCCGGCGACGATGATCTCCCCCTCGGTCGTGGCGGCGCGGGCCAGGGCGTGCATGAGGTCGTGCGCGACGAGCACGCCGTCGGCCGACCACTTCCGGTCGCGCGTGAGCACGATCGTGGTGCGGCCGGGGAGCGGCCGCCCGATCGACTCGTACGTCGTGCGCCCCATGACCAGCGTGTGGCCCGTCGTCAGCTTCTTGAACTCCGCCTGCTCACCCGGCAGCCGCCACGGGATGTCGGGGCCGTTGCCGATGACGCGGTTGCGGGCGACGGCGGCGACGAGGATGACGCGCTTCACCGGCGGCTCATACGGCGATGGGCGCCTTGATCCCCGGGTGCGGGTCGTAGCCCACGACCTCGACGTGCTCGAGGTCGAAGCCGTCAATGTCGGTCACGCCCGGATCCAGCCGGAGCGCGGGCAGAGCACGCGGCTCGCGGGTGAGCTGCAGCCGCGCCTGCTCGAGGTGGTTGGAGTAGAGGTGCGCGTCCCCCAGGGTGTGGACGAGGTCGCCGACGTCGAGGTCGCAGACCTGGGCCACCATGTGGGTCAGCAGCGCGTAGGAGGCGATGTTGAACGGCACGCCCAGGAAGACGTCGGCAGACCGCTGGTAGAGCTGGCAGCTGAGCCGGCCGCGCCCGCCCGGCGCCGGAGGCGGCGCGACGTAGAACTGGAAGAACGCGTGGCAGGGCGCCAACGCCATCTGCGGGATGTCGGCGACGTTCCACGCGGAGACGAGGTGGCGACGGGAGTCGGGGTCGCGGCGCAGGTCGGCGACCACCTTCGCGACCTGGTCGACGTGCCCGCCGTCGGGCGTCGGCCACGACCGCCACTGGTGGCCGTAGACCGGGCCGAGCTCGCCGTCCTCGTCCGCCCACTCGTCCCAGATCGAGACGCCGCGGTCCCGGAGCCACTTGACGTTGGTGTCGCCGCGGAGGAACCAGAGCAGCTCGGCGAAGACAGAACGGGTGTGGATCTTCTTCGTGGTGACCAGCGGGAACCCTGCGGTCAGGTCGAACCGCATCTGGTGGCCGAAGACGCTGAGCGTGCCGGTGCCGGTGCGGTCGCCCTTCTCGACGCCCTCGTCGAGGATCCGGCTGAGGAGGTCGAGGTACTGCTGCACCGCGCCAACCTAGCACCGCCGTACCTCCGGATCCGGCAGCAGGGACAATGGCGCGATGAGCTCCGCCACCCCCGGTCCCGACGTCTCCGTCCGCGTCGCCTGGGCCGACGACGCCTCCGCCATCGCCGCGGTCCAGGTCGCCGCGTGGCGGCAGGAGTACGCCGGGGTGCTGCCCGCCGAGCTCCTCGACTCCTTCGACACCGACCGCTTCGCGACGATCTGGCACCGGTCACTGGCCAAGCCGGACGACGCCCGCAACCGCGTGCTGGTCGCCCTCGACCGCAACGCGGTCCGGGGGTTCGCGGTGACCTCGCCCTCCCCCGACCCGGACTCGGACCCGGTCGCCGACGGGGAGGTGACCGAGCTCGTCGTGCACCCCGACCACGGCCGCGCCGGCCACGGGTCGCGGCTCCTCCACGCGTGCGTCGACACGCTCCGGGCCGACCGGTTCACGCGGGCGACGATCTGGCTCACCACGACCGACGACGTCCGCCGGGAGTTCCTCGTGGGGACGGGGTGGGCCGCCGACGGGGCGCACCGCGAGCTCGACCTGCACGGCGACGGGTCGGTCCGGGTCAAGCAGGTGCGGCTCCACACCGACCTCCGGGAGGAGTAGCGGGAACCGAAGCGGTTTGTCGCACGTCCCACCGGGTAACAACCCTGCGCCCCTCTCACGAGGGGGCCGTCGGAAGAAGGTGTGGCCCCGTGCTCAACCACCTGCCGGTTCGTTACCGGGTCGTCGTGTGGGTCGCCGGGCTGGTCGCCTTCGCGGGCGTCGGAGCCTGGATCGCCTTCAGCACCCGCGTCCCGCTCGCGTGGCAGTCGGGCGCCGCCATCGGCATCGCCCTCGGTGGCCTCGCGGTCAGCTCGTTCCTCCGGGCCCTGGAGCGGGCCGGCTCCGACGACCCGGACGGCCCGCGTCAGCTCGTCTGAGCCCTCAACCCAGGTCGACCGTCACCGCGCAGTGGTCGGACAGCGACATCGAGCGCACGGAGACGTCCCGGAGCTCCCCCACGTCGCCGCGGGCGAGCACGTGGTCGAGCTGCTCGGTCGGGTCGTGCGCCGGGAAGGTCACCTCGCGCACGAGCGGCCGCATCCCGGTGACCGCCTCCGCCCGGGCCAGCCCCATGTTGAGGTCGCCGACGAGCACCAGCGGCTCCATCCCCTCCACCGAGCGCATCACGGTCCCGAGCTGGCGACGGCCCCACCAGCCGACGAACGACAGGTGGGTGTTGACGACGGTCAGCTGGCCCCGAGGGGTCTCCACCCGGGCGGCCACCGCCACCCGCGGCTCGTCCCGGACCAGCTCGGGGACCCGGCTGCCGCGGAACCACATCGGCACCCGGGTGGGCGGGCTGCCCAGCCGGACCACCTCCCACGAGAGCACCGGCACCCTGCTGACCAGCGCGATCCCGTAGCCGGCGGAGTCCGGCTGCTCGTCCCCGGTCGCCGCCATCCACGTCGCGCCCGGACTGCCGGCGAGCGCGGCGACGAAGCGGTGCTCCGCGGCCCCCATCACCTGGGCGGCCACGGAGGTCAGGTCGGCGTTCGCCGACCGCGCCTGGTTGCGGTCCACCTCCTGCAGCGCCAGGACGTCGGCACCGAGCGAGCGGACGGCCGCCGCGAACCGGTCGACGTCCACACGGTCGTCCGCCGGGGAGCGTCCGTGGAGGATGTTGAACGTCGCGAGGCGCATGGCTTCCTCGTTCCCGTCTCCACCCCTCGTTAGTCCTTCGGGCCCCCGGGGTAGTGCTCAGCCATGTCCGGTGAGGAGCAGTCGCAGCTGCGCGAGGCGCTCAAGCGCGTGGCCGTCTCCCTCAAGCGGAGCGGCATCCCCTTCGCGCTCATCGGCGGCTACGCGGTCTGGGTGCGCGGCGGGCCCGAGCCGGACCACGACGTCGACTTCATGGTCGCCGAGGCGGACGCGGCGGCGGCCGCGGAGTGGCTCGCCTCGGAGGGGTTCCAGGTCGTCCAGCCGCCCGAGGACTGGCTCTTCAAGGTGTTCACCGACGACGTCATGGTCGACGTCATCCATCGGGACGCCGGCGACCCGGCGACCCGGGAGGTCGTCGTCGACGCCGACGAGATCGAGGTGCTCTCGGTGCAGCTGCCGGTGCTCTCGGCGACCGAGCTGCTGGTGCAGAAGCTGGCGGCGATGAACGAACATGCCTCCGACTTCGGCAGGCTGCTGCCGGTCGCCCGCGCGCTGCGCGAGCAGGTCGACTGGGAGCGGGTCCGCAAGGAGACGCGGGACAACGACTACGCCGCCGCGTTCCTCTTCCTGGGCGAGCGGCTGGCCGTCGTACCCGCGCCGTAGCCTGAGCGGGTGCGACAGCCCGGACCCCCAGACCCCGTGCAAGACCCCGTTCGCGCCCGCATCGTCCGCGAAGGGGTGACGGTCGGCGTCGCAACCGGCGCCTACGGCATCTCGTTCGGGGCGATCGCGGTCGCCGCCGGACTCGACGTGTGGCAGGCGTGCGCACTCTCCCTGCTGGTCTTCACGGGAGCGTCGCAGTTCGCGCTCGTGGGTGTGCTGGCCTCCGGCGGTGCACCGGTCGCCGGAGCGGCGACCGCGCTGCTGCTCGGGCTCCGCAACGGCCTCTACGGGCTGCGGCTCGCCCCGATGCTCGGCTGGAGCGGGTGGCGCCGAGCGGGGGCCGCGCACCTCGTCATCGACGAGTCGACGGCGATGACGGTCAACCGGGAGAGTCGCTCGACGGCCCGGCTCGGGTTCCTCAGCACCGGGCTCTCCGTGTTCGTGCTGTGGAACCTCTCGACGCTGGTCGGCGCCCTGGCCGGCCGGTCGATCGGCGATCCCCGCGACTACGGCTTGGACGCGGCGGTGGGCGGCGCGTTCCTCGCGCTGCTGTGGCCGCGGCTGCGCACCCGGACCAACCAGGTGGTCGCCGTGCTGGCGGTCGCCGTCGCGCTCGGGCTGGTGCCGATCACCCCGGCCGGTCTCCCCGTCCTCGCGGCGGCGCTGGTCGCGGTCGTGGTCGGTCTCGTCGACCGGCGCCCGGACCCGACCGAGGTGCCGGGTCCCGACGACCTTGCGACGGGAGGGCACCACGCGTGATGTGGCTCGTCATCCTGGGGACCGCGGCCGGCTGCTACGTGGTCAAGCTGGCCGGCCTCTCGGTGCCCGCCCGCGTGCTCGACCACCCGGTCGTCGAGCGGGTCGCGGACCTGCTGCCGGTCGCGATGCTGGCGGCGCTGATCGGCGTCCAGGTGTTCGCCGAGGGACAGTCGCTCACCGTCGACGCCCGGCTGCTCGGGCTGGGGGCGGCCGTGGTCGCGCTCCTCCTCCGCGCGCCGTTCATCGTCGTCGTGGTGGTGGCCGCGGGGGTCGCGGCGGTCGCCCGGCTGCTCTGACGTCCGGTCAGGGGATCTCGATCCGGCCCTCGTCGTCGATGGGGAAGCCGGGGTTGAAGCAGAGCTCCCACAGGTGGCCGTCCGGGTCCTCGAAGTACCCCGAGTAGCCGCCCCATTCCAACGTGGTCGGCTCCTTGACCACGCGGGCGCCGAGCTCGCGCACGGTGGCGAACCCAGCGTCGACGGCGGCCTCGCTCGCCAGGTTGACGGCGTACGTCGCGCTCTTCGTCGCCGTGCCGGCCTCGGAGATGGACAGCCCCACGTCGGCGGCGAGGTCGGCGACCGGGAAGAGCCCGACCCAGCTGCCGCTGGTGCGGAACCACGCGATTCCCTGCGACGGGTCGCCGCGCTGCTCCCAGCCCAGGCCGGCGTAGAACGCGATCGACCGGTCGAGGTCCGAGACCCCCAGGGTGACGATGACGAAGTTCGGCGGGAGCGGGTCCATCGGCGTTCCTCTCGGTCAGTCCAGCGGCTCGGTCAGTCCAGCGGCTCGGTCAGCCCAGCGGCTCGGTCAGCCCAGCGGCAGGAAGTGTTCGAGGCCGACGGTGAGCCCCGGGTGGTCGGCGATGACGCGCAGGGCGAGGAGGACGCCGGGCGTGAACGATGCGCGGTCGAGGGAGTCGTGGCGGATCGTGAGCGTCTCCCCCAACGCGCCGAGGATCACCTCCTGGTGCGCGACGAGGCCGCGGACCCGGAGGCCGTGGACGTGGATGCCATCCACCTCCGCTCCGCGGGCCCCCTCGAGCGAGGTCGACGTGGCGTCCGGCACGGGTGCGAGCCCCGCCTCCCTTCGGGCGGCGGCCACCAGCTGCGCCGTACGACGGGCGGTGCCGCTGGGTGCGTCGGCCTTGTCGGGGTGGTGGAGCTCGACGATCTCGACGGACTCGAAGAAGCGGGCCGCCTCGGCGGCGTACCGCATCATGAGCACCGCGCCGACGGAGAAGTTGGGGGCGATGAGCACCCCGGTGTCGGGGGCCTGCCCGAGCCAGGAGCGGAGCAGGTCGAGCCGGCGGTCGTCGAAGCCGGTGGTCCCGACGACGGCGTGGAGGCCGTGGTCGATGCAGAACTCGAGGTTGTCCATGACGACGTCGGGGTGGGTGAAGTCAACGACCGCCTGCGCGCCGCTGGTGACCAGCTCGTCGACCGAGTCGTCGGCGTCCACCGCGGCGACGAGCTCCATGTCCTCGGCCGCGTCGACCGCCTTGCAGACCTCCTGCCCGACCTTTCCCCGGGCCCCCAGGACCCCGACCTTCAGCACACCGTTCGACGTCTCAGCCACGTGGTCAAACCTAGTGCGTGACCGCTGGACTCCGGCAGGCGCGTGCTTCCCGACGAGAAGCTCCGTTTCGGTTGCCCGAGCGGAGCTTTCCGTCGGAGAGCTCGCCAGGGCGAGCCGGTAGGGTCTCCGCGTGACGACCGCCGCGGTGATCGGCGGGGTGGCCTGGAACCTCCTCGTCGAGGTGCCCCACCTCCCCACCGACCTGACCACCATCCACGCCACGGGTCACCGCGCGGGGATCGGCGGGACCGGGGCCGGCAAGGCGCTCCACCTGGCGAGGCTCGGCATCACCGCGCGGCTGCACGCGTTGGTCGGCGAGGACGAGGCAGGCGACCACGTACGGCGGGCGCTCGAGGAGGCCGGTGTCTCGCTCGCCGCGTGGCCGGACCCGGCCGGCACCGAGCGGCACCTCAACCTCATGGAGCCGAACGGCGACCGGGTCAGCATCTTCCTCGACCACTCGTCCCCCGACCCGGACGTGTCGGCCGAGGAGCTCGAGGAGATGTGCCGGGGCGCAGAGCTGGTGTTCGTCAGCCTCACCCACTACTCCCGCCGGGTCCTGCCGCTGCTTTCGGCGGCGGGCCGACCGGTCTGGGTCGACCTCCACGACTGGAACGGCGAGGCCAGCGACTTCCACGACCCGTTCGTCGAGCACGGCACCCACCTGTTCGTCTCCGACGTACGGCTCGACGACCCACTCGCAACCGCCACCCGGCTGGCCCGGGACAAGGCGCTCGTGGTGGTCACCCACGGAAGCCGCGGTGCGACCGCCTTCTTTCCGGACCGGGAGCCGATCTTCGTCCCGGTGTACGACGCGGGGCCGGTCGTCGACACCAACGGCGCCGGAGACGCGTTCTCGGTGGGCATCGCCTACGGGCTGGCGCAGGGATGGGACTGGGGACGATCACTGCAGGCAGGCGCGGTCGTGGCGGGCGGCTGCGTCACGGCGGCCGAGCTGTGCGACCCAACACTGACCCCTGCCTGGCTCGAGCAGCGGCTCTGAGGTGGAGGCCGGGTCATGACCAGCTGGCAGCGAGCACTGAGCGTCCTGAGCCTGTTGCTCATCCTCGGATTCTTCGTGTTCCTCGGCGTTCTCACCCTGAGCACGATCTTCGGGATCTGGTGACACGCAGCACAGCGCCCGGGTCTTCGCGGCTTGATCGGGTTCGGGTCGGACACCGATCGCTGCGGCTGCGTTGGTCGTCCCGTCCGTCGTCGTTCACACGACGCCGCCCGTTCGAACGAGAAGGCCCGCAGAACCAGGTGCCGGGTTCGGGCAGGGGTAGCGACACGGAATTCGTCGGCCACCACGTCGTCCAGAGCCTCGGCTGCCACTCGTGAACTGGGCGTCGCAGCTCGTTGACGCCGAGGGCGCCCCCAAAGTCCACAACAGATCGGCGATGGAACACCTGAGCGACTGCCGGGCGCATTGAACACCGGTCCCCCCAGCGCCCCGCTTCTCGTCGGTCAGGTCACTGGTGCACGAGCTGCCCTCCAGATGATGATCGAGCGGCAAGTCGAGATGGTCAGTCGAGCGCGCGGGAGCCGTGGTGGTCGACGGTGTAGCGGCGGCCGAGGGGTGGGCTCCAGGTCAGGGTCCCGTCGGGTTCTCGCCGGTAGTCCCAGTCGGAATGGGTTTTCACGCGATGGTGAAAACGGCACAGCTTCCCGAGATTCGCCGTCGAGGTCTGGCCCGGCGGCCCGCCCTCGTCCATCGGGACGTAGGGCACGATGTGGTCCAGGTCGAACAGACCCTGCCGCCCGCACCACGGGAACCGGCAACAATCCTCACGTTCGTCGACCTGGGCCCGGAGCCGGTCCGGCGCCTCGTAGGCGTTGACGCTGATCTGCTCGGCCAGGTCCACCACCGGCGTGACCGTCACCGCCGCCCCGGGGGCCAGGTCGGCCAGCCACTGCTCCACCGCCTCCAACGCCCTCGCGCCGAGCCGCGGGACCCGGGCCACCAGCCCCGTCGCGCCT
>DASSBB010000108.1:0-20608 GCA_035699145.1 Marmoricola sp.
CGGAGCTTCGCCGCAGAGCCGTCGGCTCGACCACGAGCTCCGGTTCAACGATACGGATCGACAGGTTGGCGCTGGTCGCGACGGCGATCACCCGGTCGGTCGCCGCCTCCCGCGCCTCCGGTGTCTGAAACCGGAAGGCGCGCAGCAGCCGTTCGGTCTCGGCGTGCAGGTTCCACCGTGTCCAAGTCGACCGCTCGCCCGACACCGTGAGGACGACTTGGCGGGCCAGCTCGGTGGCACGCTCCTCGTTGAGCTCTCCGACCCGTGCCCGACGACCCAGGGTGGCGTGGAGCATCCGAGTCAGACCGTCGTGACCGAGGACGGCGGTCGCCTCGTCGGTCCACGCGCCAATCTGCTCGGCCAGCGTCCGGCCCGGCGCCTTGCCCTCCCGGGTCTCCAACGTCGCCTGCTGGGCCAGTCGCAGCTGCGTTCGCCGCGGTGCCTCCTTGCCGTGAGTGGTGCGGTAGTCGGCCAGCAGTTCGGCGTACCTGTCCTCGATCGCGGCGCGGCGCTTGGAGAAGTGTCTGATCAGCGGCTCCGGGACGCCGACCACCTCGCGCACCGGACGTTTCCCCGGGTTGGCAGTGGGTCGTTCGGCGAAGTCGACCCCGAGCCGCCGCGTCAGGGCGTCCTCGAACCGGGTGTTGTAGCGCTCGGACGCGGCGACGCCGAGCGCATAGAGCACCCGCGCGTCCAGTGAGCGCCACTTCCCGTCGGTTCCGCACACCTTGTTCGACACCGCCACATGGGTGTGCAGGTCCGGGTCACCGCTGCGGGACTCGCGGTGGTCGAAGGCTGCGGCGACCAGCCCGGTGGTGTCCACCTGCGCGACTCCGGCATGCCCGGTCCGGGTGAACGCGGCGTGCCGCTCGATCCACCTGAGCGTGTTGGTCACGGCCTCGTGGTGCGCCGCCTCTACCTGCCGGCGGACGTCCGGACCGCCGAGCGACCACAGCAGGGACGCGGACTTCACCGGCGTGAACACCAGGTCGTACCCGGCCACCGGGCGACGGCCGTCGGCCCCGTTCAGTCGCGGATATCCGGCGCCGAGCCGGGTCCGATCCTCCGGCGTCCCCGCTGCGACCATCGCGTCCCGATCGGGGTGGCGGCCCTCCCCGAAGAGTGCCTTCATCTGCGCCTCGGAGACGGAGGCTCCTTCGACTCCCAGCGACCGAGCACCGCCGCCCAACCAAACCCCTGGCGGGTTGCCGCGGGCGGTGTAGTAGTCGGCCAGCGATTGGCCAGGTGCTCGCGCCTCGTCAGCCGAGGCCACCTGCCGCGTCAGGTACGTGTAGCCATCGCCGGCGGTCAGCTTGTGAACGGTCATCATGACGACCACCGCCCCGGATCTGCGTCCAGATCTGCGTCCATGACGCCTCGCAAGAGGCCGTTACGGCCGGGACGGCGCGAGACCGACCGGACGGGAAACCGCTGGTCAGCAGGGCTTTTCGGGATTCTGGGGTTCCGCAGGGAAACGGTCCCAAGCGGCTTACAAACCAGCGGTCGCAGGTTCGATCCCTGCTGCGCCCACTCTGTGATGTCTCAGGACATCGCGGACGGCCGATGGAGGAGGGCTGGCCGCCCGGGCCATTCAGTTCCAGCTGCATGCGATCAGGGAGAATTTCCTGCATCTCGAACTGACTGAGCTTGTCGTACGGTGACCTCGCGGTCCACGGGACATCGCTGTGGCACAGCAACAGCCGCCCGGTGCCTGAGATGCCACCGTGACGACGAGCCAGCCGTGGGGTGAGAGCGCTCTCATCCGCACCTCACGCCCACCTCATTCCGCAGGACCACAGTCGTGCTCGTCAACAACGACGAGACGGCCCAGGGGCCGGGGAACGAGGAGAGATGAACGCCCTTCGAGGAAGCGTGATCGGGCTGGCCGGCGTCGTCGGCGCCGGAGTGCTGGCGTGGCCGGCGGCATCGGCGTTCGCCGACACCGCGGAGGTCTACCAGCGCGACGACCAGACCCCCGAGCTGGTGACCGTCGACGACGACGATGACGGCGACAGCAACCGGCTCACCAACACCAACACAGGACCGAGCCGGGCCACGAACGACAACACCCGGAGCAACCGCACCGCGGTGAGCCGGGACCGGGACCGCAGCCGCGGCGACAACACCCGTGACTGGACCCGTGACGGCGGCGACCGCACCCGCGACTGGTCGGCCAACCACACCAACGACCACAGCCGCAACGACACCCGCCCCCGGCCGCGCCGATGACCGTGGAGAAGGACAGCTGGGGGCTGGAGAACGGCGACCCGATCACCCCCGAGCTGACCGCGATGCGGCTGCTCGGCGGGGGGTCGGCGTACGAAGCCTTCCTCGCCTTCGACGAGATCACCTATGCACCCGTCGTGGTGAAGGTGGTCCGGCCCGCGCAGGTCTCCGACGAGGGGACCCTGCGCGGGCTGCGCCGCGAGCTGGAGACGCTCGACCGCGTCCACCACCCCGCGGTGGTCCGCGCGCTTCGGGCGGAGCTGGACGGGCCACGGCCGCACGTCGTGCTCGAGCAGCTCGACGGGCCGAGGCTCTCCACGCTCATCCGCAGGTACGGCGCCCTCGAACCGGCCCAGTACCTACCCCTGGGGATCGAGATCGCCTCGGCCCTGCACTACTTCCGGCGGCTGGAGCTGACCCACCT
This sequence comes from Marmoricola sp., assembly GCA_035699145.1. Classification (GTDB taxonomy): domain Bacteria; phylum Actinomycetota; class Actinomycetes; order Propionibacteriales; family Nocardioidaceae; genus Marmoricola_A. The sequence continues at coordinate 2,651 of DASSBB010000108.1, forward strand.
GGACATCAAGCCGAGCAACGTGATCATGGGTGCACCGGCGAAGCTGATCGACCTCAGCGTCGCCCGGTCGGTGCGACTGGCCGCCGAGCTGACGTACCCGATCGGCACCGACTCCACCATGGCGCCCGAGCAGTGCGACCCGGGCCGGACGGGGACGGTCGGGGTCGCGAGCGACGTGTGGGGGCTCGGCGCCACGCTCTTCGAGGCGGTGGCCGGCTTCAAGGCGTTCGACGAAGGGGATCGGCGCAGCGACGACCTCGGCGCACGGTTCCCGCAGCTGCGGGTCGAGCCCTACGGGCTGCCCGAGCACGTCCCGGCGGAGGTGGCCAAGGTCGTCGAGAGCTGCCTCGCCTTCCACCCGGTGGACCGGCCGACTCCGGCGGAGGTGGCGGACGCTCTCGGGCCGGTGCTGGCCCGTCAACCGAGGGGGAGGCTGGGCGGGATCAAGACCGCCCTGTCGCGCTGAACCGGTATCCCATGCCGCGGACCGTGCCGATGAGGTCGGCGCCGAGCTTCCGGCGCAGGTAGCCGACGTAGACGTCCACCACGTTGGACCCCGGGTCGTAGTCGTAGCCCCAGACGTGGGAGAGCAGCTGCTCCCGGGAGAGCACCTGGCCGGCGTTGACCATGAACAGCTCGAGAAGCTGGAACTCCCGGGCCGACAGCTCCACCTCGTCGCCGTCGCGGTAGGCGACCCGCGCGCGCAGGTCGAGCCGGACCGGCCCCACCGAGACGCTGTCCTCCCGCGACACCGGCTGGTCGTTGGCGTGGCGGAGCCGGAGCCGCACCCGGGCGAGCAGCTCGGCGAAGCGGAACGGCTTCGGCATGTAGTCGTCGGCGCCACCCTCGAGCGCATGCACGGTGTCGGTCACCGAGTCGCGCGCCGTGAGGACCACGACCGGCATCGTGCTGCCCTGGCTGCGGAGCCCGTCGAGGACCCCGTAGCCGTCGAGCCGCGGCAGCCCGATGTCGAGGACCATGAGGTCGAAGTCGCCCGAGAGCGCGAGGTCGAGCCCGGTCACCCCGTCGCTCGCCACGGTCGTGGTGAACCCGTCGGCGGTGAGCCCCTTCGCCATGAACGAGGCGATCCGGGGCTCGTCCTCGACGATCAGGATGCGAGCCATGTCGGTTCCTTCCGGGTGCGGGGGAGGGTGACCACGAAGCACGCCCCGGGTGGCGGCTCGGCGTCCTCGACGTGCGCGGTGCCGCCGTGGGCAGCCGCGATCGCGGCGACGATGGAGAGCCCGAGACCGGCGCCCTCGTCGGCGGTGTACCGACCTCTGCTGAAGCGGCGGAAGACCGTCAGCTTGTCGTCGTCGGGCACCCCGGGCCCGGAGTCGCAGACCCAGAGCCGTACGGCGCCGGCCGGGCCGTCGTCGGAGCCCAGCGTGATGGTGTCGCCCGCCCCGGTGTGCTTGACGGCGTTGTGCGCCAGCTGGACCAGCGCCTGGGTCATCCGCTGCTCGTCGACCTCGACCTCGCCGGTGGCGCCCGGCTCGACCTGCCAGTCCCGGTCGCCGAGTCCCCGCACCTTGTCGGCCACGGACCGGAGCAGCGCCGTGACGTCGGCGGTGGCCACGGAGAGGAAGCCCGGCCGGTCGGTCTTCGTCAGCAGGATCATGTCGTCGACGAGCCGGGACATCCGGTCCACCTCGTCGAGGAGGAGCTCCCTGGTGTGCTCGACGTCCTCGACGTCCCGGGCGTCGACGAGCTCGAGGTGGCCTCGGAGGATCGTCAGAGGGGTCCTGAGCTCGTGGCCGGCGTCGTCGAGGAAGGCGCGCTGGCCGGCGAAGGCGCGCTCGAGCCGGCCGAGCATCGCGTTGACGGTGCGGGTCAGGTCGGTGAGGTCGTCGTTGCCCACCTCCGGGATCCGGCGAGTCAGGTCGGTCCCGCTGATCTCGTCGGCGGTCTCCCGCAGGGTGCGGACCGGCGCCAGGAGCCGGCCGGCCACCCAGGCGGCGACGAGGGTCACGAGCACGAGGGCCATGCAGGCCGCCACGGCGTACGTCCGCATGGTGCGCTGGATGGGGGCCAGCTCGTCCTCGACGAAGTAGGCGACCACGAACGCCCCGACCTCGGCCGGGTCGCCCTCGGCACGCAGCGGCAGCACGTCGAGGTGGACGTCGCCCCACCGGGTCTGGATGTGGTCGGCGCCGCCGGTCTCGACCAACGGGAGAACCGCGTCCAGGAAGGCCGGGTCGTCGCGGAGCTCGACCCGGCTCGACGCGTTGGAGACCTGGACCGCACCGTCCCAGATGCCGACCAGGAGCTCGGAGGGCGAAGCGACGCTGCGTTGGAGGAACTCCCGGACCAGCGGCTCGATGGCGGTGAAGGGACGGCCCGTGCGCGGGTCGACACCCTTGGCCTGGAACCTCTGCAGCTCGGCCATCTTCTGCTCGATCGCGTCGGGAACCGTCTGGCTCTCCACGCGGTCGGCGCCCAGCGTGTAGACGAGGACTCCGGTCGCGCCGAGTGCCAGGGCCACGAGGATCGCCACGGCAGCCGTGATCCGGGTGCGGACGGACAGGCCGAGGGAGGCGGCACCGTCAGTCATCGTCGCGGTCGTCGGCCCCGTCGTCACCCGCCTCATCATCGTCCACGTCATCGTCCACGTCGTCCGGGCACGGGCGGACGACGCGGTCGTCGTCATCGTCGTCGCAGTCGTCGTCGGGCGAGGGACCGGAGGAGCCCTGCTGGCCCGCTCCCTGCCCGCCATCCTTCGGCTTGTCCGGCCGGTCCGGTCCGTCCGCGTCGGCCGAGGGCGAGGTGGCGCTCTCGGCAGGCAGCACGACGGCGGGGCGCGGAGTGCGCGGCTCGTCGTGGGAGGTCAGGTCGCCCACGACGTACGCCGCCGCGGGCACCAGCAGCAGCACAGCGGCAAGGACCCTCCACACCATGCACGGCATCATCCCCCCGGCTCTCCGCCTCCGCGATGAGAGGCAGATGAGAGTTCTCTCATGAAACGTCTACGCTCTCGCCCATGCTCCTGCGCGAGATCGTCGGGCTCCTCGACTCCTGGTACGACCCGCGCTGGGCCGAGCCCTGGGACAAGGTGGGACTGGTCTGCGGAGACCCCGACCAGCAGGTCCGGCGGATCCTCTTCGCGGTCGACCCCGTGGAGTCGGTGGTCGACGAGGCCGTCGCGTACGACGCGGACCTCGTCGTCGTACACCACCCCTTGCTGCTCACCCCGGTGAGCTCGGTCGCCGCGACCACGGCCAAGGGGCGGGTGCTGCACCGGCTGGTCCGGCACGGGATCGCGTTGCTCACCGCGCACACAAACGCCGACGTGCCTGAGGACGGCGTCAACGACGCCATCGCCCGAGCGCTCGGGCTGCAGGACGCGCGGGTGCTGGAGCCGACGGACGGGGGCGGCATCGACAAGGTCGTGGTCTTCGCGCCGGTCGACGTCGCCGAGGGGCTGCGGGCCGCGATCGCCGGGGCCGGTGCCGGCGCGATCGGCGCCTACGACTCCGCCACGTTCACCGCGCGTGGCGAGGGCCGGTTCCGCCCCCTCGACGGAGCCGACCCTGCTCTCGGGGAGGTGGGCGAGCTGGAGGTGGTCGAGGAGGTCCGGATCGAGTCGGTCTACCCCCGGCCGCGGCGCCGTGCGGTGGTCGAGGCGCTCCGGGCGGCCCACCCCTACGAGGAGCCGGCGTTCGACCTGATCGAGCTTGCCGAGGTCCCCGGTGGTCCCTTGACCGGCACCGGACCGGCGCCGACGCGCGGCCACGGCCGGGTCGGCAGGCTGTCCGACGCGATGACGCTGCGTGACTTCGCCGCGCACGTCGCGGGCGCGTTCCCCAGGACCGCGCACGGCGTGCGGGTGGCCGGCGACCCCGAGCGGTCGGTCCGGACCGTCGCCGTCGGGGCGGGGTCCGGTGAGTCCCTGCTCGAGCAGGCACGCCGCACTGGCGCCGACGTCTTCGTGACCTCCGACCTCAAGCACCACCGGGCGAGCGAGTTCCTCGAGGACGGCGGGCCGGCGTTGGTCGACATCGCGCACTGGGCCGCGGAGTGGAGCTGGCTGCCGGTCGTCGCGTGGAAGGTGGACGAGGCGGTTGCGGCCGCTGGCGATACGGTGGAGACCCGCGTCAGCACGACGGTCACGGACCCCTGGACCTTCCGGGGCTGAGCCGGACCGACGAGCAACCCCCGATCGAGGAGCCACCCTGAAAGCCGACCCCTTCGCCCAGCTGAAGCTCCTCGACGTGCAGGAGCTCGACAGCCGCCTCGACCAGCTGCGGCACCAGGCGGCGAACCCGCCGGAGGCCGCCGCGCTGAAGGAGCAGGCAGCGATCCGGGCGCGGGTGGACGGCCGGGCCAGGGACCTCCGGGTCCAGGTCGACGACCTCACCCGTGAGCAGCGCAAGGCCGACGCCGACGTCGAGCAGGTGAAGGCCAGACGGGGCCGCGACCAGCAGCGGCTCGACGGCGGGATGGTCACGAACCCCAAGGACCTGGAGCGGCTCCAGCACGAGCTGGTCTCCCTGGACCGCCGGATCAGCGACCTCGAGGACGCCGAGCTCGACGTCATGGAGCGGCTCGAGGCGGTGCAGACGGAGCTGGAGCAGCTCGACGTCGAGCTCGGCGCCGTCGACGAGCGCATGGCTTCGCTCACCGCCGCGCGGGACGAGCGGGTCGCCGCGCTCCGCGAGGAGGCGACGGAGGTGGCCGGCCGTCGCCGGTCGACCGTGGCGGACGTGCCGGAGGAGCTGGTCACCCTCTACGAGAAGCTCCGCGGCCAGAAGGACGGGGTGGGCGCCGCGGCGCTCCGCGCCCGCCGCTGCGGGGGGTGCAGCCTCGAGCTGGACCACAGCGAGCTGGCCGACATCGCCAAGCAGCCCTCCGACGCGGTCATCCGTTGTGAGGAGTGCGGTCGCATCCTCGTGCGGACCCACGAGTCCGGCCTCTGATGCAGCACCGTTCGGTCATCATCGAGGCCGACGGAGGATCACGGGGCAACCCCGGCCCGGCGGCGTACGGCACCGTGCTCAAGGACGCCGGCACCGGTGAGGTGATCGCCGAGCGCGCGGAGCGGATCGGCGTGGCGAGCAACAACGTCGCGGAGTACCGCGGCCTCATCGCAGGGCTGGAGCTCTACCGGCGGTACGCCGACGGGGCCGCCCTCGAGGTCAGGCTGGACTCGAAGCTGGTGGTCGAGCAGATGTCCGGGCGCTGGAAGATCAAGCACCCGTCGATGCGCCCCCTGGCGCTGGAGGCGAACCGGCTGGCGCCACCCGGGACGACGTACACCTGGGTCCCGCGCGAGCAGAACGCCCACGCCGACCGGCTCGCCAACGAGGCGCTCGACGGTCGGAGCCCCACCGACGTCGAGACACCGCCCGTCGAGCTGCCACGGCCGCCGTGGGAGGCCGGCCTGCCGTGCACGCTGGTCCTCGTCCGGCACGGCGAGACCGACCACACCCGGCGCCGGCTGTTCAGCGGCCGGCAGGGGGCCGACCCGGGGCTCAGCGACGACGGCCGGGCACAGGTGCGCGGGACCGCCGACTGGCTCGCCGGGCTCACCCAGCAGGAGCCGGTCGTGGTCAGCTCGCCGCTGCGCCGCGCCCGGGAGAGCGCCGACATCGTCTCCGAGCGGCTCGCCGCACCGTACTCCCTCGTCGACGGGCTCACCGAGGCGAGCTTCGGCGCCTGGGAAGGGCTGACCTACGCGGAGGTCGCTGAGCGGGACCGTGCCGCGTTCGCGACCTGGTTCGGCGACGTCGACCAGCGGGCAGGTGCTACCGGCGACTCGCTCACCGCCCTGGCCGAGCGGATGGTCCGGACCCGGGAGGAGCTCGTCGCCCACCACGCGGGACGGCTCGTCGTCGCGCTGACCCACCTGACCCCGATCAAGCTGCTGGTCGCCCAGGCGCTCGAGATGCCGCTGACGTCGTTGTTCCGGACGGAGATCGCACCGGCGTCGGTGACGGTGGTGGCGTGGTACCCGGACGGGCGGCCGGTCGTCCGGCTCCTCAACGGGCAGCCGGCGGGGTACGTCCACCACGACGGCTCCGCCACCCGCTGAGTTCAGAGCTCGCTGACGACCACGTCGAGCTGGGTCGGGCGTCCGGCCCCCTGCGCGGCCTCGACCTTCCAGCCGAGGCCGGCCAGCAGGTCGGCGAGCTGTCCCGGCCGGCGCGGCGACGACCCGTCGGTGAGGAGGTCGCGGACGATCCGCCCCTTGGTCGCCTTGTTGAAGTGCGACACGACCTTGCGCCGGCCGTCCACCTCGTGGAGCACCCGGAGGGTCACCACCCGCTCGGACGCACCCTTCGCCGGCCGCCAGAACGGGCTGTACGCCGAGGAGCGCAGGTCGACCACGAGGCCGTCCCGGGCCGCTTCCTCGACGGCCGGTGCGAGGTGGCGCCCCCAGTGGGTCGCGACCGGGCCGAGGCCGGGCAGGGAGACCTGACCGGAGAGCCGGTACGCCGGGACGCGGTCGCCCGGCCGGAGGAGACCGAAGACCCCCGAGACGATCGCGAGCCGGCCGGTCGCCCGTCGCCTGGCGGCGGCGTCGAGGGAGCCGAGGTCGAGCGTCTCGTAGAGCACCCCGGTGTAGACGCGGTCCGTCCTCGCCGTCGGCGCGGTCGCCAGCCGGGCGTTGCGGACGACCTCGTCCGCCTGGGTCGGCCCGAGGCCGAGCACCGCGGCAGCCTCGGCCGGCGCCGCCGTCGTACACAGGGAGACGAGGGCGTCCAGCACCTCCGCGCGCGCCCCGTGGAGGACCGGGAAGCTCAAGGACGCCAGGTCGAGCGGACGGCCGCGGCGAGGGGCGGCCTTCCCCTCCGAGGGCGGCAGCAGGATCAGCACGAGCCCAACCCTAAAGTGGGGTTCAGCTGCCGTCGGAGCCGAGGAGGGGTGCCCGTGCCCAGACGAGTCGTGCGGGTGTCACCCCGGGTCGCCGAGCATGCTCCGGTGCTCGAGCAGGGAGTCGCCGCGATCCGCGCCGACCTGGCCGTGACCCCGGAGTTCCCCGCGGCGGTGGTGGAGGAGGCCGAGGTGGCGGCCCGCTCGCCGCGGCTCCCCGAGCTCGACCGCACCGACATCCCGTTCGTGACGATCGACCCCCCGACGTCCCAGGACCTCGACCAGGCGCTCCACCTCGAGCGGCGGGGGAGCGGGTTCCGCGTCCACTACGCCATCGCCGACGTCGCCGCCTTCCTCACGCCCGGTGGGGCGATCGACGAGGAGGCGAACCGGAGAGGCGAGACGCTCTACGGGGTCGGCGGAAAGATCCCGTTGCACCCGAAGAAGCTCTCCGAGGGAGCGTGCTCGCTGCTCCCCGACGGGGACCGGCCGGCGCTGCTGTGGTCGATCGACGTCGACGAGTCCGGGGAGGGGGTCGCCGTCCGGGTCGAGCGCGCGATGGTGCGCAGCCGGGCTAAATTGTCGTACGAAGGGGTGCAGGCCGACCTGGACGCGGACCGCGCAGACCCGGTCTTCGGGCTGCTCCGGGAGGTCGGCGAGCTGCGGCTCGCGCGCGAGGCGGCTCGAGGCGGCGTGAGCCTGCCCCTGCCCGACCAGGAGGTCGACCTCGAGGACGGCCACTGGGTGCTCGCGTTCCGCCAGCCGCTGCCGGTCGAGACCTGGAACGCGCAGATCTCGCTGCTCACCGGGATGGCCGCGGCGCACCTGATGACCGAGGGCAAGGTCGGGATCCTCCGCACGCTGACGCCGGCGGACCCGCGCGACGTCGCGAAGCTGCGGCGGATCGGTGCCGCGCTGCGGGTGGAGTGGCCGGAAAAGATGAGCTACCCCGACTTCATCCGGAGCCTGGACCCGGCCCGGGCCGACCACGCCGCGGTGCTCACCTCGAGCACGATGCTGCTGCGCGGGTCCGGCTACGTCTCCTTCGACGGTGAGCTCCCCGAGCAGCCGCTCCACTCGGCGCTCGCGTCGACGTACGCCCACGTGACCGCACCGCTCCGTCGGCTGGTCGACCGCTACGCCGGCGAGATCTGCCTGGCGCTCTGTGCCGGGACCTCGGTGCCGGAGTGGGTCCTGGCCAGGCTCGAGGAGCTCCCTGCGACGATGCGGGAGTCGAGCCGGCGGGCCAACCAGTACGAGCGCGACGTCGTGGACCTCGTCGAGGCTGCGGTGCTGGCGAACCAGGTCGGACAGCAGTTCCCGGCGATGGTCGTCGCGGTCGACGAGAAGGACCCCACCGAGGGTGAGGTCATGGTGACCGCCCCGGCAGTGGAGGCCAGGGTGCACTCCGGCGGACCGCTGCCGCTGGGCACCGAGGTGCAGGTGACGCTCGTCGAGGCCGACCCGGTGGCCCGCAAGGTCCGCTTCCAGCTGTGAGGGACGGTGGGCGTGTCGTCGTACGGGCATCGATCCGCCTAGACTGGACGAGCGGATGAGCTGACCGGGCGGCCGCGGCCCCACCGCTCGCGGTGGAGTCGAGGAAGGTCCGGGCTCCACAGGGCAAGGTGGTGGGTAACGCCCACCCGGGGTGACCCGCGGGACAGTGCCACAGAGAACAGACCGCCGGGGTCTCCGGACCTCGGCAAGGGTGAAACGGTGGTGTAAGAGACCACCAGCGCTCCGGGTGACCGGAGCGGCTAGGTAAACCCCACCTGGAGCAAGATCAAGAGGACGCCGCGGCCCCTTCGGGGGTACGACGTCTGCGCGAGCGTTCGAGGGCGGCCCGCCCGAGCTCGCGGGTAGATCGCAGGAGGCCGTTGGTGACAGCGGTCCCAGATGGATGGTCGCCCATCGCGAACGCCGCAAGGCGTGCGAGGACAGAACCCGGCCTACAGGTCAGCTCATCCGCACCGTGTCCGAGAGCAATGAAGCCCCATGACGCGCTCGCCATATGGTAACCGTCGCGTTACCATTCGCGGGTGGATGCCTTCGTTGCAGTCGCTGACCCGGTACGGCGGTCGCTGCTGCTGGAGCTGAGCGAGGCCCCGTCGCGGGTGGTCGATCTCACCGCGAACCGAGGGATCTCGCGGCCGGCGGTGAGCAAGCACCTCCGGCTGCTGCTGGCGGCGGGGATGGTCGTCGCGGAGGACCGCGGCCGGGAGCGGTGGTACTCGCTCCGCACTGAGGGGCTGGAGGATCTGGACGCCTTCATGTCCCAGCTTCGCGCACCACGACCCAGGTTCGGCCCTGCTGATCTCGACGGGCTCGAGCTCGAGGTGCGCCGAACGGGTCGCGAGCGCCGTACCGCCGCGCCGAGCCCCCACCGATCCGACCCATCCGACCGAGTAGCGAAAACCGAGGAGACAGCATGAGCGTGCAGCCCACCGGCCGGCTCGAGCAACGCGAAGGGACCAGTCACGTCGTGCTCGAGCGCACCTTCCGCGCACCGATCGAGGACGTCTGGGCAGCGGTCACCGAGCCCGGCCGGCTGGAGCGGTGGATCGGCACATACGCGGGAGACCCGGCGACCGGAGAGGTGGCCTTCCGGATGACGGCCGAGGGCGACCAGGCGCCGGAGGAGCGCATGGAGATCCGTGCCTGCACCCCGCCGCGCCACCTCGCCCTCACCTCGCACACCGGGGAGGGAAGTTGGCAGCTCGACCTCCGGTTGCGGGAGGAGGACGGCACGACGCTCCTCGAGTTCGCCCAAGCGTCGATGGACCCCGTGGAGGCGGAGAGCGTCGGCCCGGGTTGGGAGTACTACCTCGACCGTCTCGTCGCGGCCGAGACCGGAGGGGACCCGTCGTCGATCGACTTCGAAGCGGACTACTACCCGGCGATGTCGACGCACTACCGGGGGCTGTTCAGCCAGGTGTGAGAGCGTCCGGTCAGCCGACGGGCACGGCCGTGGGAGGGTGCCGTCCCGCATCGCCGGATCGCAGGACCAGCCGTGGATCCCGTTGACGGATTGGCCCGCAGTCGATGGGGTAGGCCGTGAAGGGGACTTCCGCTGCGCTGCAGCACCCGCCCGAGGAGGAGCGAATGGCAGATCAGAGCGAGGCAATGGGCTGGATCGGCAAGACCGTGGTCGACCGGGACGGCGGCGTGGTCGGTCCGTGCACGACCGTGCTGTTCGACGACACCGGTGCACCCGAGTGGCTGGGTGTCGACCACGCCGGAGTGCGGCGGAAGCTACCTGCCGGCGGAGCCTCCACCGAGAACGGACGGGTGCGGGTCGAGCTGAGCCGCGCCCAGGTCATGGAGTCGCCGCGGTTGACGGAGACGCCCCCGATCACGAACCACAAGGCCGGCGGCGGCCGCGACAAGCAGGTGATGGGCGCTCTCGGGGCGCTGGGTGTCCTCGTGGTGGCCTTCTTGACGATGAGGTGGCTCAAGCAGAAGCGGCAGCCGACCCAGTCCGAACGGTTCCTGGACTCCGCTCGGGAAGCCGCGAGCAAGGCTGCCCGCGGTGGTGCCTCAGTGCTCGACCGGACGGTCGCCGTGGCCGCACCCACCGCTGTCGCGGCCGGACGCGTCGCCACCAAGGAGGGGAAGCGCGCCGGCAAGGTCGCTGCCAAGAAGGGCAGGAGCGCAAGCGAGGTGGCCGCCAAGGAGGGCAAGCGCGCCGGGAAGGTCGCCACGGAGCAGGCGAAGCGCGCGGGGGGCGTGGCGGCCGCGCTCGCTGCGACCGCGGCCGACGAGGTCGGTGACCTCCTCGAGAGCGGCGCCGAGGTCGGGCACCGCGTCGGCGAGACCCTCGGAGCGGCACCGGACGCGCTCGCCGAGAGCGGCAAGCGGCTCAAGAAGAAGTGGCGGAAGCTCACCAACCGCATCGTCATGGTCGTCGCCCTGGCAGCCGGCTACGTGTTCGGCTCCGCGGCCGGTCGTCAGCGGTACGAGCAGATCAAGCAAGCCGCCGAGAAGCTGGGTTCGATGGCCTCGTCCGGCAGCCGGTAGTCCATGAGGTGAGCCCGACCACCGCCTTCGTCCTCGGCGGCGGAGGGCTGCTCGGTGCCGTCGAGGTCGGCATGCTCCGGGCGCTCCTCGAGGCCGGTGTCAAGCCCGACCTCGTGCTCGGCACGTCGGTCGGCGCGCTCAATGGTGCGCTCGTGGCCGCTCACCCCGGCCCGGAGGTCATCGACCGGCTCGAGGCGCTGTGGAAGAGCGCCGCCGCCGGCAAGGACGTGTACGGCGACGGGGTGCTCCGGCAGGCCTCGCGGGCCGTCCGGACGAAGACCCACCTGCACTCGTCGGAGCCGCTGCGCCGGCGGCTGCACGAGGAGCTGGGCGACCTGACGTTCGAGGAGCTCAGCATCCCGTTCCAGTGCTGCGCGGCGAGCATCGAGCGGGCCGCCGAGCACTGGTTCACCACGGGCCGGGTCGTCGACGCTGTGATGGCGTCGGCGGCGGTCCCGGGGCTTCTCGAGCCGGCTGTCGTCGGCGGTGAGCACTACCTCGACGGCGGGATCGTCAACTCGGTGCCGGTCGGCCGGGCGGCGGAGTGCGGCGCCGAGCGAGTGTTCGTCCTCCAGGTCGGCCGCGTCGACCGTCCGCTCGAGCCGCCGCGGGGGCCCGTCGGGGTCGCCCGGGTCTCGTTCGAGATCGCGCGGCGGCACCGGTTCCACCGGGAGATGGCCGAGCTCCCCGAGACCGTCACCGCGCACGTCCTCCCGACCGGTGGCGCAGAGTCCGCCAAGGACGACCGGCTGCTCGCCTACCGCGACTTCGCCGCCGTACGACGCCGCATCGACACCGCGTACGTCGCCAGCCGCGCCTACCTCGCGGAGCACCTGTGATCTGGCTGCTGCGGCGCGTCGTGGTGGCCCCCGCGATGGTCGGCCTCACCGCCTTCCTGCTGCTCACGCTGCCGCTGTGGCTGCTCGCCGCGGCCGCCCTGTCGCCGCTCGTCAAGGGCCGGCTGCGGCCGCTGCGGCTCCTCTGGATCGCGCTGCTCCACATGGTGCTCGAGAGCCTCATCCTCGTCGAGCTGTTCGGGCTCTGGATCGCGTCCGGGTTCGGCGTGTGGATCCGCCGGCCGTTCTTCGAGCGGATCCACTACGACATCGCGCGGACCTACCTGGTGGTGTTCTTCCGCGAGGCCCGACGGGTGCTGAGGCTGCGGATCGTCACCCAGGGACCGGCGCCGGACGCGCACCCCGGCGAGCCGCTCCTGGTCTGCTGCCGCCACGCCGGACCGGGGGACTCGTTCACGTTGATGTACGCCCTCATGCACTGGTACGGCCGCGAGCCGCGGGTCGTTCTCAAGGACACGATGGCGTGGGACCCGGCGATCAACGTGCTGCTCAGCCGGTTGCCGAGCCGGTTCATCAGCCCGAACCCGCGGGCGGGGGACGACCTCGAGGCGCAGATCGCCGAGCTCGCCACGAACCTCGACCAGAACGACGCGTTCGTGATCTTCCCGGAGGGCGGCAACTTCACCCCCGAGCGACGGCAGCGCGCGATCGACAAGCTCCGTCGGCTGGGACTCGAGGCGATGGCGGCCCGCGCGGAGAAGATGGGCAACGTGCTCGCACCACGTCCCGGCGGCTTTCTCGCGGCCCTCGAGGCGGCGCCCGAGGCCGACGTCGTCCTCGTCGCGCACACCGGGCTCGACCACCTGGTCACCATCGCCGACGTCTGGCGTGAGCTGCCGATGGACAAGCAGCTCGTCATGCGCTGGTGGCGGGTGCCGCGGGAGGAGATCCCGCACGGTCGTGACGCCCAGATCGACTGGCTGTTCACCCGGTGGGAGGAGATCGACCGGTGGGTCGAGGAGCACCGGTCGGTGGAGCTGCCACCGCGAGGCAAAGGTCGCGGTTGAGCCACCTTTGCCGTTCGGCCCTTCCCGGACCGGCCCCGGACGTGCAAGGGTCCTCGAACCCTGACCGGCCCGAACTGAGGAGCTCCTTTCATGCGCAGCCCGCTTGTCGTCGTACCGTCCCTGCTCGCCCTGGGGCTGGCACTCGCCGCCTGCGGTGACGCCGAGGAGCCCAGCCGCGCGTCGTCGGGCGGCGGGTCCACGGAGTCAGCCGGCGACGACACCGTCTGCGCCACCACGGACGCGACCGACGACCTCCTCGCCCAGATCTGCGACAAGGGCGTGCTCACGGTCTCCACCGACCCGGCGTACCCGCCGCAGTCGAAGTACGTCCCCAAGGACGACGAGTACGTCGGCTTCGACATCGACGTGGCCACGGAGATCGCCGACCGGCTCGGCGTCGACATCGCCTGGGAGGCGCCGGCCTGGGACGTCATCACCGCCGGAAGCTGGAACGGCCGTTGGGACCTCAGCGTCGGCTCCATGACGCCGACCAACGACCGGCAGGAAGTGCTCCACTTCACCGAGCCCTACTACTTCACACCGGCCGTGGTGGTGGTCCACGAGGACAACACCACGATCAAGGACATGGAGACCGACCTCGACGGCAAGGCGGTCGGTGTGTGCAGCGGCTGCACCTACGAGCAGTTCCTCGACAAGTCGCTGAGCATCAAGGGGTTCACGTTCGACTTCGTCGTCGACGACGCCACCATCAAGGGCTACGACACCGACACCACCGCGCTCCAGGACCTCGCGCTGGGCGACGGCACGCGGCTCGACGCCGCGGTCACGTCCGCGACGACCGCACAGGGGTACGCCGACGAGGGCAACCCGGTGAAGACGGTCGGTGACCCGCTGTTCTACGAGCCGCTCGGGGTGGCGATCGACAAGAGCTCCAAGCTCGACCCGGCAAGCCTGGTTGACGCAGTCGACGGCATCGTCGCCGAGATGCACGAGGACGGCACGCTGTCCGAGATGTCGAAGGAGTGGTACGGCGGGCTCGACCTGACCGTCCAGCAGTGACGGATGAGGGGCGCTGGGAACGGCTCGCCCTCGCGTCCGCGAGGATCCCGTTCCGGCTCAAGGTCGCCGTCGTCTGGGTGCTGTTGTTCGTCCTCGTCGGGACCCTCTTCTACCTCTCCGACTACGACACGCAGTGGATGCGGGAGAACGCCGGCTTCATCGCCGGCGGGCTCCGGTTCACGCTGCAGATCGCCCTCGGCGGCATCGTCATCGCGATCGTGCTGGCGACGCTGGGCGCGCTGGCGCGCCTCTCGCGGAACCCCATCGCGTACGGCGTCGCCGGCTTCTACGTCTCCTTCTTCCGTGGGACCCCGCTCATCGTGCAGATGTTCCTCGTCTACCTGGCGCTGCCGCAGATCGGCTCGAACCTCGTGCTCCGCTTTCCGGAGCTGGGGACCAACTTCGAGCAGCGCACGATCCTGGAAGCGGCGACGGCCGGCACCATCGCGCTCGGGCTCAACTACGGCGCCTACATGACCGAGATCTTCCGGGCCGGCATCCAGTCGGTGAACTTCGGGCAAGGTGAGGCCGCCGACGCCCTCGGCATGACGTACGGGACGAAGATGCGCCGGATCGTGCTGCCCCAGGCGATGCGCGTCATCATCCCGCCTACCGGCAACGAGTTCATCGCGATGATGAAGGACACCGCGCTCGTCTCGTTCCTCGGCGTCACCGCGGCGAGCGCGGAGATGTTCCGTCGCAGCCAGCTCGTCGGCAAGGCCGACTTCAAGAACCTCGAGGCCTACGTGCTGGTGGCGCTCTTCTACTGGGGGCTCACCGCCCTCTTCACGCTGCTTCAGAGCAGGCTGGAGAAGCGGATGGCCACCGGCTACGTGCGTGATGCCGGCACCACGCGCACGCGCCGCAGGCCTGGGGTGACCGGATGACCGAGCCGCTGGTCAGGGTGAACGGGCTGCGCAAGACCTACGGCCACAACGAGGTGCTCCGCGGCGTCGACCTCGACCTGCACAAGGGTGAGGTGATCGTCCTGTTCGGCCGGTCCGGCTCGGGCAAGTCCACGTTGCTGCGCTGCATCAACTTCCTCGAGGACCCGACCGAAGGGACCGTCGAGATCGGGGGTGAGCGGCTAGGCGGCGGCCACCGCACGCGGCGGAAGCGGGAGCAGGTGCGGCGGGTGCGGCTGCGGGTCGGCATGGTCTTCCAGCAGTTCAACCTGTTCCCGCACCTCACCGTGCTGGAGAACGTGATGTCGGGGCCGCTGGCGCTCAAGCGCGGCGACCAGCGTCGCCTGGCCGAGCGGCTCGGCGTCGCGGATCCCGAGGGAGCGGGACTGGACGAGGCAGCGCTGAAGAAGCGGGCGATGGAGCTCCTCGAGGAGGTCGGTGTCGCCGACAAGGCGCAGGAGCACCCGATCCGGCTCTCCGGAGGGCAGCAGCAGCGGGTCGCGATCGCGCGGGCTCTGGCGATGCGTCCCGAGGTGATGCTCTTCGACGAGCCGACGTCGGCGCTCGACCCGGAGCTCACGGGGGAGGTGCTGGCGGTGATGAAACGGCTGGCGACCGACACCCACATGCCGATGATCGTCGTCACCCACGAGATGGGGTTCGCCCGCGAGGTGGCCAGCCGCATGGCGTTCGTCCACGCGGGGGCGATCCTCGAGGAGGGCACACCCCAGCAGCTGTTCACCGAGACCCGGCACCCGGAGACCAGGACGTTCCTCGACGCCATCCTCTGAACGTGGTCGGTGTCACGTCGCCAGGACTTGCATCTGCTCACTGTAGTTAGCAGAGTGGGGGTCATGGCGGAGACCCCAGGGATCGTCGGCAAGACCGTGGAGGGTCTTGGCGACTACCTGCGCGAGCAGCGGGTGGCGGCAGCGATGTCGCTGCGGCAGCTCGCGGAGCAGTCCGGGGTGTCCAACCCGTACCTCAGCATGATCGAGCGCGGGCTGCGCAACCCGTCTGCCCAGGTCCTGCAGCAGATCGCCAAGTCGTTGCAGATCTCCGCGGAGCAGCTGTACCTCCGCGCGGGGATCCTCAGCGTCGACGAGAGCACCAGTGGGTCGGTCGAGCTCGCGATCACGGCCGATCCGAGGCTCACCGAACGACAGAAGCGTTCGCTGCTCGACGTCTACACCTCGTTCGTCTCCGCCAACGAGCGGAGCGCCGGCCCAGCCGCAGAGTAGGGCCCGCCCCAGACCGCACCACACTCGATGCCCGGCCCCGCGCCGGGACAACCAACCGAAGGAGAACGACATGGCCAAGGCCAAGTTCGACATCAAGACCGAGGCGACCCGGCCGCTGTACGCCTACGTCGGCGTCACCGACCGCGCCGTCGAGGTGGTCCGCGACTCCGTCGCCGACTTCCAGAAGCGGATCGCCGACATCGACTTCGAGCCCAAGGCGCTGCGCGAGCGCGCCGCGACGCTCGTCAGCGCGCGGGTGGAGGCGCTCTCCGAGGAGGCGCAGGTACGCCGTGCCGCCATCGAGGCGCGTGTCACCGACCTCCAGGACCGCTACGACGAGCTGGTGAACCGCGGCGAGATCCTCGTCGAGCGGATCCGCAAGCAGGAGTCGAGCCAGGTCGCGGCGAAGTCTGCGAAGACCTCCACCGCCAAGGCGAAGACGACCCGCACCCAGGCGGCCAACGCCACGAGGACGACCGCGACCAAGGCCAAGAAGGCGGCCAAGAGCACCTCCTCGACCGCCAGGTCGCAGGCTGCTCGCCCGAAGAGCAGTGCGAAGGCCACCGGCACGACCGCCAAGAGGGCCGCGACCAGCGGCGCGCAGGCGGCCGCGGACGGCGCCAAGAAGGTCGGCGACTGAACGACCGGGTCAGCTGAGCAGCTGACGCTGCTTCGACCTCACCACGTTGCCCCGGAGGGTCCGCCCTCCGGGGCTTCGTCGTCCCCGGGTCACTGTGACTGTCATGGTCACTGCCACTGTGGCTGTCACTGTCACTGTCACTGGAAGGGCGTCGGGTCGCCCACGCCGGCTCGGACCACCTCCGGGTACCCCTCGGACCAGTCGACGACCGTCGACGGGTTGCTGCCGCACTCACCGGCGTCGATGACGGCGTCCACGACGTGGTCGAGCTCCTCCTTGATCGCCCACCCGTCGGTGGGCGACACGTCCGCGTCCGGCATGAGAAGTGTGCTGGAGACCAGCGGCTCGCCGAGCTCCTGGAGCAGTGCGTTGACGAACGGATGGTCGGGGATGCGGACCCCCACCGTGCGCTTCTTCGGGTGCGCCAGCCGGCGCGGCACCTCCTTGGTCGCCGGGAGGATGAACGTGTACGGCCCCGGCGTCGCCGCCTTGATGGCGCGGAACGCGTTGTTGCTCAGCTGGACGAGCTGACCGAGCTGCGCGAAGTCCGCGCACACCAACGTGAAGTGGTGGCCGTCGTCCAGCCCCCGGATGCGGCGGATCCGCTCGGTGCCCTGCGGGTTGTCGAGCCGGCAGCCCAAGGCGTACGACGAGTCGGTCGGGTAGGCGATCACGGCGTCGTCCCGGAGCATCGTCACCACCTGGGCGATGCTGCGCGGCTGGGGGTTCTGCGGGTGGACGTCGAAGTACTTGGCCATGCCGAGGAGCCTAGTGTCCCGTCGCTTCGGAGTGATCCTGGGCAGGATGTCGGTGACCGGACCCATCCTCGACTTCGTGACCGTCCAGCTGCTCTCGCACGCAGATGCCCGCCAGATCGCCGTCCTTGCCCAGCTCCTGACCAGCGAGCGGCCCACCGAGCTGCTCGACCTGGTGCGCCACCTGACGATGTTGCAGCTCGACCCGACGGCAGCGGTCGCGCCGAGCGTCGACCTGGTGGCCTGGAGCCGGCTCGGCTCGTCGTACCCGCGCGCATCGAGGCCGAGGGGCCGTTGACCTCGCGTGAGCTGCCCTCATGGTGTCGATGGGACAGGTCGCCACGGCGGGGCGGCGTGGCCGGGATCGGCTCTGGGACCTGGCGGAGCCGGGTCTACCCGGACACCCCCCGGGTGCCGCCGGAGGAGGCGCTGCGCCTCCGCAACGAGCGTCGTCTGCACGCGCTGGGCATCGCCCGGTCCCGCGGCCAGGAGTGTCCAACGGAGCCATGGCAGGTAGGGGAGGTGGGCGAGCCCGGAAGGTCACTCCGTCCGCCGCTGGTGAGATCGCCTCGCTCGCCTCGTGGTGGGACCTCGAGCTTCGCGGTGTGTCGGTGGTGGGAACTGTCGGCGGCTCTCGGTAGACTCGCACACATGTTCGAACCACCGGTCGTCGAGACCGCTGACACCGCCGAGCTGGCCGACC
>DASSBB010000109.1:0-12789 GCA_035699145.1 Marmoricola sp.
CGGGTGCGACGTAGAGGTCGCCGGGGTGGACCGCCCGGCTGCCCAAGGTCAGGCCGGTCAGCCAGGTGCCCTCCGGTGTGCCCACGACGTCGTGGCCCGCCCCGATCACCGTCAGGGCGTCCCGAAGCGCGGTGCGCGGCGGGTGCTCGGGACGGGTCGAGGTCACGTCGGGGCAATCTACTAGAGGGTGGGCCGGGGGTCGGTTTCCCATGGGATGCCGGAGAACTGGTGCTTCCCATGGGTTGCAACCCGTGGGGAGCGCACAAACACCTGCATCCCATGGGAAACCGACTCACCCAGGGCGAGCTCAGCGGTCGTGGTCGCGGGCGGTCCCTGGCCGCCACTCGATCGGCAGGTCGGGGGCGGGGGCTCCGGTCGGGGGGACGGCGTAGTGCTGGAGCAGGTAGCTCATGATCTTGCGGAACGCGGGCCCGCCGACGGAGCCGCCCCCGCCGCCGTTGGCCGGCTCGTGGACGACCACGTAGACGGTGAACCGGGGGTCCTCGGCCGGTGCGAATCCGGCGAACGAGACGGTGAACTTCGTCCCGTCGTAGCAGTGGCACTCGTCGTTCGCGACCTGCGCGGTGCCGGTCTTGCCCGCGACGCGATACCCCTCGATCGAGGCGACCGGCGCCGTGCCGGCCCCCTGGGTCGTCACCATCTCCATCATCTCGCCGGTCTCCTCGGCGACCTCCTCGCTGACCACCCGACGTTGGACGGCGACGTCGGAGCCGGTCACCACGCCGTCGCGGGTGGTCGCCCTGCCCTTCACCAGGCTCGGCTGCACGTAGACACCGCCGTTGGCGATGGTGTTGATCGCGGTGGCCATCTGGACGGCGTTCACCGCGAGCCCCTGGCCGAAGGCGATGTTGTCGTGGTTGATCTGCTGCCACTGCCCCGGTGGGGCGAGGATCCCGGCCGACTCCGCGTAGCCCGGGATGCCCGTGTAGCGGCCGAGCCCGAAGTCGCGCAGGTAGCGGTAGAGCTGGGCGGAGCGCATCTTCCGGGCAGCCAGGACCGTGCCGATGTTGGAGGAGCGGGCCAGCACCCCGGTCAGCGTGTAGTGGAGGGTCCCGTGCTCGTTGAAGTCGCCGATCATCTTGCCGCCGGAGGACTCGATCGCCGAGGGGATCGTCAGCCGGGTGTCCGGCTCCACGAGCCCCGCGTCGAGGAGCGCCGCCATCGTCAGCACCTTCTGCACCGAGCCCGGCTCGTAGACGTCGCGGAAGGCGCGCGAGGCGAGCGCGTCCGGGTCCCGTTGGGTCATGTCGTTCGGGTCGTACGTCGGGTAGTCGGCGAGCGCGAGCAGCTCGCCGGTGCGGGTGTCCTGCACGACGGCGACCCCGCTCACGCCGCCGGCGTCCTCGACGGTCTGCCGCAGCACCCGCTGGGTGTACCACTGCAGGTCGCGGTCGATGGTGAGCGTGAGGTCCTTGCCGTCGACCGGCTCGGTGACGCTGTTGTCCCCGAGCGGGACCCGGTTGCCACCGCCGATGTCGTAGGTCGCCGACCCGTCGGTGCCGCTCAGCAGGGGGTTGAACCGGTCCTCGATGCCGGCGACCGGCTGGTCCTCGGCGTTGACGTAGCCGAGGATGTTCGCCGCGACGTCCTGGGCGGGGTAGCTGCGCACCGGGTCGCGGCGGGTGTCGAGCCCCTTGTAGCCGGCGTCGGTGAGCTCCTCGACCACGGCGACCGCGTCGGTGGTGGGGACCCGGCGGGCGACGTAACGGAACCGGGTGTTCGGCGCCTGGAGCCGTTCGACGGTCTCGATGTAGTCGACCCCGAGCCGCTCCTGGAGGACCGAGGCGATCTCCGCGGCGTCGTCCTTGGTCTTCGTCGGGTCGGCCACGACCATCGACCCGTCCAGCGACTCCGCCAGCGGCGCACCGTTGCGGTCGAGGATCGAGCCGCGGACCGCCGGCAGGATCTCGTGGGCCGCACCGACGGCCCGCGCCTTGGCTGCGTACGTCTCGGCGTCGAGCCCCTGGAGCTGGAAGAGCCGGACCGCGAAGACGGAGACCACCATCGCGATGATGAGGAAGCCGATCCGCAGGCGGGCGAGCGACGCCCGCCGGAGCGCGCGGAGGGCGGCGGACCGGCGGGTGCCGATCCTTGCCCCCGCGACGGGGGACCGGCGGCGGCGTGGGCGCCTCTGCTGGGCCATGGCAGGTGGTTCCTGTCTTCCGGTGCGGGTCACTCCTGGCTGTCAGTTGTACCGGCGTCGCCGCCGTCGGCGTCCGAGGGCGCGCCGTGGACCGGCGTGTCCGAGGGCGCGGGGAGGGTCACCGTCACCGGGACCCGGAGCTCGGCCGGCTTGCGGGCCGGCAGCGGGGTGAGCCGCTGGGCGTCGGCGGCCGAGGCCGGCGTCGGGTTGCCGAGCACCTCGCCGTCCGAGAGCCGGATGAACGCGGGATTGACCAGCGGCACCATGCCGAGCTCCTGGGCGCGGGTGCCGACCCGCTGCGGGTCGCGGAGCCGGTCGACCTCCATGCGCAGCGACTGCTCCTCGGCATGCAGGTCGGCGGCGGTCGCCTCCAGCGCGGTCGCCCGGAAGGACGCCTGCTGCATCGAGGTGTTGAAGAGCAGCAGCCCGACGACGCCGCCGAGCAGGACGAGCGACACGAGGATCATGAACGGCACGCGCGGGGCGCGCGGACGCCGCCGGGGCACGACCGTCAGCCGGGCGCGCTCGACGGCGGTCTCCGCGATCCTCGGAAGCCTCGTCAGCCTCGACTGAGCCTGGCCCATCCATGCGCTCATCGGCGAACGGTCCCTTCTGCGTGCGGTCGTGGTGCGGGGTGGGGCGGAGTGGAGCAGGGGGTTGCCGTCATGCCGCTGCTCCCTCGCGGACGCGCTCGGCGGCGCGGAGCCGGACCGAGCGGGCGCGGGGGTTCGCGGCGACCTCGGCGTCCTCGGCCTTCTCGGCGCCCCGGGTCACGAGCCGGAGGATCGGCTGGTGCTCCTCGGGGACGACGGGGAGGTCCGGTGGCGCGTCGCTGCGGCTGTTCCGGGCGAAGACCCGCTTCGTCAGCCGGTCCTCGAGCGAGTGGTACGACATGACCACGACCCGGCCGCCGACACCCACGGCGTCCACGGCCGCCGGCAGCGCCCGCCGGAGCACGGCCAGCTCGTCGTTGACCTCGATCCGCAGCGCCTGGAAGGTGCGCTTGGCCGGGTTGCCGCCGGTACGCCGGGTCGCGGCCGGGATCGCGTCGCGGACCAGCTCGACGAGCCGACCGGAGCGGTCGAAGGGCTGCACGTCCCGCGCTCGGACGATCCGCTCGGCGATCCGCCGGGCGAACCGCTCCTCGCCGTAGTCGCGCAGCACCCGCGCGAGCTCGGCCACCGGGTAGCTGTTGAGCACCTCGGCGGCGGTCAGCCCCGTGGAGCCGTCCATCCGCATGTCCAGGGGCGCGTCCTCGGCGTACGAGAAGCCACGGTCCCGGAGGTCGAGCTGCATGCTCGAGACACCGAGATCGAAGAGGACCCCGTCGACCTGCGCGAGCCCCTCGTCGGCCAGGACGTCGGCGAGCCCGTCGTACACCGCGTGGACCAGGGTGACCCGAGCGCCGAAGCCGGCGAGCCGCTCCTGGCTGCGCTCCAGCGCCTGCGGGTCGCGGTCGATGCCGATCAGGTGCGCCTCGGGGCAGCGGGTGAGGACCGCCTCGGCGTGACCGCCGAGCCCGAGGGTGGCGTCGACGAGGACCGAGCCGGGTCGGGCCAGCGCCGGGGCCACGAGCGCGACCACCCGGTCGAGGAGCACCGGGACGTGGGCGGGAGCGGTCATCCGTGCAGCGCCTATCCGGCGTGGGCGAGGACGAGGGTGAGGACCACGGCGAGGGTGGTCGAGGCCGCGGCGGAGAAGAGCACGACACCGAGGGCGTCACGCGCCTCCTGGCGGACCCGCCGGCCGCACCGGCGGTTCTCGAGGGAGCGTGCCCGGGCGAGGGCGATGGTGTCGCCCAGCGACTCCCTGGTGGGAGCGGGACGGCTGCGCCCCACTGGCTGCCTGGCTGGCTGACTGACCGCGACGCTCATGGCTCGACCCCTCGTGCGTTTCGTGGCGCCGGCTTCGTCCGACCAGGTCCCCGCCCGCTCGCTCCTGGGAGAGGCCTTCTGGCACCGGGGAAGGTGTGCCAGACGGCCGGAGGGAGCGGGCGCGAGCCTCGTCCTACGACACCGGCTGTTGAGTTGTGCTGACTGCTTCGTCTGCTGGTCGTTCTCAGATCCCGGGGAAGACCTCGTCGGAGAGCTCGGCGAAGCTCTCCTCCTGCTCCTCCGAGTACGCCGTCCACGCGGCCTCGTCCCAGATCTCCAGGCGGTTCATGGCGCCGATCACGACGACGTCCTTGGTGAGCGAGGCCCACTCCCGGAGCTTCGGTGGGACCGTGATCCGGCCCTGCTTGTCCGGCCTCTCGTCGGACGACGCCGACGAGAACATCCGGACGTAGTCGCGGGTGGCCTTGTTCGACACCGGCGCCTCGCGCAGCCGTTCGGTGATCCGGTTGATCTCCTCCTGCGGCCACACGTAGAGGCAGTGCTCCTGGCCTCTGGTGACCATGAGCCCTCCTGCCAGCTGGTCCCGGAACTTCGCCGGGAGGATCAACCGCCCCTTGTCGTCGAGCTTCGGGGTGTAGGTGCCGAAGAACATCGACGCCTCCCGACTGGTGACAAGTGGCTCCCTTTCCTCCACTGTCCCCCACTCTACTCCACTTCCCTCCACGGTCAACGACCTTCGGCCCCACTCCGCTCCCTTTCTGGCCGGTTTTTCGTCCGGTGAGGTTGACTAGGGGGCGTGACCGACCAGCACGCGGAGCAGCGCCTCTCCCTCGCCCCGTCCACCGGAGCCCTGTCTGGAGCTGCGTCCGGGCCGGCCACCCTCGAGCTCGACGAGATCGCCGACGTGACCGGCCGCATCCGCGACGGCATCGAGCAGGTCATCGAGGGGAAGCCCGACGTGATCCGCACCGCCCTCGTGGTGCTGCTCGCCGAGGGCCACCTGCTCATCGAGGACGTGCCGGGGGTCGGCAAGACGATGCTGAGCAAGGCGCTCGCCCGCTCCATCGACTGCACCGTCCGCCGCATCCAGTTCACCCCGGACCTGCTGCCGAGTGACGTCACGGGCGTCTCGGTGTTCAACCAGGACACCCGCGAGTTCGAGTTCCGGCCGGGCGGCGTCTTCGCCAACATCGTGGTCGGCGACGAGATCAACCGCGCCTCGCCGAAGACCCAGTCCGCGCTCCTCGAGTGCATGGAGGAGCGTCAGGTCACCGTGGACGGCACCACGTACCACCTCGACGCGCCCTTCATGGTCGTCGCCACCCAGAACCCCATCGAGATGGAGGGCACCTACGCGCTCCCCGAGGCGCAGCGCGACCGGTTCATGGCCCGGGTCTCGATGGGCTACCCGGTGGAGGCCGCGGAGATCGCGATGATCGGCTCACACACGCGCACCAACCCCCTTGACGACCTGAAGCCGGTCACCGACGCGGCGACCGTGGCCCGGCTCGTGAAGATGGTGACCCGGGTCCACGTCGCCGAGCCGGTGCAGCGCTACGCGGTCGCCCTCGCCACCGCGACCCGCAAGGCCCCCGACCTGATGCTGGGGGCTTCACCGCGCGCGACGCTGCACCTCATCCGCGCCGCCAAGGCGGCCGCCGCGATGGACGGGCGCGACTACGTCGTCCCCGACGACCTCCAGGCGCTCGCCCTCGCCGTGCTCTCGCACCGGCTGCTGCCGACCGTCGAGGCGGCGATGGGAGGGCGGACCGCGCGGTCGGCCCTGCTCGCGATCGTCGACTCCGTCCCGCTCCCCTCCTCGCGCTAGTCGACCGCCGTGCGGACCACCTTCTCCACCCTGACGACCCGCGGTCGGGCGTTCGTGGTCGCCGGGGCAACGGCGATCGTCTCCGCGGTCGTCGTCGGGCTCGACGACCTCACTCGCATCGGCGCGCTGCTCCTCCTGCTGCCGGTCCTGACCGCCGTGGCGCTCACCCGGGGGCAACATCGGCTCACGCTCACCCGCACCGTGACCCCGCACCGGCTGACCGCCGGCCAGACGGCCACGGTGGAGCTGGACCTGCGCAACGAGGGGCGCGTCCCCACCGGGCTGCTGCTCCTCGAGGAGCAGGTCCCCTACGCGCTCGGCGTCCGCGCCCGCTTCGTGGTGGACCGGATGGGGTCGCGGTGGCACCGCACGGTCTCCTACGCCGTGCGCTCCGACGTGCGGGGACGGTTCACGTTGGGCCCCATGGCGGTGCGGGTCCACGACCCCTTCGGCCTCGTCGAGCTCGACCGGACCTTCACCAGCACCGCCGACCTCGTCGTCACGCCCAAGGTGGTGCCGCTGCCGGCGATCCCGCTGGAGGGTGTGTGGACCGGTTCCGGCGACAACCGTCCCCGTGACTTCGTCGGAGGCAGCGCCGAGGACGTCACGGTGCGCGAGTACCGCCGCGGCGACGACCTCCGCCGGGTCCACTGGCGCTCCAGCGCCCACGCCGGCGAGCTCATGGTCCGCCGCGAGGAGCAGCCGTGGCAGTCCCGGGCGACCCTCTTCGTCGACAACCGCCGGCACGCGCACCGGGGGGCCGGGCTCGGCTCCTCCTTCGAGTACGCCGTCATCGTGGCCGCGTCGGTCGGGCTCCACCTGGCCCAGCGGGGGTTCCGGGTCCGGCTGGTGACCGCCGAGGGCCACGACACCGACCACAAGTGGCACGACCACGCGGCCGGCACGGAGTCGGGGCCACTCCTGGAGTCGCTCGCGCTGCTCGGCACCGTCGCCCGGACCACCATCGACACCTCGTGGCTCAGCGACGCCCACCAGACGGGGCTCCAGGTCGCGGTGCTCGGCGAGACCCTGCCGGTCGACCGTGCCGCCCTGAGCCGGATGCGCCACGCCGCCAGCACTCCACTGGCCATCGCCCTCGACACCGAGCAGTGGCAGCGGTCCATGGGTGTCGTTCCGGCCGAGCCGGCCGCGCTCGGGCTGCTCACCGCCACCGGCTGGCGCGCGGTCGCCGCCGGGCCCCAGGCCCCGCTTGCCGGCGTGTGGCAACAGCTCGGGCTGCTCAGCCGGCGTGGCCGAAGCGGCGCCTCGGCCGCCGCCCCCACCATCGGCGCGTCGGGGGTGCGCTGATGGGCGCGCTGCGGCTCCCGTCGCCGGCCGGCACCGCCGTCGCGGTCATCGCGGCCGCGACCGCACTGCTGACCCTGCAGAGCTGGGCCGTGATCGCGGTCGACGCCGGCGACTACCTCAACCCCCTGCTCCTGCTGGCCGTCCTCGTCGCCGGGTCGGGGCTCGCGCTCCGCGCCGTCCGGGTCCCGCGACCGGTCGTCCCCCTCGGCCAGGCCGCGCTCGTGGCACTGCTGTTCCACCACTGGTACGCCGGCGACGGGGCCCGGCTCGGGGGGTGGCTGCCCACCCCGTCCGGCATCGAGGGCACCCTCGACACGCTCCGTCGCGCCGTCGAAGCCGCCAACCAGCAACCCGCTCCGGTGCCGGCGGACGCCACCGCGTTCCCGCCGCTCATGGTGGCCTGTGGCGCCGCGGTGGTCCTGCTCGTCGACCTGTTCGCCTGCACCTTGCGCAGGGCGCCCCTCGCCGGGCTGCCGCTGCTCGCCGCGTTCACCGCCCCGGTGAGCCTGATCGGCGGCGTGCCGTGGCTGACCTTCGCGCTCGCCGCCACCGCGTTCGTGCTGCTGCTCACCGCCGAGCAGGCCGCAAGGCTCGGGCGGTGGGGCCGCAACATCTCCGGGCCGGCTCCTCTGCGAGGCGGTGTCGAACCGCAGGAGGTCCGGCTCGCCACGCTCTGGCCGGCGGCCTCGAGGATCGGGGTCGCCGGAGTCGGGCTCGCCGTCCTCGCACCCCTGGCCCTGCCCACGTGGGACGGGTTCTGGTCGAGCGGGATCGGACCGGGCGACGGGAACGGCGACGGCAGCGTGACCGTCGAGAACCCGATGGTCGACGTGCGGCGCGACCTGTTGAGCAGCGCCGACATGCCCCTGCTCGCCGTGCGCACCGACGACCCCACGCCGGCGTACCTCCGGATCAGCGTGCTGGACGAGTTCGACGGAGCGGCCTGGCGCCCCTCCGAACGCGACATCCCTCCGACCAACGAGGCCGACGGTCCGCTGCCGGCCCCGCCGGGGCTGTCCGAGACGACGCCCCGGACCGAGCACGACTACGCGATCTCCGTGACCAGCGTGTTCCGCTCCCGCTGGCTGCCTACTCCCTACCCGGCGGCGTCCGTGCGGGCCCCGGGCGACTGGCGGTACGACGACAAGACGCTCGACGTGCTCGGCGTCGGCGGCACGGACGCGTCGGGGATCGAGTACCGGGCGGTCGGGCTCACGCTCGACCCGGACCCGGCCGCGCTCGTCAACGCCGTCCCGGGGCCGCAGTCGCTCACCGCCGACAACACCGAGCTGCCGGACTCCATGCCGGACTGGATCGAGACCCGGGCCCAGGAGCTCACCGCGGAGGGCCGGAGCGACTTCGAGAAGGCGGTGATCCTCCAGCAGTGGTTCCGGGAGGACGGCGGGTTCACGTACTCGCTCGACCCGGGATCCGGCACCAGCCTCGAGCAGCTCGAGCTCTTCCTCGGCACCGGTGAGGGCAGCCGGCGGGGGTACTGCGAGCAGTTCGCCTCCGCGATGGCGATGATGGCGCGCACCCTCAACATCCCGGCCCGGGTGGCGGTGGGTTTCCTCCGCCCTGAGCAGGAGCTGGACAACTACTGGGTCTACAGCACCCGCGACATGCACGCCTGGCCCGAGCTGTACTTCGAGGGCACCGGGTGGGTCCGCTTCGAGCCGACTCCGCAGACCCAGGCGCGCACCGTCCCGGCGTACACCTCCGGCCAGGTGCCGGCGCCCGAGGACCTCGCCGCCCCGTCGGCGTCGACGTCCGCGCCGGAGCCGACGGTCACCCGCACCCGGCGCGACGACCTGCTCGGAGCGACCTCCACCGACGAGGAGGGTGGGCTCCCCGGCTGGCTGGTGCCCGGCGCGGTGGTGCTCATCCTCGGCGGGCTCTGCTGCTTCGTGCCCCGAGCCGTGCGCGAGGCGCAGCGCCGCCGTCGGTACGACGAGGACGACCCGGCGGAGGTCGCGGAGGCGGCCTGGGACGAGCTGCGAGCCACCGCCCTCGACCTCGGCGTGCGGTGGGACGACACCGCCACGCTACGGCGGCAGGCGCTCGCGCTGGTGCCGGCGCTCGGACCGAGCCACGGCCCGACCGGCGGCGGCCCGGACGAGACCCGACGCGCGACCGGTGCCCTGGAGTCGCTGGCCCTGCTGGTGGAGCGGGCTCGCTACTCGCAGCACCCGCTCGACGAGGCGGGACAGGAGCAGGCCCAGGAGGACTCCCGCACGGTCACCGAGGTGCTGGTCGACGTGGCGGACTCACGCACCCGGCGGCGGGCCCGGTGGCTTCCGGCGTCGCTGTGGCGCGGTCGCCGGCCGGTGCAGCGGCGCCGGGACGGCGGCCGGGGCACCGGCCGGGGAGCCGGTCAGGTGGAAGGGGTCGACCGCGTCTCGGTCTGACGGGCTGGCTGTTCGCCCGTCCTCTCGCGCGTCACTGGGTGCAGCGGGTCACCATGTCGAGGAGGAACCGATCACGACAGGTGGCCGTCCCATCCTCGTGCGCCGATCTTCTCTCGTGCTCGTCTCGTCCCTGCTGGCTCTGGCTGCCGCCCCGTTTCCGCAGACGACCGCGTCGGCCTCGTGCGCGGCTCCTTTCCTCGACGTCAGCGACGGGCTTGTCCTGCGGCGCGGCGCGGCCGCCTCCATCGAGGGCCGGGCGTTCGCCGACGGCTGCCGCGACAGCATGAGCTGCTCGACCACCCTGGGTTGTGACGACTGCGAGTACGACGACCCGCCGCCGACGCCGATGGAGGACGTGCGGCTCAGCCTTGTGCAGGGGAACCGGACGTGGCGCCTCGGGGTTGCGGACGCCGAGACGGCCGAGAGCAACCATCTGGGGTGGGTGACGTGGAGCTTCGACCTGCCCTCCGACGCGAAGACCGGTCCGGCAAGGCTGCTCGCCGATCACGCCGATCGGGTCCGCATCCGGATCCGGTGACGAGCCGGTCAGAGACCGCCGTTCTGGTCCTTGCGACGCCGCCAGCGCTCCTCGAAGCGCTCCATCACCGAGCCATGGGACTGGGCCTTCGCCTTCTTGCTCTTGCCGCGGGCCTTGCCGCCCTGAATGACGCGCAGCCCCTGCTCGCCGGTGTCGCCGCCCGCGCCGGAGGCGGCCGCGGCACTCTGGCCGCGCCATGACGTGAGGGCGAAGTACGCCGATCCGAGCATCACCACGAACCCGACCACCCCGAGCGGGATGCTGGGGATCACCGCGCCGGCCATCAGGAGCGCGACGCCGACGATGAATGCCAGCACACCGGCGATGAGGGCACGTCGGGCGTGCTGTCGGATGCGCGTGCCGCGCAAGGTGGAGGCGAACTTCGGGTCTTCCGCGACGAGCGCGCGCTCCATCTGCTCCAGCAGACGCAGCTCCTCTTCTGAGAGCGGCACGGTTTCCTCCAGGGCAAGCAGTTCCTTCTGAAGAGTCTAGGCATGCAAAATCATCCCCGGTAGCCAGCACTCGAAACTGGTCATGCGGAGACCCCGAATCGTTCGTCGATCCGACGTCCTGCGCCGCTGTGGAGGAGCGATGCCGGCTGCACCGCGGCGGTGCCGAACCGCGCCACCGCCCGGTCCACTGCCTGGTCGGCCTCCGCCCATCCCTGCTCCTTCGCCCCGAGCACCAGCTGGCGGTAGGTCGCCGACCGGGAGGCCAGCCCCTCGACCCGCACCCCCACCAGCCGGATCCTGGCTCGCTGCAGCCCGAGCCCGTGGAACAACCCGGCCGCGGTCTCGTGGATCTCCTTGGTCACGTCGGTCGCCTCCGGTCGGGTCCGGGACCGCGTGATCGTGGTGAAGTCGGCGAACCGGACCTTGAGGGTGACGGTCCGGCCGGCGACCTGCGCCGCCCGCATCCGGGAAGCCACCTTCGCCGAGAGCCGCAGCAGCTCCCGGACCACCACCGCGGGATCGTCGGTGTCCCGGCCGAAGGTCTCGTCGGCGCCGACGCTCTTGTCCGGTTCCTCGTCCTCACCGCGGCGCGGGGTCACCGTCCGCCGGTCCTCACCCCACGCGAGCTGGTGGAGCTGCCGGCCGGCGGCCGGCCCCATCGCCCGCTGCAGGGTCGCCACCGGGGTATGCGCGACATCGCCCACGGTCCTCAGCCCGAGCCGGTTCAGCGCTCCGGCGGTCTTCTCCCCCACACCCCACAGGGAGTCGATCGGCAACGGGTGGAGGAACGCCGTGGTCTCCTCGGGCGGGACCACGAGGACGCCGTCGGGCTTCGCCAGCCGACTCGCCAGCTTGGCCACCCCGACGGTGCCGGCCACCCCGACCGAGCAGGTGATCCCCTGCTCGTCGGCGACCCGGGCCCGGACGTCCTCGGCGATGCCGGCGGGAGGGCCGAGCCGGCGCACCGCTCCGCTGACGTCGAGGAACGCCTCGTCCAGCGACAGCGGCTCCACCCGGGGGGTGACCTGCCGGAAGATCTCCATCACCGACCGGGAGACGGTCGTGAACGCGTCGTAGTCGGGAGCGACGAAGACCGCCTCGGGACAGAGCCGGCGGGCCCTTGTCGTCGGCATCGCCGAGCGGACCCCACTCCGCCTGGCCAGGTAGTTCGCCGACAGGACCACCCCCCGGTGCCCTCCTCCCACGATCACCGGGACGTGCTGGAGGTCGGGCCGGTCCCGGGTCATCACCGAGGCGTAGAAGGCGTCCATGTCGACGTGCAGGAGGTGGCACTCCGTCATCGGGCACCTCCTCGACCGGCCCCCGCGGCTGGGGTCGGCCCAGTGGCGGGTGGCTCAGTGGCGGGTGGCCAGTGCGTGGACCTGGGTGGCGAGGGGAAGGTACTCCGGCAGCTCCGCGACGGCCTGCTCCAGAGCGACCAGGGCGTCGGCCGCGCCGGGCTCCAGGTCCACGAACGAGCTCGGCACCAGGTCGCTGAAGACCCGGACTGCGTGGAGGGTGACCTCGGTGAACCCTGCCTCGTCGAGGAGGGCGCGGGTCTCCTCCGCGGTGAACCGGTGGGGCACCGGCCCCGAACCGTCGTCAAGAAGCTCCTTGGCGTGGACGAAGTGTCCCGCCATCGCCCGCGCCACCACGGCGGCGTGGCGCTGGCTGACGAGCAGGCTGAGCCGTCCGCCCGGGCGGAGCGCCCCGGCGATCGCGGCCATCGCCGACCTGGGATCGTCGACGACCTCGAGGACGCCGTGACAGAGCACCACGTCGACGCTGCCGTCCTCGACCAGCTCGGGGACAGTGGCCAGGTCTCCCTGGACCCCGTTGACACGGTCGGCGACCCCGGTCTCCTCGGAACGACGGTCGAGGATCGCCAACGCGTCAGGGCTGGGGTCGACCACCGTGACGTGGTGGCCCAGCTCGGCGACCCGGACCGCGAACCCACCGGTGCCGCCACCGATGTCGAGGACCCGGAGCTCCCGGCCCGGCTCCTCGGTGAGCGTGGCCCGGAGCGCCTCCCAGACCACGGTGGTGCGGGCGGCGCTGCGGCGCTGGCTGGCATTGAGGGTGCTGGGTCCACTTCCTGGCGCCGACATGGCGCCCACCTTAGGCCGTGTCCCTTATACCTGCCGACGCATCCGCGGCCCCGCATCCCGACCGGCTGCGTTGGACGAGCTCGACGCAGCCCGCTGCGCCTTCGCTCATCCGCCTTGCCGGATCGGGCGCGGATGCCACGGCTGCTTC
>DASSBB010000110.1:0-6972 GCA_035699145.1 Marmoricola sp.
GGCACCTACCCAGCCCGGCGGTCCGGTTCACGCGCGCGCCTTGTGACCTGCGCGATGCTGGGAGGCGGCACCCGACCCGGAGAGGCAGGATGGGGACATGGCTGACGAGACGAGCACCGACCGCACCGGGACCGGCACCGAGGCGCTCCGCGCCGCCCGCGACCAGCTCTTGCAGCTGCGGAGCGACTACGACGAGGCGCTGAGGAGCTTCGAGTGGCCCGACGTGGGGAAGTCGTTCAACTGGGCCCACGACTGGTTCGACACCTGGGCCCGCGGCAACGACCGCCCGGGGCTCGTCATCGTCGAGGAGGACGGGTCGCGGGCGTCGTACTCCTTCGACGAGCTGGTCCGCCGCTCGGACCAGGTCGCGACCCGGCTCCGCCACGAAGGGGTGGGGCGGGGGATGAGCGTCATCGTCATGCTCGGCAACCAGGTCGAGCTGTGGGAGACGATGCTCGCGCTGATCAAGATCGGCGCCGTCATCATGCCCACCACCACCGCGGTCGGGACCAACGACCTCGTCGACCGGATCAGCCGTGGCCAGGCCCGGGCGGTGGTCTGCAACGCCCGGGACACCGGCAAGTTCGAGGGGATCCAGGCCGACCTGGTCCGGTTCGCGGTCACCCCGGAAGGCGAGGCGCCGCCGGACGGGTGGCGCGCGCACTCGGCGGCGTACGACCTCGAGCGCACGCCGGTGCCGCACCCGGGGAACGGCACCGACGACCGGATGCTTCTCTACTTCACGAGCGGCACTACGAACCGGCCGAAGCTGGTGGAGCACACCCACCGGAGCTACCCGGTCGGCCACCTGTCGACGATGTACTGGCTCGGGCTGCGCCCCGGCGACGTGCACCTCAACATCTCCTCGCCGGGGTGGGCGAAGCACGCCTGGTCGAACTTCTTCGCGCCGTGGCTGGCCGAGGCGACGGTCCTGGTCTTCAACTACGCGCGGTTCGACGCCCCGGCGCTGCTCGGGCGGCTGCGGACCGAGCACGTCACGGCGTTCTGCGCGCCCCCGACCGTGTGGCGGATGCTCATCAACGCCGACCTCTCCGGCGGCCACGGGTCGCTGCGCGAGGCGATCGGGGCCGGCGAACCGCTCAACCCGGAGGTGATCGCCCAGGTCGAGCGGCACTGGGGGCTGACGATCCGCGACGGTTACGGGCAGACGGAGACCACTGCCTCCGTCGCCAACCCGCCGGGGCAGCGGGTCAAGCCGGGGTCGATGGGGCGGCCGCTGCCGGGGGTGCCGGTGGTGCTCGTCGACCCGATCTCCGGGGAGCGCGTCGAGGGCGCCGGGGAGGGGGAGCTCTGCCTCGACCTGGCCGGGGCCAAGCCGCTGTCGCTGATGACCGGCTACCAGGGCGACGAGGCCCGCAACGACGAGGCGATGGCCGGCGGCTTCTACCACACCGGCGACGTCGCGACCCGCGACGAGGAGGGGTGGATCACCTACATCGGCCGCACCGACGACGTCTTCAAGGCCTCCGACTACAAGGTGAGCCCGTTCGAGCTCGAGAGCGTGCTCATCGAGCACCCCGCGGTCGCCGAGGCAGCGATCGTCCCGGCGCCGGACCCGGTGCGGCTCGCCGTCCCCAAGGCGTACGTCGTCCTCGCGCCGGGTCACGAGCCGACGGCGGACACCGCCCGGTCGATCCTCGGCCACTGCCGCGAGCACCTGCCGCCGTACCTCCGGGTCCGCCGGCTCGAGTTCGCCGAGCTGCCCAAGACGATCTCCGGGAAGATCCGCCGCGTCGAGCTGCGCACCCGGGAGGAAGCGCTCGCGGACGAGCGGATCGACGCCGAGTGGCGCGACGACCAGTTCCCGGACCTGAAGGGCTGACCCCTCCTGACCGCTCGGCTCGTTGTCGACGGACGAAGGAGATCCTCCGGCACCTACGGCCGGAAGATCTCCTTCGTCTCCGGCCGGGGGTCAGGCCGCTGCCCGTCGAGGCATCCCGCTGCAGGCCGGGCCGCACGGCTTGACGGTGCCGCGCCAGCCGACTGCGCGGAGCAGCCGGCCCACCGCCGACGCTGCCCGGCACGGATCGAGCACCTGGCCCCACGCGAGCCGCACCGTCGTGGCGCCGGCCTCCACGCTGTCGATGTCCCGGTCGAGGTCGGCCCAGCGGTCCTCCGTCTCGTCGTGGCCCAACCGACCGTCGAGCTCCACCACGAGCGCTCCACCGAGGTACTCGACATCCCGGTAGGCCGGTCGACGGCCCGGCGCCACGCGGCGCTGCCGCTGAGCTGTCGGCAGCCCGTGCGGGCGTTCGACCTTGGTGAGGTACCGGTGCTCGAGGACCGAGAACGTCCCGGTCGCGACGTCCTCGAGCAGCTCGAGGAGGAACGCCCGGCGCGGCAGCCGGCTCATCGAACGCAGCCGCTCGGCGAGCCGTCCCGCCGTCGTCCGCCGCGACTGGCACGCGTCGGACAGCGCGGCCACCGCGCTGCGCTCCGTGCGGGCCTTCGAGGCGCACTGGAGCACCGCCAGCTCGAGCCGCACGATCGGAGGCCGGCGGGTCGGGTGGACGTGGGCGGCGAACCCGGTGAGCCGGTGGACCCGGACGCCCGGGAGCGACCCCACCCGCCGGGACTGGTCGACCGCGACG
Organism: Marmoricola sp.; assembly: GCA_035699145.1. GTDB lineage: Bacteria > Actinomycetota > Actinomycetes > Propionibacteriales > Nocardioidaceae > Marmoricola_A. The sequence goes on from DASSBB010000110.1 coordinate 2,613, forward strand.
TGGATCGTCTCTCGGGCTGACGGCTCCCGTTGTCCCCAGGCAGCCGTCGCCGACGCCCCGCACAGCGCCGCGTCACCGTAGAAGAGCACCGCCGCCCACGACCGCTGCTCCCAGGAGAGCCGTCCGGTGTGGCCGACGTAGACGCCGGGGTGCACGCGGGACCAGTGACGCTTCCTCAGCTGCTTCTCGATGTGGTTGTCGTCATGCCCGGACGCCAGGACCTGGCGGCGTGAGACGACCCCCGCCTGGCTGCTCATCAGCTCGTCGAGTGACATGGCCCGACGTTGGCCGGTCCCGCGTGGGCGCGCCCGGGGGAGCGGACCACCTGTGGAGGACACCCCGGGCCAGACGACTGAGGAGATCTTCCGGCCGCAGGTGCCGGAGGAGCTCCTTCGTCGGGCGACCCGTCAGCGGGCGGCGACCAGGTGGTCCCGCGTGAGGAAGAGCTCGAGGAGGTCGTCGGGGAGGTTCTCGAACGGCGACGTCTGCGACCGGTGCGCCCGGATCGCGGCCCACCGCTGCTCGAGGTGGCGCCCGGTGTCGAGGACGACCGACACCTGCTCGTCCGGGGTGCCCAGCTCGCCGAGGTGGAGGTACGTCGACCCGGGGTCGACCCTGCTCATGTACGCCGCCCACCGCTGCATCGCCGACCGGGGAAGGGCCAGAAGGAAGGCCGGCACCCCACGCCGCTCCGCGACCGCCACGGTGGCGTCGCGGATCCTGGCGTGGTCGCGGTGGCCGTCGCCGGCGTCGAGCGTGACGAGCACATCCGGCCGGAAGGCCGCCACCGAACGCTCGACAGCCCCGAGGACGTCGTCGAAGGGGGCGCCGACGAGCGTGTCGGCGCCGGGTTCGCCCGCCATGCCGGAGTCGCCGAAGCCAAGGAGGTCGACGTGCCGGACGCCGAGGAGCCGTGCCGCCTCCCGGAGCTCGCTCTCGCGCAGCTGCGCGAGCCCGCCCTCGGGAACCGTCACCCGGTCGGTCACCTCACCGGCCTCGCCGCGGGTGGCGCAGGTGACCGCGGTGACGGCGCCCGCGCAGGCGGCGTGGAGGAGCAGCGAGCCGCAGCCGAACGTCTCGTCGTCGGGGTGGGCCACGACGACCTGGACCCGGAGCAGCGGGCCGCATCCGGCGGGGATCGGGAACATCGGTCTTCCTTCGGTCTCCCTCACCGTGATGCGCGTGTCCGCACCATGTCAAGGTGCCGCAGGGCCCGCCCCGGATGGCCCGGGCGGCTGCCGGTGCACGCGCGGATTGGTTGAGAGTCCGGGCGCCGGGGTACTTTTGGATCGTTCACATGCCCTTCGGCATGTGCCCCACGAACCCGGGTCCTGCCCGAAGGAGAGCTTGTGCACGTCTGGCCTGGAGCCCCTTACCCCCTCGGTGCCACCTACGACGGGAGCGGCACCAACTTCGCCCTCTTCAGCGAGGTCGCGGAGCGCGTCGAGCTCTGCCTCTTCGACGAGGAGGGCACCGAGACCCGCATCGACCTGACCGAGGTCGACGCCTATGTCTGGCACTGCTACCTGCCGCAGGTGCAGCCCGGCCAGCGGTACGGCTACCGCGTCCACGGCCCCTGGGACCCCAGCCAGGGGCTGCGGTGCAACCCGAAGAAGCTCCTGCTCGACCCCTACGCCAAGGCGACGTACGGCGACATCGACTGGGACCCGTCGCTCTTCTCCTACACCTTCGGTGACGAGGACTCCCGCAACGACGACGACTCCGCCGGCCACGTGACCCTCGGTGTGGTCATCAACCCGTTCTTCGACTGGGAGGGGGACCGACAGCTCGCCATCCCCTACAACGAGTCGTTCATCTACGAGGCGCACGTCAAGGGGATGACCCAGCTCCACCCCGACGTCCCCGAGGAGCAGCGCGGCACCTACGCCGGCCTCGCCCACCCGGCGGTGACCGACCACCTCAAGAAGCTGGGCGTGACGGCGATCGAGCTGATGCCGGTGCACCAGTTCGTCCAGGACAGCACGCTGCTCGAGAAGGGGCTGCGCAACTACTGGGGGTACAACACCCTCGGCTTCTTCGCGCCGCACGCCGACTACGCCTCTGTGCGGGACGCCGGCCAGCAGGTGCAGGAGTTCAAGGCGATGGTCAAGGCGATGCACTCCGCGGACATCGAGGTCATCCTCGATGTCGTCTACAACCACACCGCCGAGGGGAACCACCTCGGCCCGACGCTGAGCTTCAAGGGGATCGACAACCGCGCCTACTACCGCGTGGTGGAGGACGACCAGAAGTACTACATGGACTACACCGGCACCGGCAACTCGCTCAACGCCGGCCACCCGCACTCCCTCCAGCTGATCATGGACTCCCTGCGCTACTGGGTCACCGAGATGCACGTCGACGGCTTCCGGTTCGACCTCGCCTCGGCGCTGGCGCGCGAGTTCTACGAGGTCGACCGGCTCGCGACGTTCTTCGAGCTCGTGCAGCAGGACCCGGTCGTGAGCCAGGTCAAGCTGATCGCCGAGCCCTGGGACGTCGGCCCGGGCGGCTACCAGGTCGGCAACTTCCCGCCGCAGTGGACCGAGTGGAACGGCAAGTACCGCGACACCGTCCGTGACTTCTGGCGCGGCGAGCCGACCCTCGGCGAGTTCGCCAGCCGGCTCTCCGGCTCCTCGGACCTCTACGAGCACTCGGGGCGCCGGCCGTTCGCCAGCATCAACTTCGTGACCGCGCACGACGGCTTCACCCTACGCGACCTCGTCTCCTACAACGAGAAGCACAACGAGGCCAACGGCGAGGAGAACCGCGACGGCGAGAGCCACAACCGCTCGTGGAACCACGGCGCCGAGGGGCCCACCGACGACATCGAGGTCCTCGCCCTGCGCAGCCGCGCCCAGCGCAACTTCATCACGACGTTGCTGCTCAGCCAGGGGGTCCCGATGCTCCTCCACGGCGACGAGCTCGGCCGCAGCCAGCGCGGCAACAACAACACCTATGCCCAGGACTCCGAGATCGCCTGGATGCACTGGGACCAGGTCGACGGCCCGCTCGTGGAGTTCACCGCCGCGGTCGCCAGGCTCCGCGCCGAGCACCCGACGTTCCGGCGGAAGCGGTTCTTCACCGGCAGCACCGTGCGCACCGGCGACGGCGAGCGGCTCAACGACATCGTCTGGCTGCACCCCGACGGCCGGCCCATGGGCGACGGCGACTGGACCGCGGAGGGCGCCAAGGCGATCGGGATGTACCTCAACGGGCACGGCATCGCCGGGCTCGACGCGACCGGCCACGAGATCCTGGACGACCACTTCCTGCTCTACTTCAACGCGAGCGCCGACGACGTCGCCGTGACGCTCCCGCCCGCGGAGTTCTCCGAGAGGTGGGACGTCGTGATCGACAGCGCCGCGGCGAAGACCGAGGACGCGCCGCACGCGGCGGGGGCCGCCTTCGAGCTGGCCGGCCGCAGCCTGGTCGTGCTCCGGGAGTACCTCGAGCCGGAGGACATCCCCGACTCCTCGGTGGCGGCCTCGCTCGTGGCGATGGCAGAGCCCGCCTCCGAGAAGACCGGCCGCGGCAAGAAGTGACTGCTGGGATGCGCACACCGGTCAGCACCTACCGCCTCCAGATCACCGAGGGCTTCGACCTGCTCGACGCCGCCCGTCGGCTCACCTACCTGCACGAGCTCGGCGTCGACTGGGTCTACCTCTCGCCGCTGCTCTCCTCGGAGTCCGGCAGCGAGCACGGGTACGACGTCGCCGACCACGGCCACGTCGACCCCTCCCGGGGCCGTGCCTCCGGGCTGGCCGCCCTGGCCACCGAGGCCCGCCGCCTCGGCATGGGGGTGCTGGTCGACATCGTCCCCAACCACGTCGGCGTCGCCCGGCCGTGGGAGAACGAGTGGTGGTGGCACGTGCTGACGCACGGACAGGATTCGCCGTACGCCGCCGCCTTCGACATCGACTGGGACGTCGCCGACGGCAAGCTGCGCATCCCGGTGGTTGGTGACGACGACCTGGCCGAGGACGGCCGGATCGAGAACCTCCGGGTGCTCGGCGGCGAGATGCACTACCACGACAACCGGTTCCCGCTGGCGCCTGACACCGTGCACGGCGCCGAGGACGACGCCAACGAGGTCCTCGGCCGGCAGCACTACGAGCTGGTCAGCTGGCGCCGAGCCGACTCCGACCTCAACTACCGCCGGTTCTTCGCGGTCAACACCCTCGTCGCGATCCGGGTCGAGGACCAGGAGTGGTTCTCCCGGTCCCACGAGGAGATCGGGCGGTGGTTCGACGAGGGGCTCGTCGACGGGCTCCGGGTCGACCACCCGGACGGGCTCCTGGACCCGGGGCGGTACCTCGACGACCTCGCGGCCCTCACCGGCGGCGCCTACGTCCTCGTCGAG
>DASSBB010000111.1:0-31219 GCA_035699145.1 Marmoricola sp.
CCCGACCTGCCACAATCCTGCGCATGACGGCCACTGCCCTCACCGTCGTGCCGGCCGACCGGGCGAGCTGGGACGAGCTGCAGACCGTCCTCGGCACCCGGGGCCAGGGCGCCCGGTGCCAGTGCCAGCGCTACAAGCTCCACCCGCGCGAGTCGTTCGGCTCGTTCCCGGTCGAGGAGCGCGCCGACCGGCTCCGCCGGCAGACCGACTGTGGCAACCCGGGTTCCGGTACGACGAGCGGGCTGGTCGCCTACCTCGACGGCGAGCCGGTCGGCTGGTGCGCCGTGGAGCCGCGCACCGAGTACCGCGGGCTCCTCCGCAACAACCGTGTCCCCTGGGACGGGCGGGCCGAGGACAAGGAGGACGACACGGTGTGGGCGGTGACCTGCCTCTTCACCCGCGCCGGCTTTCGTCGCCGTGGGGTCAGCCGCGCGCTCGTCCGGGCGGCGGTCCACCACGCGCGTGCCCGCGGGGCGCGGGCTCTCGAGGGCTATCCGATGACCACGACGAACGCGATCGCCGAGGAGCTCCACGTCGGCACGGTCGGTGTCTTCGCCGACGCCGGGTTCACCGAGGTGAGCCGGCCGACGGTGCGCCGCGCGGTGATGCGGGTCGACTTCCGGGACACGCCGGCCGGCACCTCCGCCACGAGTGACGGCTCGACCCGGCACGAGTGACGGCTCGGGGCACGGCGAGCCACTGGACTGCGCCGGGCGCTGTGGTGGGATCGGGGGATGTGCCACTACTGCGGGTGCCGCCAGATGCCGCTGATCCGGGACTACGTCGCCGAGCACGAGCGGGCGACCACGCTCGGCGGTGACGCCGTTCGCGCCCTCGACCACCACGAGCTGGAGGAGGGGCGCCGCCTCCTCGACGCCATGCTCGAGGAGCTGTCCAGCCACTGGCAGGGCGAGGAGAACGGCATCTTCGCGGTGATGAGCAAGGAGCCGGAGTACGCCGCCTACATCGAGCCGCTCGTCGTCGAGCACCGGGAGCTCGCGGAGCTGCTGACGACCGTCGACCTCGCCGACCCGGCCGACCGGGACCGGATCCGGGTGGCCGTCGCCGAGCTCGACGAGCACATCAGCAAGGAGGAGGACGGCCTCTTCCCCGCCTCTCTCATCGCGCTCGGCGGCGCGGAGTGGGACGCCGCGATGACCGCCTGGGCCCAGGCGCACCCGGGTGAGGAGCCCCTGGGTGGGTAGATCTCTGTCATGAGTGTCGACACCACCACGACGTACGTCTCCAGGGGCGCCGCCTTCGACCGCGACATGAACTACGTCCCCGACCGGGTCACCGCAGAGCCCGGCCGGTCCCGCGACCCGTACGGCGGCGAGGAGCTCGAGGTGCCGACGTGGCCGGTGGAGCCCGGCCGCTACCGGCTCGTCGCCGCGAAGGCGTGCCCCTGGGCGAACCGCTCGATCATCGTCCGCAACCTTCTCGGCCTCGAGGAGGTCATCTCCCTCGGGATGCCGGCGCCGGTGCACGACAGCAGCAGCTGGAACTTCGACCTCGACCCCGGCGGCGTCGACCCGGTGCTCGGCATCCACAAGCTCCAGGAGGCGTACTTCAACCGGATCCCCGACTACCCGCGCGGCATCACGGTCCCGGCGCTCGTCGAGGTGGCGACGAACAAGGTCGTCACCAACGACTTCCCCTGGATCACCCACGACCTCTTCTTCGAGTGGCGCGAGCACCACCGTCCCGACGCCCCGGACCTCTGGCCGGCCGACTGCCGGGAGGAGATGGACGACGTGATGGAGCGGGTCTTCACCGAGGTGAACAACGGCGTCTACCGGTGCGGCTTCGCCGGCTCCCAGGAGGCGTACGACGAGGCTTACGACCGGCTCTGGACGGCGATGGACTGGCTCGAGGACCGGCTGACCGACCGCCGCTACCTCATGGGCGACACGATCACCGAGGCCGACATCCGGCTGTTCACGACGCTGGCCCGGTTCGACGCGGTCTACCACGGCCACTTCAAGTGCAACCGCAACAAGCTCACGGAGATGCCGGCGCTGTGGGGCTACGCCCGCGACCTCTTCCAGACCCCCGGCTTCGGCGAGACGATCGACTTCGACCAGATCAAGGCCCACTACTACGTCGTGCACACCGACGTGAACCCCTCGGCGATCATCCCGAAGGGGCCGGACCCGGCGGTCTGGCACACTCCGTCCGGCCGCGACTGAGCCGCACCCGCCGAAGGGCAGCTCAGACGTGCAACCTCCCCGATTGGCGGCGCCCAGGGCCCCCTCAGCCGGGAGGTTGCACGTCCGAACGGACGCTCGCCAGGAGCAACCGGTTGAGCAGGGCCGCGGCCTCCGCGACCCCGTCGCGGTCGCCGCTCACGAGCAGGTCGAGAAGCAGCCCCCGAGCCGCTCCCAGGGCAAGGCGGGCGTGGGCCTCGGCCTCCTCCTCGGGGACGCCGAGCCGGCCGACCAGCTCGACGAGAGGAGGCAGCCAGGCGCCGATCAGCTCGGTCCGGAGTGACGCGGCGTGGGGCCTGCCCTGCATCGCGTGGGCGGCCAGCTCGAAGAAGAGCGGCCCGTAGCGAAGCGTCTCGGACACGACCTGCTCCCAGTACTCCGCAGCCGCCTCGAGGGGCGGCCGGTCCTCGTCGTACGTCACCGCCATGACGTGGCGCTGCCGTTCCTCGACCGCGCTGGTCACCGCGGCGAGCAGCCCCTCGCGCGACCCGAAGTGGTAGAGCAGCATCCGGTGGCTGGTGCCGAGGGACTCGGCGAGGCTGCGGAGGCTGCGGTCGCCGATCCCCTCGCGGCCGAGCAGCTCGACCGCTCCGGCGACCAACCGGGCGCGGGGGTCGTCGCTCACGCGGAGGCGGCCACCCGGTCGGCCAGGCAGCGCCCCTCGCGCTCGACGTAGTCCCGCGTCCGCCGCCCCCACAGCCGGGTGACCAGCCCGGCGAGCGGCCCGGTCTGCTCGATGCCCAGCGTCACGTCCGCGCCGTCCCCCGCGGGCACCACGACGTGCCGGCCGATGCTGCGGAACCCCGGCCCCGCCGCCTCCCACGTGAAGTGGTGACCGTCGACCAGCTCGGTGACCTCCCACACCGCGGCGGGAAACCCCGGCTGCTTGACCCGGGCGCGGGACCCCACCCGGAACGGCCCGTCGTCGAGCCGCTCGACGGAGTCCACGGTGTCGAGCCACTCGGGCCACCGGGCAACGTCAGAAATCGTGTCCCACACCCGGCGCGCGTCGGCCTCGATGTGGCGGCTGCTCTCGATGATCGTCATGTACCAAACGGTACACCCGCGGCCCTGGCGAGACATCCGGAAACGGCTGGCGGTCTGGACCGTCCACCGGTTCGATGGGCGCATGCGACTCCTCGTCCTCGGCGGCACGCTGTTCCTCTCCAGGGCCGTCGCGGAGGAGGCTGTCCGGCGCGGGCACGAGGTGACCTGTGCCTGCCGCGGATCGAGAGCCGTTCCGGTCGGGGTCCGCCACATCGCCCTCGACCGGAGCACCGCTGCGGCAGCCGACGTCCTTTCCGACGAGTACGACGCGGTGGTCGACGTCGCGCGCCACCCCTCCTGGGTCCGGAGCGCGCTCGAGGCGGTGCCGGGCGCGCACTGGGTCTTCGTCTCGACGGTCAGCGTCTACGCCGGCACGACGAGCGTCGGGGCGGGTCCCGGGGCCCTCCCGCTGGTGACGGAGATCGGCGAGGACGTCGACCTGACCGAGAACCCGGAGGCCTACGGTGGGATGAAGGTCGCGTGCGAACGCGCCGTCCTCGGGCGCCGGCCGGGGGCGACGGTCGTGCGGCCGGGGCTCGTCGTCGGCCCGGGCGACCCGAGCGGCCGGTTCACCTACTGGCCGGTGCGGCTCGCCGATCCGGGGCCGGTGCTGGCCCCGGGCCCGCCCGAGACGCCGGTGCAGGTGGTCGACGCCCGCGACCTGGCAGCGTGGCTCGTCACCTGCGCCGAGCAGGGGCTGCCGGGGGTGGTCGACGGGGTCGGTCCCGTCCACAGCTGGGCGGAGCTCCTCGACGAGGTCGCGGTCGGCGTGGGGGCCGACCCGGAGCTCGCGTGGGTCGACCAGGCCCGGCTGGTGCAGCTCGGCGTGAGGCCGTGGGTGGGTCCCGGGTCGCTTCCGGTGTGGCTCCCGGAGGGCGCCGGGATGCTGGCTCACGACCCCGCGCCCGCACTCGCCGCCGGGCTGCGGTGCCGTCCGGTGCGGGACACGGCCGAGGACGTCCTCGCCTGGGTCCGTTCGGACCCCGCGGCGCCGGTCAGCGGGGTGAGCCGAGCGGAGGAGCAGGAGCTGCTCCGGCGAGCCGCCGTGCGGCCGTAGGACCCGGGCGCCGCTGGGCCGGCACGCGCGCTCGCCAGTGCCGGTCCTCGGCCTCCGGGTCGGCCGGGTTGTCCCACAGCTCCACGAGCCGGTCCCCCTCGAAGCGGAGCACATGGCCGATCGAGCGCTCGACGCTGCCGTGGCGGGTCGTGCTCTCGAGCAGGACGAGGTCGCCGGTCTCGTCGGCGAACACGGTGTCGAGGGTCGCTCCGCCCGGCCCGCCGTTCAGCCGCTCGACGGTGGCGAGGTAGCGGCGGACCTCGTCGACCCCCCGGTAGTCCCCGGAGAGCGGGTGGTCGCCGGCGACGTGGAAGGTGACCTCCGGCGCGAGGAGCGACGAGAAGGGCACGCGGTCACCGGCGATGTAGGCGGCGTACGCCTCCCGCACCACCTCGCTGCGCGTCTCGCGGTCCATCGGTCCACCGTTCTGCCCGTCGGGCAACGTTTCTTGTCTACCGGGTTCTCACCTCGAGAGGTAGGACCAAGGGCCGTCTTCCTGGTCAGGCGGGGGGTTCCTCATGACCCGAAGGGGCCAGGTGGTGCGGCCGTTGGAAGAACAGGACGGCGGCGAGGCCGGCGATGAGCGAGAGGGGCACGACGAGCATCGCCTCGGCCATCGCCGTGCTGAACGGCTCGAGGATCGATGCCGGGATCGCTCCGGAGGCGGCTCCCTCCCGACCCGGCTCGTAGCTCAACCCGTGGGCCGCGAGCCGGGAGTCCATGAGGACCGCGACCACCGCGGAGCCCAGCACCGCCCCGAGCTGGCGGGTGGCGTTGTAGACGCCCGCCCCCGCGCCCGCCTGGTGCAGCGGCAGGTTGCGGTTCGCCGTCGCGCTGTTCGGCGACCAGACGAGGGCGTTGCCGACGCCGAACACCGTCATCGCAGCGAGCAGCTGCAGGACCGACGAGTGCGGCTCCATCGCGGTCACGAGCCAGAGGAGCGACCCGACGAGCAGGGCGAACCCGGCGCCCGCGAGGTAGCGCGGGTGCACCTGGTCGGTCAACCGGCCGACGGTGCGGGCGAGGAGCAGCGTCATCACCGCCATCGGGGCCATCAGCAGCGCCGCCTCGGTCGGGGACATCCCCCGGACCACCTGCGCGTAGAGCATGAGCGGGAAGGCCATCGCGGTGGTGGCGAACCCCATGGCGGTGATCGCCACGTTGGCGAGGGAGAAGTTCCGGTCGCGGAAGAGCGCCAGCGGGACGAGGGGCTCACGGCGGTTCACCGCCTGCCAGACGACGAACAGCGTGAACACCACCACCCCGGCGACGATCAGCCGCCACACCGTGACGGGCCCGGCGATCGGGCCCCACGCGTAGCTGTGGCCCTCCTGGATCCCGAAGACGAGGAGGAACATCCCCACACCGCTCAGGGCGACGCCCAGCCAGTCGAACCGGTGCGGGTGGGTCTCGAGGGCGGGCACGAGCCGCCAGGCGAGCACGAACCCGACCACGCCGACGGGCACGTTGATGAAGAAGATCCACTCCCAGCCGAGCCCGTCCACCAGGAGGCCGCCGAGGATGGGCCCGACGAGGAGGGCCAATCCGGCGGTCGCACCCCACATGGCCATCGCCCGGCCGCGCGAGTCCGCCGGGAAGATCCGCGTGATCGTGGCCATCGTCTGCGGGGTCATCAGCGCCCCGCCGAACCCCTGGAAGACCCGAGCGAGCACGAGCCCCTCCACGTCGTCGGTGAGCCCGCACCAGAGCGAGGCCAGCGTGAAGACGACGAGGCCGATCAGGTAGAGCCGCTTCTGCCCGAACCGGTCCCCGAGGCGGCCGGTGATGAGGACGGGGGCGGCGTAGGCGAGGAGGTAGGCGCTCGTCACCCAGACGACCGAGGTCACGTCGGCCCGGAGCTCCTCGATGAGGGCCGGGGTGGCGACGGAGACGATCGTGGTGTCGATCAGGATCATGAAGAACCCGAGGCAGAGCGCGAAGAGCGCCCACCACGGGTTGTACGTCCGACCGTCCGAGGAGACGGCGTCCTCGGCGAGGCGGGCGGGCGTCGACCGGGTCACCGTCCGAGCCTAGGCTCGAGCGGCAACCCGGACCGACGCCCCGGTGCGGTCAGGCGCTGATCTGCTGCCGGCCGCCTGAGCCGTTGATGCTGATCTTCCGCGGCTTCGCCTGCTCCGCGACGGGGATCGTGATCCTCAGCACGCCCGCGTCGTAGTCGGCGGAGAGGTGCTCGGTGTCGAGGGTCTCGCCGAGGAAGAGCTGACGGCTGAACGTGCCGTAGCTGCGCTCGCCGACGACGCGCTCGGCCTCGCCGCCGTACATCGGCTTGCGCTCGGCAGTCACGGTGAGCACGTTCTTCTCGACGGTGAGGTCGATCGCGTCGGGCTGGACGCCCGGGATCTCCAGCTCGACGACGAACCGGCCGTCGTCGCGGAACGCGTCCATCGGGAGGGTGCCCGGCCGGCCCGGGGCACCGGTCAGGGCCTGGGTGAGCCGGTCGAAGTCACGGAAGGGGTCGGTCCTCATGAGCATGGTGGTCTCCTTGCTGGTCGTCGTGCCGGCGACTCCCGCCGGCCACTATCTCCAACGGACGATTCAGATTTTATGTTCCCTGTATCAGTAGTCAAGTAGCATGACGGATGCAGGTCGAGGCGATGGGAGAGGACCCGGTGGCCGGATCGGACAGGCGAGCGCTCTACGGCATCTCCGTGACCGCGGAGCTGACCGGCGTCAACCCCCAGAACCTCCGGGTCTACGAGTCCCGTGGGCTCATCGACCCCCAGAGGACGCCAGGCGGCACCCGCCGCTACAGCGAGCGCGACGTCGCCCGGATCAACCGGATCGCCGTCCTCCTCGAGGCGGGGCTCAACCTCAAGGGGATCGCCTACGTCCTGAGCCTCGAGACCGAGACGCGGCGGCTCCGCGAGGAGGTGAGGCGGCTCCGCGACCGCCCGGAGCGCCGGTCAGGAGGTCGGGATCGCTGACCGCCGGGCGGCGAGGATCGCGATGTCGTCGTCGCGGGTCGGGTCGCGCATCGTGGTCGCGAGCGCCTCGAGGTCGAGCCCGTCCGGGCCGTCCGGCAGCGAGCCGCAGACCTCGAGGAGCCGCTCCTTGCTCTGCTCGAGGTCCTCGTTGCGCCGCTCGATCAGGCCGTCGGTGAACATCAGGAGGGTCTGCCCCGGCTTGAGGCCGACGGTCGTCGTGGTCCGCTCCGCCGGTCCGGCGCCGAGGAGCGTCCCCCGAGCCGCCTCGATGAACTCCGGTGCGCCGGACGGGCTCAGCAGCAGCGGCGGCGGGTGGCCGGCGCACGCGAGGACCACCTCGTCCCGCCGCGGGTTCGCGACCGCGTAGAGCACGGTGACGAGCTGGTCGGTGGGGAACTGCTCGTAGAAGAGGTCGAGCCGGCCCATCACCGCGGCCGGATCGGGGTCGACCGCGATGAACGCCCGGAACGCGGCCCGGATCTGGGCCATCGCGGCGGCCGCCTCGACCCCGCGCCCCATCACGTCCCCGATGACGAGCGCGAGCCGGTCCCCGCCGAGCGGGATGGCGTCGTAGAAGTCGCCGCCGACGTCGACCTTCCCCGCCGAGGAGTACGACGACGCCAGCTCCCAGCCGGGCAGGGTCGGCAGGGCGGCCGGCAGCACCGCTTCCTGGAGCCGGTCGGCGATCTGGCGGAGCTCGCTGTGCAGCAGGGAGTTGTCGATCGCGACGGCGGCCCGTCGGGCGATGTCCTCACCGAACTCGACGTCGCTGCGGCCGAACCGGCGGCCGGTCTCGCCGTTGACCCAGGTGATCACGCCGAAGGTCCGCCCGCGTGCCTTGAGGGCGACCGTGAGCCCGCTGCGCAGGTTCAGCGCGCGGATCAGCCGCAGGTGCTCCGCGTCCTTGGCCGCCGCCTCCAGCATCTCCTCGGGGATCTCGGGGACCAGGATGCTCTCCCCGGTCCGGAGCACCTGGTAGCTGCCGTTCTCGTCGGACGGGTCGGCGGGGTAGCGCTCCTGGAGCTCCTGCGCCAGCGCGACCTTGTCCGGATCGACGTGGGCGACGGCGAGCGCCCGGAGAACCCCGTCCTGCTCCAGCGAGATCGCGCACCAGTCCGCGAGCCTGGGGACCGCCAGCCAGGCGACGCTCCGGAGCGTCGCCTCGTAGTCGAGGCTGCTGGCGAGCTCGACGCTGGCCTGAGCGAGGAACGTGAGCTTCTCGTGCTGGTCCTCGACCATCTCGAGGGCGCGGAGCCGGTCGAGCGACTGGGCGCAGGCGTCGGCCATGATCCTGAAGAAGTCGAGCTCCGCCTCGCTCATCTCACGGCGGGTGGGAAAGGCGAGGGTGGCTACCCCGAGGCTCCGGTCGTCGATGACCAGGGGGAGGCACAGCATCGACCGCTCGCCCTCGGCTCCGAGCCCGAGCGCGGGGTAGCGCTCGGCGATCGCGGCGCGGCCCGACATCAGCAGGGGCTGCCGCGTGCGCATGACCAGCCCGGCGGGGGTCGAGTCGTCGACCGAGTAGGTGGCCCACCGTGAGCCGGCCCCCGGTGGACCCCCACGCAGCCCGACCAGCGCCAAGGTGTCCTCGTCGACGAGCACCGAGAGCGAGGCCGTCGTGGCACCGGCGGCGTCGGCCATGTGGCTGATCACCGCGTTGGTGAGGCTCTCCAGGCTCCGTGTCGACTGGAGCTCGGCAGCGACGCGGGCGAGGCGGGTGAGCCGCTCGGAGAGGTGGGCGGTCTCGACGTCGTCGGCGCCGACGGCATCCACGACCAGCACCGCGCCGCACGGCACGCCGTTGTCCTCGACCCGGACGACCTGGAGCTGGGCCGGCGTGGACGTGGTCCCGAGCGCCAGCCGGAGCTCGCCGCTCCACCGGACGCCGCCGAGGACGAGGCGGAGCACCTCCCCGAAACCCCCCCGGTCGCCCTCGACGAAGGCGAGCTCCTCGAAGGGCCGGCCGCGTGCGGCTTCCGGGTCGAGGCCGAGGAGCCGTGCCGCTGGCTCGTTGACGTCGATCAGCCGCCCTTCGGTGTCGAGCGCGACGACCGCCCGTGGCAGGGCGCGCCACCAGGGGCCCCCGGCGGACGGGGCAACGCCGATGATGCCGTCCTGCATGCCGAGCCAACCCTTCGTGCCCGAGAGCCTCAGCCCTCATCCCACCAACGTTGGCCGGGTGTGTCCAGAGTCCAACGCGCCGGCGACGCGGGTCCAGAGCCTAGCCGTACATCGTCAGGCTGTCGGCCTGAACCCCCGGAGCCGGAGGCTGTTGCTCACCACGAACACCGAGCTGAACGCCATCGCGGCGCCGGCGAGCATGGGGTTCATCAGCCCAGCGGCGGCCAGCGGCAGCGCCGCGACGTTGTAGGCGAAGGCCCAGAACAGGTTGCCCTTGATGGTCGCCAGCGTCCGTCGGGAGAGCCGGATCGCGTCGACGGCGACGAGCAGGTCCCCGCGCACGAGGGTGAGGTCGGAGGCCTCGATGGCGACGTCGGTGCCGGTCCCCATCGCGAGACCGAGATCCGCCCGGGCCAGCGCCGGGGCGTCGTTGAGGCCGTCGCCCACCATCGCCACCGTGCGCCCCTCGGCCTGGAGCCGCTCGACGACGGCGACCTTGCCCGCGGGCAGCACGCCGGCGATCACCTCGTCGATGCCGATCTCGGCGGCAACCGACCTGGCCACCAGCTCGTGGTCCCCGGTGAGCAGCACGGGGTGGAGGCCGAGCTCCCGGAGCCGGCGTACCGCCTCCGCCGAGGTCGGCTTCACCGTGTCCGCCACCACCAGGACGCCGCGGGCGCGGCCGTCCCACGCGACGGCCACGGCCGTCTGTCCGGCACTGCGCGCGCTTGCGAGCGCCGCGTCCAGGTCGTCGGGCAGCGGCCCGTCGAGGAGCTGTGGCCGGCCGACGACCACGGCCCGGGAGCCCCCGGCCGCCGCGACGACACCCCGGACCCCGAGCCCCTCGACGGTGCCGAGCTCCACGACCGCCGGGAGGGCGCCACGCTCACGGCCCGCCTCGGCGACGGCGCGGGCGATCGGGTGCTCGGAGCCGTCCTCGAGCGCGGCGGCGGTGCGGAGGACCTCGCTCTCGTCCTCACCGGCGGTCGCCACGACCGCGGTCAGCCGCATGCGGCCGGTGGTCACCGTGCCGGTCTTGTCGAGCACGACAGTGTCGACGTGCCGCGTGGACTCGAGGACCTCCGGTCCCTTGATCAGGATGCCGAGCTGAGCTCCGCGACCGGTGCCGACCAGGAGCGCGGTCGGCGTGGCCAGCCCGAGGGCACATGGGCAGGCGATGATGAGCACGGCGACGGCCGCGGTGAACGCGATGGCCGCCCCGGATCCCGAGCCGAGCCAGAAGCCGAGCGTGGCGACGGCCAGCGCGATGACGACGGGGACGAAGACTGCCGAGACCCGGTCGGCGAGCCGCTGCACCTCGGCCTTGCCGTTCTGCGCGTCCTCCACGAGCCGGGCCATCTGGGCCAGCTGGGTGTCGGCGCCCACCCGGGTCGCCCGCACCACGAGGCGGCCTCCTGCGTTGACGGTGGCGCCGACGACGGGGTCCCCGGGCCGAACCTCGCGGGGCACCGCCTCGCCGGTCAGCATCGAGACGTCCACCGCCGAGGTGCCCTCCTCGACCACGCCGTCGGTGGCCACCTTCTCGCCCGGTCGCACCACGAACCGGGTGCCCACCTCGAGCCGGTCGACCGCGATGCGCCGCTCCTTGCCGTCCTCGAGGACGGCGACGTCCCGGGCGCCCATCTCGAGCAGTGCCCGGAGTGCCGCTCCCGCGCGCCGCTTGGACCTGGCCTCGAACCAGCGCCCGGCGAGGAGGAAGGTGGTCACCCCTGCCGCGGCCTCGAGGTAGATGTTCCCGGCTCCGTCGGAGCGCTCCACGGTCAGCTCGAACCCGTGAGTCATGCCGGGCTCGCCGGCGGTGCCCCAGAAGAGCGCGTAGAGCGACCAGCCGAACGCCGCCAGCGTGCCCATCGAGATCAGCGTGTCCATCGTCGAGGTGCCGTGCCGGAGGTTGGTCCAGGCGGCGCGGTGGAACGGCAGCGCCCCCCAGACGACGACCGGCGAAGCGAGCGTGAGGGACAGCCACTGCCAGTGCTCGACCTGCCAGGCGGGCGCCATCGCCATCGCGACGACCGGGACGGTCAGCACGGTGGAGACCAGCAGCCGGTCCCGGAGCGACCGGGTCGGGTCCACCTCGGGTGGCTCCTCCTCGGCGTCGGCCGGGGGGCGCGGCAGCGCGGCGGCGTACCCCGCCTGCTCGACCGTGGTGAGCAGCAGCTCGGGCGGCAGGTCCACGGGGTAGGTGACCTTCGCCTTCTCGGTCGCGTAGTTGACCGACGCCGTGACCCCGTCGAGCTTGTTGAGCTTGCGTTCGACGCGGTTGGCGCAGGAGGCGCAGGTCATCCCCGAGATGACGAGCTCGACGTCCCGGGTGCTGCTCATCCCGACTCTCCAGCATGCTGCGCAGGTTCCGGCGCGACGCCGTCCGGCCCGGCGGCCCGGCCGAGCCAGAAGGCGGTGGTGAAGACGACGACGAGGAGCACGGCGAACCAGGCGAGCGTGAACCACGCCGACTCCGAGCGGCCAGCGCGGAGGGCGGTCATGCCAGCTGGTAGCCGGCCTCCTCGACGGCGGCCTTCACGGCTGCGTCGTCGAGGGGCCGGCTGCTGGTGACGGTGAGCGCACCGGTCTCGAGGACGACGTCGACGCTCTCCACGCCGGCGACCTCCTCGACCTCCTCGGTGACCGAGGCGACGCAGTGGCCGCAGGTCATGCCGGTGACGGTGAAGGTGCGGGTCTCGCTCATGGTGATCTCCTGGGAAGGGGGTGGGGTTCAGGACCGGACCAGGCGGGCGATCGCCTCGCCGGCCTCGCGGAGCTTGTCGTCGGCCTCCGGGCCCCCGTGGCGCACGGCATCGGCCACGCAGTGGGCGACGTGGTCGTCGAGGAGCCCGAGGGCGACCGACTGGAGGGCCTTGGTCATCGCCGAGACCTGGGTGAGGATGTCGATGCAGTACTGCTCCTCCTCGACCATCCGCTGGAGCCCGCGGGCCTGGCCCTCGATGCGGCGGAGCCGCTTCAGGTAGGCGTCCTTGCTCGAGATGTACCCGTGGGGGCCGTCGTGGTGGCCGGCATTGTCGCTCATGGCTCAACTATACCCCCCTAGGGTAGCCGCCTCCGCCGGCGCCTCCACCACGGCCGGCGTTCCGTCCCCGGCTCGGGCTCCTCGGCCCTGCGTCGGGCGGCAGCCTCCGCGGTCGCCCGCCGGCGGGCGAGCCGCCGCTCCTCCCAGCGCGCCACCTCGGTCGCCGGATCCCGTCGTCGGGTCACCATCGGCGGCCCCTCCGGGGGACGGTAGAGCGCCCACTTCACCCGGTCGTTGAACTCCTCGACCTCACGGCGCACCTCGGCCTCGCCTCCCAGCCGGTCGAGCCGTCCGTCGAGCTCGGCGTCCTCCTTGCGGAGCTGCAGCGAGGGCGGGAGCACCCCGGTGATCCGCTCGCGCTCCACGAGGCGGCGGACCCACCAGTCCGGGTCGTCCTTGCCGGTGAGCCCCTCGATGGGCTTGCCCTTCCCCGGCAGGTGGTCGAACTCGCCCCGCTCCATCGCCTGGCGCACCTGCAGGTCGACCCAGCTCTCCTGCTGGGCGATCCGGGCCCGGGCCGCAGCGCGTTCGGCCCTCCGCTCCTCG
Source organism: Marmoricola sp. (assembly GCA_035699145.1). Taxonomy (GTDB): domain Bacteria; phylum Actinomycetota; class Actinomycetes; order Propionibacteriales; family Nocardioidaceae; genus Marmoricola_A. The sequence continues at coordinate 12,970 of DASSBB010000111.1, forward strand.
CGCTGCCGCTGGAGCCGGTCGCCCAGCGACTCCTCCTCGGCCGGGCGCGGCTCCTCGGGGTCGAGCTCCCGGTTCATGCCGCCGAGCGCTCCAGGGAGAGCAGCAGGTCCTTCGCCGCCGGCCCGCCGAGGTAGCCGCCGGACGTGCCGTCCGACCGGACCACCCGGTGGCAGGGGACCACCACCGGCAGCGGGTTGTGCCCGCAGGCCGTGCCGACCGCGCGGACCGCGGCGGGCCGGCCCGTCGCGGCGGCGACCTCGGCGTAGCTCTCGGTGGAGCCGTAGCCGATCTCCCGCAGGTGGCGGACCACGTCGAGCCGGAACCCGGAGACGAGCCTCAGGTCGAGCGCGAGGTCGAAGGAGCGGCGTCGGCCGGCGAAGTACTCCTCCACCTGCCGCGTCGCGTCCGCGAGCCGGCCGTCCGAGCGGAGCACCCGGGGCCCGACCCGGGCGGCGAGGCCGGTGAGCACGGCGCCGTGGTCCTCGAGGTCGAAGGCAACCCGGAGGAGCCCCTCGGCGGAGGAGACGAGGAGCAGCTCGCCGACCGGCGTGGGGACGGTCGTGTAGGCGAGGTCGAGGAGCCCGTCGAGGTGGGCGTCCCGCTCGAGCCGGTCGTGGAGGCGGCGGAGCGTGGCGTCGTCGGGGTCGAGCAGGGAGAGAGGGGCGGGGGTCGTCATGAGGTGGCTCCTGTCGGGGTGAGCAGTCGGGCTCGCAGGGCGCGGACCCCGTCGGCGGCGGCGCGTCTTGCGGCCTCCTCGGTGCCGCCGAGCAGCGCGGCGACCTCGCGGTGAGGGAGCCCGCCGAGGTGGTGGTAGGCGACCGTCAGCCGCTGCTTCGCGGGAAGGGCGGCGAGGGCGGCGTACAGCTCGTCGTGCGCGTGGGCGTCGTACGGCGCGGTGGGCCGCTCCGGCAGCGTCGCGACGGGGAGCGCGTCGCGAGCCCGGCGGCGGCGTACGTCGATCGCCCGGCGGTGCGCGATCGTGACGAGCCACGCCTCGACGTTCTCGACGTCCGCCGTCGGGTAGGCCCGGAGCGCGGCGAGGAACGTCTCGGACCAGGCGTCCTCGGCGTCGACCGGACCCAGCGCGGCACGGCAGACCCGCAGCACCATCGGGCCGTGGGTGGCGACGATCTCTTCGAAGGCAAGCACGTGAGGAAGACGCTCCAGCCGGGTGATCCGTGAGGTCGGACGGCCTCCATCTCAGCACGATCTCCCAACGGTTCTTCGTCGGCAGCTCGATGACCGGGAACGGCGGCCGCACGAACTAGGGTGGCGCCGTGTTCTTCGACGACTATCCGGCGTTCAACGAGACGAGCCGGACGGCCGCCTCACCGGCCCGGCTCAACCTGCGCCACGAGGCGATGATCGAGCCCAACCGGGACATCCTGGCCGGCGCCCGCGTCCTCGACCTCGCGAGCCATGACGGGCGGTGGTCGTTCGCCGCGCACAAGGCCGGCGCGGCGCACGTGACCGGCGTCGAGGCACGGCGCCCCATGGTGGAGGCTGCGCGCAAGACGTTCGCTGCGTACGGCGTGCCGTCCGACCGCTACACGTTCATCCGTGGCGACCTGTTCAAGGTGCTGGACCGGCGCGAGCTCGACGTCGACGTGGTGATGTGCCTGGGATTCCTCTACCACACCCTGCGCTACGGCGAGCTGCTGCAGGGCATCCGCCGCACCGGGGCGCGGTGGCTCCTGGTGGACACGAAGGTGACCACGGACGCCGAACCGACGATCCGGGTCAACGTGAACCCGACGCGGAGGACGGCGAACGCCGCGAACGACGCACTGTCGAACCGTGGGCAGGCGCTGGCGGGGTGGCCGTCGGTGCCGGCGTTGAGGCTGATGCTGGACGTCTACGACTACGACGTCGAGGACGAGTACGACTGGCCGAGCAGGTTGGCATCACGCGACCCGGAGCTGGTCGAAGCGGCCGGCGCCTATGCCAAGGGAAACCGGGTGACGATGCGCTGCCGCGCGCGGCAGTGACCGTCGGATCGACGCGCGGACCCACCTGCTGTGGGAGCTCGGCTCTCGGGGGCCGACGACGCAGCGGGTGCTCGCCGAGGCGCTCGGCGTCAGCGCGCGCAACGTCACCGGCCTCGTGGATGCGCTCGAGGAGACCGGTCCGCCGGCCGCACCCCCGCGACCGGCGGGCGACGCTCGTGACGCCGACCGACCACGGGGCAGCGGTCTTCGAGGAGATGGGACGCGGCCACGAGGAGTTCGCCCGGCTCCTCTTCGCGGAGATGCCGCGGGACGAGCTCGACGGCCTCGTCCACGGGCTCGACTCGGTGCTGACCGTCCTCCGCAAGGTCGTGCCGGAGGGAGGGCCGAAGGGTGCGTGACCGGCTCCGCCCCGTGGGGCGCCTCGTGTGGCGGGGGATCCGGCTCGAGGTGACGCTGTACTGGGCGCTGCTGCGGTGGGTCGGCCGCCGGCCGGCGGTGCCGGCCGGGACGACGCCCGTCGGCTACGCGAGGACCCACCGTGATCGAGCTGAGGGTGCCGTGGGCGGCGGTGCGCGAGCTTCGTGCCGAGGAGCGCACCCTGCCGTCGACGATCCGGAACCTGCAGCGCACCGAGGTCGACGGGTCCTGCCAGCTGCACGTGGCGGTCTCCGCCCGCACCAACGTGACGGCCGAGCTCCACGAGCCGACGCTCGTGCGCACGCCACGCGGCGACGAGGAGGTGGTCTCGGTCAGCTTCTGGGTCGACGAGCCGCGTCCGTTCGTCCGCACCGTCCGGCGGCAGGGGGCGGCCGGCCTCACGCGTCGGCGGCCCTCCTAGCCCGTTCCGCCCGGGCGTGGACGTCGGTGCGAGCGTCGTACCGCCAGAAGTCGCGGAGCAGCGACGCAGTGATCGCGACCCCGGCGACGCAGGCGAACCCGCCGCTGGCGATCGAGCCGCGGACCGACCAGGCGTCGGCGACGAACCCGGCGCGCACCTGGCCACCGAGGGGGCCGAGGGAGTACGACAGCATCTCGATGCCGGCCAGCCGCCCGCGCATCGACTCGGGGATCGTCTGGTTCCACACCGTCGAGCGGAAGAGCGCCGAGATCATGTCGGCAGCGCCCGCGAAGGCCAGGAGGACCATCGCCACCCAGATCGTCGGGGCGAGGCCGACCAGCCCGATGAAGAGCCCGTAGCAGGCCGCCGCGATGACGATCGCGCGGCCGTGGTGGTGCACCCGGTTGGCCCAGCCGCTCGTGGCGGTGGCGAGCATGGCGCCCACGGTCTCGGAGGTGTAGAGCAGCCCGAGGAGCTCGGGCCGGCGGAAGACGTCGGCGGCGAGCGCCGGGAAGAGGACGACCGGGATCGCGAGGAGCATCGCGGCGATGTCGACGAGGTACGTCCCGAGCAGGTCCCGGCGGCCGACCGCGTAGCGGACCCCCTCAGCGATCCCGGCGAGGCTCGGCGGCGTCGTCTCGTCGCGGTGGGGGTAGCTCCGCATCGCCGCGTAGAGGCCGGTGGCGACGACCAGCCCGACGACGTCGACGGTGTAGCACCAGCCGGCGCCGACGTGGGCGAGCATGAGGCCACCCACCGCCGGGCCGGAGACGAGGCCGACCTGCATCCCGAAGCCGGCGAGCGCGTTGGCGGCGACGAGCTCGTCGTGCCTGACCGTGCGCGGCAGCAGCGCCTCGCGGGACGGCCGCTGGAGGCTGGAGGCAGCGGCGTGGCAGAACGCCAGCGCGTAGACCGGCCAGACATCGGGGGTGTCCTGGAAGGCGTTGACGGCGAGGAGCGCGGTGACGACGGCCTGGGCGACGCCGGTAGCCACGAGGAGCCTGCGGCGGTCGACGTGGTCGGCCAGCGCGCCGCCGTACAACCCTCCGACGAGCAGCGGGAGCAGCTCCACGAGCCCGACCAGGCCGACCGCGGCGTTGGAGCCGGTGATCGTGTAGAGCTGGTAGGGGATCGCGACGTAGGTGATCATCCCGCCGAAGTAGAAGACCGTCCCAGCCGTGAAGAGCAGCCGGAAGTCGCGCGAGGTCCGCAGCGGCGTCACGTCCATGCGGACGGCGCGGATGCGGTCCGTCAGGCTCACCGGGGCAGTATCCATACAACCGACGCACGCCGTCACGCCGGTTCGCCGGTCGGCGGACCGACCCGAAGGAGCCCCATGCTTCTCGAGCGCCTCATGGAGCGTCGACGCGCGTGGGCCGTGGTGCTCGTCGCTCTCCTCCTCGGGATCCTCGCGATCGGCGTCCTCGGGCAGGCCGAGCGTGACCCGTCCCCGACCGACGACGCCCCCGCCGGTGCGCAGAGCACCACGGTGACGGAGCTCCAGGAGCGGTTCTCCTCGCAGGAGGAGTCCACGGCGGTCGTCCTGTTCAGCTCCGAGGACCAGCTGGAGCGCTCGACGCTGGAGGAGCTGCGGAGCCGGTTCCAGGAGCTGCTCGAGGAAGGTTCCTCCAAGGGGCCGCCGGAGCTCGTGCCGAGTGACGACGGGACAGCTGCGTTCGGCGTGCTCCCGGTCGAGGGCGCCGGCGCCGGCCAGGTCGCCGACCAGGTCGAGGAGCTCCGCTCCGGGCTCGACGACGGGCTTCCGGACGGTGTCAAGGCGCAGGTCACCGGCCCGGCCGCGATCCAGGCGGACCTCGCGGCGGTCTTCGACGGCGCGAACCTCCGGCTGCTCGCCTCGACCGCGTCGGTGGTGGCGCTCCTGCTGATCGCGACCTACCGGAGCCCGTGGCTCTGGCTCGTCCCGCTGGTGGTCGTCGTCGTGGCCGACCGGGCGGCGGTGGCCGTGGCCACGCACACGCTCGCAGCGTTCGACGTCGCCTGGGGTGACTCGACGGTCGGGATTCTGTCGGTGCTGGTCTTCGGTGCCGGCACCGACTACGCGCTGCTGCTCATCTCGCGCTACCGCGACGAGCTGCGGCTGACCGAGGACCGCTACGCGGCGATGGCCCGCGCGCTGCGACGTACGACGGAGGCGGTGCTCGCCAGCTCCGCGACCGTCGTCCTCGGGCTGCTCACCCTCCTCCTCTCCGTGGTCCCGACCACCCGGGGGCTCGGCCTCGCCTGTGCCGTGGGCGTCGTGGTCGCGGCGTTCTCGGCCCTGGTCGTGCTCCCGTTCACGTTGGTGCTCTTCGGCCGCTGGGTCTTCTGGCCGCAGGTGCCGCGGGTCGGTCAGGCGACCCTCGTCGACTCCCGTTCGCTCTGGAGCCGGGTCGGTGGCGTGGTCGCCCGCCGGCCCGGGACGCTCATCGGCGTCACCGTCCTCGTCCTGGCCGGGCTCGCCGCCGGCGTCTCCCAGATCACGACCGGGCTCTCCCAGGCCGACCAGTTCCTGGAGAAGCCGGAGGCGATCGCCGCCGCCGAGCGGTTCGCCGAGTCGTTCCCCGCCGGCACCGCCGACCCGACGGTGGTCATCACCTCCTCGACCGCGGCGGACCTGGTGGCCGACACGATCAAGGGCGTGGAGGCGGTGGCCGTGGTGCGGCCGAGCGGCGAGGCCGACGAGCTCACCCGCTTCGACGTGGTGCTCGACGCGAGACCCGGGACCGCCGAGGCCGCCGACGCGGTCCGGGAGCTTCGCTCTGAGCTGTCCGCGTTCCCCGGCACCTACGTCGGCGGGACCGAGGCCAAGTCGCTCGACGAGCAGACCGCCGCCGACCGGGACCGGCGGCTGCTGATCCCGCTGATCCTCGGCCTCGTCGTCGTCGGGCTGGTCCTGCTGCTGCGGTCACTGGTGGCGCCGCTGATCCTGGTAGCCAGCGTCGTGGCGACGTACTTCGCCGCCCTCGGCGCCTCCTGGTGGCTCTTCACCACGGTGTTCGACTTCGCCGCGCTCGACGTCGGGGTGCCGCTCCTCGCCTTCCTGTTCCTGGTGGCGCTCGGCGTCGACTACAACATCTTCCTGGTCACCCGGGCCGCTGAGGAGGGCCGCGAGCACGGGCCCCGGGAGGGGATGCTGCGGGCCCTCACCGCGACCGGCGGCGTCATCACCAGCGCCGGCATCCTGCTCGCGGCGGTCTTCGCGGTGCTCGGCGTGCTGCCCCTCGTGGTGCTGGCGCAGCTCGGTGTCGTCATCTGTGTCGGGGTCCTGCTCGACACGCTCGTCGTACGGACCGTCCTCGTGCCGGCGATCGCGGTCAGGACGGGCGACCGGTTCTGGTGGCCGCGCCACCTGGACGGCCGTGAGGGCGGCCGGCACGCCGCTCGGTAGACGACGGCGGCGGCCGGCCCACGTCGAGCCGGTGGACCGAGGTAGCACGTCGATGCGACCGGGCTATGGCCCGTTCGGGCCATCCGCCGTACCCCTCGTCCGGGGCATTCGGGACCGACGTCCGTAAAATGAACAAAGTGGCCGTTGGTCCTGTCCGGCCCGCGTGGTCCACTGGAGCCGTGGGACAGCGCGTGGCGGGTGGCCGCGCGCGGGCAGGGGTGGAACATGCCAGACACGGCTCGACACGACATGCACGCGGTCAGGACGACGCAGCCGGGACCGCCGGCGACGGGCCGACGCGAGCAGTCCGACGGCCTCGACTGGGTCGTCTACGTCCGACGGCTCCCGATGCCGGTGGACGAGGCGTGGGAGGCGCTCACGGCTCCGGAGCAGCTGGCGTCGTGGGTCGGCTGCTGGCGGCGCGACGGCGACGCGGAGACCGGGGAGTTCACCTTCGCCTACGAGGGTGACGACGTGCTGCCGCTGAGCTTCCGGGTCGAGCACCTCGAGCCGCGCCGGCGGGTGGCCGTGGCGCTCTTCGATCCCGGTGAGGCCGAGCCCTGGCGGCTCGACGTCGCCCTCGTCGACTGGGGCGAGGAGACCGAGCTGGCGGTGCGCCAGTCGATCCCGAACTCCGCACTCGCCCCTGCCGTGGCGGCCGGCTGCGAGTTCTACCTCGACCGACTCGTCACGATGGTCCAGGGCGGCGACATGGACGCCCTCGACTACGACGCCTACTTCCTCCGCCAGGCGGCGCACTACCGCCGGCTCTTCCCGGTGCAGCGCTCGGCTCGCGACTCCTGACCGCTCTCATCGCACCCTTAGGGGTGGTTTCCTCGCGGTCATCGTCGGGCAGGTGATGGACAGGGCCTCCGCACGGCGCGTCATGCACTGCGGGTCGGAGGCCCCTCCAGCCACCGACGAGAGGGAACGGCATGACGACGGGACGCAACCCCGGGGACATCCCCCCGACCACCCCGACCACCCCGACCGGAACGCCCGGCACCGCGCCTTATGGGGCCGCCGCGACCGGCACGACGGGCACGACGGGAACGAGCGGCACGACCGGCACCTCGGCCGCCACGCGTGACGTCGCGAAGGACGAGGCGCGCGGGGTGGCGCAGGACGCCAAGGAGTCCGGCCGGCAGACGGCCGAGACCGCCAAGGAGCAGGCCGGCCAGGTCGCCGACGAGGCGAAGAGCCAGGCCAAGCAGCTGCTCGACCAGACCAAGGAGCAGGTGACCTCGACCGGCCGCGACCAGCAGCAGCGAGCCGCATCGGGGCTCCACTCGCTGGCCGACGAGCTGTCCGGCATGGTTGACGGCACCGGCGGCCAGAACGGCCTCGCCAGCGACCTCGCCCGCCAGGCCTCCGACCACGTCCGCAACGCAGCGGACCTGTTGGAGAACCGCGAGCCCGCTGAGCTCCTGCAGGAGGTCCGCCGGTTCGCCCGCCGGCGCCCGGGGACGTTCCTCCTCTCCGCGGCCGCCATCGGCTTCCTCGGGGGCCGGCTGACCCGCGGTCTCTCCGCCGACTCGAGCAGCAGCTCGAGCAGCGGCTCCGTCGGTAGCGGCCAGGGGGCGAGCGGACGCGAGCTGACGGCCGCACCGGGCGCACCGTTCCAGAGCGGCACCCCGGCCGGCGACACCCTCCCCACCGGACCCACGGGCACCGGGGGCGGGATCGGCGCTCGCACGGGCTCCGACTTCGAGCGCCCCGCGGGTGGTGACGCGCCGCTGAGCGGCTACGCGGTGCCGCCGGAGCGCACGGGCACCGACCCCCACGGCGACCCCACGGTGACGTTCGACCCGGCCCCGCGGAGCGGCGGGCCGGGGGAGGGCCGCATCTGATGAGTACTCCATACAACTCCCCGCCGCAGGGCGGCCAGCCCGGCACCGGGCCGACCGGACGCTACGAGTCGGTCTCGGACGCGATCCCCGACCCTGAGCCGATCCACGGCGCCCAGGAGACCTACGCCAAGGGTGAGGTCGGCTCCATCGGCGAGCTGATCTCCGACATCTCGGCCGACCTGTCGACGCTGATGCGTCAGGAAGTGGCCCTCGCCAAGGCCGAGGCGAAGGACTCCGCGACCAAGGCAGGCAAGGGGGCGGGGATGCTGGCCGGCGCCGGCTACGCCGCCCACCTGATGGTCCTGTTCCTGTCGATCACCTTGTGGATGGTGCTCGCGTACCTGTTCGACGACCTGGCCTGGTCGGCGGTTGTCGTCGCAGTTCTCTGGGGCATCGTCGCCGCCGTCCTGGCCATGGTCGGCCGCAAGCAGCTGAAAAAGGTCCAGGGAATGCCCCAGACCACCGAGACCGCCAAGCGCGTGCCTGACGCACTCAAAGGAAACGAGGACCCCCGATGACCACCAGCAGCAACGACCCGGAGGCGCTGCGCGCCGAGATCGAGCAGACCCGCTCCAACCTGAGCCAGAACGTCAACGCTCTCGGTGAGGCGGTCACGCCCGGCAACATCGCCCGTCGCCAGAAGGACAAGGCGAGGGGAGCCGCCGTCGGGCTCAAGGACAAGATCATGGGTTCCGCCGAGAGCGCCGCGTCGACCGTCGGAGACAAGGCGTCGGGGATGGGCAGCAACGTCGGTGACAAGGCGTCCGGCATGGGCGACTCGGTCGGCAACGCGGGCCACACGGCCAAGGCGCAGACCCAGGGCAACCCGATGGCGGCCGGCCTCATCGCACTCGGCGCCGGCTGGCTGCTCGGCTCGCTCCTTCCCGCCAGCGAGAAGGAGCAGCAGGCCGCAGGTCAGCTCAAGGAGCAGGCCAAGCCGCTGGTCGGCGAGGCCAAGCAGGTCGCCAAGGAGGCGGCAGGCGAGCTCAAGGAGCCGGCGCAGCAGGCCGCCGAGTCGGTGAAGGGCACCGCGCAGGAAGCGGTCGAGACGGTCAAGACCGAAGGCCAGTCCGCGGCCGAGGACGTGAAGTCCAGCGCCCAGGACTCGAAGGAGACCGTGCAGGAGCACAAGGACAACCCCTCGACGTCGCTCTGACCGGCCGCTGACCCGCGGACGGAACCCCGGGCCAAGCACCCTGAAGGGTGTAGTCGCCCGGGGACCTTCTCCGTAACGTCGGTCCAGGCGCACACAGCACGACGACCGGAGCCCCCGCACTCGGACGGGGACCCCGGTCGTCGTCGGTTTTCCGACCCCCTGGACCGCCTCGTCCGGATGGCCGCGCGCCATGGCGCGCGGCCGATCGGACGAGGCGGAGGTGTCAGCCGGCCTGGCTGAACAGGTCGACGAGCCGCTCGGTGAAAGCGGGCAGGTCGTCCGGCTTCCGGCTGGTGACCAGGGCGCCGTCGACGACCACCTCCTCGTCGACCCACACCGCGCCGGCGTTGCGGAGGTCGGTCTGCAGGCTCGGCCACGACGTCAGCCGCCTGCCCGAGACCACGTCGGCCTCCGCGAGGACCCACGGGGCGTGACAGATCGCGGCCACCGGCTTGCCGGCCTCGAAGAACGCCTTGACGAAGTCGACGGCGCCGTCGTCGAGGCGGAGCGCGTCGGGGTTCGCGACGCCGCCGGGCAGCACGAGCCCCACGTAGTCGGCGACCTGCGCGTCCGGGACGGCGACGTCGACGTCGAAGGTGTCGGCCTTGTCGAGGTGGTCGAACGCCTGCACCTTGCCCTGCTCGGGGGAGACGAGCACCGGCTCGCCGCCGGCCTTCTCGACCGCCTGCCACGGCTCGGTGAGCTCGACCTGCTCGACCCCCTCGGCGGCGACGAGGAACGCGACCTTCCGGCCGGAGAGCGTTGGGTTGTCGGTCATGGGAACCTCCCGGGATCGATGTCGGTTGACGCCCATGAGCGTCTCCAGGTGGGCGCCACGCCAACCGTCGCGGCGTACTGGTGCCCGGATCGCTCGCCGCCACGCCGAATTTCGTCCGCTCGGACGAGAATGTCGCCCGTCCCCCTACCTGTCCCGCCGGAACTCCGTCCACGTGGACGGAATTCGGCGGTTGGTCAGGAGCCCACCACGGTCAGCCCCGCCTCCGCCGCGTTGTCGAGCTCGTCGTCGACCGCGACAACCCGGTGGCCGGCGGCGGCGACACGTAGACTGCTCTCGTGACGCTGAGTGCATCGGAGTTCTACGAGGCGGGATTGGCACTGCCTCCTTCGGTGCGCAAGGACCTGGCCCTGCGACTTCTGGAATCAGTTGAGGTCGTCGACCAGGAGACGATCGACCAGGCGTGGACCGACGAGGTCTCCACTCGGGCGGACGACATCCTCAGCGGCAAGGTCGAGACCATTCCCGGTGAGCATGTCTTCACGGAGCTGGCCGAGCGGCGAGTCGCTCGACAGGACGCGCGTCACGCATGACCCTCGGCATCGACTTCCATCCGGAGGCACGAGCCGAGTTCTTCGCCGACGTCGACTGGTACGACGAGCGTGAGATCGGGATGGGTGAGCGGTTCGAGGTTGCCGTGCGTGCTGCGATCGACTCGGCGGTGGACCTTCCGGAGTCGTGGGCGGTTTGGCCCGGATTGGGGCGGTGAGCCGCTGATGCGATCCAAGGGTGTCAGCGACTTCCCGCATCGAGTCGTCTACTTCGTCCACGACGACGTGCTCACGATCATCGCGGTAGCTCACGCGAAGCGTCGGCCAGGCTACTGGCGGGAGCGAGTGGCCTCGACCTGAGCCGCCAGTCGCGTGGCGAGGACTGCTGTGGCGCTCTCAGGAGCCCACGACCGGCAGCCCCGCCTCCGCCGCGTTGTCGAAGTCGTCGTCGACCGCGACCACTCGGTGGCCGGCGGCGGCGAGGAGCGAGGCCGCGATGCTCGCCCGGTAGCCGCTGGCGCAGTGCACCCACACCTCGCCGTCCGGAAGCTCCTCCACCCGCGGCAACAGCTCGTGCAGCGGGAGGTGGACGGCGCCCTCGATGTGGCGCTCGGTGTGCTCGGGGTCCCGGCGCACGTCGAGCACGACGACCGGGCGGTGGTGGCGGACCCGGGCGAGCTCGCCGAAGGTGGCGGTCGGGAAGGTGGCGGGCCGGTCGGTCCACTCCTCGACCGTGCCGGTGGCGTGGGCCGCGGGACGGTCGATGCCGATCCGGACCAGCTCCCGCTGTGCCTCGGCCACCTGGTCGGCCGACTCGCCCAGCAGCGTCACCGGCGTGCCCCAGGTGATCAGCCACCCGAGGTACGTCGCGAAGCTCCCGTCGACCTCGAAGTTGTAGCTGCCCGGCAGGTGGCCAGCGGCGTACGTCCGTCGGTTCCGGAGGTCGACCACCCACTCACCGGCTTCGAGACGGCGCCGGAGCTCGGCAGCGTCGGCACGGCCCGGCAGCCCCAGGTCCGGCGCGGACGGTCCCGCGGCGTTCGCGAGGGGCATGTGGACGTAGTACGCCGGCCACACGTCGAGCGCGCCGATGATCTCGTCGACGTACTCCTGCTCGGACCGCGTGAGCGCGGGGTTCGTCCGCAGCTCCCGGCCGATCGTCGACTCGGTCGCGTCGCCGGACTGGGTGGCGGCGCAGAACGAGCCGAACCCGTGGGTGGGGAGGAGCTCGGCCGACTCGGGCAGGAGCGCGGCGAGCCGGTGCGCCGAGCGGTGCTGGGAGTGGGCCAGCTCGTCGGTGTGCTCCGCGCCGAGGAGGTCCGGGCGGCCGGTCGCGCCGAAGAGCAGCGACCCCCCGGAGAAGACGGCCAGCGCCCGGCCCAGGTCACCGTCGGTGTCGGTGAGGGCGAAGGCGAGGTGGGTGAAGGTGTGCCCCGGCGTGGCGAGCGCGGTCACCCGCATCCGGTCGCCGACCGGGACCGTCTCACCGTCGCCGAGCGGCGTGCGCTCGAACGCCACGTCGTCGTCGCCGTTGAGGAGGTACGCCGCCCCGCGTCGCCCGGCGAGCGCGTGCCCGCCGGTCAGGTAGTCGTTGTGGACGTGGGTCTCGAAGACGGCCAGCAGCCGCACGTCGTGCGCGTCGAGGAGCGCCTCGACCCGGTCGATGTCGCGCTGGGGGTCGACGACGAACGCGACGGTGCCGTCGTGGACGAGGTAGCTGCGGTCGCCGAGGGTCGGCGTCTCCAGCACCTCGAGCGTGAACGGTCCCAGGCACGCCATCTAGAGCCCCTGGTCGTAGGCGCGGCCGGAACGGACCCAGTCGGCGGTGCCGCCGGCGACGTTGACGGCGTCGTACCCCTGGGCGACGAGGAACTCGGCCACCGCGGCGCTGCGGCTGCCGACCCGGCAGATGAGGTACACCGGCTGCTCCTTGTCCAGCTCGCCGATGCGGGACACGAGCTCCTGCATCGGGACGAGCACCGCGCCCGGCACGTGCGCCTCGGCGTACTCCTGCGGCTGGCGCACGTCCACCAGGACCGCGCCGTCCGCGAGCGCGCTCTCGAGCCCCTCGACGTCGACCTCTCGCATGGTTTGCACCCTTCCACACCGGGAGACGCTGCGGGCATGAGCACCCAGTCGAAACCGACGTACACCGGCGCGCCGGTGGACCACCCCGAGGACGCCTCGCTCGGCACCCTCGTCTCCCAGCTGAGCACGCAGCTTCCCGACCTGATCCGCTCCGAGCTGCGGCTCGCCCAGGCAGAGGTCACGGAGAAGGGCAAGCGCGCCGGCATCGGCATCGGCATGTTCTCCGCGGCCGGGCTGCTCGGATTCTTCGGGCTCGCCGTGCTGCTCGCGACGTTCGTCCTCCTCCTCGACCTCGTGCTGCCCGCCTGGGCCGCGGCGCTGATCGTGGCTGCGGTGCTGTTCGCCGCCGCCGGCGTGGCCGCCCTGATGGGCAAGAAGAAGGTGGCCGAGGCGGGCGCGCCCAAGCCCGAGCGGGCCATCGACGGGATCAAGCAGGACGTCGCCACGGTGAAGGGGGACCACCGATGAGCACCGCGGCCGGCAGTGGCGCCCCCGAGCGGGCAAAGACACCCGAGGAGATCGAGGCGGAGATCGAGGTCAAGCGCGAGCGGCTGGCCGGCACGATCGACGCCCTCTCGGCGAAGCTCGACGTCAAGGCGCAGGCCCAGGCCAAGGTCGACGAGGTCAAGGCCGACGTGAAGAACAGGGCCAACCCGGACGTCGTCGCGGCCGCCGCCGCGGTGCTCGCCATGGCGGTGACCGCAATGCTGCTGAGGAGCCGTCGATGAGCGACATCAAGGGGCTGGGCAAGGACCAGGACTCCATGCCGGACCCGGACCACCCCGGGAAGCCGGAAGGCCCGTCCGACCTGCACAAGCGATCGTGGAAGTACGTCGGCCGCAAGGTCATGCGTGAGTTCAGCGAGGACCAGTGCACCGACCAGGCGGCCGGGCTCACCTACTACGCGGTGCTGGCGATGTTCCCCGCGGCGCTGGCGCTGCTCTCCCTCGTCGGTGTCGTCATGGACGCCGACAAGGCGGTGACGAAGCTCGAAGAGGTGATGAAGCCGCTGGTCAGCGACGACACGCTGAAGACCTTCACCCCCGTGCTGAGGGACCTCGCCCAGTCGCAGGGCGCGGGGCTGACGCTCATCATCGGGATCGCCGGCGCCCTCTGGTCGGCCTCGGCCTACGTCAGCGCGTTCAGCCGCGCGATGAACCGGATCTACGAGATCGACGAGGGACGGCCGTTCTGGAAGCTCCGCCCGTGGATGCTGATCATCACCCTGGTGGCGGTCGTCCTCTCGGCGCTCGTCCTGGCGATGCTGGTGGTCTCCGGCAAGCTCGCGGAGTCCATCGGCGACACCATCGGGCTGGGCTCGACGGCCGTGACCGTGTGGTCGATCGCCAAGTGGCCGGTGCTGCTCGTCATGGTGATGCTCGCCGTCGCCGTGCTCTACTACGCCACTCCCAACATCAAGCAGCCGAAGTTCCGCTGGATCTCGGTGGGGGCGGGGTTCGCGATCGTGATCTGGGTGCTCGCCTCCGTGGCGTTCGCGTTCTACGTTGCGAGCTTCGGCAACTACAACAAGACGTACGGCTCCCTCGCCGGCGTCATCGTGGCGCTGCTGTGGCTGTGGATCACCAACCTCGCCCTGCTCCTCGGCGCCGAGATCGACTCCGAGCTCGAGCGGGGCCGGGAGCTCCAGGCCGGCATCCCCGCCGAGGAGGAGCTGCAGCTGCCCGCTCGCGACACCCGCAACATCGAGAAGGCGCGGGAGAAGGAGCAGAAGGACATCAAGATGGGACGCTCGATCCGCGAGCAGGCCGATCCCGACGGCGAGGTCGCCGCGCAGTACGGCGACACCGTTCGGCAGGTGCCCGGCCAGTCGGCCGGTCGCACCGACGACGCCACCGGGGCCGGCTCGACCAGCACGTCACCAGGAAGGAACTGAAGATGAAGAAGTTGACCGCGATCGTCGCCGGCGGAGTCGGCTACGTCCTGGGCGCCCGGGCAGGACGCCAGCGCTACGAACAGATCCGGGGCATGGCCATGAAGGTCAAGAGCAACCCCAAGGTCCAGCAGACCGCGCACAAGGCCGCGGACGCGGCCAAGGAAGCTGCTCCGGTCGTCAAGGACAAGGTGTCCGGAGCCGCGGACTCCGCGGCGAGCAAGGTCAAGGGCGACTCCTCGTCCAACGGCGTCAACCTCGAGGAGAGCGCCTACCCGAAGAGCTAGCCCGCACGGACGAGAAGGCCCCGCCACCCCCTCGGTGACGGGGCCTTTCTCGCTCGTCGCCGCACGGCTCACCCGGAGAGGAACGAGAGCCGCACCTCACGGTCCGGGTTGTCGACGTTGAGGTCGACCAGGCAGATGCTCTGCCAGGTGCCGAGTGCCAGTCGCCCGGCGACCACCGGCACCGTGGCGTACGGCGGGACGAGCGCCGGCATCACGTGCGACCGGCCGTGCCCCCGGCTGCCGTGCCGGTGCCGCCAGCGGTCGTCGGCAGGGAGCAGCTCACCGAGCGCGGCGAGCAGGTCGTCGTCGCTGCCGGCACCGGTCTCCAGGATCGCGATGCCCGCGGTGGCGTGCGGGACGAAGACGTGGAGCAGCCCGTCGTCCTGCCGGCCGACGAACCCCTCGCACTCGCGCGTCAGGTCGAGGACGACCTCGCGGTCGCCGGTGTGCAGGTGCAGCGTCGTGGTCTCCATGACCCATGCCTACCCAACCGATCGCTGTCCGACGAAAAGCTCCCGAATTCGTCCCCGGGCGGAGCTCCTCGTCGGAGAGCACCCTGGTCCGGACCGGTCATGACCTTCTTCAACCAGATGGTTGACCTCGCGGGGCGCCCGCGCTAGTGTCTTCAACCAGAAGGTTGAGGACGGTGACGAGATGGACGAGCAGCGGCTCTCCCGGGTGTTCGGGGCGCTCGCCGACCCGACGAGGCGCGACCTCGTCGCGCGGCTGGCGGTCTCGGACGCCACGCTGACCGAGCTCGCCTCGGCGTACGACGTCTCCGTGCAGGCAGTCTCCAAGCACCTCAAGGTGCTCGAGGACGCCGGCCTGGTCCGCCGTACGAAGGAGGCGCAGCGGCGCCCCTGCCATCTCGACGCCGAGGTCCTCGACCTCATGACCGGATGGATCGAGCGACGCCGCCGTGAGGCGGAGGAGCGCTACCAGCGGCTCGACGCCGTGCTCGACCGGATGGCCGCCGAGGAAGAGCCGCATGAACACCGACGCAGTGAAGGAGCAGCATCATGACCGCGACCACCCACCAGACCGCGCTCGTCGCCCCGGAGGGGCAGCCGACGATCGAGATCACCCGCGAGTTCGACGCCCCGCCGGACCGCGTCTACCGGGCCCACACCGACCCGGACCTCGTGCAGCAGTGGCTGGGTCCCCGCCGGCTGAAGATGGAGATCGACGAGTACGACATCGTCCGCGGCGGCTCGTACCGCTACCGCCACATCGACGAGGACGGCAGCGTGTACGGCTTCTGGGGCGTCGTCCACGACGCCCGTCCCGGCGAGCTGGTCATCCAGACGTTCGGGTTCGACGGCGCTCCGGAGAGCCCGAGCTTCGACAAGATGACGCTCGAGGAGCTCCCCGGAGGGCGTACCCGGATGCGGGTCGTCTCGGTGGTCCACTCCGTCGAGTCTCGCGACGCCTTCCTCGCCAGCGGCATGGAGGGTGGCATGAACGAGAGCTACGAGCGGCTGGACGAGCTCCTCGCGGAGGACGGGTGACCCCGGCCCAGTCGCACGCCCGGTGGGCGGCTGTGTTCACCGAGCGGGTCGAGGCCGTGCCCCCCGACGGTTGGGACGCACCGTCCCCCGTCGAGGGGTGGCGCGCCCGCGACGTCGTCCGCCACCTCGTCGAGTGGTTCCCGGCGTTCCTCTCCTCGGGAGCGGGCGTCCGGCTCCCGGCCGTCCCCTCGGCCGACGACGACCCGGTGGCCGCGTGGACAGCCCACCGGGACAACGTCCAGGCGCTGCTCGACGACCCGGCCACCGCCGACCTGGTGCTCAGCAACCCGCACACCGGCGACGTGCCGCTGCCCGAGGCGGTCGACCGGTTCTACACCGCCGACGTCTTCATGCACGCCTGGGACCTCGCCCGGGCCACCGGCCAGGACGACACGCTGGACGAGGGGAGGTGCCGGGAGCTCTACGACGGGATGGCTCCGATGGAGGACGTCCTGCGGGCCAGCGGTCAGTTCGGCGGCCACGTCGACGTACCAGAGGACGCCGACGCGCAGACGAAGCTCCTGGCGCTGATCGGCCGCCGCCGCTGAACCCGGCGTCGGTTGCCGAAGGGCCCGAGTCGGCTGCCAGGACGCGCACTACCCTGGGCGCGTGCCAGAGTCGACTGCCCCGCCTCGCTACGCCTACCTGGGTCCCGAGGGCACCTTCACCGAGCAGGCGCTCCGCTCGCTCCCCGGCACCGCCGAGGCGGAGCTCGTCCCCTGCGCCACGGTCACGGTCGCGCTCGACGCGGTGCGGGCCGGTGACGCCGACCGGGCCGTCGTCCCGATCGAGAACTCCGTCGAGGGCTCCGTGCCGGTCACCCTCGACGAGCTCGCCCAGGGCGAGCCGCTGATGATCCTCGCCGAGATGACAGTGCCGGTCGCGTTCTCGTTGCTGGTGCGGCCGGGCACGACGCTCACCGACGTACGCCGGGTGGGGACCCATCCGCACGCCGCCGCCCAGACGCGCGCCTGGGTGGCCCGCCACCTGCCCGAGGCGGAGGTGGTCCACGCCTCCTCGACGGCCGCCGCCGCGGCGGCGCTGGCCGACGGGCCGGCCGACCCGCCGTGGGAGGCGGCGATCTCCGCGCCGCTCGCGGGCGACCACTACGCCCTCGAGGCGATCGCCGAAGGGATCGGCGACAACCCCGACGCGGTGACCCGGTTCGTCCTCGTCTCCCGGCCGGGGCCGCCGGCGGAGCCCACCGGGCGTGACAAGACCAGCCTGGTCGCCTTCATGAGGGAGGACCACCCCGGCGCGCTCCTCGAGATCCTCGACCAGCTCACGATGCGTGGGGTGAACCTCACCCGGATCGAGTCGCGGCCGACCGGCCACGCGCTCGGTGACTACTGCTTCTCGATCGACGCGGAGGGGCACGTCGCCGACCGCCGGGTGGGCGAAGCGCTGATGGGGCTCCGCCGGGTCTGCGCCGACGTCCGGTTCCTCGGCTCCTACGAGCGCCACGACGGCAAGGCCCCGACGATCCGCCCCGGAACCACCGACGCCGAGTTCGAGGACGCGCAGGAGTGGCTGCACCGGCTCCGCGCCGGCTCCCCGCGAGCCTGAGCGCGGTGCACCGGCGGCGACCTTAGGCTGGCCGCGCCATGTCGAACTCCGCGCTCACCACCCTCGTGCTCCTGCTGGCCGTCGTCTCGGTCGCCGCCCTCGTGGTCGCACTCGTCGCGCTCCGTCGTGCCGGCGCCCGGCGAGCGGGGTCCGGCCCGCTGCCGACCGACGTCGCCGGGCTGCGTGAGGAGGTCGGCCGGTTGCGCGACGACGCCGCGACCTCGCTGCGCCGCCCGAGCGTCGTGCGGTACGACGCGTTCGGCGACATGGGCGGCCGGCTCTCCTGGTCGCTCGCCCTCCTCGACGCCGGCGGTGACGGGATCGTCCTCACCTCGATCCACGGGCGCAGCGACGCTCGCACCTACGCCAAGAGCGTGACCCGGTGGCAGGCCGACCAGCCGCTGTCGCCGGAGGAGGACGAGGCGGTCCAGCAGGCCCGT
Organism: Marmoricola sp.; assembly: GCA_035699145.1. GTDB lineage: Bacteria > Actinomycetota > Actinomycetes > Propionibacteriales > Nocardioidaceae > Marmoricola_A. The sequence goes on from DASSBB010000111.1 coordinate 31,218, forward strand.
CG
>DASSBB010000112.1:0-18819 GCA_035699145.1 Marmoricola sp.
TCAGGCGTGTCGGCCAGGTTGCGGAGGATCGGGGCCAGCCACTTCTTGAGGAAGACCCCGTCGCTGTAGTCCCCGCAGTGGTTGATCGGCCCCTTCGCCTGCGGGCTCGTGCCGCCGAAGTCGAGGACCAGCCGCTCCCCGTCCGGGTCCTCGGCCGCCGTCCGCGTCAGCGTGATCCGCTGGGTGTGCAGCTGCGGCTCGTCGACGCCGTCGTGCTCGGCGTAGTCCTCCCAGACCCACGTGCCGACCGGGATCTTGGAGAGGATCTCCCGCCGGTAGGTCTGCGTCGTCCGGTCGATGATCGCGTCGAAGCACGACTCGACGGTCTCGCGGCCGTACCGGTCGAACAGCTCGCCGAGCCGCCGAGCACCCATGAGGCACGCCGAGCACTCGGCGTCGAGGTCGGCGGCGAGCGACTCGGGCATCCGCGAGTTGCGGGTCATGATCGCCAGCGCCGCCCGGTTGGGGATCCCGGCGTCCCACAGCTTGATCGGGGGCACCATGAGCCCCTCCTCGAAGACGCTGGTGGCGTGGCTCGGCATCGAGCCGGGTACGGCGCCGCCGATGTCGTCGTGGTGGCCGAACGCCTGGACGAACGCCACCACCTGGCCGTCACTGAACACCGGCACCGTCACGCAGAGGTCAGGGAGGTGGCCGATCCCGCCCTCGGAGCGGTAGACGTCGTTGTGGAAGAACACGTCGCCCGGCTTCATCTCCGACAGCGGGAAGTCCCGGGCGACCGGGTGCACGAGCGCGGAGTAGGAGCGGCCGGTCAGCTTGCGCAGCAGCCGGTCGTGGATGCCGGCGCGGAAGTCGTGGGCGTCGCGGATCATCGGGCTCCGCGAGGTGCGGGCGATGGCCGTCTCGACCTCCATCTCGACCGACGCCAGGCTGCCCTGGACGATCTCCACGAGCACCGGGTCCGCGGACGCCCCCGCGTCCGCCGTCAGGCTGCCGAACGGGAACGCGGTCGGCGCCCGGCGCGAGTCCGTCGTGGTCATCCCTGCTCCCTCGTCACGATGAGATTGCGGTAGCGGTCGACGCGGGCGACGAAGCCGGGGTGGAGCGGCACCGTCGAGCCGAACTCCTCGATCACCGCCGGGCCGCGGACGGTCGTTCCGGGGACGAGCTGGGGTCGCCAGAAGACCGGCGTGTCGACGTACCCCTCGGCGGCGTCGTAGCAGACCGGGCGACGGCTCCTCACCGAGGCGGTCCAGCCGCCGGCCGGCTCCTCCGCCACGATGTCGGGCCGCTGGATCGGGCCGATCCCCGAGACCCGCAGGTTCACCCACTCGACCTGCTGGGTGGGATCGCCGGAGAAGTCGTAGCCGTAGAGCGCCCGGTGCTCGGCGTGGAAGTCGTCGGCGACCCGGTCGAGGACCGCCTGGTCCAAGGGCCCCTCAGGGACCTGCACGCGGACCTCGAACGCCTGGCCGAAGTAGCGCAGGTCAGCGGTCCGCACGAAGCGGCGCCGCCCCTCGTCGAACCCCTCCTTGGCCAGCGCCGAAGCGGCCTGGGCACCCAGCTCGTCGTACACCGCGGCGAGCGTCTCGCCGGAGAGGTTCTCGTGGAGCGACACGAACGTGCGGACGTAGTCGTTCTTCACGTCGACGGTGAGCAGCCCGAACGCCGACACGTTGCCGGGGTTGGGCGGGACGAGCACCGCCGGCAGGTCGAGGACGTCGACGAGGCGGCAGAGCAGGAGCGAGCCGGAGCCGCCGAACGTGGTCAGCGTGAAGTCCCGGACGTCGAGGCCGCGCTTGACGGTGATCTGGCGAAGGGCGTTCGCCTGGTTCCACGCGGAGATCTCGAGCACGCCGGAAGCGCAGTGCTCCGGGGTGAGCCCCAACCGCGCGGCGAGCTGCTCGATCCCCTTCCGCGCGGCGTCGACGTCGAGCGGGATCTCGCCGCCGAGCAGGTGCGGCGGGATCCGGCCGAGCACGACGTGCGCGTCGGTGATCGTGACGTCGGTGCCGCCCTTGGCGTAGCAGAGCGGGCCCGGATCGGCGCCCGCCGACTGCGGACCGACCTTGAGGGTGCCCTCCGGGGAGAGCCAGGCGATCGAGCCGCCGCCGGCGCCCACGGTCACCACGTCGATCATCGGGATCTTGCTCGGGTAGACGCCGACGCTCCCCTCCGTCGTCAGCGTCGGCTCGCCGTCCACGACGACGCTGACGTCGGTCGACGTCCCTCCGCCGTCGCAGGTGAGCACCCGGTCGAACCCCGCGACCTGCGCGATCAGCGCCGCGCCGAGCGCGCCGGCCGCCGGCCCTGAGAGGACGGTCGTGATCGGCTGGTGGACCACCTCGTCGGCGGAGAGCACCCCGCCGTTGGACTTCATGACGTAGAAGGGGACGCCGTCGGCGGAGTCGACGTACGCGTCGAGCCGCGCCTTGATGTTCCCCACGTAGCGCGACAGCTTCGGCTTCACCGCGGCGTCGACGAGGGTGGTCATGGAGCGCTCGTACTCGCGGTACTCCCGGAGCACCTCGCTGGAGATCGAGACCACCGCGTCCGGGTGCTCCTCGCGCAGCACGTCCCGCATCCGCTCCTCGTGGGCCGGGTTCGCGTAGGCGTGGAGGAAGCACACGCCGAGCGTCGCGATCCCCTGGTCGCGGAACCAGCGGGCGACCGTGCGCGCACCCGCCTCGTCGAACGGCCGCAGCTCGGCGCCGGTGTGGTCGAGGCGGCCGCCGACGCTCTTCACCAGGTGGCGGGGGACGATCCGGTCGGGCTTCACCCAGAAGTACGAGTTCCCGTAGCCGTCCGGGACGCTCTGCCGGGCGATCTCGAGGATCGCGTCGTACCCCTCGGTCGTGACGAACCCGAGCCGGTCGACCTTCCCCTCGAGGAGCTGGTTCGTGGCGACCGTCGTGCCGTGGCTGACCGCGGCGATCCGGCTGCCGGCATCGGCCGTCGCGTCGAGCCCCATCAGTCCGAGGACCTTCTCGATGCCGGCCATGAAGCCGTCGGCCGGGTTGCTCGGCGTCGAGGGCGTCTTCGTGGTGACGAGCTCCCCGGTCCTCTCGTCGAACGCCACGACGTCGGTGAAGGTCCCGCCGGTGTCGATGCCGATCCGGATCGTGCGCTCGTCAGTCACCCTGCGATTCAAGCCGCGCGCGGCGTACGACGGCGACGGCAACTCCACCCAACGAACCTCCGCCCTGTTGTCACTTCCTGCCTGTGACGGTTGACACAGGGAGGCGGTGGGTAGCGCTCCCTCCGGAGGGAGTTGGAAGATGAACGCGCAACGTGAGGCAGTGGTCCAGGCGCTTCGGTCGCAGGGGGAGCACGACCGGGCACTGCAGGTCGCCTGCGTGCTGCCGTTGACGATCGACACCGAGGCAGACGCGGGCGTGCTCAGCTCGCTCGGCATCGACGCCTCGGTGCTCGAAGAGGGCTCGTAGCCCGCCCGCCACGGACCGCCGAGTAGCCTCGGACCATGGAGCTGCTGGTCGTCCTGCTCGTCGTCGTCGTCCTGTACTGGTTCGTGCAGTCGAGGTCGAAGTCGGTCACCGCGGGACGCTCCCGGCGGCAGGTCTCGTCGGCCGACCTCGACGCGTCGCGCCGAGCCGCCGAGGAGGACGTCACCCGCTTCGGCGAGGAGCTGCAGCGGCTCGACCTCGACGTGCAGGTGGCGCCGTCCGACGAGGCGATGCTCCAGGACTGGCAGCGCGCCCTCGACTCCTACGAGTCGGCCAAGCGGGCGCTGGAGATGGTGGAGGGGCCCGAGGACGTGCGGCACGTGACGACCGCCCTGGAGGACGGCCGCTACGCGGTCGCGTGCGTCCGTGCGCGCCGCGAGGGACGCCCGCTGCCGACCCGGCGACCGCCGTGCTTCTTCAACCCATCGCACGGGCCCTCGACGACCGACCTCGACTGGGCACCCCCGGGTGGTCAGTCGCGCCGGATCCCGGTCTGCGGTGCCGACGCCGACCGGGTGGCCCAGGGCGCCGAGCCCGACGTCCGCACCGTGCCGCAGGGCGCTGGGCGGGTCCCCTACTGGAACGCCGGCCCGGCGTACTCACCCTGGGCGATGGGTTACTTCGGGATGTACGCCGCCACCGGGCTGCTTCCGGCTTTCATGCTCGGCGGGCTGCTCTCCTCGTCCTGGGACGGCACCCCGACGGACGGGTTCGACACCGGTGAGGGCGGCGACGGCGGTGGTGACTTCGGGGACGGCGGCGGGGGCGACGGCGGCGACGGGGGCGGTGACTACGGCGGCGACGGCGGCGGGGACGGCGGCGGGTACGACTTCGGGAGCGGCGACGGCGGCGGTGACTTCGGCGGCGGGTTCGACTTCGGCGGCGGCGACTTCGGGTTCTGACGGTTCTTCCGGCTTCACTCGCGACGCGTCGCCCCCGCACTTCGGGCACTTGTGGACCATCCGGTTCTCGTCGCGGTTGACGACGGTCCAGTCGTGGTCGCAGGACGGGTCCCCCCGCTCCTGCGCAGGGGGCGTGGCCGCGGTCGGCGCGGTCGGCTCGTGGGGCGGGCCGCTGACGAGGCCGTCGCTGCTGGGATCGGACATGACCGAGCCCTACCCGGCCGGCCGGTCCTCGACACCGGCCCGTCGTCGTACCCGCGGCGGCTCGCCGTACGCCGCCTCCGACGTCGAGAGTCGCGCACCTGCGCTGTCCTGACGGCGCGTTCAGCTGTTCGGGCGCCGAGTCGGGAGCGGGTGCGCGATCTTGTACGCCGCCCCGCCGGCCGGATCGCACGCGGAGGCCCGGCTCGTCGAGATTCGTCCGTCCGGACGCGATTCACGCGGGATCAGCCGGGAACATGACCAAGTTGATCCGTACGGACGAATTTCGGCGGGCCAGCGGCCGTCGCGGCCCGCGGGCCAGCGGCCGGCGCTCAGAGCGGCGGGTGTCGCTCGCCGTACCGGGTCGCCTGCTCGAACGCGAACGCGACCTCGAGCAGCCGCCGCTCCTGGTTGTGGGGCGCCACGACCTGGATCCCGACCGGGAGCCCGTCCGGGGTGAACCCGGCCGGCACCGAGATCGCGGGGCAGCCGGTGACCGTGACGAAGTACGCCGAGCGCATCCAGTCGAGGTAGCTGCCCATCGGGCGACCGTTGACCGACGTCGGGAACTCCTGGTCGGCGGGGAACGGCGGCACCTGGCTCACCGGCATCACGAGCACGTCGTGGTCGGTGAAGAAGTCGACCATCCGCTGGCCGAGCGTGGTCCGCTGCCGGTAGCCACGCGCCACGTCCGCCCCGGTCAGCGGCTCGCCCGCCCGGATGTTGTCGGCGAGCGACCTCTTGAACCCGTCCGGGTGCTCGGCGAGCAGCGACCCGAGCTTCGCGTGCAGGTGCCAGGCGCGCAGCGTGCGGAAGGTGTCCTCCGCCTCCGGCAAGGCGGGGTACGACGCGCTCACGGCTGCGCCCGAGGCCGCGAAGACCGAGGTGGCCGACTCGACGACCGCCCCGACGGCTGCATCGACCTCGAAGGCACCCCCCAGGTCGACCGAGAGCGCCACCCGGAGGCCGGAGAGCGCCCCGGAGACCGGCGGCGCGAAGGTCGTGCCCGGCTCGGAGAGGGCGTTCGGCACCCGCTTGTCGGGGCCGGCGAGCACGGACAGCAGCAGCGCGAGGTCGGACACCGAGCGGGCCATCGGGCCGCCGACCGAGGTCGTCTCCCAGGCGTTGTAGAGGGGCCACTCCGGGACCCGGCCGAGCGACGGCCGCAGCCCCACGACGTTGCAGAAGGAAGCCGGGTTGCGGAGCGAGCCGCCCATGTCGCTGCCGTCGGCGAGCGGCACCAAGCCACTCGTGAGCGCGGCCGCGGCGCCGCCGGAGGAGCCGCCCGCCGAGCGAGTGAGGTCCCAGGGGTTCAGCGTGGTGCCGAAGACCGGGTTGAAGGTGTGCGAGCCGGCCGCGAACTCCGGCACGTTGGTCTTCCCGATGACGACCGCGCCGGCGCCGCGGACCCGTTCCACGAGCAGCTCGTCGGCGTCGGGCACGTGGTCCGCGCGCACCGGCGAGCCGAAGGTGGTCCGCCACCCGGCCACCGAGTGGGTGTCCTTGAAGGCGAACGGCAGCCCGTGCAGCGGTCCGACCGGACCACCCGCCGCGAGCTGCTCGTCGGCGGCCGCTGCCGAGCGACGCGCCCGCTCCTCGTCGAGCGAGACGATCGCGTTGACGGCGCCGTTCACGGCGGAGATCCGCGCCAGGTGCAGCTCGAGCAGCTCACGGGCCGAGATGTCGCGACTCCGGACCGCCGCCGCCATCGAGCGGGCGGAGGAGAAGTGGTCGAGGGTCACCGGCGCCGACCTGCCACGGCGCCGAGGGCCACCCCGAGGGCGACCAGCCCGGCGCCGACCGCGACGCCGGTGAGGAACTCCCGCTGGGACGAGACCGGAGCCGCCTTGGCAGGCGCGGTGAAGACGCCGGCGGCGGGGGGCTCCGCGGCCGGGGCCTCCGCGGCGGGGACCGGCCCGCCCATGAGCACCTTCTCGATCGCCAGGAAGAACTCACCGGCCAGCCGGCGGCTCACCGAGCTGAGCATCCGCTGGCCGACCCCGCCGATCATCCCGCCGACGACGGTCTCGGCGTCGTAGTGGAGCGTCGTGGTGCCGTCGTCGTTGGCGGAGAACCGCACGTCGACGTCGGCGGCGATCGTGCCCGGTGCGCCTGCCCCCTCGGCCTTCAGCTTGAGGGACTCACGGGGGTGGAGGTCGGTGATCGTGCACGCCCCCGCGTAGGTGCCGCGGATCGCGGCGACCCCGACGGTCACGGTCATCGTGTAGGAGTTCTCGCCGACCGTCTCCAGCCGCTCGCACCCGGGGATCGTCCGCACGAGGACGGCCGGGTCGAGCAGCGCGTCCCACACCGCCTCCAGGGGCGCTTGCAGGGTGGCCTCTCCGGCGATCCTCATGACTGCTCCTCGTGCTGGTCGGCCTCGTGCTGGTGGGTCCGGCGGAGCTCGAACAGCTCCGACGGGGAGATCGGCATCGCCCGGACCGGGATCCCCTCGGCGTCCTCGATCGCGGAGGCGAAGACCGCCGCGGACGGGATGACTCCGGCCTCCCCCGCGCCCTTGAGCCCCAGCGGGTTGAGCGGCGACGGCGTCTCGAGGTGGTCGATGTCGATCGACTCGGGGACCTCCGTGGCGTAGGGCATCAAGAAGTCCATGAACGAGGCGTTGAGCAGCTGCCCGTTCGCGTCGTACGCCATGCGCTCGTAGAGCGCACCGCCGACGCCCTGCGCCACACCGCCGTGGATCTGGCCCTCGACGATCATCGGGTTGATGAGGTTGCCGCAGTCGTGGACGACGGCGTACTTGAGGATCTTGATCTCGGCCGTCTCCGGGTCGGTCTCGACGATCACGGCGTGCATGCCGTTGGCGAAGGTCGACCGCTCGGGCGAGTAGAAGTCCTTCCCCTCGAGCCCCGGCTCGTCGTCCTCGGCGACCGGCGGCTTCGTGGGGTCGCCGACGACGAACTGGGTGGCGAGCTTGGAGGCCTCGTCGAAGGCGTAGCGCAGCGGGTTGGACAGCACCGCCACCGTGCCGAGGGCGATCCCGGTCCCCGGCGCGCCCTTCACCCGGATCTGCCCGTCGACGATCTCGAGGTCGTCCTCCGCGGCCTCGAGCGCCTCGGCCGCGATCCGGAGCGCCTTCGTCCGCGTCTGCCGGGCGGCGAGGGCCACGGCGGAGCCGCTCATGACGGCGGCACGCGACGCGAACGTGCCCACGGCGTAGGGCATCCGCCGGGTGTCCCCGCTCGTCACCTCCACGTCCTCGAACGGCACGCCGAGCTCGTCGGCGACGATCTGGGCGAACGCGGTCTGGTGGCCCTGCCCCTGGGTGGTGAGCCCGATCGCCACCTTCACCTTGCCGGTCGTCTCGACGTTGATGTGCGCGCCCTCGTAGGGCCCGACGCCGGTGCCCTCGACATAGCAGGCGAGACCGATCCCCACCCGTCGCCCTTCCCCACGAGCTTCTTGTCGGAATGACTCGAACTCGTCCCAGCCGACGAGCGCCTTGAGCTTCTCCAGCGACGCCGGGTAGTCCCCCGAGTCGTAGATGAGCGGACGGCCGTCCTGGAAGGTCATCCCGTGGTCGTAGGGGAACTCGTCCGGCTGGATGAAGTTCACCGAGCGCACCTCGGTGCGGTCCTTCCCCAGGTACGCCGCGATCGCGTCCATCGTCCGCTCCATCGCGTAGACGCCCTGCGGGCGCCCCGCCCCGCGGTACGGCGTGACGATGACCGTGTTGGTGTAGAGGCTCTCGAAGACCACCTTGTAGGCCCTGGGCTTGTAGGGACCGAGGAGCTGGGTGGAGGTGATGATCGGGACGATCAGGCCGTACGGCGTGTAGGCCCCGTTGTCGTGCCAGAACTCGACGGAGAGCCCGAGCAGCCGGCCGTCCTCGTCGAACCCCACGTCGACGTGCTGCACCTGGCCGCGCTCGTGCGCGGAGGAGATGAAGTGCTCGCGGCGGTCCTCGGTGAACTTCACCGGCCGGCCGAGCGCCATCGCCGCCATCGGCACGAGCAGCTCCTCGGGCCACGGGTGCATGATCTTGACGCCGAACCCGCCGCCGACGTCGGGGGTGATGACGTCGACCTGACCCAGGCCGAGCCCGAGCTTGGTGGCGACCGCGGCGCGCACGCCGGTGGAGGTCTGGGTGGAGCTCCACACGAGCAGCCGCTTCGTGTCGGGGTCCCACCGGGCGACGGTGCCGCGCCCCTCCATCGGGGTGGAGGCGCTCCGCTCCACGGTGAGGTCGAGCGACAGCCGGTGCGGCGCCGCGGCGATCGCCGCCTCGGCGTCGCCGGAGCCCTGCTCGAGCCGGGCGGCGACGTTGCCCGGGACGTCCTCGTGGACCAGCCGCTCGCCCCTCCGGGCCGCGTCGATGCCGACGACCGGGGGCAGCACCTCGTAGTCCACGCGGATGAGCGCGACCGCGTCCTCGGCGACGTAGCGGCTCTCCGCGACCACCATCGCGACCGCCTCGCCGGCGTAGTTGACCTCGTCCTTCGCCAAGGCGTACTGCGTGCGGCCGTGGGTGAGCGCGGGGTGCGGGATGAGCAGCGGCAGCGGCTCGGCCATCGGCCCGGAGAGGTCGTCGTAGGTGTAGACGGCGACGACGCCCTCGACGTCGAGCACCGGGTCGACGTCGATGCCCTTGATCCGCGCGTGTGCGTGCGGGCTGCGGAGCACCGCCACCTCGAGCGCGCCCGGAGCCAGGTCGTCGACGTAGCGCCCCTCGCCCCTCAGGAGCCGGGCGTCCTCCACCCGGCGGACCTTCTCACCCATCAGCTTCGTCGTCACCGGTCACCCCGCCTGAGCTCGGCGGCACGGCAGACCGAGGCGATGATGTTCTGGTAGCCGGTGCACCGGCAGAGGTTGCCGGCGATCATCTCCCGGGCCTCCTCGCGGGTCGGGTCGGGGTTCTCCGCCAGCCCCGCGGTGATCGTCGTGAGGAACCCGGGGGTGCAGAAGCCGCACTGGAGGCCGTGGCACTCCTTGAACGCCTGTTGCACGGCGCCGAGCGAGCCGTCGGGCTCGGCCAGCCCCTCGACGGTCGTGATCTCGGCGTCGACCGCGGACACCGCGAGCATGAGGCAGGAGCGCATCGGCCGGCCGTCGACCAGGACCGTGCAGGCGCCGCACACGCCGTGCTCGCAACCGACGTGCGTGCCGGTCAGCCGCAGCTCGTGGCGCAGTGCGTCGCTGAGCAGCCGGCGGGCGGGCACCTCGACGTCGTGGGCGACGCCGTTGACGGTGAGGCGTACGGCGTGCAGCGACTCGGTCAAGAGGTGCTCCTCGTGAGGGCGTCGGCGTGCGCAGCCGCGACGACCCGGCGGGTCAGCGTCCGGGCGAGCTGGGCGCGGTAGTCGGCGGTGGCGTGGATGTCGTCGGCCGGCTCCAACGAGCCGAGCGCGAGCTCGGCCGCATCGGACAGAGCAGCCTCGTCGAGCGGCTCGGTGCCGACCTCGCCCAGCGCGGGGGTCAGGTCGACGACCGTCGGGACGTCGCACACGGAGAAGTACCCGGCCTTCGTGGTGCCGGCGGAGAGGTCCACCAGCGCGGCCACCCCGCAGAGGGCGTAGTCGCCGTGGCGGCGCGACAGCTCCTCGCAGGCCACCCCCTGGCCGGGGCGCAGCGCCGGGAAGAACGCCTCGGTGGCGATCTCGTCGTGGCGCAGCGAGGACTCCATGGGCCCCACGAACAGGTCGGCCGCGGGGACCGTTCGCCTGCCGGCCGTCGACGCGGCGGTCACGTCGCCGCCCAGCAGCGCCAGCACGGCCGGCATCTCGGCAGCCGCGTCGGCGTGGACCACCGACCCCACCGTCGTACCCCGGTTGCGGATCGTGGGGTGGGCGACCATCCGCAGCGCCTTGGAGAGCAGCGGCTGGACGCGACGGGCGTCCGGGTCGGCCTCGACCTCGGCGTGCCGGGCCAGGGCGCCGACCCGGACGCCGTCGTCGTCGGTGCGCACGTAGGCGAGCTCGGGAATCGCGTTGATGTCGACCAGCATGCCCGGCGCGGCGAGCCGCATCGAGAGCAGCGGGATCAGGCTCTGGCCACCGGCGAGCACCTTGGCACCCGGGTTCGCCGCCAGGGCCTCCAAGGCTTCCGGCAAGGAGGCCGGGCGGGCGAGCTCGAACGGTGCCGGCTTCACGGTCGGTTCGTGCGCTCTCCGTCGGCCCCCGTGCCCGTCGTCTGGACGCCCGGGCGGTCGACCACGATGAGGTTCACGTCCTCCTCCTTCAGGTCGGCCGGCGCGATCGCCCGTGCGACGTGGTAGGCGACCAGCACCACGATGGTCCCCAGCGCGATCCCGGAGAGCTGGAAGTCGTCGGTGACGGTCAGCGTGGTGTCACCGATCGCGATGATGATCCCAGCGGCGATCGGCACCAGGTTGACCGGGTTGCTGAACTTGACCCGGTTCTCCGTCCAGATCTTCGCGCCGAGGAGCCCGATCATCCCGTAGAGGACCACCGTGATCCCGCCGAGCACCCCTCCGGGTACGGCGGAGACCAGCGCACCGAACTTCGGGGAGAGGCCGAAGAGGATCGCGACGAGGGCCGCGACGAAGTACGCAGCCGTGGAGTAGATCCGGGTGGCGGCCATGACGCCGATGTTCTCCGCGTAGGTCGTCGTCGGGGAGCCACCGACGGCGCTCGCGATCACCGTGCCGACGCCGTCCGCGCCGATCGCGCGGCCCATGTACGGGTCGAGGTCGCGCTCGGTCATCTCCGCGACCGCCTTGACGTGGCCGGCGTTCTCCGCGATCAGCGCGATGACCGCGGGAAGCATCAGCAGGATGAACGCGAAGCTGAACGTGGGGGCGTGGTAGCCGACGATCCCGTTGGCGAAGTCGCTCGCCGGGGGGAACCCGATCCAGTCCGCGGCCCTGACCCCGTCCCAGTTGATCCGGCTGTGCTCGAAGGCGGTGGCGACGCAGTAGGTCCCTTCCGGCGAGCAGGGGTCGCCGTTCGCGTCGAGCAGGTTCTGGCCGGGAAGCACCGAGGTGACCTTGCCGAACTGGTCGAAGAGCCACGAGACCAGGTAGCCGAAGACCAGTCCGAGCAGGATCGCGATCCTGCCCAGGAACCCGCGGAGCCCGACAGCCATGAGGATCACCGCGGCCATGGTGAGCAGCGCGACCCACTGGTCCTGCGGCCAGTAGACGTTGGCGACCACCGGCGCGAGGTTGAACCCGATCAGCATCACGACGGCGCCGGTGACCACGGGCGGCAGGACGCGGTGGAGCGCCCGGGCCCCGACGAAGTGGATGAGCACCCCGACCAGCGCCAGGACGATGCCGGCGATCAGGACCGCCCCGGTGACGTCGGCGGGGTCGCCGCCCTGGCCGTAGATCGCGAAAGCGCCGCCGACGAAGGCGGCGCTCGTGCCGAGGTAGCTGGGGACCTTGCCCTGGACGATCAGCAGGAAGCAGATCGTGGCGATGCCGCTCATCATGATCGCGAGCTGGGCGTTCAGTCCCATGATGAGCGGGAACACGAAGGTGGCGCCGAACATCGCGACCACGTGCTGGGCGCCGAGCCCGACGGTCCGGCCCCACGAGAGCCGCTCGTCGGGGGCTACCGCCTTGCCGGGCGGCGGGGTCTTGCCGTCGTAGACGACGTCCCACTTGAACATGGACATGGGCTCTCCCTCGTTGGCTCGTGCTGCTGCGCCCGAGATCAGCCGACGCTATGTGCGGGCCACCGGGGCCGACACCGGCGAGAAGTGCCGAACACCTCCCACCGGCGATGGCACAGGTTGTCCCGCGGCGCCGTCCCTGCAGCGTGCTCCCGTCCGGGGGCACGGCACCATGGTGGACTCGCCGCGACCCGCAACGGCGGCGCAGCCGGGTGAGCCCGTTTTGGGCGTGTCGTGACCTCCCCGGTCACCGACGGAACTCCAGCACCTGGAGGGCGACCGCCACGTCGAGCCGCAGGTGCGGGTCGGAGGTGAACGGCCCGAGCAGCCGCTCCAGCTTCCCGACCCGGTAGCGCATCGTGTTGTAGTGGAAGAACTGGAGCCGCGCGGCCTCCGCGACGTTGAGGTTGGTGTCCAGGAGCACCTGGAGCGTCGTGCGCAGGTCGACCGCCTCGTCGGTGTCGCCGGCCAGCTCACCGAGGACGTCGTCGGCGAACGCGTGGAGCTCCGCCTCGTCGGGGACGAGCGCGATCAGCCGGTGCACCCCGAGGTCGTCGAACCAGGTCACCGAGCGCCCGCCGCGGATCCGGCGGCCGACGACGGTGGCGCGCCGCGCCTGCTGGTACGCCGCGGGCAGCCCGCCGAGCTCCGGCACCGGCCGGCTCACCCCGACCGAGAAGGGGCGTCGACCGCCTCCCCGGTCGCCGGCGACCCCGGCGACCACCTGGTCGACCTCGTGCCGGAGCAGCCGGTCCCGGTCGGCGTCGGAGCCGGCTGACGGGACGGGGATGAGAGCGACCACCTCGGAGGAGAAGTCCACGGTGGGGATCGACCGGTCGCGGGCCTCGCAGACCAGCCGCCACGCCGCCGAGAACCGGTCCTGCCACTCCCGGCGCACCTTCGCCGACACCGGCTCCTCCGCCGCGGCGGGCGGGTCCACCTCCGCGCTGACGACGACGACCGGCCGGTCGAGGTCCCACCCCAGCCCCCGGGCGTGCTCGACGACGAACCGGTCGTCGCCGGCCCGCCCGAGGAAGACGTCGCGGAGGAAGTCGCCGCGGTACTTGTTCTCGACCGCCGCCACCGCCTGCTGCCGGGTGACGAGCAGGGCGACCACCGTCGCGGCCCGCTCGAGGGCCTGGACGTCGTCGGGGTCGAGCGGCCGGTCCGGGCTCACGCAGACCAACCGCACGAGGTCGGAGCCGGCCGCCGCGACCTTCACCACGCGCACCTCGCCGGCGTGGTGCGCCGCCCCCGCCGTACCGTCCTGGCTGCGCAGCCGCTCCACCCGGAACCGGCCGCTCGGGTCGACGAGCTCCGCGGCGGTCAGCTCGCACCGCTGGTCCTCGGTGAGCGAGCCACCCAGCTCGCGGCCGTCGGTCGAGGTGACGACGACGGCCACCCCCAGGATGCTCGTCACCTCGGCGGCGATCTGGTCGAGCCCCGCCCCTTCGAGGACGAGCTGGGAGAGGGCGGAGTGGAGGGTGTCGATCCGCTCCAGCACCTGACGGGGAGGAGTCATCGGACCTCGAATCGGAGGTGGCTGTCACAAGTTGTGCCCCTTTGTAGCCCACGGTTGTCAACGATGGCTAGTCGGCGACCGGTTCGGAGCCAAGTAGCGTGGGGCCGTGCCGTTGCCCCCTCCCCCGACCCTGCACGTCGTCGGCTCCGCCTCCATCTGGGTCCTCGGCCAGGTCGCCGGTCCGCGTCGTACCGCCACGGTCCTCCACGCAGGGACCGACGCCGTCTACCTCGACCTCGAGGGGGCCTGCCTCGCGGTGCTCGCCGCGCGAGCCGTCCAGGTGCCCTGCGGGGTGCGCACGCTGCTGCCGCGGCTGCCCGAGGTCGAGGCGGGGACAGCCGCGAGCGTGCACGACGGCAGCGTGATCGTGCCCGGCTGCGAGGTGCTGGTCACCAACATCGTGGACACGACCGTTCCGGTGCTCGGGGCCGACGACACCGCCTGGGGCGCCGAGCAGCTCGCCACGCTGGTCAAGGAACGGCTCGACCCGGTGTCAGGGCTCCTCCCTCCGGGGGCTCTGCGGCTGCTGGCCGACGGGGACGCCGCCGTCGTCGAGCGGCTCCTCGGTCTCGGCCCGGGGCTCACCCCCGTCGGCGACGACGTGCTGGCCGGCTGGCTCGCCACCGCGGTCGCCTGCCGCCACCCGCACCTGCCGAGGCTCCGGAGCACGGTGGCGCTAGCGGCGTCCGAACGGACCTCGGTCCTCTCCGCCACCCTGCTGGCGTGCGCTGCGCGCGGCGAAGGGGTTCCGGAGTTCCGCAGCCTCCTCATCGGGGTGGCCACCCGCAACCTCGACGTCCTCGACCAGTCGCTCGAGCTGATGCTGCGCATCGGCGACACCTCGGGGGCGGGGCTCGTCCTGGGCTCCCTCGCCGCCCTCACCTCCGCCACCACCCCATCCACCCCCGGAGCCGCCTCATGACCGCCGTCCGCGACGGGTTCGGCCACGTCGAGATCCGCAGCGCGTACGCCGACTCGGTGACGCTGCTCCAGGTGAGCCGCCAGGTCGCCGACGTCCCGGGCGTGCTCGCCGCCCAGGTCGCGATGGGCACCCCGCTCAACCTCGAGGTGCTCGAGCAGATGGGGTTCGACGTACCCCCCTGCACGCCGAACGACATGGTCGTGGCCCTGCGCGTCACGACGGAGGGCGACCTCGCCCCGGCGCTGGCCGCGGTCACCGCCGCCCTCACGGCGACCACCCGCCGCTCGACCGGCGACGACGAGGTGCCGCCCCGCACCACCCGCAGCGCGCTCCTCCGCGCCGACGCCGGGCTGGCCCTGGTGTCGGTGCCCGGCGCCCATGCGACCGTCGAGGCGATGGACGCCCTCGACGCGGGCCGTGACGTCATGGTCTTCAGCGACAACGTCCCGGTCGAGCAGGAGCTGCTCCTCAAGCAGGTCGCAACCGAGCGCGGGCTGCTCGTCATGGGGCCGGACTGCGGCACCGCGATGGTGGGCGGGCTGGGGCTCGGCTTCGCCAACGTCACCGAGCCGGGCGCGGTCGGGATCGTGGCGGCGTCCGGCACCGGCTGCCAGCAGCTCATGTGCCTGCTGGCCGCCGCCGGCGTCGGGGTCGGGGCGGCGCTGGGCGTGGGCGGCCGCGACCTCTCCGCCGCCGTCGGCGGGCTGTCGACCCGGACCGCGCTCGCCCGGCTCGACGCGGACCCCTCGATCGACCGCATCGTCGTCGTCTCGAAGCCGCCGGCGCCCGAGGTCGCCAGCGCGCTCGAGGAGTACGCCGCCGGCCTCGCCACCCCGGTCGACCTCGCCCTCCTCGGCCCCGGACGACCGGACCTCACCGCCGCGGCCGCCTCGGTGCTCGCCGCCCTCGGCCGGCCGGAACCCGCCTGGCCGCGGTGGGGCTCGCCGGCCGCCGGGCCGGTCAGCGGCTACCTGCGCGGTCTCTTCGTCGGCGGCACGCTCTGCGACGAGGCGATGATCGTCGCAGCCGAGCGGCTCGGGCCGATCCGGAGCAACATCCCGCTGTCGGCGGAGCTCGCCCTCGACTCGTCGCTGACCGCCGAGGGCCACCTCATGGTCGACTTCGGCGACGACGGGCTGACCCAGGGCCGGGCGCACCCGATGATCGACCCCACGCTGCGGCTCGAGCACCTCGCCCGGCTCGCCGCCGACCCGGCCACCGGCGTACTGCTTCTCGACGTCGTCCTCGGCCACGGTGCCGAGCCGGACCCGGCTGCCCTCCTGGCCCCGGCCGTCTCGCGCGCGATCGCGGCCGCCGGGCGTCCGCTGCCCGTGGTCGTCGCCTGCGTCGGCACCGACCACGATCCGCAGGGGCTGACCCGGCAGGCCTCCGCGCTGGCCGCGGCCGGCGCCGAGGTCCACCTGTCCAACGCGCAGGCCGCCCGCCGCGCCGTCGAGCTCGTGGAGGGCTCCCGATGAACCGACCCACCCAGCCGCCGCCGGCCGTCGCCACCGCCGGCGCCGACCTCCTTGCGGCCGCCGTCGAGGCGCAGGCAGTCCCGGTCGAGCGGGTCTCCTGGCAGCCGCCGATGGACGGCACCGCCGACGACCTCGCCGTGGTCGCCACCGACCCGCTGCGCCGCGAGGCCAACCAGCGGGCGGTCGAGGCGGTGCTCGCCGTCCAGGCGATGCTCGTCGACGTCGCGCCCGCCTCGGAGCTGCTCGGCCTGGAGCCCGGCCAGTTCCTCCACGCCGGACCGCCGATCGACTGGGAGCGCACGTCCGGCCCGCTCCGCGGCGCGCTCATGGGCGCCGCCGCCCTGGAGGGGGTCGTCGACGACCCGACCGGTGCCGTCGCGCTCTTCGAGGCCGGTTCGAGCGTGGCATTCGAGCCGTGCCACCACCGCAGCGCGGTCGGCCCGATGGCCGGCGTGGTCTCCGCCTCGATGTGGATGTTCGTCCTAGAGGACCCCGGGTCGGGGCGGCGGACGTACTGCTCGCTCAACGAGGGGCTCGGCAAGGTGCTGCGGTACGGCGCCTACGCCCCGGAGGTGCTCGACCGGCTGCGCTGGATGTCCGCCGTGCTCGGCCCGCTGCTGCGCGACGCGGTGCGTGCGACCGGGCCGGTCGACGTCACGGGGATCCTCACCCAGATGCTCCAGATGGGCGACGAGGCGCACAACCGCAACCGCGCCGGCACCCTCATGCTCCTGCGGGACCTCGCCCCGGCGATGGTGGGGTCCGGCCACGCCGTCGACGACGTCGCGGAGGGACTGCGGTTCATCGGGGGCAACGACCACTTCTTCCTCAACCTCGCGATGCCCGCCTGCAAGCTCGCCCTCGACGCCGCCCGCGACATCGACGGCTCGACGATGGTCGTCGCGATGGCTCGCAACGGCACCGACTTCGGGATCCAGGTGGCCGGGACGGGGGACGAGTGGTTCACCGGGCCGGCCCAGCTCGCCGACGGGCTCTTCCTCGGCGACTACGGCCCCGCCGACGCCAATCCCGACATCGGCGACTCCGCGATCACCGAGACCGCCGGGATCGGCGGGTTCTCGATGGCGACCGCCCCGGCGATCGTCCGGTTCGTCGGCGGGACCGTCCCCGACGCGCTCGCCACGACCCGGCGGATGCACGAGATCACCCTCGCGAAGAACCCCCGGTGGACGATTCCCGTCCTCGACTTCGAGGGCGCGCCCACCGGCATCGACGTCAGCGCCGTCTGCCGCACCGGCATCCTCCCGCAGATCAACACCGGCATGGCCGGCAAGGAGGCCGGCGTCGGCCAGGTCGGCGCCGGCCTCGTCACGCCCCCGGCGGAGGTCTTCCCCACGGCGCTCGCCGCCCTCGCCGCCCGCACCCGCGCCCGCCGCTGACCCGGGACGTCATACCGAGCGGTCGTCCGAGCAGCCACCGAGTATGACGTCCCACGGTGATCCCGCCGGAGGTCATACCGAGCGGTCGTTGGAGGGACCAGCCGGTATGACGTCGCGGGAGGCGGGTCAGGGGGACCAGAAGGCGGCGGACAGGTCGATCCGCCCGGAGGACCGCAACGGTGTTCCCTCCGCCCGGTGGTGCTGCACCGCCTCACCCTCATGACACTCGGGCGGGGAGCCGTCCGCCCGGACGACCCGCCACCACGGCACCGACCCGCCGTACAACGCCATCACCCGCCCGACCTGACGAGGCCCTCCCCGTCCCACGTGGTCGGCGATCGCGCCGTACGTCGTGACGCGGCCCTCGGGGATCCGCTCGACGACGGAGAGCACCGCCTCGACGTACTCCTCCGAGTCCACGTCCTGAGCTCAGCCGGAAAGGTCAGTACGACGGCTGCGACGGGTCGACCTGGTTGACCCAGGCCACCACGCCTCCCCCGACGTGCACGGCGTCGGCGTACCCGGCGCCCTTGACGATCGCGAGGGTCTCCGCCGACCGCACGCCGGTCTTGCAGTGCATGACGACCTGCTTGTCGGCCGGGAGCTGCTCCAGGGCGGAACCGTTGAGGAAGTCGCCCTTGGGGATGAGCACCGAGCCGGGGATCCGGTTGATCTCGAACTCGTTCGGCTCCCGGACGTCGACGAGGACGAAGTCGCGCTCGCCGTTCTCCCGCTCCTTGAGCCAGTGCTCGAGGGTGCCGACCGAGATCGTGGCGTCGGCCGCCGCCTCCGCCGCCTCGTCGCTGAGCGCTCCGCAGAAGGTGTCGTAGTCGATGAGGCCGGTGACCGTCGGGTTCTCGCCGCAGATCGCGCAGTTGGGGTCCTTGCGGACGCCGAGCTTGCGGTACTCCATCTCGAGGGCGTCGTAGATCATCAGCTTGCCGAGCAGCGGCTCGCCGATGCCGGTGAGGAGCTTGATCGCCTCGTTGACCTGGATGGCGCCGATGCTGGCGCAAAGGACACCGAGCACGCCGCCCTCGGCGCAGGACGGGACCATCCCCGGCGGCGGCGGCTCGGGGTAGAGGCAGCGGTAGCAGGGACCATGCTCGGCCCAGAAGACCGACGCCTGCCCGTCGAACCGGTAGATCGAGCCCCAGACGTACGGCTTGCCCAGCAGGACGGCTGCATCGTTGACGAGGTAGCGGGTCGCGAAGTTGTCGGTGCCGTCGACGATGAGGTCGTACGGCCGAAAGACGTCGAAGACGTTCGTCGAGTCGAGCCGTTCCTCGTGCAGGACGACCTCGACGTACGGGTTCGCCTCCTGGATGGACTCCTTGGCCGACTGCGCCTTGGACTTCCCGATGTCGGACTGG
>DASSBB010000113.1:0-43039 GCA_035699145.1 Marmoricola sp.
GCGCTATGCGCCGCGGCCAATCGGACGCGGCGGGTAGGTTCGGCTCATGGCCGACCTGCTGCCGCTCTTCCCGCTGGGGATGGTGCCCTTCCCGGGCATGAGCGTGCCGCTCCATGTCTTCGAGGAGCGCTACCTGGCGCTGGTCCGCCGGCTCCTCGAGAAGCCCCGGCCGGCGGAGCGGCTGTTCGGCATCGTGGCGATCCGGGAGGGTTACGAGGTCGGCTCCCACGAGCTGCGGTCGATGTACCGCACGGGGTGCGTCATGCAGCTCACCTCGGTGGAGGAGTACGACGACGGCCGCTTCGACATCGTGACGGTCGGCCGGCACCGGCTCCGCGTCCTCGCCACCGACACGTCCGAGCCGTTCCTCCAGGCGGAGGTCGAGCACCTCCCGGTCGACCGGGGCGACGCTCTCGACAGCGCGCGGGAGGCGGCCCGCACGCTTGCGGCGTTCGAGGAGTACCGCACGGTCGTCAGCCGGCTCCGCGGTGACGACGTCATGACGGGCGGGCTCCCGCGGGACCCCGAGCTGCTCTCCTACGCGCTCGCCGCGACCTGCTCCCTGACGTTGCGCGAGCGTCAGCAGCTCCTCGAGTCCCCCACGGCAGCCGCCCGCCTGGAGCTGCTGCGCCGGCTGATGCGATCGGAGGTCCGGGCGATCCGGGCCGTGCCGTCGCTCCCGGCGACCGAGGTGGCCCGGTCCGGGTGGAGCCCCAACTGACCCGCCGAGCCGTCGCGACATTCGGCCGAGGATCCGACGACTCGGCGTGGGGCGTACGCCTCCCAGCCCGTCTCCCCGGCCGGTCAGTCGGTGCTGAGCCGCACCTTCCCGTGCACCACGTCGCCGTCCTGCCAGCTGGTGATCCCCAGGCTGCTGAGCGGCTCGAGGTTCTCGCGGACCTCGGCGTCGTCGGCCTGGTCAGCCAGCTCGGTCAGCCAGTCGCCCGCGTCGAAGTCGACGTAGACGCCGCCGGTGCTGTCGTCGAGGTCCGGCAGGGCCGACTCGAACTGCGGCTCCTCGCCGAGACCGCCGTCCTCGGCGAGCGACGCGACGTGCTCGGCGTCGAGGCCGAACGCCACGAGCCCGTCGCCGCTCTCGACGAAGACCTGTCCCTCGACGCCGGCCGAGGCGATCAGCTTCTCCAGGAGCGGGACGATCTCGTCGGGGTCGCCGAGGATGCGCGCGCCGGCCGGGATGCCGGACTCACCCCCGCCCATGGCCATCAACGCGTCGAGGTCGATGGAGCCGTCCACCGCCACTGACAGCCCGTCGCCCATCAGCGTCTGGAGGTCCTCGGGGAGCGAGAGCCCGGTCTGCTGCTCGGCGGCCCGGATCATCTGCTCTGCCTGCTTCTCGCCCATCGCCTCGGTGAGCTGGTCGACGAGGTCCTGGGCGGCGGTGTCGCTGAAGGTCATGCCGAGGGCGATCGCCGTGGTCGTCGGCAGGTCGGCCATGCCGCTGTCCCCCTCGCCGGCCACCTCTGACGGTGCGCCGCCGCCGGCGAGCTCGACCTCGAGAGCGCCGTCGTCGAACCGCAGTGACAGAGCGGCGCCCTCGAACTCCTGGAACGCCTCCTGCAGCTCCTCAGGGTCTCCGAACGGTGACATCGGGTCGCCGGTGAGGTCGCCCTCCATGAGCTCCATCATCGTCGTCGGGGCGTCGGCGGAGACGTAGCCGGTCAGGATGCCGGAGCCGCCCGCCTCGTCGACCCAGCTGTTGAAGCCGTCGTCCTCGGCGAGGGACCCGTCGCCCACCTGGGCGGCGAGGTCGTCGGCGATCTTGTCGGTCTCGGCGACGACCATGAACCCCTCGACGAACGCGGTGCCAGGAGCGTCCGAGCCGTCGCAGGCGGCGATCTTCTCGACGCCCGCCTCGGCTGCAGCCTCGTCCTTCACCTCGACGACACCCATCGGGACCGGCTCCTCGCCAGGCTTGCCCGGCACCACGGCGAACGCCATCTTGTTGCCGACCCATGGGTCGACGTCGTCGGTGAAGCCGAGGTCTTCGCACGGCGCCTCTTCGAGGATCGCCTCGAACAGCCAGCGCCGCAGGTCGTCCCCGGAGCCGACCTTCTCCTTGATCGCCGGGAACTCGCGCAGGGTCCGAGCGGCCTCGAGCTTCTGCCCACCGCTCGGGTCGAGGTCGAGCGAGACGTAGGCGAGAGCGTCCGCGGGCACCGCGGCGGCCGCGGCGGTGCCGCCGTCGAGGAACTGCGCCACGCCCCAGGCACCCGCACCGGCCACGCCGAGCACGGCGGCTGCGGCGATGCCGACGGTCGCCGTGCGCCGGCGGCTGCGTCCCGGTGGGCGGCCGCCCGGCTCCAGGTGGTCGACGGCGCCCGCGTCGGGCCGGTCAGCAGACATCTCGTTCGCTCTCCTAGGTCAGCCGGCACCGCCTCGGCGCCGACCTCTATTGCACCACGCGAACGGCGCCGGCGGGCCGGTTCTCGTCAGCCTCGGGGAGGTTGCTCCTGCTCACCGCGGCGGGACGGCGCCCAGAGCACGACGACCGAGCCCAGCACCGCACCCAGCGGCCAGGCGAGGTACGCCGAGTCCGCCGTGACCTCCACGTGTTCGGGGGCGGTGGTGCCGACCTCGGCGTCGGCGAGGACCACCTCGGCCGGCTCCGGGCCGACGGCCGTGCCGATCACGGAGGAGACCCAGGCAGCCAGCAGAGCGCCGAGGACGACGACGACCAGCGTGGCGATCTCGCGCGTCCGGCGCCACAGGGTGAGGAGCACACCGAGGACCAGCGCGGTGCCTCCCCCCAACAGGGAGTACCACGCGTCCTGGTCGAACTGGTGACTCAGCGCCACCTCTCCGGTCGAGAGCCCCGCCTCCGTGCGCGTCACCGTCACCGGCTCCACCAGCTGCGGCCAGACCAGCCCCACGGCCACCGCCGCGACGAGGAAGGCGGCGAGGACCACCAGGACGTCACGCACCACCGCAGCCGTGGCCACCGGGGGGTCGGCCGGGCTGTCGGGAGTCTCGGTGTCGTGGCTCGCCGCCGTCACGTGTGGCTCATGCAGTGGGGGCCGAGCAGCGCCTTGAGGTCAGCGAAGAGAGCGGGCGTCGGCGCGACCCTCAGCCGTTCGTCGAGCCGCATCACGGTCGTGGAGCTCCTGGTCATCAACCGCAACCGTACTTCGGTGACCCCAGGGTGGGTGCCGAGCACGTCGCGGAGCTGGTCGACCACCGGGGGCGTGCACCGGGTCGACGGGAGCGTGATGACGACCGGGCCCGCCGGTCCGTCGGTCAGGTCCGGCAGCCCCACCTCCTGGCCGTGGAGCTCGGGCTGGTCCTTCTGCCGGGAGAGTCGCCCCTTGACCGTGACGATCGCGTCCTCGTTGAGCAGGGTGCTCGCGAGCTGGTAGGCGCTGGGGAAGAGGAGCACGTCGATCGCGCCCTCGAGGTCCTCCACCGTGATCATCGCCCACGAGTCGCCACGCTTGGTGATCTTGCGCTGCACCGAGGTGATCAGCCCGGCGATCGTCACGGTGGCGTTGTCCGGGCGGTCCTCGTCGACGAGCAGCCGGCCGATCGTGCAGTCCGCGCTGTTGGCGAGGATGTGCTCAAGGCCCATCAACGGGTGGTCGGAGACGTAGAGGCCCAACATGTCCCGTTCGTGGGCGAGCAGCGTCTGCTTGTCCCACTCCTCGATGTCCGGGATCGTCACACTGACGCCCCACCCGGCCTGGTCGTCGGTCTCCTCGAGCCCACCGAAGAGCGAGTCCTGGCCGATCGCCTCGTTGCGCTTGACCTCGACGTACTGCTCCACCGCCGCCTCGTGCACGGTCACGAGCGCGCGGCGCCGGTGGTTGAGGGAGTCGAACGCGCCGGCCTTCACCAGGGACTCGATGACCCGCTTGTTGCAGACGACCGTGTCCACCTTGGTGAGGAAGTCGCCGAAGTCGGTGTAGCGCCCCTTCTCCCGGCGCGCGGTCACGATCGACTCGACGACGTTGCCGCCGACGTTCCGGATGGCGCCGAGCCCGAACCGGACGTCGGTGCCGACCGGGGTGAAGTTCGACTCCGACTCGTTCACGTCGGGCGGCAGCACCTGGATGCCCATCCGGCGGCACTCGTTGAGGTAGATCGCCGACTTGTCCTTGTCGTCCTTCGTCGAGGTGAGGAGGGCGGCCATGTACTCGGCCGGGTAGTTCGCCTTCAGGTAGGCGGTCCAGTAGGAGACGAGCCCGTAGGCGGCCGAGTGCGCCTTGTTGAACGCGTAGTCGGAGAACGGCAGCAGGATGTCCCACAGTGTCGTGACGGCAGCCATCGAGTAGCCCCGCTCGGTCATCCCGGCCGAGAAGTTCTCGAACTGCTTGTCCAGCTCCGCCTTCTTCTTCTTGCCCATCGCGCGCCGGAGGAGGTCCGCCTGTCCCAAGGAGTAGCCGGCGAGCTTCTGCGCGATCGCCATGACCTGCTCCTGGTAGACGATGAGCCCGTAGGTCTCCCCCAGGATGTCGACGAGCGGCTCGGCCAGCTCGGGGTGGATCGGCTCCACCGGCTCCCGCCCGGTCTTGCGGCGGGCGTACTTGTTGTGGGAGTCGGCACCCATCGGCCCGGGACGGTAGAGCGCGCCGACCGCGGAGATGTCGGCGAAGGTGTCGGGGCGCATGCTGCGCAGCAGCGCGCGCATCGGCCCGCCGTCGAGCTGGAAGACGCCGAGGGTGTCACCGCGCTGGAGCAGCTCGTAGGTCGCGGGGTCGTCGAGGGTGAGCTCCTCGATGACCACCTTCTCGCCGCGGTTCGACTCGATGTTGCGGAGCGCGTCGTCGAGGACCGTGAGGTTGCGGAGCCCCAGGAAGTCCATCTTGATGAGCCCGAGCCGCTCGCAGGTCGGGTAGTCGAACTGGGTGATCACCGCCCCGTCCTGCTCCCGCTTCATGATCGGGACGACGTCGAGCAGCGGCTCGCTCGACATGATGACGCCGGCGGCGTGGACCCCCCACTGCCGCTTCAGCCCCTCGATCCCGATCGCGGTGTCGACCACGGTCCTGACATCGGGCTCGCCCTCGTAGAGCGAGCGGAACTCGCCGCCCTCGCCGTACCGGGGGTGCTGGGGGTCGAAGACTTGCTTGAGCGGAACGTCCTTGCCCATGACCGCGGCCGGCATCGCCTTGGTGATCCGGTCGCCCATCGCGAACGGGTAGCCGAGGATCCGCGAGGAGTCCTTCACCGCCTGCTTGGCCTTGATCGTGCCGTAGGTCACGATCATCGAGACCCGGTCGGAGCCGTACTTGTCCGAGACGTACTTGATGACCTCGCCGCGCCGACGCTCGTCGAAGTCGATGTCGAAGTCGGGCATCGAGACGCGGTCCGGGTTGAGGAACCGCTCGAAGATCAGTCCGTGCTCCAGCGGGTCCAGGTCGGTGATCCGCATGGCGTACGCCGCGATGGAGCCCGCACCCGAGCCACGACCCGGACCGACCCGGATGCCGTTGTCCTTCGCCCAGTTGATGAAGTCCGCGACAACGAGGAAGTAGCCGGGGAAACCCATCTGGGTGATGACCCCGACCTCGAAGTCGGCCTGCTTGCGGGCTGCGTCCGGGATCCCCTCGGGGTAGCGGAAGGCGAGCCCCTTCTCGACCTCCTTCACGAACCACGAGTCCTCGGACTCGCCCTCGGGGACGGGGAACCGGGGCATGTAGTTCGCCTCGGTGTTGAACTCGACCTCGCACCGCTCGGCGATGAGCAGGGTGTTGTCGCACGCCTCCCGGAGCCCGTAGCGGTCGGCCCAGAGCTCCCGCATCTCGGCGGGCGACTTGACGTAGTAGCTGTCGCCGTCGAACTTGAACCGTTTGGGGTCCGACATCGTGCTGCCCGAGGAGACGCAGAGCAGGTGCTCGTGCGAGGGCGCGTCCTCGGGGCGGACGTAGTGGGAGTCGTTGGTGGCGACCATCGGCAGGGCGAGCTCCTTGGCGAGGCGGAGCAGCCCGTCGCGGACCCGGGTCTCGATGGCGAGCCCGTGGTCCATCAGCTCGAGGAAGTAGTTCTCCTTGCCGAGGATGTCGCGGAAGTCCGCGGCCGCCTGGCGCGCCTTGGCGTAGTCGCCGATCCGGAGCCAGGTCTGGATCTCCCCCGAGGGGCACCCGGTGGTGCCGATCAGCCCCTCGGAGTACTCCGCGAGCAGCTCCCGGTCCGCCCGGGGCTTGTAGAAGAACCCCTCGAGCGAGGAGCGCGAGGAGAGCCGGAACAGGTTGTGCATCCCGGCCGTCGACTCCGCCAGCAGCGTCATGTGGGTGTAGGCGCCGCTGCCGGACACGTCGTCCTGGCCGCCGTCGTTCCACCGCACCCGCTTCCGCTCGAAGCGGGAGGTGTTCGGGGTGAAGTAGGCCTCAATGCCGATGATCGGCTTGATGCCGTGGGCCTTGGCCTTGGAGTAGAAGTCGAAGGCGCCGAACACGTTGCCGTGGTCGGTCATCGCGATCGCGCCCATGCCGAGCTCGGCGGTCCTCACGAACATGTCGTCGAGCCGGGCGGCTCCGTCGAGCATGGAGTACTCCGTGTGCACGTGCAGGTGCACGAACGAGTCCTGGGACCCAGCTGACATCGGCTCTCCCGGCTCCTTCCAGAGCATGACGAACGGACCAGGCTGGAGCGCGAGCACTCAGCCGACTGACTGGGGGAAGGCGCTCAGCCTACGGGAGGCGACAGTGCCACCTCCCACCGACACTCCTGGACACGCGAGGCCCCGGTGCAGCTGCGACCGATCCGGTTCCGGGGGGTCGGGCTCAGCCCTCCTGCTCGGCCCGGTCGAGCCCCGCCGCGATCACCTCGTGCATGATCCGGGCAAGCGCGTCCTCGTCGAGGTCGGGGGCGTGCTCGGCCATGCGTCGTACGATCGCCGCCTCCCGCTCCGGGTCACGACCGGCGTGCCCGGGGACCGGCTTGAACTCCTGGATCGCGACGGCGAGCGCCGTACGCCGGGCCAGGAGCAGCGCGAGGTCGGCATCCACCTCGTCGACCTGACCACGCAGGTAGCCGAGCGGGTCCGCTCCCGGCCACGCCATCCGCAGGTCCGGAGCGCCCTCCTCGTTGCCGGTCCCGTCGGTGCTCTCCAGCTCGATCAGCCCGTGCCGCCGGTAGAACCGCCGGGCCGGCTTGTTGCTGACGAAGACCCAGAGCGCGAACCCTTCGGGACGGAGCGACTTGGCCAGGTCGAGCATCGCCGTCCCGATTCCCTGCCCCTGACGTCCCGGTGCCACGTAGAGCGCATCCAGCCAGCCCCCCGTCACGTGGGCGTAGCCGACCACCTCGCCGGCCGCCTCCGCGACCCACAGCTCCTCCCCCGCGGCGAGCCGCTCGTGGTGGTAGGCGTGCACCTCCTCGTCGGTGTGCACGTGGGGTGGCATCGCCGGAACCGCCGCAGCCCGGGCGCCGAGGAACACCTGGGCGATCGCGGGTACGTCGTCGGGGCCGGCCGGCCTCAGGGTGAGGTCGGCCCCCCTGCCACCGGGCTCAGTGAAGCTCACGCACCACGTCCAGGGCCCGCTGGAGGTCGTCGGGATAGTCGGACTCGTACTCGACGTACTCTCCCGACTCGGGGTGCTCGAAACCGAGCCGCACCGCGTGGAGCCACTGCCGCACCAGCCCGACCCGCCGGGCGAGGACCGGGTCGCCGCCGTACAACGGGTCGCCGACGCACGGATGCTTCAGCGCCTGCATGTGGACGCGGATCTGGTGGGTCCGCCCGGTCTCCAGCGAGATCTCGAGAAGGCTCGCGAACCGGTGCGCCTCGAGCGTCTCGTAGTGGGTGACGCTGTGCTTGCCGTCCGCCATCACGCCGAACTTGAAGTCGTGGCGCGGGTGCCGCCCGATCGGCGCGTCCACCGTGCCGCGCAGCGGGTCGGGATGCCCTTGGACGAGCGCGTGGTAGGTCTTCTCCACGGTGCGGTGGCGGAAGGCGTTCTTGAGCCGCGAGTAGCCGTACTCCGACTTGGCGATGACCATCACCCCGGAGGTGCCCACGTCGAGCCGCTGCACGATCCCCTGCCGTTCGGGGGCGCCGCTCGTCGCGATCCGGAAGCCTGCGGCGGCCAGGTGGCCCACGACGGTGGGGCCCGACCACCCCGGGCTCGGGTGCACGGCGACCCCGACCGGCTTGTCGATGACGACGAGAGCGTCGTCGTCGTGGACGATCTTGATGCCCTCGACGATCTCGGGCACCACGGCGACCGGGTCGACCGCCGCCGGGATCGCCACCTCGAGGACGGAGCCCGGGCCCACCCGGTCGGACTTCGCCACCGCGCGGCCGTCGAGGTGGACCAGCCCCTGCGAGACGAGGTCGGCGGAGCGGGTCCGGGACAGCCCGAACATCCGGGACATCGCCGCGTCGACCCGCTCGCCGGCGAGACCGTCGGGCACGGTCAGCGTGCGCCGGTCCACGGAGCTCGAGGCGGCTGAGCCGGTCGTCACGACCCGGCCACCTCGTCCTCCTGGCGGTTCTCCCGCTCGCCGGTGTGGGAGACGCCGCGGATCGCCTGGAGGATGATCACACCGGCCGCCACGTTGATGCAGATGTCGGCCACGTTGAACACCGGCCAGTTCGGCAGCTGGAGGAAGTCGACGACGTGGCCGCGCAGCGGTCCCGGGTCACGGAAGATCCGGTCGGTGAGGTTCCCCAGGACGCCGCCGAGCAGGCACCCGAGCCCGAAGGCCCAGACGCGGTCGAAGAGCCGCCGGGAGAGGAACAGCACGACCGCGACGGCGGCGATCGCGACGAGGGTCAGGACGATCGTGTACGACGTCCCGGTGCTGAACGCCGCGCCCGGGTTCCGGACCAGCGTGAGCTGGAGGAAGTCGCCGAGGACGGGGACCGGGTCACGGCCGGCGAGCCGCTCCACGGCGAGCACCTTGGTGCCGAGGTCGACGAGGTAGGCGACGAGCGCGACCCCGAAGAAGAGGCCGAGAGGTCGCCGGCGGGTGGGATGGTCGTCCGGGCCGCTGGAGTTCAGCGACGCTCCTCGCGCTGCTTGCATGTCAGGCACAGTGTCGCACGCGGGAAGGCCATCAAACGATTCTTGCCGATCGGCTGGCCGCAGTTCTCGCACAGGCCGTAGGTGCCGTTCTCGATCCGCTCGAGGGCGTGCTGGGTCTGGGTGAGCATGTCGCGGGCGTTGTTGGCGAGGCTCATCTCGTGGTCGCGCTCGAACGTCGTCGAGCCGACGTCGGCCTGGTCGTTGCCGGCGCCGTCGCCGGCGTCGCGCATCAGGTCGTCGAGCTCGCGCGAGGCCAGGTCGAGCTCGGCCTGGAGGCGGTCGACGTCGGTGGCCAGCTCCGCGCGCACCTCGTCGAGCTCCGCCGCGGTCCAGGGCTTCTCGTCGGGCTTGACGGCCAGCGTGACCGGGTTCTTCCCGGCCGACCTCTTCGCTGGAGCCTTCTTCGCGGGAGCCTTCTTCGCAGCCGCCTTCTTGGCCGGCGCGGCAGCCTTCTTGGCCGGCGCCTTGGTGGCCTTGGTCGTCACCTTCTTGGCCGGCGCCTTCGAGGCCGCTGCCTTCGACGCTGGCGTCTTCGACGCAGGCGCCTTCGACGCAGGCGCCTTCGACGCAGGGGCCTTCTTCGCCGGTGCCTTGGTCGCGGCCTTCTTGGCCGGCCCCTGGTTCGACGCCGGAGTCGCGGCCTTCTTCGCCGCGGCCTTGGTGGCCTGGGTCGCCTTCTTGCTCGGCGTCGACTTCTTCACCGGCGCCACCTTCTTG
This sequence comes from Marmoricola sp., assembly GCA_035699145.1. Lineage (GTDB taxonomy): Bacteria > Actinomycetota > Actinomycetes > Propionibacteriales > Nocardioidaceae > Marmoricola_A. Next base: position 9,702 of record DASSBB010000113.1, read on the forward strand.
GCGGCCGGGGCGCTCTTGGAGGCGGCCTTCTTGGTGCCCTGTCCGGGCGTGGCCTTCTTGGCGACGCTCGAGGTCACCCGCTTGGCGGCTGCTGCCGTCTTGCTGGCCAGCTTGCCTGCGGTCGTACGAGCCATGGGAAGCCCCTGCGCATCTCGAGATCAGTGTCGTCAGCGACCCCGGGGTGGCGGTCGAACAGCCCGACGAATTGTGCGTACCCTCGCCGCACGTGCCGCGAGGATATGCCGCGCACCCACCGCAGACAACTGTCCACGCCCGCCGGACCCGCGATATCCGCTACGCCGCTCCTCCGATGCTCTGGCACACTGGACCCACCGCACGGTGTGGACGGGACGAGTAGCTCCGAGCACAGCCGGCAGCGACCCGGGGACGGTGAGAGCCCGGGGGTGTTGTCCGGAGTGAAGATCACCCCCGAGCCGCCGGAAGAGCGTGGCACCACCCAGGTGTCACAGGTAGAACCGGCAGCGGTGCAGCAACGAAGTGGGTGTCCGGACGAGCGGCTCGGCCGGGCGCCAAGGAGGGTGGTACCGCGGGGCCCCGCACCAGGGGCGGCCTCGTCCCTTCGTCACCCGGCAGTCGACCGACCGCCGGCGAGGACGACGAGGACCGAAGGACACCGTGAGCGAGTACACCCCCGTTCCCCCGCAGGTCGACCTGCCTGCGATGGAGCACGAGATCCTGGCGTTCTGGGACCAGCACGACACCTTCCGCAAGTCGCTGGAGCGCACCGAGGGCGCGGAGCCGTGGACCTTCTACGAGGGACCGCCGACCGCGAACGGCCTGCCCGGCACCCACCACGTCGAGGCGCGGGTCTTCAAGGACGTCTTCCCGCGCTTCCGCACGATGCAGGGCCACCGCGTGGACCGCAAGGCAGGCTGGGACTGCCACGGTCTCCCCGTCGAGCTCGCCGTCGAGAAGGAGCTCGGCTTCAACGGCAAGCAGGACATCGAGGCCTACGGCGTCGCGGAGTTCAACGCCAGGTGCCGGGAGTCGGTGCTGCGCAACGTCGACCAGTTCCGCGCGATGACCGAGCGGATGGGCTACTGGGTGGACATGGACCACCCCTACACGACGATGTCCTCGAGCTACGTGGAGTCGGTCTGGTGGGCGCTCCAGCAGATCCACGAGGCCGGGCTCCTCGTCGAGGACCACCGCGTGGCGCCGTACTGCCCTCGCTGCGGCACCGGGCTCTCCGACCACGAGCTCGCCCAGGGCTACGAGACCGTCACCGACCCGAGCGTCTACGTGCGGCTCCCGCTGACCAGCGGGCCGTACGCCGGCGAGGCCGCGCTCCTGGTGTGGACGACCACGCCGTGGACGCTGGTGTCCAACACCGCGGTTGCGGTGCACCCCGACGTCACCTACGTGGTGGCCACCGACGGCGAGGAGACGCTCGTCGTGGCCGAGCCGCTCCTGGAGGCGGCCCTCGGCGAGGGGTGGCAGGTCGTCGACCGGGTCCAGGGGCGCGCGATGGAGCGGTGGGAGTACGAGCGCCCGTTCGACCTCGTCGAGTTCCCCGCGGCCGACACCGGCCAGGCGGGAGGCCGTTCGCACTTCGTCACGCTCGCGACGTACGTGACGACCGAGGACGGCACCGGGCTGGTGCACACCTCGCCCGCCTTCGGCCCAGAGGACATGGAGGTCGGGCGGCGCTACCACCTGCCGGTCGTCAACCCGGTCCGCCCCGACGGCCACTTCGCCGACGACGTGCCGCTGGTCGGCGGGCAGTTCTTCAAGCACGCCGACGCCGACCTCGTCACCGACCTCGAGCGGCGGGGACTCCTCTTCCGGCACGTCGCGTTCGAGCACTCCTACCCGCACTGCTGGCGGTGCCACACGGCGCTGCTCTTCTACGCCCAGCCGTCGTGGTACGTCCGCACCACCGCCCGCAAGGACGAGCTGCTGCGCGAGAACGAGCGCACGAACTGGATCCCCGAGAACGTCAAGTGGGGTCGCTACGGCGACTGGCTCGAGAACAACATCGACTGGGCGCTCTCCCGCCGCCGCTACTGGGGAACGCCCCTGCCCATCTGGCGGTGCGCCGACGACCACCAGGTGTGCGTCGGCTCGCTGGCGCAGCTGAGCGAGCTCACCGACACCGACCAGTCGGGGCTGGACCCGCACCGCCCCTACGTCGACGACGTCGTCTTCCCGTGCCCGACCTGTGGCGAGGAGGCACGACGGGTCCCGGACGTCATCGACGCGTGGTTCGACAGCGGCTCCATGCCGTTCGCGCAGTGGGGCTACCCGCACCTCGCGGGGTCGCAGGAGCAGTTCGAGCGAGCCTTCCCCGCGGACTTCATCTGTGAGGCGATCGACCAGACCCGCGGGTGGTTCTACACCCTCATGGCCGTGAACACGCTGGTGTTCGACCGCTCGGCGTACAAGAACGTCGTCTGTCTCGGCCACATCCTCGCCGAGGACGGTCGCAAGATGTCGAAGCACCTCGGCAACATCCTCGAGCCGATCCCGCTCATGGACGAGCACGGCGCCGACGCGGTCCGCTGGTTCATGGCCGCGTCGGGCTCCCCGTGGATGGCTCGGCGGGTGGGCCACGGCTCCATCCAGGAGACGGTCCGCAAGGTGCTGCTCACCTACTGGAACACGGTCGCCTTCCACGTCCTCTACGCGCGTACGGCGGGGTGGACACCGGGCTCGGTGGAGGCACCGCCGGTGGCGGAGCGACCGGTGCTCGACCGGTGGCTGCACGCCGAGACCGCGCGGCTGGTCGGGGAGGTCACGACGGCGCTCGAGACCTTCGACACCCAGCGGGTCGGGACGGTGGTGTCCCGGTTCGTCGACGACCTCTCCAACTGGTACGTCCGGCGCTCGCGCCGACGGTTCTGGGACGGCGACCCGGCGGCGCTCACCACGCTGCACGACACCCTCGACACCTTGACCCGGCTGCTCGCCCCGCTGACCCCGTTCATCACCGAGCGGGTCTGGCAGGACGTCGTCCGTCCGGTGAACCCGGCCGCCCCGGAGTCGGTGCACCTGGCGACCTGGCCGTCGTACGACGCCGCCGCGGTCGACGAGCGGCTCTCCGAGGCGGTGGCGCTGGCCAGGCGGCTCGTCGAGCTCGGCCGTGCCGCGCGCGCCGACGCCAAGGTGCGAACCCGGCAGCCGCTGCGCCGGGCGATGGTCCCGTCGGCGGCCTGGGACCGGCTCGGCGACGAGCTCCGTGCCGAGATCGCGGAGGAGCTCAACGTCGCGAGCGTCGAGTCGCTCGCCTCGGCCGGTGACCTGGTCGACCATGCTGCGAAGGGGAACTTCCGCCCGCTCGGCAAGCGGTTCGGCAAGCAGACCCCGGTGGTCGCCGCCGCCATCGCCGCCGCCGACGCGGCGACCCTCGCCCAGGCGCTCGCCGCCGACGGCCGGGCCACCGTGACCGTCGACGGCGAGGAGGTCGAGGTGCTTCCCGACGAGGTGATCGTCTCCGAACGGCCACGCGAGGGCTGGTCGGTCGTCAACGAGCAGGGCGAGACGATCGCGCTCGACCTGGAGCTGACCCCGGAGCTGGTTCGCGCGGGCCTCGCCCGCGAGGTGGTGCGGCTGGTGCAGGAGGCTCGGAAGACGAGCGGTTTCGAGGTCTCCGACCGGATCACCCTGGTGTGGCGGGCTGACGGAGAGCTCGCCGAGGCGCTGCGCGAGCACTCGTCCGTCGTCGCCACCGAGGTCCTGGCCGTCGAAGTCGTCGAGGCTGAGCCCACTGGCGACGTGCGACGCGACGACGACCTCGGTCTGCGGTTCACGGTCAGCAAGGTGTGACCCAGCTGGAGGCGCTAGGTCCCGGTGTCGGTCGGCGGCTGCAGCTGGGGGTCGGCGAGCAGGGCGAGCTCCCACAGAGCCTTCCGCAGCTCGCGCATCCTGACGGTGCCGAGCTGGGTCTCCCACTCGGCTTCGATCCGCTCTTCCTCCGCCCTCGCGTGCGGGAGTGCGCTGTGACCGCGTGAGGTGAGCCGGATCAGTCGCGCCCGGCCGTCGGTGGGATCGGGCACCCGCTCCACGTAGCCGGCCGACTCCAGCCCGTTCACCAAGGCGAGGGCGGTCTGCTTCGCGACCCGCGCGCGCTCCGCGAGAACGACGAGCCGGGTGCCGTCCAGGTCGATCCCCGCGAGCAGCCGAGCCTGAGCGCGCGTGACGTCGCCGAACCCGGCGGCCGCCACCGCTGCCAGGATTCGGTCCTCGGCTGCGCGGTAGCTGATGAACATCAACAGGCTGGATGGGAGCTGGCGTTCCAACGGGTTCCTTCCAGTAGTACCGAGCTAGGACCAGTTGTAGTACCATAAGCGTACTAGATCCGCCATGGGCGCGAAGGACAGAGCCATGGACGACACCGAGGTTTGGTCGGCAGTGGACCGACGCCGTCAAGCGATCGTTGCGCTGTTGACCGGCCTGGAGCCATGGGAGTGGGACACGCCCTCGCTGTGTGATCGATGGACGGTTCGCGACGTGGCGGCGCACTTGACGATGCCGCTGCTCGGGAAGCGCGAACTGGTCGGCCTCGCCCTCAGGCATCCAGGCGGCACCAACCACCTCATCCGTGAAGGTTCGATCGACCTGGCTCGACGCTACGACGCGGAGCAGCTCATCGGCCGGCTCACGCAGCTGGTGGGGTTCCACCGCCCCATCCCGGGGCTGACCTCCCGCGAGTCGCTCATCGACGCCATCGGGCACACGTGGGACATGAGCATCCCGCTGCGTCGCGACGTCGCCGTCCCCGCGGTCGAGGTGGCCGAGGCGGCGGACCGGGTGGTGTCCTACCACGGGCGTGGCAAGGCCAAGGTCTTCCGTTCCTTGCCGTTCACGCAGTTCCGGCTCACCGCCACCGATCACCCCTGGTCCACGGGCAGCGGCCCAGAGGTCACCGGAACCATGAGCGACCTGTTCCTCCTGCTCACCGGTCGCACGGTCCGCATCGGGGGCCTCCGCGGTCAAGGGGCGGTCGAGCTGCGTGCAGCCGTGGCCGCCTGACCACTGAGACGACCACTCCCAGCGTCCCCGCATCATCCGCCCCGGCAGGCCGCGTCCTGGTGCGGCTGTCCAACGCGCTCACGGCCTCGGCTTGCGCGCGATGTAGTAGATGTTCAACGGGTCACCCTCGACGTGGGCGGTGCCGACGTCGCCGAATCCCGCGGCAGCCAGCATGGCGCTCGCCCTCTGCTGTCCCCATGCCGTGCCGAGCCCTTCGCCGCCGTACGCCAGCGACACCGTCAGACAGTGGAAGACCGAGAACGCGAAGACCGTGGGAGCGAGCGGGTTGCCGATGTTGTCCTCCAGGTCGGACGAGAACGCGATGTCGCCCATCAGGAAGATCCCGTCGTCGGCGACGACGCCGGCCACCGCTTCGAGGAGCCTGGTCGGCTGGGCCTGGTCGTGCACGGTGTCGAACGCGGTCACGAGGTCGAACCGGCCGCTCAGCGTGGCCGCGTCGGTGACCTCGAACCGGGCGTTGGTCAGGCCCCACGCCGCGGCTTCGGCGCGACCGAGCCCGATGCCCTCCTCGGAGAGGTCGATACCGAGGAAGCGGCTCCGCGGGAAGGCGCGGGCCATCACGTTGATCGCGTGGCCACCGCCGGTGCCGACGTCGACCACGTCGACGCCCTCCTCGAGGCGCTCGACCAGGCCAGGGACCAGCGTGAGGATGCCGTCGACCAGCGCGGCGTCGTAGACACGCGCGGTCTCGTCGCGCTGCAGCTGCTGGAAGGTCGGGTACGCCGAGTAGGGCACCCCGCCACCCTCGCGGAAGACCCGGACGATCTCTGGCTCGATGTCCCCCATCAGGCCGACGTACTGGGCGAAGAAGGCGAGGTTGTCGGGCCCGGCGCCCCTGGTGGTGACGGCGGCGTGCTCGGCGGGGAGCAGGTAGGTGTGCGCCGCGGCGTCGTACTCGACGAACCCGCCGACGGTCATGCCGCCGAGCCACTCGCGGACGTAGCGCTCGTCGAGCGCAGCAGCGCGGGCCACCTCGGCGCTGGTCGCCGCGCCGAGGTCGGCCATCGCGTCGAAGAGGCCGGTCCGATGTCCGACGCTGGTCAGCAGCGCGAGCGACGCGCCATCCATCATGCTCAGCAGCCTCCCGGCGAACGCCTCCACCCGCTCCTCGTCGAGGGCCGGCGCCGGCTGTGTCTGCGTGTCCATGTCTGGTCCTTTCGTGCTCCGGGTCGGGTAACGCCCACGATCCCCGTCGGGCACGGCCCGGAGAACCGTGTGGACACGCAGATCGGGGGATGCGCGCACGTAGTCGCACGCAACGGTCAGAGCAGGCCCACGCGCCGCGCGTGGGCCACCGCGACCGTCCGCGCGGCAGGGCCGGTTGCCCCGACCTTGAGGTAGATGTTGGAGACGTGGCGCTCGACGGTGCGAGGGGAGAGGACCAGCCGAACGGCGATCTCCGCGTTGGTGAGCCCGTCGGCGATCAACCGGACGATCTCGACCTCCCGTGGCGTCATCCCGGCTGCGTCACCGGCGCCGTCGCCGCGGATCCTGGCAAGCACCCGCGTTGCCGCGTCGAGGTCCCGCCGGGCGCCGAGCTGGGCTGCGCCGGCATGCGCCGCATCGGCGGCGGCGCGGGCGCTCTCGGGCCGGCCCAGGTCGAGCAACACCTCGGCAAGTGCGATGCGGGCCGTGGTCGCATCGGGGGCGAGGCCGACGCTGTCCAGAAGCGTGATCGCGTCCTCGAGCTGGCGCCGGGCGTCCCCAAGAGTCCCCCGCGCCCGGGACACCTCGGCCCGGGTCGCCAGCGCGGCGGCCCGGACCGCGTCGAGCCCGATCGTGGCCGCCGCCGAGTCGAGGTCGGTGGCAGCGGCGTCGGCGACGTCGAGCTCGCCGAGCACGACCCTCGCCCGCACCAGGGTCTCCAGTGCGTCGACGCGCTCGATCAGGTCGCTGGGCGAGACCGCGTGCAGGTACCGGTCGGCCAGGTCCGCGGCGGCCTGCGCCTCGCCGCGATCGAGCTCGATGCGAGCCCGGGCGGAGAGGACCGCGTGTCGAACGGCGCGTCGGTACGGCTCCCGCTCCGCACGCGCCAGCTCGAGCAGCGCGTCGTCGAGCCGGCCCTGGCGGCGGCGCAAGGACGCGCGCAGGACCATCGCCATGGCCGCGGTCATCGGGCGTCCGCCTGCATCGGCGAGCACCCGCTCGAGCGTGGCCTCGGCCTCCGGCCACCGCCCGCGCCAGATCAGCAGGCTGGCGTACTGGGTCCGGGCGAAGGTCGCGAAGCCGTCGCTGCCGGCCCCGGTTGCCAGGGCAAGCACCCGCTGTGCCCACTGGTCGGCCCGGTCGAAGTCACGCACCCGCTCACACGCAGAGACCAGCAGACAGTAGACGTCGAGGTCCGCCAGCGGCGGCAGCTCCCCGGCCAGGGCGGCGGCCGTGGCCTCGTCGAGCAGGCCGAAACCGGGCTCGAGGTCACCGAGCATCACATCGACGAAGCCAAGGAAGGCCTTGCCCATGACCTCGTCGGCTCCGTCGCCGAGCCTCTCGGCGAAGGCCAACGCGCGGGTCGCGAAGGACCGCGCCGCATCCGGGTCCTTCTCGTAGGCGATCGCGCGGTAGGCGCTGAGCGCCTCGAGCACCACCTGGCCCGGATCAGCGGGGACCGCTCGGAAGTGGTGCCGCGCCCGTGACAGCCACCCCGACGCCACCGCAGAGTTGCCGAGCTCGGTCAGCTCGACGTCGGCCAACAGGCATGCGTCGTGTGCCGCCTCGGCGGCCTCGCCGGCGTCGACGCGCAACCGATAGGCCCGCTCGAGCACGGCGACCGTGCCGGAGATGTCGTCAAGCGGACGGCACGCCGCAGCGAGTCCTTCGAGTGCCTCGGCGCTCTCGTGGCGGGCGAGCAACCGTTCGTAGGCCGCGCGCGCGGCCGCAAACTCCTGGCGCGCGAGCAGCCCGGCGGCCTCGGTGCGGGCGTCGACCTCTTCCGCGGCCCGGATGCGTGGGCTCACTGGCCAAGGGTAGACCCGGACGTCGCCGATGCCGTGATCACGCCACCTATGCACTATCGTGGGTCTTGTTGAAGGGACGGGCTCCAAGAACCGTCCTCGCCGTGCAGGAAGCGCGGCTCGTGTCTCGTACTCCTGGTTTCGGTTCGCTGGACACCAGCACAGGTGGATGTCTTCAGCGGCTGGAGGGCACAGTGCCCTCGGCACCGAACAAAGGAACAGATCATGGCTCAGGGAACCGTCAAGTGGTTCAACGCCGAAAAGGGTTTCGGCTTCATCGCGCAGGACGGCGGCGGCGAGGACGTGTTCGTCCACTTCTCCGCCATCCAGTCCAGCGGCTACAAGTCGCTCGACGAGAACCAGAAGGTCGAGTTCGACCTCGCCCAGGGCCCCAAGGGTCCGCAGGCCGAGAACGTCAGCGTCTCCTGACTTCACGGGAAGGGCCCCGACCGCGTTCTGCGGTCGGGGCCCTTCGCGCGTGGAACTCGACAGCGAGGCCGAGGTGCTGCCCGGTGGCATCCAGGACAAGTCACAGGTCGCGGCGCTGGAACCCCATCGCGGTGAGCCCCAGCACCATGAGCACCCAGAGCCCCGCCCAGGCCAGATAGGCAGGGGAAAGCGGTGCGTCCCCCGCGAAGGGCGACTCCGCGATGCCTGGGCTGATCAGGAAGATCGTCGGGTCCTGGAACGCGTGCATCGCTCCCTGCCAGAGCCCGTCGGTGGGCAGGATCATCCGGGACACCGTCCCGATGCGGGCCAGCGCTTCGTTGCCGAGCGCCTCCCCGACGCCGCCGACCACACCGGCGATCCACGTCGCGCCGAACACGCCGACCGCCACGACGCCGGACGCCATCGGCGAGATCACCGTCGACAGCAGCAGGGCCAAGGTCAGCAGCACCGTCGTCTGGGCGGCGAGCAGCGCCAGCCCGCCGGCGGCGTCCGGTGGCCAGTAGCCGACCGTCAGGCGGACGATGACGATCTGGGCGAGCCCCGCCGTCGCGACGAAGCCGCCTCCGAAGGTCACCAGCCCGAGCCACTTCCCGACCAGGACGGCGGAGCGGCGCACCGGTCTGGCCAGCACGGCCAGTGCCTGCCCGGACTCGATCTCGCCGGCCACGGTGGGCCCGGCCAGGAACGCCGTGCCGAGCGCCGCGATCAGGCTGAGTCCGAACATCACCAGGTTGAGCACGGTCGAGGCGGCGATCCGGGCCTCACCGGTGGTCAGGCCGCCGAACTCGGCATCGATCCGGGAGAAGCCCCAGAAGCTCAGCGCCAGCAGGAGGACGGTCATGGCGGCGAGGGCGCGCAGGACCCGCCGGCGGGATGCCTCCCGCACCGTGAGCCGGGCGAGGATCAGCACGGTCCGGACGGTCATCGCTCGTCTTCCTGACCGGCGCGGAGGATGCCGAGCAGTCGCTCCTCGAGGGTGATCCGACCCGGCTCCACCTGGTGCACCCGCACGCCGAGGGTGACCAGGTCGGCGACGAGCTCCGGCACCGAGTTCGCCTCATCGGCTGGGAGGGCGACGGTGAACGAGTCGCCCTCGCGGGTCAGCGTGCCGAGCGCCGCCAGTCGTGCCTCCGCGGCCGCGTCGACGCCGTCGAGCCGCAACCGCAGCTCGCGCGCTCCGAGCAGCTCGGTGAGCGTGCCTGACGTGGCGACGCGTCCCCTGTCGAGGATGACGACCCGGTCGCAGACGCGCTCCACCTCGCCGATCAGGTGCGAGTTGAGCAGCACCGCGACGCCGCGGGACTTGAGGTCGAGCAGCAAGTCGCGCACGTCGGCTCGCCCGAGGGGGTCCAGCGCGCTCGTCGGCTCGTCGAGCACGACGAGCTGGGGGCGGGCGACGAGCGCGACGGCCAGCCCCAGTCGCTGCTGCATCCCTTTGGAGAACCCGCCGAGCCGGTCGTCGGCGCGGCCCGCGAGCCCGACGTTGGCCAGGCACTCGCGCTGTTCTGCCCGCGGCACGGTGATCCCGGCCAGCTGCACATGCAGTGCCAGGAGCTCGACGGGCGTCAACCACGGCTGGTAACGGAACAGCTCGGGAAGGTAGCCCACCGCCGTGCGGGACCTGGGATCGCGGACCGGCCGGCCCAGCAGCGTGATCTCGCCGGCATCTGGACCAACGAGACCGAGCAACATCTTGATGACGCTGGTCTTGCCTGCGCCGTTGGGCCCCAGCAGGCCGACGATCTCGCCTCGCCCGACGCTGAACGAGACATCCTCGACCGCCGTCTGCCTGCCGTAACGCTTGTGGAGCCCGGTGCTCGAGACCGCTGCCGCGGCTGCGCTCACGACGCCTGCAGCTCGCGGGCGACGGCGAGGACCTCGTCGGCGCTCAGGGAGCCGGCCACGGCGGTGACCGTGCCGTCCTCCACCCAGACGACCCCCGCCATCGCGCCGTCGCGCGAGGTCAGCAGGGTGGCCGGGTTTCCCTCGACGTCGGTCGTCGAGCTCTCCATCGCGTCGGCGGGCACGAGCAGCGGCAACATGGTGCCGTCACCGGAGAAGTCGCGCAACCGCTCGGCAAGCTGGGTCGGGATCCCGGGCAGCGACAGCAGGTAGTCGCGAGCGGTCGCGAATTTGACTCCCGTGCTCTCCGCCGTGGGCGCGACGACGCGAGCGACCGCCAGGGCGGGCACGTCGCTGTTGGACGACCACACGGCGGCGACCCCTGGTCCGGCGGTGATCCGGAACGTGCTGGCGTCGAGCCCTTCGGGGACTGGGGGCACCGCCTCACCAGTCGCCGTGGCGGCTTCCTTCGCCCTGTCGGCGGAGAACGTGAACTCCGCGCGCGCCCGACCGCCGACGAGGTACGACGGCTCGCCGATCACCCCGCGCGGAAGGTCCGCCACCTCCGGCGCCTCCAGGCCGGTCGCGTCCTCGGCGATCGCCGCGTCCGGCACCTCGCGCACGTCCGGTTCCTCGATGAGGCGGAACTTCCCGTACCCGGTGAGGTCGGGCAAGGCGACGAGCTCGCGGTGGCTCACCGGCACCGGCGCCACCTGCTCGGTGCGGAAGATCGGTAACCAGTCGGCGGCGGCGGCAGTGGTCGCGCCGGCGATGATCGCGGTGACGGCGACCGCAGCCACGGCAGGGCTGGTGACGACCGATCGCCATCGGGGCTCGGCGACCTGGCGGCGTACCGGGCCATCGGCGGGATGGTGCATGGTGGATCAGCTCCTCGCGATCTGGGTCGGGCTCGTGCTTCTCCAGGGACGCTAGAGCTGCGTGCGGTCGGGATGAGGGGAGGAGCTGTGCAGGTTCTGTGCAGACAGTCACGACCTGCGACGCGCAGCTCTCCCGGCCTCACGTCGGCGTTCGACCTCAGGTGGCCTGACCCGTCGCGGGGCCTGTGAGGATCGTCGACGGCCGAAAGCCTCGCGCGAGGAGATAGATGCTCAGCGAGAGCTCCCAGATGGCTTCAGGCGCTGTGAGTGCGACGGGGAGTCCCGCGGTCATGTCCCAGGCGCCCACCAGCACACCGATGCCCGCGAGAAGGGCTAGCGGACCACCGATCAGACCGAACAGCACCATCGGCCGTGGAAGCAGCCTGGATCGCCACATCAGGTATCCCAGAAGGATTCCGTTTCCGAGCCCGGCACAGAACTGTGGCCCGAGGAGAGAGGTCTGATCATGCACGGCGAGCAGTGTTCGGGCGATGTCAGGGACGGCACCGCTGCTGCCGGCCTCGGCGAGGTCCTGGCGCAGTGCGACCACCGACATCAGGCTCACCACTCCGCCCAGGATGATGATCGACTCCACGGTGCGCGTGGCGACGTACCCGAGGGCGATGCTCTCGTTGACTCGCTTCGCGATCGGAAAGATGACCACGGCGGTGGCGATGCCGGAGATCGCCAGCAGGATCTCGAGGAGGGCTCCGACGGCGACGCGTGTGTCTTCGCCGCTGCCGACCACGTACCCGGGGTCGTTCAGGATCGGGTCGTAGAAGAAGTACGCCGGGATCGAGAAGAGGAACGTGCCTAGGAACCAGCCGCCCATGATCCGGGCGGTTCGCTGCTCAGCCTGGGTGGGAGCGCGTCGACGTCGTGCGGTGCGACCTCCGCCGTCGGGTGGACGATCCTGCGGCCGCACTTCGTCGAGCTTCGTGCTCATCGGGTGTTCCTCGAGCGCATCGCCGGCGACGAGGCTGCGGTGTCGCGGTGCTCATCGCTCGACGGGCTTCGTGGCGCCGGGATCGCCACTGCCGATGCAGGTGTCGACGTACTGGTCCGGGCAGTGCGCCACAGCGAGTAGCCGAGGCCGATCATCGCAATCCCGTTCGGGAACGCGAGAAGTCGGTAGAAGGCGTCCGGCATCAGCGACAGGACGACGCTGACGACACCGCCGACCGCCAGGAGAGCGGACGCCCAGCGGGCGAGGACGTTGGCCCGGTAGAGCGCGATGCCGAACAGCAGGCCGCCCGACAGGTAGGCCAGGCCTCGTAGCTGGATCACCGTCTCCATCGCTCCGATGTCGCCCTCGACGGTGCCGCGGCCTGTGTCGACGGCGATGAAGTCGTTGACGTAGCCCGGGTTGGGCTCGGCGACCTCTGGCAGGACGTAGGCGGCGGCGAAGACCCCGCACAGGATGAGCAGGTAGCCCGCTGACAGGAGCACGTACCCCACGAGCCCCAGCACTCCGTTCCGGCGGATCTGGCTGAGGTACATGCCGGTGATCCCGACCAGGGCGAGTACCGCCATGAGCACCTTCAGCTGGTCGCGCACATAGACGTCGGTCGTGGTGATCGCGGTTGCATCCAGCTCAGGATGGCCGATCTGGACGCCGATGAAGAGCCCGCCGGCAGCCGCGGCCGCGGCACCCGCGGCTCGGGTCAGAGTAGTGGACGTGATGGTCATCTCCGCCTCCTCACAGGGCTGGAGGTCGCCCGACAGGCGCCGCGGCGACTTGGACGTACTTATCAACGGTGGCACCCGGGATCGCCGTGGGACATGGCCAATCCGAGCATCCGAAAAGAGGGCCTTGGTCCCCAGAGCCGCGTCACCGCGCCATGTGGTTCGTACTGCACATATGCGCGCAATGCCATGACCGGGATTTGCCCACGGCGAAGTGCTGAGCTGCGTGGGCGGATTGAGGCAAACATCGCGAGAGTTCCATAAGGCAGAATCGGCGGCATGATTCGGCTGCCGGGCTACGTCGCACGTGAGCACGTCGTCACCGTTCCTCTCGATCACGGTGAACCCGACGGTGTCACGATCGACGTGTTCGCGCGCGAGATCGTCGATCCGGCCAAGCAGGACGACGATCTGCCGTACCTGCTGTTCCTGCAGGGAGGCCCCGGCGGGAAGTCGCCGCGGCCGCTGGATCGGTCGGCCTGGATCGATGTCGCGTTACGCAGCCACCGGGTGCTGTTGCTCGACCAGCGCGGCACCGGACGCAGCACGCCGATCACAGGGCAGCTCACCCGCGGCCGCACGCCACAGCAGGTGGCCGACTACCTGAGCAAGTTCCGTGCCGACGCCATCGTCGCCGACGCCGAGATGCTGCGCCGCGCGCTGCTCGGCGACCGCCGGTGGGACAGCCTCGGCCAGAGCTACGGCGGGTTCGTCACCCTCACCTACTTGTCCACAGCGCCGGAGGGCCTTGACCACTGCTACGTCGCCGGTGGGGTCCCCGGCCTCACCGCGACCGCCGAAGAGGTCTACGCCCGCACGTTCGCGCGCACAGCGAAGCGCAACCGCGAGTACTACGCGCGCTACCCCGAGGATGCAGCCGCGATCGCGCGGCTGGTCGACCACCTCGGCGAGAACGAGACCCGGCTGCCGGACGGCGACGTGCTCACGCCGCACCGGTTCCGCACCATCGGCTCAGTGTTCGGCATGAGCTACGGCTTCGAGACCGTTCACTGGCTTCTCGACGACGCCTGGGCCGGCAATGAGCTGCATCCACGGTTTCTGTATGACGTCGAGATCGCGACGGGGTTCGTCGACAGCGTTCTCTACCCGTTGCAGGAGTACACGTACGCCGTGAACACCGCAACCGGGTGGGCGACCCAGCGCGAGTACGACCGGCGTCCTGAGTTCGCTGCGAACGCGCGGCCGGTCATGTTGACCGCGGAGATGATGTTCCCCTGGATGTTCCACGAGATCCGCTCGTTGCGGCCGTTCGCCGAGGCGGCCGACCTGCTTGCCACGAAGCAGGACTGGCGTCCGCTGTACGACCTGGACCGCCTGGCCAGCAACGAAGTGCCACTTTACGCGGCCGTCTACCACGACGACATCTACGTCGACGCCGAGCTGCAGCTGCAGACGATCGAGCGAGTCGGCAACGCGCGCGCCTGGGTCACCAACGAACACGAGCACGACGGACTGCGCAGCGCACCCGCCGTCCTTGAACGCCTGCTCGACATGGGCACCGGGCACGTCTGAACCCGGACTCGCGACGACGACGCCCCGCGGCGTCCCGGCCTGCACCGGCCACCGTCCGCTGCTGGCCTGAGGGCCCGGCGTCACTTCAGGTGCCGGGTGAAGAAGGTGGTGGCGGCGTCCCCCGCGGACTGCGGAACTCCGGTGTGTCCACCCATGTTGGCGTTCAGCGTCTTTCCTGGGAGCCGAAGGCGTCGAAAAGGGCCAGGGCCGCCTGCCGTCGTTTCCCTCGTCGTCCCACTGCAGCAGGACGTGGAGCGGAATCGTGACCCGACGGGCCTCGTCGAACATGGCGCGGGGCACGAAGCTCCCGGCGAAGAGACCGGCGGCCGCGATGCGCGGTTCGACCACGGCCAGCCGGATGCCGATGGAGATCACCCCGCCCGAGTACCCGACCGGGCCTTCGACCCCGGGCAGTGACCGGCCTTCCGGCCGCGAGCGCTCCGCGCACATCGTCGCGGGCCTGCTCGAGACCAGCCAGGCGGGGCCGATCACCGCTCCCGGGGAGCTCCCTGGTGGCTGCGGCGAAGCCGGCCGCCGCGGCGTGCTTCGCTCGGTGCGCCAGTCGGTGGTACATCGTGCGCAGTCCCCCGGGATGGCCGAGCAGGATCAGCGGGACAGGCGCAGCTGCGGGGGGTCCACAGGATGCCGGGGATGCCGGGGATGCCGCGAACTCGCGTTCGACGACGCCGTCGTCGAGGCGCCGTTCAGAGGTGAATCGCACGGTCGTGCCTTTCGGGAGTGCTCGTCGAAGGGCGCTCCCGGACGACCTATCGCCCGACCGTGACCCCGGAGAGGAGCACCCATGTCGAGACCTTCACAGGTACCACCTCCTCGTCGTCGCGCACGGTCTCCGGCAAGCTGGCAGTCGCCGCTGAGGTCCACCAGCGGAGTTTCGCGATGCAGATCGCCAGCCAGGCAGAGGTTGGGCCACGGCTCAGTGCCCCTGGTGCTCGTCCCCCGGGTGCTCCGAAGCCACCTCAGCCGACGACTCGTCGGAGCTGCTGTCGTCGTGGCTGTCGTCGTGGCTGCCCAGCACGCCGCCCGACCCCTGACCCTCGAGCGCTGCCAGCTGGTCCTCGAAGTAGGACCTGAGCTCGGCGCGGTACTCCCGCTCGAAGGTGCGGAGGTTCGCCACCTCGTGGTCGAGCTCGACCTTCTCCCGCTCGATATCGGCGAAGAGGGTCTCGCGTCGGTGGTGCGTCTCGGCGTCGAGCTCCTCGGCGCGGGTCCGGGCCTCCTCGCTGAGCCGGTCGGCCTCGGTGCGCGCCGTGCCGATGATCTGGTCGGCCTCCTCCTTGGCCTCCGACACGAGCTGGTCGGCGTTGCGGCCCGCGAGCTCGAGCAGCCGGGTCGCCGCGGCGGACGCCTCGGCGGTGGTGCTGACCTGGAGGGTCTCCATGGCGGGCACGGGCGCCGTCGTCGGGGCCACTGCCCGCACGGTGGCCTGCTCGGTGGGCGCCTCGGCGACCGGGGCCTCGGCCGCGCTCTCCGCCTCCGGCTCAGCGGTGGCGGTGGAGGCCGGTTCGGTGGCCGCGGGCTCCGGCTCGAGCGTCGGCGCGACGACGTTCTCGGGAACCGGCTCGCCGGTGGCGCTCGCCAGCCTCGTCCTCAGCTCGGCGTTCTCGCGGGTCAGCCAACCCAGCTCGGACTCGACCTCGTCGAGGAACTGGTCGACCTCGGTCATGTCGTAGCCCTCGCGCAGGCGGACTGTCGTGAACCGCTTGTTGCTCACGTCCTCGGGCGTCAACGGCATGGGGGCACCTCTGCTCTTGGGGTCGGTTGCTCGAGGGTAGTACGACGGACGCGCACCCGTCGCCCTGCTCCAACCTGCTCAGGCGAGGAACACCACATGGTTGAGCTGCAGCAGGATGTAGCAGGCGACGAGCACGATGATGAAGCTGGTGTCCAGCATGATCGACCCGAGCCGAAGCGGCGGCACGAACCGGCGGATGAACAGGATCGGCGGGTCGGTGATGCTGTAGATGATCTCCAGCAGCACCAGCACGAACCCCTTGGGGCTCCACGACCGCGCGAAGACCTGGACCCAGTCGACGACGAACCGCGCGAAGAGCAGCAGCAGGAACAGCCGCAGCACCAGGTCGATGACTGCTCCGATGATCTCCACGGGGCGAGAGTCTAGGTGGTGGCTCGGAGAGAGCGGACGTCAGGTGAGTCGTCAGGACTGGTTGAAGAAGCCGCCCTCGGCGATCCGCTGCTTGTCCTCTGCGGTCACCGCGACGTTCGGCGGCGAGAGCAGGAAGACCTTGTTGGTGACGCGCTCGATCGTGCCGTGCACGGCGAAGACCAGCCCGGCGGCGAAGTCGACCAGCCGCTTGGCGTCGCCGTCAGCCATCTCGGAGAGGTTCATGATCACCGGGGTCCCCTCACGGAAGTTCTCGCCGATGACCCGGGCCTCGTTGTAGGTCGTGGGGTGGAGCGTGGTGATCCGCGACAGCTCGGCCGTCCGCGGCACGGCAGCGACCGGCTGCGGCGGCACGGTGCGGCGGCGCTCGGCGAGCTGGGCGACGGTGGCGCCTGTGGCGCTGCCCCGGCCGGACTCGGCGGGCGCGGCGTCGCGCTCGTCCTGCAGGTCGTAGTCGTCGTCGTAGCGCTCGGAGTCCTCGAGGAGCCCTAGGTAGACACCCATCTTGCGCATCGCGCCGCTCATGCCTTCTCGCCCTCCGCCGACCGTGTCCGAACTGTCCTGTCGAGCCTAACCGTGCCGGGGGCGGTTTCCGAGCACCGCGCTCCCGACTCGCACGTGTGTCGCGCCCCTGGTGATCGCCGTTTCGAGGTCGCCGCTCATCCCGGCCGAGATCCACGTGGCACCAGGGTCGACCTGGCGGACCGCGCCGGCCACCTGTGCCAGCTCGGTGAAGGCGGCGGCGGGGTCCCCCTCGAGCGGGGCGACGCCCATGACGCCGCGCAGCCGGAGAGGATCTGCTGCGACCACGGCCTCCGCCAGTGCGACCGCGTCACCCGGCGGCGCGCCGCTCCGCGCGCCGCGCTCGCCCTCCCGGTCGAGGCTCACCTGCACCAGCACGTCGAGGGCGCGACCGCGGTCGGCGGCCGCCCGGGCCAGCCCGCTCAACAGCTTGGGCCGGTCGACCGACTGGACGACATCGGCCCAGCTCCCCACCGCTGCGGCCTTGTTGGTCTGGAGGTGGCCGATGAAGTGCCAGGTGAGGTCGAGCGCGGCGCACTCCTCGTGCTTGGCCACCGCCTCCTGGTGGCGGCTCTCCCCGACGTGCCGCACACCGAGGTCGTGGAGGAGCGCCACGTCGGAGGCCGGGAAGAACTTCGTGACGACGACGAGGGTCACCCCATCGCGTGACCGGCCGGCGGCGTCACAGGCGGTGGCGATGCGCCGCTCGACGGCGGCGAGCGACGCCGCCAGCTCTGCCCGCCGGTCGGCGGTCATCCGCGCACCCGGACCAACCCGGCCATCCGACCCGCTCCTGCGCCGTCACGACGGTAGGAGAAGAGGTCCTGCTCCTCCCGGGTGCACCGCGACGCGTCGACGACCTCCGCGCCGGCTGCGTGGAGCTGAGCCACCACCCCGGCCCCCACGTCCACCGCGGGGGTGCTCCACGACGTCTCCGCCCACGCCTCGGGGACGACCTCGGCGACGTCGGCGCGCATCGGCTCGGGCACCTCGTAGCAGCGGCCGCAGACGTGCGGCCCCACCCAGGCGACCAGCTGCTCCGCGCCGAGCCGGCGCAGGGCGTCGATCCCGGCCGGCACGATCCCGGCGACGAGCCCCGGCCGTCCCGCGTGGAGCGCCGCGACGACGCCCCGCTCGACGTCGGCGACGACGACCGGCACGCAGTCGGCCACGCGCACCACGAGGGTCACGTCCGCCAGCGCGGTCACCAGCCCGTCCACCCGAGGCAGTCCCTCGACACCCGCGACGGCGGGCCCGGGATCCCGGTCGACCACGGCGACGTCCGACCCGTGCACCTGGCGCATCAGTGCCGCCGACGCGTCCGCCGACCCGGCGAACGCCTCCATCACGCGGCTGAGGTTCTCGGCGACCGCCGAGCGCTCGTCGCCACCCTCGGCGGCGAGGTTGAGCGAGGTGTACGGCGGCGCGCTCACCCCGCCCAGGCGGTCGGTGAAGGCGACCTCGACCCGCCCCTGCTCCCAGGAGTCGGCGAACACCCGCGCCCGTTACTTGAGGAAGTCGGGGACGTCGAGGTCGTCGTCGGCCTGGGTCACCGGGCGGGCCGGCCGGGCGGGCGTCGACGGCTGGCCTGCCGGCGACCCCGAGGAGGGCATCGACGAAGGGGCCGTCGACCCCCCGACCCGTCGCTCCTCCTGCCGCGAGCTCATGCTGTTGGCGCCGTACTGGCTGTTGGCGCCGTACTGCGGCCGCTCCGCGGGGACCGTGACCCGTTCCGGCGCCGGCTCCCGGCGGAAGGTGCTCGCCGAAGCCCGCACGTCGGCCTGGGACGCCACCGGCTCTCGGCGGCCGATGTGCGCCGCCTCCCGCCGCTTCGGCATCCCGCCGTCGAAGCCCGCGGCGATCACCGTGACCCGGACCTCGTCACCGAGGGCGTCGTCGATCACCGCACCGAAGATGATGTTCGACTCGGCGTGGGCCGCCTGTGACACGAGCGCCGCTGCCTCGTTGATCTCGAAGAGCCCGAGGTCGGAACCGCCGGCGATCGAGAGGAGCACCCCGTGGGCGCCCTCGATGGACGCCTCGAGGAGCGGGCTCGACACCGCCATCTCGGCGGCCGCCACCGCCCTGTCCTCACCACGGGCCGAGCCGATCCCCATCAGCGCCGAGCCGGCGTTCGACATGACCGACTTGACGTCGGCGAAGTCGAGGTTGATCAGCCCGGGCGTGGTGATGAGGTCGGTGATGCCGGAGACGCCCTGGAGGAGCACCTGGTCGGCCTGCTTGAAGGCGTCGAGCACCGACACGTTGCGGTCGCTGATCGACAGCAGCCGGTCGTTCGGGATGACGATGAGGGTGTCGACCTCCTCGCGGAGCTGGGCGATCCCCTCCTCCGCCTGGTTCGCCCGACGGCGTCCCTCGAAGGCGAACGGCCGGGTCACCACACCGATGGTGAGCGCGCCGAGCGAGCGCGAGATGCGTGCCACGACGGGAGCCCCGCCGGTGCCGGTGCCACCTCCCTCGCCCGCGGTCACGAAGACCATGTCGGCGCCCCTGAGCACCTCCTCGATCTCCTCGGCGTGGTCCTCGGCCGCCTTGCCGCCGACATCGGGGTTCGCCCCGGCGCCGAGGCCTCGGGTCAGCTCGCGCCCGATGTCGAGCTTGACGTCGGCGTCGCTCATGAGCAGCGCCTGGGCGTCGGTGTTGATCGCGATGAACTCGACACCCTTGAGGCCGACCTCGATCATCCGGTTCACGGCGTTGACGCCACCGCCACCGATCCCGACGACCTTGATGACGGCCAGGTAGTTCTGCGGTGCTGCCACGGCAGGGTCCCTCTCGTTTGTGGTTGCCGCCTCGCTCGGTGAGGCGGCGCGGCTGGTGCTGTGGTGGTGCGGGGTGGTGCGGGGTCTTGCGGGGCGGGGAAGCGGCCTCCGGCTGGTTCAAAACCCTAACCCTGAAGTAGAGGGTTATAGTTATGTCAACCTCGTGCCTGCGAAGAAACCTAGGCCAGCCGGGCCGGCGAACCGTTCAGACACGCGGGCGTGTCGACAAATTGATGATGCCGGGGTTCCAACCGGCTCCCTCACACACGGTGGAGCCCGGGACGCACCACGCGCACCAAGGGCTCCCCTCAGCCGCGGGTGGTCGGGCGCCCCGGCGCCGACACGTCGTACCTGCTGGCCTTCTGCTCGAGCAGGATCCCGAGCACCTCCGCCTTGGCCTCGGAGTACTCCGCGCTCCCCCAGACCACCTCAGCGCCGCCCTTCAGCCGGAAGGTGATGTCGTCGATCGAGCGGACGTCGAAGGACTCGACCCGGCGCAGCAGCTCGTCGGGCAGCGCGGACACCACCGCGGCGCCCTCCGCAAGGGCGTCGACGGGAGTGGCGGCCCGCATCTCGACGACCGGCAGCTCCGGCGGGCGCCGGTCGAAGTCGCGGAAGAGCACCCCGCTCTCGTCGAGCCCCCGCCACCGCCCCTCCCACAGGACCGCGGCGACCGGCGTCCGCTCGGTCACGTCGATGCGCACCTGGTCCGGCCAGCTCCGGGAGACCTCGGCGGACTTCACCGCAGCCAGCCCCTCGACCCGGGCTTCGATCGCGTCGAGGTCGAGCCGGGCCAGCGGCACCCCGAGCGGCACGTCGGCGGTCTCGACCACGAGCTCCTCGCGCAGCGAGTCGGTGCCGGTCACCTCCGTGCCGGCGGAGGCGAGGTACGACGAGAAGAGCACCAGCCAGAGGAGGCCGGCCAGCAGGCCGACCAGGAGGAGCCCGACCAGCAGCCGCCGCCAGACGTGCCACCGGCGGGCGCGCCGGCGCCGGAGGAACTTCCGCCGGGCGGTGAGCACGGCCTGTTCCTCGGGGCGGACGGTCCGAGCTCCCAGCCTCGTCATCGCGACTCCTCTCGCTCCGCGAGCAGCTCGAGGACCTCCGGCCCGACGAGCGTGACGTCGCCCGCCCCCAGGGTCAGGACGACGTCACCCGGCCGGGCCAGCTCGACCAGGGCGGCGGGTGTCGCCGACCACGAGGGCACGAACCGGACCGCGTCGGGCGGGAGCGGCACGTGGGCGGCGACCATCCCGCCGTTGACGCCCGGCTCGGGGTCCTCGCGGGCCACGTAGACGTCCATGACGATCACCGCGTCGGCGGCGCCGAGCGCCTCGCCCATCGCAGCTCCGAACACCTTCGTGCGGGAGACGAGGTGTGGCTGGAAGGCGACCACCACGCGCCCGTCGCCGGCGATGGACCGGGCAGCCTGGAGGTCACCGGCGATCTCGTTGGGGTGGTGGGCGTAGCTGTCGTAGACACGCACGCCACCGACCTCGCCCTTGAGCTCCATCCGGCGGCGGGTGCCGGTGAACGACTCGAGCCCCCGGCGCAGCGGCTCGAAGCCGAAGCCGAGGCGGAGCCCCGCGCCGAGGGCCGCCATCGCGTCGAGCACGTAGTGACGGCCCGGGATCCGCAGCGTCACGGAGCCGAGCCGGCGGCCGTTCTGGAGAACGGTGAACGTCGACGTCGAGCCGGCGAAGGACACGTCCGCGGCTCGGAGGTCCGCACCGGACGACTCTCCGACGCCGATCAACTCGATGCCGCGGTCAACGGCCTCCTCGGCGAGCCCCGCGGCCCCGGGGTCGTCGATGCAGACGACGAGGAACCCGTCGGCATCGATCCGGCCGAGGAAGGTGGAGAACGCCGCGCGGTAGGCCTCCTCGGTGCCGTAGTTGTCGAGGTGGTCGGCCTCGACGTTGGTGACCACCGCACCGTGCGGCGAGTAGACGAGGAAGGCGCCGTCGCTCTCGTCCGCCTCCGCCACGAAGACGTTCCCGCTGCCGTCGTGAGCGTTGGAGCCGGACTCGTTGAGCTCGCCGCCGATCGCGAACGACGGGTCCGCGCCCGCGGCCTGCAGGGCCACGGTGAGCAGCGAGGTCGTCGTCGTCTTGCCGTGCGTGCCGGCCACGGCCACGACCCGGCGACCGCGCATCACCGACTCCAACGCGGCCGAGCGCGGCAGGAGCCGCAGCCCCTGACGTCCCGCCTCGACGACCTCGGGGTTGTCCTCGCGGACGGCGGTCGAGACCACGACGGTGTCGACGTCGTGCACCTGCTCGGCCCGGTGGCCGACGTGGACCCGCGCACCGAGGGCTCGCAGTGCCTCCACGGAGCGCGACTCCTTGGCGTCGCTGCCGCTGACGGCGATCCCGCGGGCCAGCATGATCCGCGCGATGCCGGAGAGGCCGGCGCCGCCGATGCCGATGAAGTGGACGCGCCCGAGCTCGTCGGCGGAGAGCAGCTCATCGGGGATGTCGACCCTCATCGCCGCTCCCCCAACGCGTCCAGCACCATCCTGGCCAGCCGCTCGTCGGCGTCGCGGCGGATCGTGCCCGAGGCGGCCCGTGACATCGTGCCGAGCCGCTCGGGGTCGCCGAGCAGCCCCGGCACCGTGCCGGTCACCCACTCGGGCGTGAGTGCGGCGTCGGAGACGAGGAGCCCGCCGCCGGCCTCCACGACGGGACGCGCGTTGTGCGCCTGCTCGCCGTTGCCGATCGGGAGCGGGACGAAGACCGCAGGGAGGCCGACCGCGGCCACCTCGGTCACGGTGTTGGCGCCGGCCCGGCAGATCACGAGATCCGCAGCCGCGTAGGCGAGGTCCATCCGGTCGACGTAGGGCACCACGACGTACGACGGGTCGCCCGGGCGGGGCGACACCGACAGCTCGCCCTGCGGCCCGGCGACGTGGAGCACCTGGACCCCGGCGTCCGCCAGGGCGCGCTGGGCGCCGGAGACCGCCTGGTTGAGCCGACGGGCACCCTGGGAGCCGCCGGTGACCAGCAGCGTCGGCCGGTCGGCGTCGAGCCCGAACGCGTCCCGTGCCTCCGACCGACGTGCCTCCCGGTCGAGGGTGGAGATCATCCGGCGGATCGGGAGCCCGATGTACGTCGCGTGGCGGAGCTCGGTGCCCGGGAAGCTGGTGGCGACGTGGCTCGTCAGGCGGGCACCCACCTTGTTGGCGATGCCGGCCAGCGCGTTGCCCTCGTGGACGACGATCGGCACCCGCCGTCGCCGGGCCGCGACGTACGCCGGCACCGAGACGTAGCCGCCGAACCCGACCACGACGTCCGGTCGGACCCGGTCGACCACGTCGAGCGCCGCCGTGACAGCTCCGCGCAGCCGCCCGGGCAGGCGGAGCAGGTCGGCACCCGGCTTCCGGGGCAGGGGCACCGGGGGAACCAGCTCGAGCGGGTAGCCGGCCTCGGGCACCACCCGGACCTCCAGCCCCCGCGGTGTGCCGAGCGCGGTGACCTCGATGGCCGGGTCGGTGCGGCGAAGGGCGTCGGCGGTCGCCAGCAGCGGCGAGGTGTGGCCCGCCGTACCGCCTCCTGCCATGAGCACCCGTGCCTCCACGAGGCCAGCCTCTCAGGAACGCGGGCGGCGCGAGCGGCCACCCGCGGTCACACCGGCCGGCCGGCGGCGACGCCGCTTCGCCAGGAGGGCGGCCTGTGCTCCCGGCTCGTGCCGGGCGAACGAGACGAGCAGGCCGAGCGCCACC
Source organism: Marmoricola sp. (assembly GCA_035699145.1). GTDB lineage: Bacteria > Actinomycetota > Actinomycetes > Propionibacteriales > Nocardioidaceae > Marmoricola_A. The sequence continues at coordinate 33,224 of DASSBB010000113.1, forward strand.
AGGGACGGCAGCAGGGCGGAGCCGCCGTAGGAAACCAGCGGCAGCGGGATGCCGATCACCGGGAGGAGCGTGAGCACCATGCCGACGTTGATCATCATCTGCGCGGTGATCCACACGGTGATCCCCGCGGCCATGTAGCGCGCGAACGGGTCCGTCGTGCGCTGGGCGACCCGGAGCCCGGCGTAGGCCAGGGTGAGGAAGAGGCCGAGCACCAGGAGCGTCCCGACCAGCCCCAGCTCCTCCCCCAGCACCGCGAAGATGAAGTCGGTGTGGGCGGCGGGCAGCTCGCCCCACTTCTGCTGGCTCGCCCCGATCCCCTTGCCGAGCAGCCCCCCGCTCGACATCGCGAAGATCCCGTGGGCGGCCTGCCACCCCGCCCCCTGGAACGACGCGAAGGGGTCGGCGAAGCTGGTCAGCCGCTCCATCCGCTCCTCCGACGAGGCGGCCAGCCCGAGCGCCGCGACACCGGCGACGAGGATCGAGCCGATGAACATCCGGCTGGGCGCGCCGACGACCCAGAGCAGCCCGAGGACGATCGCCATGAGGACGAGCGCGGTGCCGAGGTCGTGGCCGAGGACGACGAGCCCGATGACGAGCGCCATGACCGGGACCACCGGGATCAACGTGTGCCGCCAGTCGCGGAGCAGCCGCTCCTTGTTGGCGTAGACGTGCGAGCACCAGAGCACCACCGCGAGCTTGGCCAGCTCGGCGGGCTGGATCTGGATCGGGCCGAGCGCCAGCCAGTTCTTGTTGCCGTTGACGGTGACGCCCATCGACGTCTGCGTGAGCGCCAGCAGCACCACCGAGACGAGCAACGCCGGCCAGGCGAGCATCCGCAGGACCCGGTGCGGCAGCCGGGTCGCGATGAGGACGAACGGCACCGCGAGGACCACCCAGGTCAGCTGCTTGAGGAAGACCGCGTAGCTGTCGCCGTCGTACTTCTCGTAGGACCACACGCTCGAGGAGCTGAGCACCATGACGAGCCCGAGGGTGAGCAGGAGCCCGGAGGCGCCGACGAGGAGGTAGTACGACGTGAGCGGCCGGTCGAGCGACTGCCGGATGGTGTCGACCCAGCCGTGCCGGGCCGAGAGCGACCCGTCGGGCTTCTCGGCGGTCGTCGTCACATCGGCCTTCCTGGCCCCGGGTCAGCGACCGTCGAGCCGTTGCACCGCCTCGACGAAGGCATCCCCGCGAGCGCCGTAGTTCGCGAACATGTCCATGGATGCGCATCCGGGAGCCAGGAGCACCGTGTCGCCCGGCTGGGCGAGCCCGGCGGCTTCCCGGACCACGCGGTCCATGGCAGAAGTGTCCCCGTCGGCCACCTCGATCACGGGGACATCGGGCGCGTGTCGGGCAAAGGCCGCCGCGATCAGCGCCCGGTCGCGGCCCAGGAGCACGACGCCGCGGAGCCGGTCCCGCACCGCCGGGACGAGCTCGTCGAAGGAGGCGCCCTTGGCGAGCCCGCCGGCCACCCAGACCACCGACTCGTAACCCTGGAGCGAGGACCTCGCGGCATGCGGGTTGGTGGCCTTGGAGTCGTCCACGTAGGTGACGCCGCCGACCACGGCGACCTCCGCGATGCGGTGCCCGTCCGGGCGGAACACCCGAAGCCCGTCGCGGACCGCCACCGGCGGGACGCCGTGGGCTCGGGCGAGCGCCGCGGCGGCCAGCGCGTTGGCGACGAAGTGCGGTGCGGGCGAGGCGAGATCGGCGACCGTGCACAGCTCGGCGGCGCTCTGCTGGCGCTGCTCGATGAACGCACGGTCGGCGAGCACGTCGTCGACGACCCCCACCATGCCGACCCCCGGGATGCCGAGCGTGAAGCCGATGGCACGCGCGCCCTCCACCACGTCCGCCTCGCGGACCAGCTCCTCGGTGACCGGGTCGGCGACGTTGTAGACGCAGGCCCGCTCGACCCCCTCGTAGATCCGGCCCTTGTCGGCGGCGTAGTCCGCCATGGAGGGGTACCAGTCGAGGTGGTCCTCGGCCACGTTGAGGACGGCGGCCGACTCGCACGCCACGGAGCGGGTGTAGTGGAGCTGGAAGCTGGAGAGCTCGACGGCGAGGACGTCGTACGGCGTGGGGTCCATCACCGCCTCGACGATCGGCAGCCCCACGTTGCCGCACGCCACCGAACGGAGGCCGGCCGCGCGCAGGATCGAGTCGAGCATCTGCACGGTCGTGGTCTTGCCGTTGGTGCCGGTGACCGCGAGCCACGGGGCGGCGCTGTCCGGGTCGCGGAGCCGCCAAGCGAGCTCCACCTCACCCCAGACCGGAACTCCCCGGGCCGCGGCCTGGGCGAGGAGGGGCGCGTCGGGGCGCCACCCCGGCGCGGTGACGAGGCCGTCGCCGTCCTCGGGGAGGGTCGACGTCGCCCCGGGCCCGAGCCGGATCGTGGCGCCCAGGATCTCCAGCAGGGTCGCCTTCTCGCCGCGGTCCCCCGCATCGGACTCGTCGAGGGCGGTGACCGCGGCGCCGAGGTGGGTGAGGTTGTCGGCCGCCGCGAAGCCGGAGACCCCCATGCCGGCGACCACGGCGCGGACGCCCTCCCAGGAGTCCCGCCGGCCGAGTGCGTCGACGTCCCTCATGCCCCGGCCACCCACTCCGCGTAGAAGGTACCGAGCCCGGCGGCGACGCAGAGCCCGGTGATGATCCAGAACCGGATGACGACGGTGATCTCGTCCCACCCCTTGAGCTCGAAGTGGTGGTGCAGCGGTGCCATCCGGAACATCCGCTTGCCGCCGGTGACCTTGAAGTAGCCGACCTGGAGCATGACGGAGAGCGTCTGGGTCACGAAGAGCCCGCCGAGCACGACGAGGAGCAGCTCGGTCCGCGTGAGGATCGCCAGCCCGGCGAGCGCGCCGCCGAGTGCCAGCGACCCGGTGTCGCCCATGAAGATCTTCGCCGGCGACGCGTTCCACCACAGGAAGCCGAAGCAGGCGCCGGTGAGCGCCGCGGACACGATCGCGAGGTCGAGCGGGTCGCGTACCTCGTAGCAGGCGTTCCCGGGGGTGAGCTCGCACGACTGGTTGTTCTGCCAGATGTTCATGACCGAGTAGGCGGCGAACACCATCGTGCAGGCGCCGGTGGCGAGCCCGTCGAGGCCGTCGGTGAGGTTCACGGCGTTCGAGGTCGCGGCGATCATCAGCAGGATCAGCAGCACGATGAGGACGGTGGGGATCGTCCACCGCTCCCAGTCGCGGATGAACGAGAGGTGCCTCGAGGCGGGGGTCTGGCCGCGCTCGTCGGGGAACTGGAGCGCGAGCACCCCGAACGCGACCGCGACGAGGACCTGGCCGGCCATCTTCGCGCGGCTGCGGAGCCCGAGGCTCCGTTGCTTGGCGATCTTGATGTAGTCGTCGAGGAACCCGACACCGCCGAGCCCGACGAGGAGGAAGAGCAGCAGCAGCCCCGACGCCGTGGGGGTGCGGGAGGTGCCGAAGGATGCGAGGAGGTACGCCGCGACCACCGAGAGGATGACGACGAGGCCACCCATCGTCGGCGTCCCCCGCTTGGTCTGGTGGGTCGTCGGGCCGTCGTCGCGGATCAGCTGGCCGTAGCCCTTCGCGACGAGGACCCGGATCGCCACGATGGTGCCGAGCAGCGTGAAGACGAGCGCCAGCCCGCCCGAAAGCAGGATTGCTCTCACCGGGCGTCCTCTGTCCCGCTCGCCCGCAGCAGCGCGTCGGCGACCACGTCGAGCCGGGCGCCGCGCGAGGCCTTGACGAGGACGACGTCGTCCGGCCCGGCGTGCGCGCCCAGCCAGCGAACGGCCTCGTCGTTGTCTGCCACGAGCACGGCATCCTCTCCCTGCGCACCCTCGAGGAGCGCTCCTTGGTGGACGGCCCGGGCTGCGTCCCCGACCACGACCAGCCGGTGCACGCCGAGCCGCACGGCCAGTCTGCCCACCGCCTCGTGCTCGGCCGGAGCCGACTCGCCCAGCTCCCGCATCTCGCCCAGCACCGCGACGGTCCGGACCGCTCCGCCGCGCCCCCGGCCGATCGCGGCCAACGCCCTCAGCGCCGCCTCCATCGAGTCGGGGTTGGCGTTGTAGGCGTCGTTGACGAGCGTCAGCCCGTCCTCACGCCGGTGGACCTCCATCCGCCACTGCGACAGGCTCTCGACCCCGGACAGGATCCGGCAGGCGTCCTCGACCGGAATGCCCACCGCTGCGGCAGCGGCCACGGCCGCGGCGGCGTTGCGCGCCTGGTGCTCCCCCACGAGGCGCAGGGACAGCGCGACCGGCCTCCCGCCGTGGGTGATCGTCATCTCCGGGCGTCCCTCGGCGTCGAGCCGCACGTCGGCGAGCCGCACATCGGCGTCCTCGCCGGTGCCGAAGGTGAGCACGCGGCCCCGGGTGCGACGGGCCATCGCGGCGACCAACGGGTCGTCGGCGTTGAGGACGGCGACACCGTCCTCGGCCAGCGCCTCGACGAGCTCGCCCTTGGCCACGGCGATGTCCGCCTGGGTGCCGAACTCGCCGAGGTGGGCCTTCCCGACGTTGAGGACCAGCGACACGTCGGGAGGCGCCACCTGGCACAGGGTCGTGAGGTGACCGATCCCGCGGGCCCCCATCTCGAGCAGGAGGTAGCGGGTGCCGACGTCGGCACGGAGCACCGTGAGCGGCAGCCCGATCTCGTTGTTGAACGAGCCCCGGGTGGCCACGGTGGACGCGTTCGCCGAGAGGACGGCGGCCAGCAGGTCCTTCGTCGAGGTCTTCCCCTGCGAGCCGGTGACCGCGAGCACCGTCACTCCGGGCAGCCGGGCGAGCAGGTGGCGGGCCAGCAGCCCGAGCGCCGCCTGGACGTCGTCGACCACCACGGCCGGGACCCCCACCGGCCGCGAGCCGAGGACCGCCGAGGCGCCCGCCCCCACGGCGTCGCCGGCGAGGTCGTGGCCGTCCACGTGGGCGCCCACGAACGCGACGTAGAGCCCTCCGGGCTCCGGGGCGCGGGTGTCCTGGAAGGCCGGCCCGCTCACGGTGACGCCCGCGGGGTCGTCGTGGACCTCGCCCCCCACCGCTGCGGCGATCTCGTGCAGGCTCAGGGGGATCATCCGTGCAGCGCCTCCCCCAGCGCTTGATGCAGCTCGACCCGGTCGTCGAAGGGGTGCGTCACCCCGGAGACCTCCTGGCCGGTCTCGTGCCCCTTGCCGGCCACGACGACGCAGTCGCCGTCGGCCGCCAGCGACACCGCGAGCCGGATCGCCTCCCGCCGGTCGCCGACCTCGTGCACCTCCGCCGTGCCGCCACGGGCGCCGGCCAGCAGCTCGGTCCGGATCGCGGCCGGGTCCTCGCTGCGCGGGTTGTCGTCGGTGACCACGACGACGTCGGCCAGCCGCGCCGCGACCTCCCCCATCAGGGGCCGCTTGCCGCGGTCACGGTCCCCGCCGGCGCCGATCACGACGATCACCCTGCCCGTCGTACGGCTCCGCAGGCTGCGGAGCACCGCCTCGACCGCGTCCGGCTTGTGCGCGTAGTCGACGACGGCGAGGAACCGCTGGCCCGCGTCGACCGGTTCGAGCCGGCCCGGGACGCCGGCGATCCGGCCGAGCGCGGCCGCGACCGTCGCGGCGTCGAACCCCGCCTCGGCGAGCCCGGCCACCGCACACAGCGCGTTCGCCACGTTGAAGTCACCCGGGAGGCGCACCTCCGCCGGGTGGTCACCCGAGGGGCCCCGCACGGTGAACGTCGAACCGGTCCCGGTCGGCTCCACGTCGACCGCCTGCCAGTCAGCGTCGGCCCCTTCGCAGGAGAAGGTGCGGACCGGGATCGTTGCGGTCGCGGCGAGCCGGCGGCCGTGCTCGTCGTCGACGTTGACCAGGCCGAGCCGGGCCCGCTCCGGGGTGAAGAGGGTCGCCTTGGCGGCGAAGTACTCCTCCACGTCGGCGTGGAAGTCGAGGTGGTCACGGCCGAGGTTGGTGAACGCCGCGACGTCGAAGACCACCCCGTCGACCCGCCCCATCACCAGCGCGTGGCTGGAGACCTCCATGGCACATCCCTGCACGCCCCGCTCACGCATCACCGCGAACAGCGCGTGGAGGTCGGGCGCCTCCGGAGTGGTCAGCGCCGAGCGCACCTCCTCGCCGGCGATGCGCGTGCCGACCGTGCCGACGACCGCCGCCGGGACGCCGGCGGCCTCGAGGGCGGCCTCGGCGAGCCGGGTCGTCGTCGTCTTGCCCTGGGTGCCGGTCACGGCGAGCAGCCGCAGGTCGAGCGCGGGGTCGCCGTACAGCCGCGCGGCGAGCGTGCCGAGGACCGCACGGGGCCGGGGTACGACGACCACGGGCACGTCGACGCCCGCCTCACGGCAGAGCCGTGCGCCGTCGTCGTCGGTGAGGACCGCGACCGCACCGGCCGCGACCGCGTCCACGGCGAAGCGGGCGCCGTGGGTCGTCGAGCCGGCGGGTGCGACGTAGAGGTCGCCGGGGTGGACCGCCCGGCTGCCCAAGGTCAGGCCGGTCAGCCAGGTGCCCTCCGGTGTGCCCACGACGTCGTGGCCCGCCCCGATCACCGTCAGGGCGTCCCGGAGCGCGGTGCGCGGCGGGTGCTCGGGACGGGTCGAGGTCACGTCGGGGCAATCTACTAGAGGGTGGGCCGGGGGTCGGTTTCCCATGGGATGCCGGAGAACTGGTGCTTCCCATGGGTTGCAACCCGTGGGGAGCGGGCGAATTCCATCGGTCGAAGCAACACCCCTCTTGATTGGAGTGTTGCGAGATGCCGAAGTTGTTCCCTCCCGGGACTCGGACGCAGTTCCTCGAGTCGGTGTGCATGGGCATGCCGCTGGTTCAAGCCGCCGAGCGCCTTGGCGTGTCGGCGTGGTCGGCCACGATGTGGTGGCAACAGTCTGGCGTGATGGGACTGAAGCCGCAGCCAGGCAAGCCGGGCGGACTACCTGGGACTCCTCCAGCGGCGTGTCCTGGCGGCGGGACGCAGCGGCGAGCGTTGACCAGTGAGGACCGGGCGGTGATTGCGACCGGGTTGGAGGCGAACTGGTCGTATCGCAAGATCGGGAGGTTCATCAGGCGCGAGGCGTCGGTGATCAGCCGAGAGCACGAGCGCAACCGCGGCCCGGACGGTTCCTACGTCGGGGCGGTGGCGCACCGGGCGGCACATGAGAAGCGTCGCCGACCGAAGGCGTTCAGCCTGGTGGAGAACCCGGATCTGTGCCGGCGGATCGAGACCTGGATGGACCAGGGCTGGTCACCGAAGCTGATCGCGCTGATGCTTGCTGAGGAGCATCCGCCGGGGAGTATGGATCGGGTGTCACACGAGACGATCTACCAGGCTCTGTACGTGCAGACCCGCGGCCATCTCCGCGCTGACCTGCACAAACAGCTCAGCCTGAAACGCGCTCAACGCAAGCCCCGCGGGAGCCGCCGGGGTGGCGGACCCTCGTACGCCGAGGCCTTCACCATCCACCAGCGGCCCGCCGAGGCCAAGGACCGAGCCGTCCCCGGGCACTGGGAGGGCGACTTGATCCTGGGCACCGCGAACGCGTCGGCGGTGGGGACGCTGGTGGAGCGGACCACCCGGTTCACGATCCTGCTGCACCTGCCGGGCCGGCACGACGCGGAGTCGGTCGCCGAGGCGATGATCCGAGAGATGAGCCGGCTGCCCGAGCACCTGCGTCGCTCGATCACCTGGGACCGCGGCAGCGAACTGGCCGCCTACGAGCGCATTCAGCTCGATCTCGCCACGACGGTGTTCTTCTGCGACCCGCACTCGCCGTGGCAGCGCGGCACCAACGAGAACACCAACCGGCTGCTGAGGTTCTGGTTGGAGAAGGGCAGCGACCTCTCGGTCCACGACGCCGACGCCCTCAAACGCATCGCCGACACCCTCAACCGCCGCCCACGTCCTACCCTGGACCTACAAACCCCAGCCCAACGGCTCAACGAGCTGCTCGCCAAGGCAGCCTGACCCCCCGTTGCTTAGACCGGTTGACCTCGCCGCTCCCAACTGGCTGCATCCCATGGGAAACCGACACCCTAGAGGCCGAGGTCGCGGCCGATGAGCTCCTTCATGATCTCGTTGGAGCCGGCCCAGATCTTGGTGACCCGGGCGTCGCGCCAGGCCCGGGCGACGCGGTACTCGTTCATGTAGCCGTAGCCGCCGTGCAGCTGCACGCAGTGGTCGAGCACCTCGTTCTGCACCTGCGCGGAGATCCACTTCACCTTGGCCGCGTCGACCGGGGTCAGCTTGCCGTCGACGTGCTGAAGGACGGCCTGGTCGACGTACGCCTGCACCATCTCGACCTTCGTGACCAGCTCGGCGGCGAGGAACTTGTTGTGCTGGAACGAGCCGACGGACTGGCCGAACGCCTTGCGGTCCTTGATGTACTGGACCGTCTCCTCGAGGATCTGCGCGGCGTGGTGGATGTTGGTGATCGCCGACCCGAGCCGCTCCTGCGGAAGCCAGGTCATCATGTGGATGAACCCCTGGTCGAGCTCGCCGATCAGGTTCGCCGCCGGGACGCGGACGTCCTCGAAGAACAGCTCGGCGGTGTCGGACTCGTCCTGCCCGGCCTTGTCGAGCTTGCGGCCGCGGAAGAACCCCTCCATCGTCGCCTCGACGCCGAAAAGGGAGATGCCGCGGGCCTTTCTCTCCGGCGAGGTCCGCGCCGCCACCACGACGAGGTCGGCGGAGTACCCGTTGGTGATGAACGTCTTCGACCCGTTGAGCACGAAGTCGTGGCCGTCCTCGACCGCGGTCGTCTTGAGCGAGGCGAGGTCGGAGCCGCCGGAGGGCTCGGTCATCCCGATCGCGGTCAGCAGCTCGCCGGAGACGAAGCCGGGGAGCCACCGCTCGCGCTGCTCCTCGGTCGTGAGGTGGACGAGGTACGGCGCGACGATGTCGGCGTGGATCCCCACACAGGAGGGCAGGGCCATGTTGACCTTCGCCAGCTCCTCGGTGAGCACCGCGTTGAACCGGTAGTCGCCGGCGTCCACGCCGCCGTACTGCTCGGGGACCTCGAGGCCGAGGAACCCCTGCTTGCCGGCCTCGATCCAGAAGTCGCGGGGGATCTGCTTGTCCGCCTGGTGTTCCTCGAGGTGCGGCCGGACCTGCCGGTCGAGGAACTCGCGGACCGAGCCGCGGAACGCCTCGTGGTCCTCGTCGTAGATCGAACGCCGCATGGCTCACCTCTGTTACTGGCCGGTAGGGACGAGCCCATCCTAGGCGGTAGCGGTGTCACTCCCCACGGAAAACTGGTGCTTCCCATGGGCTGTGGCCCATGGGAAGCACCGGTTTCCCATGGCACCATGGGAAACCGTCAGCGGCCGGCCCGTCGTTCCGCGATCGCGTAGAGCGCCACCCCGGCGGCCACGCCGGCGTTGAGCGACTCGAGCTGGTTGACCATCGGGATCGAGACGAGCTGGTCGCAGGTCTGGGCGACGAGCCGGGAGAGGCCGTCGCCCTCCGACCCGACGACGAGGACGAGCGGGCCGTCGGCGAGGTCGAGGTCGGGCAGGGAGACCTCCCCGTCGGCGGCGAGGCCGACCACCATGCAGCCGGCCTCCTGGTAGGCCTTCAGCTGCCGGGTGAGGTTCACCGTCTGGGCCACCGGGAGCCGGGCAGCGGCGCCGGCGGAGGTCTTCCACGCCGACGCGGTCATCCCCGCGGCCCGTCGCTCGGGTACGACGACGCCGTGCGCCCCGAACCCGGCTGCCGACCGTACGACCGCACCGAGGTTGCGCGGGTCGGTCACCGAGTCGAGCGCCACGATGAGAGCCGGCTCGCCGGCCTCGGCGGCCCGGTCGAGGAGGTCGTCGGCGTGGGCGTACTCGTAGGCCGGCATCTTCGCCGCGAGCCCCTGG
>DASSBB010000114.1:0-33519 GCA_035699145.1 Marmoricola sp.
CCCATGGCTCTCCTGCTGCTCGTCGGTGGCGCGCCCAGTATCCGTGGTCTCCAGGCCGCCTGTCCGGTAAAAGTTCTCCACAGCCGGGGGTCCTCGGCTCGGCACGCCGCCGCGGTCACAGGTACATTCGCCGGGCCTGCCTGAGGCCGCATGCCATGGCTCGAGATCAACGGGGGAAGTCGGTGCTGGACTCGCTGACGCGACGGAGACGGTACGCCGCGATCGCAGCTGTGGTGGCGGCTGTGCTCACGGTCCCGACCGGTTGCTCCGACGACCCGCCGGCACCGGCCCCGATCGACGCTGCGCCGTCGACGAGTACGACGCCGTCGGCGACTCCCACTCCCAGCGGACCGCCCACCATGCCGGCCGAGGCGAAGGGGACCTCCGACAAGGCCGCCGTGGCCTTCGTGCACCATGTCATCGACGTCCTCAACTACAGCGCCTCCACCCTGGACGCCCAAGCCATCGCGCACCTCGCGACCGCCGATTGCCGCGCGTGCGAAGCCATCGTGACGAGAACCAACAAAATTCGGCAAGCCGGAGGGCGCATCGTGGGCGGAGCTTGGACGCCTGTCGAAAGCACCGCACTCGGAACGGGCAACACGGGCGAACGGCAAGTCCAGGTCGTCGTGGACTACGCGCCCCAGAAGGTTCTCGAGACCACTGACGCGGACGTCATCCGCCACCCGGGCGGACGGACTGTTTACACATTTGATGTGGAGCGCCACGGCTCGAAATGGCGCTTGCAGGGGGTGCAGGGTGTGGCGCAGGGCTAGCACAAGCCTCGTGGTCGCGTCCATGGTCCTTGTCACGACGACTATCGCTGGCATATCGGAGACGAGCGCCGCTGCGTGTACCGGCTCTGGAGTCGTCGTCGGAGGCGCCTACGGAGTTGAAGTGGAATGCGCGACTCCCGATACCAGCACGCCGCCTAGCACCGGGGGCTCTCCGAGCCAACCATCTCCCTACGTCGAGTACCGCTGGGCGTCTGTGTGCGCCGACACGCCCGAGAGTGGCCCCATCGACAGCGACTGTCTCGGCGCCATGACGTGCACTGATCCAGATCAACGGCTCTGGCGCCTCTGGGGACGGCTCGGAACCGGGGCGTGGGTCGGAATCCGAACCCAGTGCGTCAACGGGGTGCCACCGGCGTACGTCCCACCGACGGTCACCCCCGGCGACGTCCTCAGCGCCCTCCGCCGGATCGGCCTCCCCCGGCTCGACGTCGAGGTCCAGCCGGCCGCCAAGACGCTGGTCAACTTCGACACGATCTTCTGGACCGACCCCGAGACGGTCGCCCTCGACCTCACCATCCTGGGTCAAGGGGTGGACGTGGTCGCGACGCCGGAGCGGTACGACTGGTCGTTCGGGGACGGCACCTCGGCGGCGACCCAGACACCGGGGAACCCGTATCCGAGCCGGTCGATCACCCACCGCTACCAGGACGCCCAGGTCACCGTTCGCCCTCAGGTGACCGTCGCCTACAGCGCCCGGTTCCGGGTCAACGGTGGGGGTTGGCAGGAGATCGACGAGACCGTGAGCACCACCGGCCCACCCGGGTCCCTGCGGGTCGCGGAGGGCACTCCGCTGCTCTCCGGCGACCACGGCTGACGCTCCAGACCACCTGCCTTACAACGTTTAGCAACCATGCCCCCTGGCGATGATTCCGTCGCACCCACAAGGACGACGGTGGGTCCGGCCTCTCGGGTTCAGGCCCACTGTCGTCGGGTGGCTACCGCACGCGCTCGACCCCCGCGAAGACCACCCGCAGGGTCCCTCCCGGCACCCGCACGTGGTAGCTGGTCCTGCCGACCCGCGCCACCCTTCCCTCGACGCCCCGGTAGTCGCCGGGCAGGGTGACCCGCACCCGGGAGCCGACGGGCAGCAGCCGCATCCGCCGGCCGCTGCGCAGCCCCGCGAGCTCCGCCTCGTAGTTGGGGTGCATCTGCGCCGGCCGTCCGCGGAAGGTCCACTCGAAGACGTGGTCGAGCGAGAAGGCCGGCTGGCACTGGGCACACGACATCACGCGCTCCGGCCGCCGGTGCCGGTCCTTCACGTGACCGGCCGCGCAGATCCCGAGCCAGGCGCCAGGCACCCGAGGAGAGTCCGCCGGGACGCACCGCAGGCCGGAGCACCCGATGCGCATCGCCGTCCGACGCCACACCTCGTCGTGGCCGTGCTGCGGCCCCACCAACGCATGGGCGACCTCGTGGAGGACGGTGTCACGCACCTCGTCCTCGATGTGCAGCTTCGTCAGCGGGCCACTGAGCCCGATGACCCGGTCGTGGAACCGGCAGACGCCGGCCCTTCGCTTCGCGGCGTCGTACTCGACCCGCCACCCCTCGAGCCCGTGCTGTCGCAGCAGGGACTCGGCCATCCCGAATGCCTCGTGCAAGTTCATGGCAGGAACCTAGGACCACCCTCCGACGTTCTCGACGAACCCATCCACAGCCACGAACTCAACCACGAGAATTACCGGGAACCGGTGCAACCCGCGGGGATGTCGCCGCGTCTTGGTGCCGACAACGGAGATCGAACCAAGGAGCACGACATGAACAACCCCACGCGTCTCGCCGCCCTCGCCCTCACCTGCGGCGCCGTCGCCGTACCGACCGCCGTCTTCGCCTCCGCAGAGACGGTGCCGACCGCGGACGGGACCATCACGGCACGGCACCAGGCCGACAACCTCGAGAAGGGCATCGTGGTCGAGTGCACCAGCGCCGACCCGGCTCTCGAGGCCTGGGTCAGCATGTACGAGAACTCCCGCTACGGGAACGTCCTCCAGGTGGTCGTCGGCGACCCGGACCAGGGCATGGGCGCGTCGACCGAGAGCGACCGCCGCTTCGTCAGGGCCCGGAAGGCGTTCGGACAGGTGGAGGTCGGCGGCGAGGTCGCCACCCTCCGAGGGAAGGTCGTCCGCCGCGGCGAGCGGACGAGGGTGCGCGAGGTCATCGACGACGCCGGTGAGCACATCGTCACCCGCGGGTGGAACCGGCCGCTGCGGACGCGGCTCACCCTGCGGTACGGCGACGTCAAGGTGCCCCTCGACTGCGACACGGCGTTCGCCTACCACCTGCACGTCACGAAGACACCGACTGCCGGCTGACCGGTGGAGCTCAGTGGTGGGCGGCGTCGCGGATCTCGCCGACGAGCTCCTCGAGGACGTCCTCGAGGGTGACCAGGCCGAGCACCGCGCCGTCGTCGGCCACGACGCGCCCCATGTGGGCCCCCCGGCGCTTGAGCGAGGAGAGCGCGTCGTGCAGCCGGTCACCGCGCTGGACCGAGGCCAGCGGCCGGAGCCACTTGTCGTCGATGGGGTGGTCGACGCTCTCCGGCTCGGCCTCGAGCACGTCCTTGACGTGGAGGTACCCCACCAGCTCGCCGGTGGTCCCCGCGACCGGGAACCGGGAGTAGCCGGTCTCCGCGCAGAGCCGTTCCACCTCGCTGACCGATGCCCCCCGCCGGAGGGTCAGGACCTTGTCGAGCGGCAGCAGCACGGAGTCGATCGTGCGTTCGGTGAAGCCGAGCGCGCCGGCGAGGCGGTCGTACTCGTCGCCGCCGAGCAGCCCCTCGTGCCGTGACTCGTCCACCATCGCGGCGACCTCGTCGCGGGTGAAGGTGGAGGACACCTCGTTCTTCGGCTCGACCCGCGCGAGCCGCAGCAGCCCGTTCGCGATGGCGTTGAGGGTCACCACGACCGGCTTGAGGACGATGATCACGATCAGCATCGGCGGGCCGAGGAGCAGCGCGGCCCGGTCGGGGCCGGCCAGCGCGATGTTCTTCGGCACCATCTCGCCGAGGACGACGTGGAGGTAGACCACGACCACGAGGGCGACGACGAAGGCGATCGGGTGGAGGAAGTCGTCCGGGACGCTGAGCGCGTGCAGCCCCGGCTCGATCAGGTGCGCCACCGCTGGCTCGCCGATAGCACCGAGGCCGAGGGAGCAGGCGGTGATCCCGAGCTGCGCTCCGGCCATCACGAGGGAGACGTTCTCCATCGCCCGCAGCGTGCTCCGGGCGGCGCGTGAGCCGGCCGCGACCTTCGGCTCGATCTGGGTGCGCCGCGCGGAGATCAACGCGAACTCGGCACCGACGAAGAACGCGTTCAGGGCCAGGAGGAGGACCGCGAGCGCGATCGCGGAGGCGGCGTCACCCATCGTCGGTCACCTCCTCGACGAGCCGGGAGACCAGCCCGATCCGGTCGATGCGCAGCCCGGCCATGCGTTCCACGGTCAGCACCGCGACCCGTTCGGGGGTGGGCTGCCCCTCCGGGGTGAAGGTCACCGGCATCGGCACCTCGACCGTGTCACCGGGCTCAGGGATCCGCCCGAGCTCGCGGAGGAAGAGCCCGGCGATCGTGTCGTAGTCGTCGTGCCTGGGGAGCCGGATCCCCGAGAGGTCGGACGCCTCGTCGGGACGGAGCAGCCCGGACAGGGACCAGGAGCCGTCCGGGCGCTGCCGGGCCTGGGCGCCGATCGGGTCGTGCTCGTCGCTGATGTCCCCGACGATCTCCTCGACGACGTCCTCCAGCGTCACGACACCGGCGGTGCCGCCGTACTCGTCGACGACGACGGCGAGCTGGAACCCCTCCTCCCGCAGGAGGGTGAGCAGGGGGTCGAGCCGCAGGCTCTCCGGGACCACGACCGGTTCGGCCATGAGGTCGCGGACCCGGGTGGTCCGGCGCTCCTCGCGCGGCAGCCCGACGGCGTCCTTGACGTGGATCACCCCGACGGCGTCGTCGGTCTCGCCGGAGACGACCGGGAACCGCGAACGGCCGGAGCTGCGGGCCAGGTCGATGACCGCCCAGGCGGACTGCTTGGGGTGGAGGTTCACCATCCGGACCCGCGGCGTCATGATCTCTCCCGCGGTCCGCTCACCGAACGCGACCGACCGCTGCATGAGCCCCGCAGTTCCCGGGTCGAGGGTGCCCTGCGAGGCCGACCGGTCGATGAGCGAGCTCAGCTCCTGGGCACTCCGCGCGGACCGCAGCTCCTCCTGCGGCTCGATCCCCAACCGGCGCACGAGCGCGTTCGCCGACCCGTTGAGCCACCGGATCGGGTGCGCCATCGCCGTGGTGAAGACCCGCAGGAACGCCTGGGTGGCGCGCGCCGTGCCGAGCGGCCGGGCGATCGCCAGGTTCTTCGGCACGAGCTCCCCGAAGATCATCGTGAGCATCGTCGCCAGGACCAGGCCGACCGTGATCGCGACGCCCGGGACCGCGCCCTCGGGCACACCGGCCGCTTCCAACGGGCCGTCGATCAGCGCGGCGATCGCGGGCTCCGCGAGGAACCCGACCGCGAGGTTGGTGACCGTGATCCCCACCTGCGCCCCGGAGAGCTGGGTGGAGAGCGACCGCAGCGCCTTCTGTACGCCGGTCGCGGCGCGGTCGCCCTCGGCGGCGGCCCGGTCGACGGCGCCCCGGTCGACGGTGACGAGCGCGAACTCAGCCGCGACGAAGCCGCCGCAAGCGAGGATCAGCAGGGCGGACGCACCGAGCAGGAGCCACTGGGTCATGCCTCGACCTTCTCCAGCCGGGCCATGACCGGCGTCGCCGCGATGCCGTGGACGAGGACGGAGGCGGCGATCGTGAACGCCACCGTCGCCCAGAGCTGTTCGAGGTGCTCGAACTCCGCCTCCCCCGCCGCGTAGGCGAGGTAGTAGAGCGACCCGACACCGCGCACGCCGAAGAACGCCGCCGCGCCCTGCTCGGGGACCGTCAGGTAGTTGTCACCGATCCGGTCCCGTCCGCTCCCGACGCGCAGCGCGAGGAGCCCGCAGAGCGGTCGTACGACGAACACGAGCGCCAGTCCCACGAGGGCGCCCTTCCACGTCAGCTCGGCGACGAGGCTGTCGGTGAGGGCGACGCCGAGGAGGAGCAGCACGATCAGCGTGAGGAGCCGCTCGAGGCGTTCGATGCTCTCGTGCATGTGCTCGTGGTAGTTGTGTCCCCGCTCGGCCGAGCGGAGCGTCATCGCGCAGGCGAAGACTGCCAGGAAGCCGTAACCCCCGCCGACCGCCTCGGCGAGCCCGTAGGAGAGCAGCACGCCGGCAAGTGCCAGGAGGGGCTCGCCGATCTCGGCGAGCCGCACGGACGGGGCCGAGGCGAAAGCCAGCTTGGCGAGCACCCACCCGGTCGCCACCCCGAGCGCGACGCCGACGACGATCTTCCCGACGACCTCCCAGGCGAACCAGTGCAGCCCCCACTCCGTGAACCCTCCCATCGTCACCAGGAAGATCGCGAAGTAGACGAAGGGGAAGGCCAGCCCGTCGTTGAGCCCAGCCTCCGAGGTGAGCGCGAAGCGGACCTCCTGATCCTCGTCGATCTCACCCTGGTCGAGCTCCTCGCCGGTCGTGGGTCCCCCGACCTGCACGTCGGAGGCGAGCACCGGGTCGGTCGGGGCGAGGACCGCACCCAGGAGGACCGCCGCCGCCGGAGCGAGCCCCATGACCCACCAGCCGAGGAACGCCACCCCGACGACGCACAGCGGCATCGCCACCACGAGAAGCCGCCAGGTGGCCCCCCAACGACGCCACGCGTCGAGCGACCTCAGGCTCAGCGGGCGGTCGATGGCGAGCCCGACGCCCATGAGCGCCACGATGACGGTGAGCTCGGTGAGGTGCTCGACGAACGCGCGGTTCCGGATCGGAGACGCGGAGACGCCTTCCGGCATCGGCAGCAGCCCGATCAGCATGCCGACGACGAGGAGGACCATCGGCGCGGAGATCGCGTGCTTGCTCAGCAGGTTGGGGAGGACGACCGCCAGCAGGAGCGCGCCACCGGTGATCAGGAAGACGAAGTCGGCGGTCACGCTCGGAACCTACCCAGGCCCCCCAGGGGAGAAGCACCAACCGACAGGCCAGGCGAGTTGGTTGGCGTGGCAGGCTGAGGCGATGGAGCTCAGGGTGTTCACCGAACCACAGCAGGGCGCGACGTACGACGACCTCCTCGCGGTGGCTCGGACCGCCGAACGACTCGGCTACGGCGCATTCTTCCGGTCCGACCACTACCTCGGGATGGGCACCGACGGGCTGCCCGGCCCAACCGACGCGTGGATCACGCTCGCCGGGCTGGCGCGCGACACCGACACCATCCGCCTCGGCACGCTGATGACGTCGACCACGTTCCGGCACCCGGGAGTGCTCGCGATCAGCGTCGCCGGCGTCGACCAGATGAGTGGCGGCCGCGTGGAGCTGGGGCTCGGCGCCGGTTGGTTCGAGGCCGAGCATGAAGCCTACGGAATCCCGTTCCCGGGCACTCCGGAGCGGTTCGAGAGGTTCGCCGAGTCCCTCGCCATCGTGACCGGGCTCTGGGAGACGCCGCCCGGCGAGCGGTTCGACTACGCAGGGCTCCACTACCGTGTCAGCGACTCCCCTGCCCTGCCCAAGCCGGTGCAGAGGCCACGCCCGCCGGTGCTGATCGGCGGCAAGGGCAAGCGGCGCACCCCCGAGCTCGCCGCGCGCTACGCGGACGAGTTCAACATCCCGTTCGAGTCGACGGAGTTCACCAGCATCCAGCTCGGCCGCGTCCGCTCCGCGTGCGAGGAGATCAACCGTGATCCCGACTCGCTGGTCTGCTCCAACGCACTCGTGCTCTGCTGCGGCGCTGACGAGGACGAATTCCACCGGCGGGCCCGGGCAATCGGCCGCGAGCCCGACGAGCTCCGCCAGAACGGCCTCGCCGGGACGCCCGCCGAGCTCGTGCAACGGATCGAGCAGTACGCCGGAGCCGGAGCCTCACGGCTCTACCTGCAGGTGCTGGACCTCGGGGACCTCGAGCACCTCGAGCTGGTTGCCGCCGAGGTCATGACGAAGGTCTGAGCTCGCGGACGACCGAGTCGACGACCGCGACGAGGTCACCCCCGGTCCGCTGGGCGACGGCGCGCTGGCGCTGGTACGACGCCCCGCCGGTCACGATGTCCGCCACCGACCGGAGCTCGTCCTCGCAGCCGAGCCGGCGGGACACCGGAGTGAGCCGCTCGAGGAGGTCGTCCAGGTCGTCGGTGACCAGCCGCTCGTTCGAGTCGGCGTCGAGGATGACGATCGCCTCGAGGCCGTAGCGGGCGGCCCGCCACTTGTTCTCCTGCACGTGCCACGGCGGCATCACCGGGAGCGGCTCACCGGCGGCCAGCCGGCCGTCGAGGTCGACGACGAGGCAGTGCATGAGCGCCGCCAGCGCGGCGAGCTCGCGGACGTTGGAGACGCCGTCGCAGACCCGGTTCTCCAACGTGCCGAGCTTCGGGGCCGGGCGCAGGTCCCACCGGATCTCCGAGAGGTCCTCGATGACGCCGGTCACGAGCTGGTCGTGGGCGAACGCTTCGTACTCCTCCCACCGCTGGAACTGGAACGGCAACCCGGCCGTGGGGAGCTGCTGGAACATCAGCGCCCGGTTGGAGGCGTAGCCGGTGTCGGTCCCGGCCCACACCGGCGACGACGCCGACAGTGCCTGGAGGTGCGGGTAGTGGTTGAGCAGCGAGGAGAGCACCGGCATCACCCGGTCCCGTTCCGGCATCCCGACGTGGACGTGCACGCCCCAGATGAGCATCTGCCGCCCCCACCACTGCGTGCGGTTGATCAGCTCCTCGTAGCGCGGCCCGGGCGTCAGCTGCTGCGTCGACCACGACGCGAAGGGGTGGGTGCCGGCACCGAAGAGGTCGACGCCGATCTCGTCCGCGGCCGGGACGACCACTTCGAGCATCGACTGCAGCTGGGCCATCGCCTCCGCGACCGTGCCGCACACGCCGGTCACGAGCTCCACGGTGTTCTTGAGGAGCTCGTGGTGGAGCTGGCCGCTCCCGACCATGCGCGGCTGGGCGAGGTCGAACAGCTGCTCGGCCGAGTTGGCGAGGTCGCGAGACTCCTTGTCGACCAGCGCGAACTCCCACTCGACCCCGAGGGTGGGCCGCTCCGAGGGGCGGAAGTCGATGTCCACCTCGCAAGCGAACCACATGGTCCCGTCGCCGACGAGGGCCGCCTCACGGTTCGTACGTCGCCACCCGGGTCCAGCGCTGCCCGCTGGGAGGGCCCGGCGGATAGCTCCGCATCCGGAGGGTCCAACGGTCCGCCGGCAGGTCCTCGGGGATCACCGTGCGCCACGTCACCGAGTCGTCGGCACCCGGGGCGAGGGTGACCATGGCCAGCCTCCCGGCGTGCCGGCCATGCGCGGTCCGGCAGATCGCGAGCCGGATGGAGACACCCGGGGCGATGTCAGAGGCGGCGAAGCGGGCGACGAGGTCACCGTGCCTGAGCCCGATGTCCGCGCTGACCTGGCCGATCCCCACCTCGGAGGCCCGGTTCCGGATCACCGCTGTCTGCTCCGTCGTCCCCTGGATGCAGCGCCCCTCCGCAGAGAGGTCGCGGGTCAGGCACCACTTGACGCCCAGCTGCTCCCACCGCTGCGGGGTGAGTGGGACCTCCCACGTCCGGTCGATGTCGTCGACTGCGTCGGGCCTCAGCACCGAGCTCCACAGCGCGACCTCCTGCTGTTCTGCTGTCCCCTCCGTGACACCTTCCTGCAGCGGGCGCCCCGCCGGGTCGCGAGGCCTGCCTTCCGCCCAGACGACGAGGCCGTACCCGCGCATGCGACCGGCCTCGGCATGGATCGTGAGCCGGCTGCCCGCGTCCCCGTCGACCATCGTGGCGGTGACCTGCGGCACCACGGCGAGCATCTTGGACTGCAGGGCGACCTTGGTGGCGCCATAGAGGCCGATCGCCGTGGCGGTCACGGCGAGGAGCACGAGACCGGCCATCGTCGGGAGCAGCACCTCCTTCCAGAACGCCCACGCGGTGAGGAGCATCAGTCCGACCGCGAGCGACAGGGCGAGGACCGTGGTGACGACGGACGGCGTCTCGGCGGCCACCGTGGGCACGTTCGACCTCGGCTGGTCGTCGCGCAGGAGCAGGATCGCCAGGGCGACACCGACTCCGATCAGCAGGAGCGAGGCGGTCATGCGCAGCCCCCAGTGGTGTCGGACGACGTGGCCGGTGTGCAACATCCAGGTCGTTGCTCCCTTCGCGCTGGCCACCCCTCCCCGCCGGTGCTCGCGCTGGGCCTCTCGTGCATGGGCCCGGCGATCGAGCGCATGCGCGCCCACGAGCACGGCCCCGACCATCCCCAGCAGGAGCAGGAGCCACAGGGGGATGCGGGTCGCCGACGTCAGGAAACCCTCCTGCTCCACGCCGAAGAACGCCTCCTCCCGGGCTCGGACGTCGTCGAGGTCCGGAAGGTAGAAGCGCGTCGCCGCCAGCATCATCAACACGGCGAGGGGAATCGGCCAGAAGCGCATCCGCGACGTCTGGTCGACCGCCGGAGCGAACAGCGCGCAGAGCACGCCGACCCCGAGCAGCACGAAGATGCAGAGGGTGGACGCGGCATTGAGCCGGAGGGCCTGGTCCAGCACCCCTTCCTTGATGCCGAAGAAGACGAGGATCGCCGACACCGCCGTGAAACCGGCTGCCGCCCAGTTGAACGCCTTCTCGAGATCGTTGGAGACGATGATGCTGCGCCCCCGGTCCGGGGCGGACGTGACCGGCTCGGCGCCGGCCGCCACCATCCGCCGGTCCCTGTCGCGCTCGGTCGTCGGATCGATGATGTCGAGCCGCTGACGGCACCAGGTGAAGAACCCGGACCTTTCCCCGTTCACCCTTCCGAGTGTCGGGACGCCGCCTTCCTGCGCCTATGACCCATTCGGGGGATTCAGCAGCAGCGTGCCTGCGGATTCCGCTCCTTGTGCTCCGACCGGTGCCGCTCGAACTCCCGCCGGCTCATCGGGGCCCTTCCCTCGACGTGGCAGCGGGCGACGTACTCGTCCCAGAGGGACTCCCCCGTCGCCTGCCGCAGCAGGCAGCGCAGCTCGCGGATCTTCTCGCCGACGCTCATCCGTGCCTCCCCGCAGCGATGCTCCCGTGCGACGCCTCCCACTCCCGGACGGCCGCCTTCTCCTCGGCCGTCGCGAAGAAGTCCGAGGGCGCCACGACGTGCGACTCGTGGTGGGGCACCTCGGTCGTCGGCAGCCCGTCGCTCCTGACCGCCCTGGCCCAGATCACGGCCGCGTTGGCGACCACGACCAGGGTCAGCAGCGCGAAGAGCGCCTGCAGGATCCCGTTGACCGTGGAGTTGGTGACCACCTGCTGCATCTGGTCGACGTCGGCGGCCGGGGCCAGCACCTCGCCCTTGTCGAGCGCGGCCTGGTAGATCGAGCGCTGCTCGAAGTAGCCGATCTTCGGGTCGCTGGAGAAGACCTTCTGGTAGCTCGCGGTCATGGTGACGATGAGGTCCCACGCCAGCGCGATCCCCGGTATCCAGACCCACTTCGTCCAGCCGTGCTTGAGGAACAGCGTCACGCAGAGGGTCAGCGCGATCGCGGCGAGCAGCTGGTTGGCGATGCCGAAGAGCGGGAAGAGCTGGTTGATGCCGCCGAGCGGGTCGGTGACGCCGACGTACAGCATGTACCCCCACAGCCCCACCACGACGGCGCTCGCCGACCAGGACGCGGGCCGCCACGAGATGTCGCCGTACTTCGGCCAGATGTTGCCGATCGTGTCCTGGAGCATGAACCGGCCGACCCGGGTGCCTGCGTCGACGGCGGTGAGGATGAAGAGCGCCTCGAACATGATCGCGAAGTGGTACCAGAACGCCTGGAGACCGCCGCCGAAGGCGTCGGAGAAGATCTGGGAGATCCCCAGTGCGAGGGTCGGCGCGCCGCCGGTGCGGGAGATCAGCGTCTCCTCCTC
This sequence comes from Marmoricola sp., assembly GCA_035699145.1. Lineage (GTDB taxonomy): Bacteria > Actinomycetota > Actinomycetes > Propionibacteriales > Nocardioidaceae > Marmoricola_A. The sequence goes on from DASSBB010000114.1 coordinate 11,731, forward strand.
GACGGCCTGCGCCGCGGCCGTCAGGTCTCCCGGCGAGATCGTGAACCCGAGGCTCCGGACGAACTCGGCGGCGGAGGCGGGGTCGCCGCCGGTGGCGCCGGCAGGGCTGTTGATCGCGAAGTACATGCCCTGGTCGATCACCGAGGCGGCGATGAGCGCGCTGATCGCGACGAAGGACTCCATCAGCATCCCGCCGTAGCCGATCATCCGGACCTGGCTCTCCTTCGCGATCATCTTCGGGGTGGTCCCCGAGCTGATCAGCGCGTGGAAGCCGGAGAGCGCACCGCAGGCGATCGTGATGAAGACGAAGGGGAACAGCTTGCCGGCGAAGACCGGACCGGTCCCCTCCCGCCCGAACTCGGTGAGCGCCTCGTTCTGGAGGGTCGGCGCTGCGATCACCAGGCCGACGGCGAGCAGGAAGATGACGCCGACCTTCATGAACGTGGAGAGGTAGTCCCGCGGCGTCAGCAGCATCCACACCGGGAGGATCGAGGCGACGAAGCCGTAGACGGCCAGGCAGATCGTCAGCGTCTCCTTGTCGAGGGTGAGCGCGCTGTCCAGCCCCATCTGCTCGGTCCAGCTGCCGCTGATGATGGCGATGAGGAGGAGCACGAAGCCGATGGCCGTGACCTCCATGACGCGACCGGGGCGGAGGTGCCGGACGTAGAACCCCATGAAGAGGGCGATCGGGATCGTCAGGCCGATCGACCACACGCCCCACGGCGACTCGGCGAGCGCGTTGACGACGACGAGCGCGAGCACGGCGAGGATGATGATCATGATCGCGAACACCGCGATGAGCGCCGCGATCCCGCCGACCACGCCGATCTCCTCGCGGACCATCTGGCCCAGGCTCTTGCCGTCCCGACGCATCGAGAAGAAGAGCACCACCATGTCCTGGACGGCGCCGGCCAGGATCACGCCGACGATGATCCAGATGGTGCCGGGGAGGTATCCCATCTGCGCCGCCAGGACCGGGCCCACCAGCGGACCGGCGCCGGCGATGGCGGCGAAGTGGTGGCCGAAGAGCACGCGGCGGTCGGTGAGGTCGAAGTCGACGCCGTTCTCGAGCCGCTCCGCCGGCGTCGCCCGGGTGTCGTCGACTCCCAGGACGCGGTAGGCGATGAACCGGGAGTAGAACCGGTAGGCGATGGCGTACGACGACAGCGCCGCGAAGAGGATCCAGAGCGCGGAGACATCCTCCCCGCGGGCCAGCGCGAGGACGGCCCAGCAGACCGCTCCGACGACGGCGACGGCCGTCCAGATGGCGATCGCCTTGGGTGTCAGCTTCCGGCCACCTGAGGGGGTGTCCGGGCGGGTGGTGGTCGACGTCGACATCTCGGCTCCCTGGGGGTCACACGAGCAGGCCGGGCGGGCCGGACGACCCGTCCTGAGCGACCTCTACCCTTCCGACGCGAAACTACGCACGCGGGTGACCGAGGCGTACGCCGGGATGGAGACGACGCTTCGCCGGCTCCCGGAGCTTGCCCAGGAGCCGGCGCAGCGCTGAGCTTCCTCAGCGGGTCTCCAGCCGGTGACGCTGCACCAGCCGCATCCCGACCAGCGCGAAGGGCGAGAACCCGACGAGCGTGGCCACAGCGGCAAGGATCGGAAGCGAGCTGCCGAGGGCGATGAGGCCCGCGACGCCGCCGAGCAGCAGCGCGATCGTCCACCAGCCGAGGACCCCGGCGCGGGCGAGCCCGGCGAGGAGCAGGACCGGCCCCAGCATCGAGAAGAGCTCGGTGCCGTTCCAGAGCCCGAGCATCGAGGCGCTCTTGACGTGGGCGAACACGGCGGCCGCCTCGTCGATGTCGAGCAGCGTCCCGGTCGCGGCGTTCCACCAGTCGGCGAGGATCATCCCCGAGACGTTGACGAACCCCAAGGCGGTGGCCAGCGAGCCGGCGACCACCAGCCTGAGCCCCCGGGCGCCGCGGACCAACGACGGCGCGGCGAGGATGCCGAGGCCGATCAGGACGTTGGCGTAGTGCAGGAAGAGCGCGGAGACCTGGGTCATCGTGAGGTCCCGGGCCAGCGAGGAGATGTAGTCGACGTCGGCCATGGAGTCCGCGGGCGGCGAGGTGAACATGCCGGCCGAGAACAACAGGGGCCCGGCGACGAGTGCGACACCTCCCGCCAGGCGCATCGCGCCGGACCAGGACGGCGCGGCCTCGACGCGGGCGTCGGTCGAGAGGTTTGCGGTGGTGGTCATGCGAGTTCTCCTTGTTCGGTCGTCGCCGGCCATCGGCGACAAGAGGACTCTCGTCGCCGTACCTCTCCCCCTGCCTCGGCCGGCACGCACCGACCTGGCTCCCCCGCACGGCGGAGCGAAGCTGTCCTCCCCTCCCCCTCGGGACGGATCCGCAGGACGGACCCGTCGCCTTAGGGTGAGCGCCATGACCGACCGATCGTGGCTCGAGGCCCGGCTCTTCCCGCTGGCCGCCGCGCCCGCCATGGGGCTGCTGGCGCTGGCCGAGGCCCGGCTCGACGAGACCTTCCGCGCCGACTTCCTGGTGCTCACGGTGGTGGCCGGCTGGATCACCTCCGCGTTCCTCGTCGCGGCGCGCTTCCCGGCGACCGGAACCGCGCTGGTCGCCGCGTTCTACCCGGTGAGCCTCCTGCTCGACGCGCCGGGGCCGGGCGGCGCCGGGCTCATCTCCGTGCTGCTCGCCGCCGGCTGGGCCGGGTACGCCGCGCCGGCGCGCCGCTCACTGCTCGGGGTCACCGGCGCGGTGGTCGTCTTCATCCTCACCGACGCCGCTCGCCACGGGGTCAGCTGGGACACCGTCTTCTTCCCCGCGGTCTTCTACCCCGGTCGGTGGGCAGGGACGCTGGTACGACGGGAGCAGGCTCGCACTGCGGAGCTGGTCGAGCTCACGGCACTGCTCGACGCCCAGCGGGAGGCGGCCGCCGAGGTCGCGGTGGCCGAGGAGCGCACCCGGATCGCGCGCGAGGTGCACGACGCCGTGGCGCACTCGGTGAGCGTCATGACGCTCCAGGTGGGGGGTCTGCGACGGCAGCTCGACGACGTGCTCGCCGACCGGCCCACCGAGCGTCAGGTGATGCTCGGGATCGAGCGGCTCGGCCGGCAGTCGGTGGAGGAGCTCCGCTCGCTCGTCGGGATCCTCCGCGAGCCCGGGACCGGCGAGCCGGCGGCCGCCGTACCGTCACTGGGCCGGACGGCGGAGCTGGTCGCGGACGTCCGCGCAGCGGGGCTGAGCGTGGACCTCGAGGTGACCGGCGATCCGGTCGAGCTGCCGCGGGCGCTCGACGTCACGGCCTACCGGATCCTGCAGGAGGCGCTCACGAACGTGCTCCGCCACGCCCCTGAGGCGCAGACCGGGGTGCGGGTCCACCACGGCTCCGACGCCGTCGAGGTGACCGTCGAGAACGAGCGCGGCTCCCGGGTCCCGGCCCTGGTCGGCAGCGGCGGCCCTGCGACCGGCGGCCACGGACTCGTCGGGATGCGTGAGAGGGCCGCCATGTTCGGCGGCGTCCTGGAGGCCGGACCGCGACCGGACGGCGGTTTCCGGGTGCGCGTCCGCCTCCCCTTGACGAGCAGGTGGCGATGACGGTCCGGGTGGTGCTCGTCGACGACGAGGCGATGGTGCGCGTGGGGCTCCGGATGGTCCTGACCGCGGAGCCCGACATCGAGGTGGTCGGCGAGGCCGAGGACGGTGCCGCGGCCGAGGACGTGGTGCGCGAGACCCACCCCGACGTCGTCCTCATGGACGTGAGGATGCCCCGGGTCGACGGGATCGAGGGCGCTCGCCGGGTGCTGGCCGCCGCACCGGGGACCCGGGTGGTCGTGCTGACGACGTTCGACGAGGACGCCTACGTCGAGGCCGCGCTGCGTTCCGGCGTCAGCGGATTCCTTCTCAAGGTCGCGCCCCCGGAGCGGCTGATCGACGCGGTTCGCACCGTCGCCCAAGGAGGCGGACTGCTCGACCCGTCGGTGACCCTGCGGGTCATCGAGTCGTTCGCGGCCACCTCTCCCCTGCGCACCCAGCCGTCGGCCCGGCTCGCGCAGCTGACCGAGCGCGAGAAGGACGTGCTGAGGCTCGTCGCGCGGGGCATGTCGAACGCGGAGATCGCCGCCGCCCTGTACGTCGGTGAGGCCACCGTGAAGACCCACGTCTCCGCGGTGCTCATGAAGCTCGGCCTCCGGGACCGGGTGCAGGCGGTGGTCGCCGCCTACGAGTCCGGCCACGTCCGTCCAGGTGAAGGGTGATCAGCTCCGGCGGAGCCGCCACGCCCGCCGCGGTGAGCGGGCGACCACCAGCAGCTGCATGAGCCGGTGCCCCACCGGCGTCCGCGCAACGCTGAGCGGCGGGAAGAGCCCCACCTGCTGCAGGACCGTGCTCACGTCGAAGTAGAAGTGGTCCTCGAGCATCCGGGCGTCCCGCAGCTCGACGAAGCTGACGGCGGGCACCTCGACGGCCCGGCCGGTGGGCGGGATGCCGAGCAGGTCCCCGCGATGCGTGCCCCGCAAGGTGTACTCCTCGGCGACGAACCGCCCGTGCGGGACCCGTCTCGTGATCTCCATCGCCAGGTCAGGCACCGCCGCGAACAGCTCGGTGAGGAAGGCGCCGACCGCCGCCTTGCCGGCGTACGTCTCCCCCGTCGCGACGTTGCGCCACCTGATCTCCTCGTCGTAGTGCTCGAGGATCGCGGAGACGTCGTGGCGGTTCCACAACGGCACGAGTCCGTCGACGGTGCGGAGGTTGGCGGTCTCCTCGGACGTCAGCGCCCGCTCGGCCAGCACCGTCGTCACGCCTGGACCCACTCGGTGCGCCCCATCGTGTCGGCGAGCACCATGCCGGCCGTGTTGTAGCCGGACACCGTGGTGCCGGGCAGCCCCGCGGCCGGGCGGGTCCACTGGCCGGCGAGGTAGAGCCCGGGGACCGGCGTCCGCTGGGCGGGCCGCTTCCGGCTCAGCATCTCGGGGACGAACGCCCAGCCGGCAAAGGCGCCATCCGAGTTCCGGGTGTCGCGCACCATGTCGAGCGGCGTGCGGACCCGCCGGACCAGGATGTGGTCGCGGAGCCCCGGGATCAGCGCCTCCGTCCGGCGGATGAAGATGTCGGCGATCTCCTCCTTGTCGCGGTCCCAGTCGATGTTCCCGCTCACCAGCTGCGTGGGGCACTCCAGCTTGATCGAGTGCATCCCCGGCGGCGCCATCTCCGGCTGGTGGAACGTCGCGACGTACAGGTAGTAGGCGGCCTCCTCGACGTTGCCCGCGGGGAAGTTGCCGCAGGCCTTGTCGATGTCGGGGTAGGGGTAGATGAAGTTGAGCCGCTTGACCGTGTCGCGGTACTCGTTGAGGTCGAGATCGATGCCGAGCTGGACCTGGAAGAACGACGGAGTGGTGGGCAGCTTCGGCAGCTCCCGGCGCAGCTTCCGGGGTACGACGGCGGTGGGCAGCTGCTCGGCGTACAGCCGTCGGACGTCCGACGCGCAGACGACCGCCGTGGCGGTGAACCGGCGGCCGTCGACGGTCTCCACACCGGTGGCGCGCCCGTCGGTGACGGTGACCCGGGCGACCTCGGCGCCGGTGACGACCTCGCCGCCGGCCTCCTTGAACATGTCGACCATCGTCTCGATCAGCGCCCCGAAGCCGCCCTGCGGCATCCACATCGTCTGCAGGGCGTGGACCAGGAAGAGGCTCGCCATCAGCACCGATAGCTCGCTGGGCGGCGTGCCGATCCCGATGCACATCTGGGCGAGGTAGGCCTTGGCCAGCGGGTCCTCGACGAACTCGTCGAGGAGCTCCGAGAACGTGCGGTTCTGGTAGCGCAGCAGCGTGTGGCCGGGCAGGTGCAGCGCGCGCGCCACCGGCGCGACGGCGTCGCCGAGCCACGGGCGCTGGAACTGCTCGTAGAAGGCGTCGAGCGGCCGTCGCTCGTCGGGACGGTTCGGCGCCCGGAAGGTCGGCACCATCCCGATGAAGTCGTCGATCACCCGCTCCATCGTCTGGAAGAGCTGCACGAAGCTGTCCCGCTCGGCGGGGAACCGCACCGCCAGCTGCTCGGCGGCGACGGTGAGGTCCGCGGGCAGCTCCATCGACTCGTCGGGGAAGACGCACTGGAAGTCCTGCCGGTCGGGCACCATCTCGATCCGCTTGTCGATGCCGAGCCGCTCGAAGATCTGCCGGGTCGGCATGCCCAGCTTGTAGGCAAGGACGATGTGGCCGCCGTGGTCCCAGTAGAAGCCGTCGCTGCCCGAGCCGTGCGCGTAGCCGCCGGTCCAGTCGTTCTTCTCGACGAGAAGCGTCTTCGCACCCTGCTGGGCGAGGGTGAGGGCGCAGGTCATGCCGCCTGCGCCGGAACCGAAGACGATCGCGTCGTAGTCTGCCTGGGTCATTCCGGTGAGCCTTTCTTCAACGTCCGCAGGGTGCGGACGATCTCGAGGGGTTTGCCGGCGGCGAGCCGCCCGTTCGTGGAGCGGCGCCGGAGCGCCGAGTGGAGATCGATCGACACCGAGCGGCGCACCGGCCGGCCGCGGAGGAGCTCCACGGTCATCCGGCTGGCGATGGCGCCGAAGAGCATCGACGTGTAGACAAGCTGTGAGACGTGGTAGTCGTCGTCGTGGAGCGAGACGCGCAGGTTGCGCAGCATCTCGACCGGCACCTTGCGCTTGGGGATGAGCAGGGCGAGCACCTGCCACGGGGTGGACTCCTCGACGTGGCGGAGCGTCACCGTGCCGTCGAAGGGACGGGACGGCTTGCGGTAGTCGTAGCAGCGGACGTACTGCATCCCGGCCATGTCGTAGCCGCTGATCACCGGGACGCCGAGCCGGGCGGCGCTCTCGTGGAGTGCCCACTTGGCGCGCATCCCGGAACGCTCGGTCACGTCGACGCCGTCGATCACGACGTCGCTGCCGCGGACCAGCTCGTCGACGTTGTAGGGCTGGATCCCGTGGCGGTGTACGTCGATCCGGGCGAACGGGTTGATCGCCATGACGAGCTCGGCGCTCACCTCCGCCTTGTTGCGACCGACGTGGGAGTGGGCGGCGTGCTGCCGGTTGAGGTTGTTCAGCTCGTAGTCGCCGTTGTCGGCGAGCACGAGGTCCTGGAACCCCAGCCGGGCGAGGGGCTCGATGACCGCGCCGCCCGTCGAGCCGCAGCCGGCGACGAGCACCCGTGCCTCCCGGATCCGGCGCTGCGCCGAGCCCGGGATGAATCCGCTGTTGCGGCTCGTGAGCTCGTCGTAGAACACCGCCGGGGCACTCATGCCGCGACCCGCTCGACGTTGCCGCCGAAGTCGGACACGAGGGCGCGCAGGCTTGCCACCGGGTCCGGCGACTCGAGGAGCTCCTCGAGCAGCCGCAGCTGCCGGCCGAGGTTCTCCGCGGACGGGACGTCCGCGACGAAGGGGCGTACGGCGGCGCGCTCGGTGTAGGCGTGGTGGAGGTAGTGGCGCTCCTCGAGGGCCGGCCGGGTGCCCTCGACGAGCCGGGTCTCGAGCCCCATGATCATGAGGTGGCGCAGCGCGACGTGCTCCTCGACGTCGCCGACGAGGAGCCGCACCTCGTGCATGTCGAGGACCACCGAGCCGGCCGCGAGGAGCAGCTCCACGGTGACGCGGAGCCGCTCCAGCTTGTCGGTCATCGACCGGCGGTGGACGAACCGCTTGAGCTCGCGGACCTGGTCCGACGGCGTGGTCGCCAGGGCCGGGACCACCTCGGCCAGGTTGACGCCGTGGGCGACCTCGACCGGGAACGGCGCCCGCTCCGGGTCGGCCATGAGCAGGGAGCCGTCGACGCCGGCGAGACCGAGGTAGCCGAGGATCCGGCCCTGGCCGTCGAGCGTCACCAGGTGCAGGTCGTCGTCACGGAGCGCCTGGGTGGGCTCGCAGAACATCGCGCGGGAGGCGATCGCGTCGGAGCAGACCCAGCCGAGCCTGAGGTACTGCGCGAGCCGGAACCCCTGCATTCCCAGCAGGTGCCGGGTGGTGAGCTGGTCGGTCCGCAGCCCGAGCGTGGTCAGCCCGTCTGCCCGCTCGACCCGGTAGGTGACCTCCGGGAGCGTGGCGAGGGTGCGGAAGGTGAGCCGCTCCTGCAGGGCCAGGATGTCGCTGGCGTAGCGCTCCCGGGTCCTGTTGGTGTCGGGGTCGTCGTTGGTGCACATCGTCACCACTCCTCGTCGTCGTACAGCGACTCCGTGATCGCGAGGGCCAGGACCTCGGGGGTGCCCTCGTAGATCCGCGTGCCAAGGGCGTCCCGGAGGTACTTCTCCATGCGGTGCTCGCGGACGTAGCCGCGGGCGCCCATGAGCGACATCGCGTCCTCGGTCACCTCGATCGCGGCCCGGTCGGCGAACAGCTTCGCGACGGCCGGCTCGTAGACCGGCGCGGGGAGCTCGTTGTCGGCGAGGTGGGCGGCCCGGAGGTAGAGCATCCGGGAGGCGTCGACCTTCGCAGCCATCTCCGCGAGCTTGCGGGCGGAGAACTGGTGCTCGCGCAGCCTCTTGCCGCCCTGCACCCGCTCGTCGCACCACGCCTTGGCGAGCTCGAAGGCGCCTCTCGCGATCCCGGTCGAGATCGCCGCGACCGCGGCCCGCGCCATGTTCATCTGCGCGATGTTGATGTGGAAGCCGGCACCCTCGCCGCCGACGACGTTCTCCTCGGGGACCCGCACGTCGGTGAAGTGGAGCTCGGTGCCGAGGCACGCCCGGTAGCCCATCTTGTCCGCGACCTCGCCGCGGACGACGCCCGGGCTGTCGAGGTCGACGACGAAGCAGGTCAGCCCGGTGGCGCCCGGCTCGCCCTCCATGTTGGCGAACGTCGTGGCGTAGTGCGCGACCCTGCCGTTGGTGATGAACTTCTTCGAGCCGTTGAGCACGTAGTGGTCGCCCTCGCGCCGCGCGGTCACCACGTCGGTGGCGAACTCGGCGCTCTCGGGGATGAGGAGGTCGCACCCCGCGAGCTCCTCGGTGATCGCGTTGCAGGCGAGCACCGGGTCGTCGCCGGAGAAGAGGGGGAGGAAGCGGGCCTGCAGCTGCGGGTCGCCCGACAGCAGCACCGGTGCCTGTCCGAGCATCGCGGCGCCGAAGATCAGGGCGGTGCCGGCGCACTCCGCGGCGATCTCCTCGAGGGCCACGGCGACGCCGAGCTCGCCGAGCCCGAGACCGCCGTACGCGGTGGGGACCACGAGCCGGAGGAGACCGATCTCGTGCCCCGCCCGGACGACGTCCCAGTCGAAGTGGTCGGCCGGGGCCTGGTCGTTGGCGAGCGCCCGTGGGCGGATCACGTCTACGGCGAACTCGCGGACGGTCTCGCGGAGGGCCTGGAGCTCCGGGGAGAGCTGGTAGAGGGTCGGTGCGGTCATCTCGACCGGCGGGGTCTGCAGCATCGTCATCGTCGCGTCCCCCTTCAGGCGGCGAGCCCGGCGGCCACGGCCAGGTCCGGGTAGCGGTCGAAGGCGGGGTGGAGCAGCGGTGCGAACTCGATGACCTTCGCCATGCTGCCGCGGACGCGGAGCTTGCCGGTCGCGACCGCCAGCGGGAGGAGGAGCTTGCCGGCCCAGAGGGCGTGCGCGGTGTCGCAGGACATCTTCACGGTGAGCACCGGTGGGGCGGGCACCTCGTCGACGTGGACCTCACCGGGTGCCAGGTAGATCGTGACGTCGGGCTTGGTGTGCACGAGCGCGACGGTGAGCCGGTGGCGCTCGAGCTCACCGGCGAAGTCCGGGTCGGCGGCGAGGATCCGGAAGAGGTCTCCGAAGAGCTCGTCGGCCTGGGCCTTCGTCTGGAAGACGGGCATGTGTTCCTCCGTTGTGTGGCTGGTGATCTGACTGGGTGGTGACGACTAGGAAGAACCGCGAGCAGCGCTCGCGATACGTCGGAAGTTGGCTATTGCGCCGTGCGCGCGCTTGGGGTACCGGAACCGGCGACCCGGCCGCCGATCGCGTCGCGGAAGATCACCGGCAGGTCCCGCGGGTCGCGGGCGACGTGGAGGGAACCGCCGGTCGCGTCGCTGATCGCGCGCAGAGCCGCCGTGTCGCTGTCGGGGCCGTACGCCACGGTGACCACGACGACCGGGCGCTGCGGGTCCGCCTCGGCCCGCAGCGCGCGCAGCAGGGCCTGTTCCGTGATGCCGTGCGCGGACGCGGCCTCGTTCCGGCCGTCGGAGAGCACGACGACGCTGTTGACCGCGTCCGGGTCGTAGCCGGCCCGGACGTGCCGGACGGCGGCGAGCACGGAGTCGTAGAGCCCGGTGCCTCCGAGGGGTACGGCGGTGAGCCCGCCGACCGCGTCGGCGAGGGTACGGCGCGCGGCCGGTGTCAGGGTGGCCATCGGGGCCACCTGCTCGTAGTTGGTGCTCGGAGTCAGGTCTGAGGAGAACCGCCAGAGCCCCGCGACCGTCCCGCGCGGGAAGAGCGACAGCCCCTCCAGGATCGCCTGCCGGGCCAGCTGCAACCGGGTGAGCCCGGTGCCGGGGACCGGCTGGTCCATCGAGCCGGAGACGTCGACGAGAGCGAGCACCCGTGACGGCTTGCTCAGGGTGGCGAGGAGCCCGAGCGCCGAGCGGCTGTCCGCGGCGGACAGCGCCATGGCCTCCCCCGCCACCGAGCGGAACCCCAGCCCCTCCAGCACGGCCTCCCCGACGGAGCCGACCAGCACCTCGCGGAGGACGGCGGCGTCCCGGCGGGCTCCTGGCCGGTCGGCGGTCACCACGTAGGGGTAGTCCATCGCGCGGCCGGTGGACACCGCGTGGACCGAGTCGTCCCCAGCCTGGTTTCCGGCCCAGAACTGCTGCTCGGTGGTCGGCCGCACGTCGGCGTCGGAGGTGGTGAGCCCATCGCGTAGAAGGGTGGCGAGCGCACCGCGCTGCGCCGGAGTCCTTCCCAGCGTCTCCGCCAGCATCGCGACCGCCGCCTGGGCCGGCGCCGACCTGGCGGGATCCGGGGTGGAGACGCCGACACCGTCGTCGGCGGCGGCGAGCGCCACCTCCTCGACGGTGGCCGCGTGGCCAAGCGCACCGGAGCCGGCCGGCACCGCGAGGACGACCGGCGACCAGGCGATGGAGACGGCGTCGGCCCTCTGCGCCCCGGTGAGCCAGGAGGAGGAGTCAGGGACCCAGACGTCGAACGCGGGCTCACCGGCCGCGAGCTGCTTCGCCACGTCAGCCGGCTCGGCCACCGTGACCACGACCCGCGTGCAGTCCAGGAAGGTGGCCGCGGTCTCGACCGCCGGCGCCACCTCGGGGGCGGCACGAACGTCGAGCGGCTCGGACCCGCACCCGGTGCCGGCGGTGCCGTCACCGGCGAAGGCGGTGGCCCCGAGCGTCGCCGCGCCGAGCAGGACGAGGGAGGCCCCGGCCAGCACGGCTCGCCTCCGCGGCCGCCGGTGCCGGGCGGGTGCGGGGCGAAGGGCGGTGGGCACCATGGCGGACTCCTGTCGGGCTGCTGCGCTACAGGAGGAGGGAGCCGCGCCACGGGCGCGCTGATACATCGATGTATCGGCACGCCGCCCGGGTGACTCCTCCCCTCCAGGCCGATGAGAGGCACAGCCGACGATCAGGGGAGCTGCATGTTCACACGCTGGGGTCACACGGTCTTCCGCCACCGCTGGAGGACGATCGTCCTCGCGGCGCTCTTCGCGGTCCTCGCGGGAGCCTGGGGGGCAGGAGTCCTCGGCTCTCTCTCCGCCGGCGGCTTCGCCGACCGCGACAGCGAGGCGGCGCGGGCCACCCGGATGCTGGAGAGCACCGGCCGGTCAGCGCCCGACGTCGTGGTGGTCTACGAGCACGATGACCTGACCGTCGACGACGCGGCGTACCGGAGAGCGGTGACCGGTTCGCTCGCCGGCCTGCCGGACGAGCACGTCCGCGCCACCGCGACGTACTGGTCGACCGGCGACGAGCGGCTGGTCTCCCCCGACCGGCACCTCACCTACGCGACGGTCGTGCTGGCGGGCGGCGACGACACCGAGCGGGCAGCCGACTATGCCGAGATCCGCGACGAGCTGGAGGTCGCCGGGTTCGAGGTGATCCGCGGCGGCCCCGAGGCAGTCTTCAGCGACGTCAGCGAGCAGGTCGGTGAGGACGTCAAGCACGCGGAGATGCTGTCGATGCCGCTGGTCCTGGTTCTCTGCATCCTCATCTACGGCAGCGTCGTGGCCGCCTCGCTCCCGCTCCTCGTCGGCGGGATCGCGGTCCTCGGCGCGTTCGCCGCCGTCCGCTCCTTGACGGCGGTGACCGACGTCTCGGTGTTCTCGCTCAACATCATCACGCTGCTCGGACTCGGCCTCGCGATCGACTACGCGCTGTTCGTCGTCACCCGGTTCCGCGAGCAGCTTGCCCGGGGCGACGACGTCGAGGCTGCCGTCGTCGCCACCGTGGCGACCGCCGGCCGGACCATCGTCTGGTCCGGGCTCACCGTCGCGCTGTCCCTCGCCTCGCTGCTCATGTTCCCGCAGGTGTTCCTGCGGTCGATGGGGATCGGTGGGGTCGCGGCGGTCGTCGTCGCGATGACCGCCGCGCTCACCGTCCTGCCCGCCGTGCTCTCCGTGCTCGGCCACCGGGTCGACTCCTGGCGGCTCTTCTCACGTCGCTCGCGCGGCCGCCGTGCCGCCGTGCGCACCCCCGGCAAGCGGTGGGCGAGCTTCGCGCACCTGGTGATGCGACGGCCGCTCGTCTTCCTCGCCACCGGCTTCGTCGTCCTCGTGGCGCTCGGGGCGCCCTTCCTGGGTGCGACCTTCGGCGGCGTCGACGAGCGGGCGCTCCCGGCCTCCACCGAGAGCCGCGTGGCGAGCGAGACGATCGCCGAGGAGCTCCCCGGAGCCGGGTCGTCGGTCGCCGAGATCGTCACGACGGGGCTGGACGAGCTCCAGCTCCGCGGGTTCGCCGCCGCGGCCGAGGACGTCCCGGGGGTCGCCGCGGTGACGACCGAGGTGAACGACGAGGGACCTTCGGTGATCCAGGTCGCCTACGGCGCCGAAGCCCAGTCGGGCGAGGCCCGGGCGATCGTCACCGAGCTCCGCGAGCTGCCGGTTCCTGACGGCGGCACCGCCCTCGTCCGCGGCGAGACCGCCGAGCTCGTCGACCTGCTGGGGTCGCTCAGCTCGATCCTGCCGTGGATGGCGCTGACCGTGGCCGTCACGACGTTCGTCCTGCTGTTCCTGGCCTTCGGGTCGGTCGTGGTGCCGCTCAAGGCGATCGCGATGGCCGCGATCTCCCTGTGCGCGTCGTTCGGGGTCGTCGTCTGGGTCTTCCAGGACGGCCACGGCTCGGGGCTGCTCGGGTTCACCGAGACGGGGTACGTCGACGCCACCCAGCCGATCCTCATGCTGGCGGTGCTCTTCGGGCTCTCCATGGACTACGAGCTGTTCCTGCTCTCCCGGGTCCGCGAGGAGTGGGACCGCACGCACGACAACACGCACGCCGTGGCCGTCGGGCTCCAGCGCACGGGCCGGATCATCACCAGCGCGGCGCTGCTCCTCATCGTCGTCGTCGCCGGCTTCTCCACCTCGGGCATCACGTTCATCAAGATGATGGGCGTGGGCATGATCGTCGCGCTCGTCGTGGACGCCACCCTGGTCAGGGCCGTCCTCGTCCCGGCGACGATGCGGCTCCTCGGCAGCGCCAACTGGTACGCCCCTCCCCGGCTGGCCCGCTGGTGGGCGGTCTCCGGCCTCCGGGAGCACGACCCGGTCAGCCCAGCTCCCGTACCACCCGAGCCGGGTTCCCCAGCGCGAGAGCTCCAGCCGGCAGGTCACGGGTGACGACGGCGCCCGCCCCGACCACCGTGTTCGCGCCGATCGTCACCCCGGGGCAGACGATGACGCCACCCCCGAGCCACACGTTGTCCCCGATCGTGATCGGCTCCGCAGCCTCCCACTTCTGGCGCCGGGGCTCCGCCTCGAGCGGATGGGTCGGCGTGAGCAGCTGGACGTTGGGGCCGAGCTGCACGTCGTCGCCGATCGTGATCGGCGCCACGTCCAGGGCCACCAGCCCGTAGTTGGCGAAGCACCGTGCGCCGATCCGGAGGTGCTTCCCGTAGTCGACGTACAACGGGGCCCGGACCTCGGTCTCCTCGCCGATCGCGCCGAGGAGCCGCTCGAGCAGCAACCGGCGCAGGGACCGCTGCCGGCCGGTCGTCGCGTTGTAGGCGGCCATGAGGTCCCGGGCGGCGAGGCTCTCCTCCTCGATCTCGGGGTCGTCGGCGATGTAGAGGTCACCGGCGAGCATCCGCTCGCGCATCGTCCGGTCGTCAGCAGGGAGAGCCATGAGGACACCGTAGGCACCCCGGTCCTAGTTTGGTCCCCGTGGCCCTGACGGTCTGCCTCCTTCCGGACGCCCGCACCGACGCCGTCGTACGTCGCCTGTGGCGGCGGCTGGAGTCGGCCGGTGTCCCGACCCTGCTGTCGCACACCCACGGCCGCCACGTCCCGCACCTGACCTACGCCGCGCTCCGCGACGGCCGGGTCGAGGACGTCCTCGAGCTGCTCGGGACCCTCCCCGCGCAGCCGCCGCTGCTCCTCCACCTCGACGCGCTCGGCATGTTCCGGCGGAGCCGCTGCTGGCTCGCCCCGGCGGTCACCGCCGAGCTGGTCACCCGCCAGGAGGCGGTCGTCGCGGTGCTCCGGGCGGCCGGCGTCGAGCTGCACCGCCACTACGAGCCCGGCTCCTGGGTCCCGCACCTCACGCTCGCCCCGCGGCTCCACCTCACCGACCTGCCGACGGTCGCGGCGGCGGTGTACGACGTGCTGCCGGTCACCGCGACGATGGCCACCGCGGCCGTCGTCGACACCAGTGACGGCTCACGGCACCCGCTGCCGCATGTCGTCTGAAGCTCAGTCGGTCCAGCGCTCGGGCAGCCGCCGGTCGTGCTCGCCCGCGAGCCCCTCCCACAGCAGGTCGTCGGGGATCGCGGAGAGGGTCTCGCCGAACGAGGCGAGCAGCTGCTCGTGGCGGGGGGTCAGCTCGAAGACGGCCGGCTGCGGCGGGGCGGCCACCGGCGGCTGCTCCTGCTCGGCCGCCTCCGGCGGCTGCTCGGCGGCCGCCCAGGCGTTCTCGGCTCGGACCCGCAGCGAGCTGGGCGCCTCGGCCTCCAGGATGACCGTGAGCCTGCCGATCCTCACCTCGTCCGCGAAGCGATGCGGGCCGAGGAAGATCGTCTCGGAGGTCCCGCAGCTCGTGCACCGGGCAACGAGGTGGTTGCACCGGCGGTCCTCGAGGAAGACGTGCGCGAGCGCATTGCCCTTCTCGGCGTTGTACTCGGCGTGACAGGTGTCGCAGGTGAACGTCATGGGAACCTCCTGGCTGTCCATGGTGGACGGGCGCTCCCCGGGAGGAGTGCCCAACGCCGGGACTCGGACGGTTCCGGCGCGGATATGGTCCGAACGGTCGAGGGCGCCCACCCCGGACCAGGACCTATGTCCCGGGACCTTCGGCGCGCACCGGCCGCGTGTGACGACCCGCGTGCCGGGTAGGAGCAGCCCATGCGCATCGCGGTCACCGGAGCCAGCGGGAACGTCGGCTCAGCCCTCCTCCGCCACCTCGCTGCCCACGGCGGCCACGAGGTCGTCGGCATCTCGCGCCGCGTGCCGGACGAGGGGTTCGGGGACGCCGCACGGTGGGTCTCCGCCGACCTCACCGACGACGGCAGCCGGGCCGCCCTCCGCGACGCCTTCGCCGGCGCCGACGCGGTCGTCCACCTTGCCTGGGCGTTCCAGCCCTCCCACGACCTCGACCACCTCGAGGAGCTCGGAGTGGGCGGCACGCGGCGGGTCCTCGACGCGGTCGTCGACGCGGAGGTCCCCCACCTGGTGCACATGTCCTCGGTCGGCGCCTACTCCCCCAAACGCGACAAGACACCCGTCGACGAGTCGTGGCCCACCGAGGGGGTTCCCACCTCGCCGTACAGCCGGCACAAGGCGGCCGGCGAGCGGCTCCTGGACGCCCACGAGGCGGCAGGGCACACCACGGTCGTCGCTCGGATGCGGCCGGGGATCATCGGCCAGCGCTCGGCGGGCAGCGCGCTCCTCCGGTACGGCGTCCCCGCGCTCGTGCCGGCGAAGCTGCTCGGCCTGGTGCCGGTGATCCCGCTCGACCGGCGGCTCTGCGTGCCGATGGTGCACGCCGACGACGTGGCGCGCGCGATCGGGCTCGTCCTCGAGCGGAGAGCAGGCGGTGCGTTCAACCTCGCCGCGGACCCGCCGCTCAGCACGGAGCGGATCGCGAAGGCGTTCGGCGCGCGGCCGGTCCACGTCCCGGCCGCGGTGGTGCGTGCCGCCGTGTCGGCGTCCTGGCACGCCCGGCTCCAGCAGGTCGACCCGGGCTGGGTGGACCTCGGCTTCGCGGTGCCGCTCCTCGACACCGGGCGCGCGACGCGCGAGCTGGGGTGGGCGCCTACGGTGGACGGCATGACGGTCTTCGAGGAGACGCTCTCGGGGATGCGGGACGCCGCTGCCGACCGGAGCCCCGTGCTGCGGCCGCGCACGGTGCTCGGGCAGCTGAAGGCCACCCTCGCGCGCGGACCGGTCAGCAGCCGGCAAGAGCCCTGAGCCGGGTGACCCGGACGGTGACCGCTGCGACCGGTGACGCGAGTCCGATGGACCGCGGGCGCTCCGCTCTCGCGGCCGTCCTCGTCGCCGCCCACATCGGGCCGGCGCTGGTCGTCACCGCGGTGGTGGCGATGCTCGCCGCCGCCGAGGAGCTCGGGCCCGGCACCGGCGTCGTCGTGACCCTCGCCGTGCTGGCGGGGCAGCTGACGATCGGGTGGGGCAACGACCTGGTGGACGCCCCTCGTGACCGCGAGGTCGGGCGCCGCGACAAGCCGCTGGCCGACGGCCGCCTGTCACCGGCACTCGTCCGGCGCTGTCTCGTGGTCGCCGGCGTGGCCTGCGTCGTCCTGTCGATCGCGGTCGGCTGGCGCAGCGCGCTGGTGCACCTGGCCCTGATGGTCGGCGGCGGGCACGCCTACAACCTCGGGCTGAAGGCGACCGCGTGGTCCTGGCTCCCCTACGCCGTCGCCTTCGGGACGCTGCCGGCGGTCGTCACGCTGGCCGGCTCCTCCCCCGCATGGCCGCCGCTGTGGATGCTGGCGGTCGCCGCCATGCTCGGCGTGGGTGCCCACTTCCTCAACGCCCTCCCGGACTTCGACGACGACGCCGCCACCGGGGTGCGGGGGCTGCCGCACCGGCTGGGGCGCACGACGACGAGGGCAGGCGCGACGGTGCTCCTCGTGGCGGCGAGCGCCGCCGCGGTGCTCGGCCCGCCCGGCGATCCCACCGGCTGGAGCTGGGCGGCGCTCGGGCTCGTGGGCGGGCTCGGCGTCGTCGCGCTGCTCGGCCGCGGCAGGCTCCCGTTCCTCGCCGCCGTGGTGATCGCCCTGGTCGACGTGGCCCTGCTGACCGTGGGCCGCTGATGGGGTCGCCGTGGGACCTCGTCGTCGCCGGAGCCGGACCGGCCGGGACCGCCACGGCCCTCGGTGCACTCGCCGCCGACCCGGCACTCCGGGTGCTCCTCCTCGACCGGACCGACTTCCCGCGGGACAAGCCGTGCGGCGACGGGGTCGCTCCGCACGTGGTGGAGCTGCTCGAGACGGTCGGCGTGACCGGGCTCGTCGACGACCAGGTCCCCGTCCGCCGGCTGCGGCTGACCCGTCGTGACCTCACCGTCGAGCGCGAGATGGCACGGCCGGCGTGGGTGGTGCCCAGGACGGTCCTCGACCACCGGCTGCTCCAGGCCGCGCAGCGGGCCGGCGCCCACCTGGTCCGGCACCGGGTGCGCTCGGTGGCGACCACCGACGGACGCGTGCGGGTGGACGACCGGCACGAGGGCCGGGTGCTGGTCGGGGCGGACGGAGCGCACTCGGAGGTACGCGGCTCCCTCGACTTGCGCCCCGGTCGCCGGGCCCTGGCGATCCGCGGCTACGCCCCGACGCCCCCGGCCCGCGCCGGAGCGCAGGTCATCGTCTTCGGCACCAGCCGCCAGCCGTCGTACGCCTGGTCCTTCGACCGCGGCGACGGCCTCTCCAACGTGGGGTACGGCGAGCTCCTCACCGACCACCGGGCACGGCCGACCAGGACGCAGCTGATGGACCAGCTCGACACGCTGCTGCCGGGAGCGGCCGACGGCGGCACGAGGTGGCGCGGCCACCCGCTCCCCGTGTCCGCCTCGCGGTGGCGCCCGGGCCGAGGTCGCGTGCTGCTCGCCGGGGACGCGGCCGGACTGGTGAACCCGATGACCGGCGAAGGCATCTACTACGCCGTCGCCACCGGGCTGGCGGCGGGACGTGCGGCCGCCGACTCGTTGAGGCTCGATGGCGGTGCGAGCGCGGGAGCCCGCTACCGCCGGGCGGTGCGCCCGCAGCTCTCACGGCACCTGCGGCACACCGCGACCGCGGCCCGCCTGTGCCTGCATGGGGGGGTCCTCGACGCCGGGATCCGCGCGTCCTCCCACGACCAACGGGTCTTCGACGACCTCGTCGAGCTCGGCCTCGCACGGGGCCGCATCACCACCACCATGGCGCGAGGGCTCCTCGGCGCCATGACCGTCCACTCATCCCGAGGAGACACGACATGCGAGTGCTGAGCGTCAAGGGTGTGCTGCCCGAGCACAGGTACGAGCAGGAGGAGATCACCTCCGCCTTCACCAGGACGCTGCTCCACGGCACGTCGGAGGAGAAGGTCGTCCGCCGGCTGCACGGCAACGCGGGCGTCGAGACCCGCCACCTCGCGCTGCCGCTCGAGAGGTACGGCGGGCTCGCGGACTTCGGCGAGTCCAACGACGCGTTCATCGAGGTGGGCGTCGAGCTCGGGGCCCGCGCCGTCACCGACGCGCTGAAGGCCGCCGGGCTGACCCCGCAGGACGTCGACCTCATCGTCTCCACGACGGTGACCGGGTTGGCCGTCCCCTCGCTCGACGCGCGGGTCGCCGGGGTGATCGGGCTCCGCCCCGACGTCATCCGGGTGCCGATCGTCGGGCTCGGGTGCGTGGCCGGGGCGGCCGGCGTGGCCCGGCTCCACGACTACCTGGTCGGCCACCCGGACAAGGTCGCGGTGCTGATGTCGGTCGAGCTCTGCTCGTTGACGCTGCAGCGCGACGACGGCTCGATGCCGAACCTGGTCGCCAGCGGGCTGTTCGGCGACGGGGCGGCCGCGGTGGTCGCGGTCGGCGCCGACCGCGCCGCCGACCTGGCCTCCGAGACCGGCCCCGTGCAGCCGGAGGTGCTGGCGAGCCGCAGCCGGCTCTACCCCGACTCCGAGCGGACCATGGGGTGGGACGTCGGTGCGGGCGGGCTCAAGATCGTCCTGGACGCGAACGTGCCGTGGATGGTCGAGACCTACGTCGGCGGCGACGTCGAGGCGTTCCTCACCGACCACGGCCTCACCCGGGACGACATCGAGTGGTACGTCGCCCACCCCGGCGGACCCAAGGTGCTGGACGCCCTCGCCGCGACCCTCGACATCCCGCCAGACGCCCTCCAGGTCACGTGGGACTCGCTGGCCCGGATCGGCAACCTCTCGTCGGCGTCGGTGCTCAACGTCCTCGCGGACACGCTGGCGACCCGGCCGCCCCGGCCCGGCTCCTACGGACTGATGCTGGCGATGGGGCCGGGTTTCTGCTCCGAGCTGGTGCTGCTCAAGGCGCCGGCGTGAGCGAGCTCCTCTTCACCGCCCTCGTCGTCGCGGTCGCCCTGGAGCGGCTCGCCGAGCTCGTCGTCTCCAACGGCAACGCCGCGTGGAGCCTCGCGCACGGCGGGGTCGAGAGCGGCCGCGGTCACTACCCGCCGATGGTGCTCCTCCACACCGGGCTGCTCCTCGGGGCGCTCGTCGAGGTGTGGCTCCGCCGGCCGGAGTTCTCCCCGGCGCTCGGGTTCACCATGCTGGCCCTCGTGGTGCTCTCCCAGGCGCTGCGGTGGTGGTGCATCGCGACGCTCGGACGGAGGTGGAACACCAGGGTCATCGTCGTCCCCGGGCTCCCTCCCGTGACCCGGGGTCCCTACCGGTTCCTCTCCCACCCCAACTACGTGGCGGTCGTCGTGGAAGGGTTCGCGCTGCCGCTCGTCCACTCCGCGTGGGTGACGGCGGTCGTCTTCACGGTGCTCAACGCCGGGCTGCTGTCGGTCCGGATCCGGACCGAGGACGCCGCGCTCCGCACCCTCCCGGCCCCGGTCGCCTCATGATCGACCTGCTCGTGGTCGGAGGCGGGCCGGCGGGGCTCGCCGCCGCGATGTACGCCGTGCGTGAAGGGCTCGACGTCACGGTCCTCGAGCAGCGCGCAGGCGTGGTCGACAAGGCGTGCGGGGAGGGGTTGATGCCGGGTGCCCTCGCGGCCCTCCTCGACCTGAAGGTCGACCCGGCGGGTCACGAGATCAGCGGCATCCGCTACGTCGCCGGCCCCCGGTCGGCGGAGGCCCGGTTCCGGCAGGGTCCCGGGCGCGGCGTGCGCCGTACGACCTTGCACCGCGCGATGCGCGAGGCCGCGCTCGACGCCGGAGTGCGCCTCGAGCAGCGGGCAGCGGGGCCGGTGACGCAGGACGGCGGCGGGGTCTCGGCCGGGGGCGTGCGGGCCGGCTACTGCGTGGCGGCCGACGGGTTGCACTCGCCGGTCCGGCGCGCCCTCGGGCTCGACGCCCCACCGGCCGGCGCCCGCCGTTTCGGCCTCCGGCGGCACTTCCGGGCGGAGCCGTGGACATCGTTCGTCGAGGTGCACTGGGGCGGCGCCGCGGAGGCGTACGTCACCCCGGTCGCCCCCGAGGCCGTGGGGGTCGCCATGCTCACCTCCATGAGAGGTTCCTTCGACGAGCACCTGCACCGGTTCCCTGCTCTCGCGGAACGGCTGACCGAGCCACTGGGCGACGTCCTCGGCGCCGGCCCGCTGCGGCAACGCTCGCGAGCGCGCGTCCGGGGTCGCGTCCTCCTGGTGGGCGACGCCTCCGGGTACGTCGACGCGCTGACCGGCGAGGGAGTCGCGCTGGCCCTGGCCCAGGCCCGGGCGGCCGTTGCCGCGGTCCGCGACGGCGAGCCGGAGCGCTATGAGCGCGACTGGCACCAGGTGACCCGGCGCTACCGGCTCCTCACCGCCGGGCTGCTCGAGGCGACCCGGTGGTCCCCCGTGCGGCGGGCGCTGGTGCCGGCCGCCACCCGGCTCCCCACGGTCTTCGGCGCCGCCGTCAACGCCCTGGCGCGGCCGGCGTGACCGGGCAGCCGCAGGAGGTCGTGATCCTCGTCGACGACGCCGGCAACGCGCTCGGCACGACGCCGAAGGCGACGGTCCACCACGCGTCGACGCCGCTGCACCTGGCGTTCTCCTGCTATGTGTTCGACCCCGACCAGCGGCTGCTGGTGACCCGGCGCGCGCTGCACAAGCCGACCTGGCCCGGAGTGTGGACCAACAGCGTGTGCGGGCACCCGGCACCGGGCGAGCGGCTCGCCGACGCGGTACGACGCCGGGCCGGCCAGGAGCTCGGGATGGAGCTCGACCACCTGCAGCTCACGCTGCCGGCGTTCCGCTACGAGGCGACGATGGCCAACGGCGTCCGGGAGAACGAGCTCTGCCCGGTCTTCACCGCGGTCTCCTCGTCCCCGGCGCGCCCGGAACCCGCGGAGGTCGCCGACAGCGTCTGGGTGCCGTGGCGCTCCTTCCGCGACTCGGTGCTCGCCGGCGAGCGCGACGTCTCCCCCTGGTGCGTCGACCAGGTAGTCCAGCTGGCCGCCCTCGAGCGGCCGGAGGGCGGCTTCGAGGCGGCCGGGGACGAGCTGCTCCCCCCGGCCGCCAAGGTGCCCTGACCACCCCCCAATCCGCCGAGTCGTCACATCCTCGGCCGAGGACCCGACGACTC
>DASSBB010000115.1:0-3151 GCA_035699145.1 Marmoricola sp.
CGTCGGCAAGGCCGTCGAGCGGCTGCGCGAGCAGGGCCACGTCTACGACCAGGACGGCGCGGTCTGGCTGCGCACCACCGACTTCGCCGACGACAAGGACCGGGTGCTCATCCGCGCCAACGGCGAGCCGACCTACTTCGCTGCCGATGCCGCCTACTACCTGTCCAAGAAGGACCGCGGGTTCGACGAGAAGATCTACCTCCTCGGCGCCGACCACCACGGCTACATCAACCGGCTCAAGGCCATCGCGGCCGCCGCAGGCGACGACCCCGAGCACAACATCGAGGTCAAGATCGGCCAGCTGGTCAACCTCGGCGGGGCCAAGCTGTCCAAGCGGGCCGGCAACATCGTCGAGCTGCGCGACCTGATCAGCTGGATCGGCACCGACGCGATCCGCTACTCGCTGGCGCGCTACCCGGCCGACAGCCCGCTGTCGCTCGACGGCGAGGAGCTGCGCAAGCAGACCAACGACAACCCCGTCTTCTACGTCCAGTACGCCCACGCGCGCACCTCCAACGTGGCCCGGCTCGCGGGCGAGGACGGCGTCCGGCGCGAGGACGGGTTCGACCCCTCGCTGCTGTCCGACCCGACCGAGGCCGCGCTGCTCGCGATCCTCGGCGACTTCCCCAGGGTCGTCGCCCAGGCTGCCCACCTGCGCGAGCCGCACCGGGTGGCCCGCTACCTCGAGGACCTCGCCGGCCGCTTCCACAAGTGGTACGACACCTGCCGGGTCCGGCCGATGAGCGCCGACGAGGAGGTCACCGACCTGCACCGCGCCCGGTTGTGGCTCAACGACGCCACCCGTCAGGTCTTGGCAAACGGACTGGACCTCCTGGGGGTCTCGGCACCCGACAGGATGTGACGCATGCGCGCACATGAGGCCGGTGCACTCCATGCCGAGGGCTACGGCGGGCCGCCGCACTGGCTGCCCTGGCCCAGCGACGTCATGGAGCTGCTCCCGCAGCTGTGGCCGCGGACGATCGGTCGCGACGACGCCGGGCGCCTCACCGTCGGGGGACTCGACGTGGTGACCATCGCCCGCGAACACGGCACCGCGGCATACGTCATCGACGAGGAGGACTTCCGCGCGCGGGCGCGCGCATTCCGTGACGACTTCGCCACGGCCTTTGCGCAGGCCGGCGGCTGCGAGGTCTACTACGCCGGCAAGGCGTTCCTGTGCACCGCGGTCGCGCGGTGGGTCGCCGAGGAGGGGCTGAGCCTCGACGTCTGCTCCGGTGGTGAGCTCGAGGTGGCCAGGCGGGCCGGGTTCCCCGCCGAGCGGATCGGCATGCACGGCAACAACAAGAGCCTCGCCGAGATCCGCGACGGTCTCGACTACGGCGTGGGCCGGATCGTCGTCGACTCCTTCGAGGAGATCGACCGGGTCGCCTCGGTCGCAACGGAGCTCGGCGTCCGCGCCCCCGTCATGGTGCGCGTCACGGTCGGCGTCGAGGCGCACACCCATGAGTTCATCGCGACTGCCCACGAGGACCAGAAGTTCGGCTTCTCCCTCGCTGGCGGCCAGGCCGCCGAGGCGGTCCGACGCGTCCTCGCCCACCCCGACTCCCTCGACCTGCGCGGCCTGCACTCCCACATCGGCAGCCAGATCTTCGACACGAGTGGCTTCGAGGTCTCCGCGCGCCGGCTGGTGGGCCTGCACGCCGACGTGACCCGGGAGCACGGCGTCCACCTCCCCGAGCTCGACCTCGGCGGCGGCTACGGCATCGCCTACACCTCAGAGCACACCCCCCTGTCGCCCCTCGCGCTGGCCGAGCAGCTGGCCGACCTCGTGCGCCGCGAGCTCAAGGCGGCCGGTGACGGCAGCCCCGACACACCTGCCCCGCGGGTGTCCATCGAGCCGGGCCGCGCCATCGCCGGCCCGTCGACCTTCACCCTCTACGAGGTCGGCACCGTCAAGGACGTCGAGCTCGGCGGGGGAGTGCGCCGCACGTACGTCTCGGTCGACGGCGGCATGAGCGACAACATCCGCACCGCCCTCTACGACGCAGACTACTCCTGCACCCTGGCCAGCCGTCGCTCCGGCGCCGCCCCCCGGCTGGCCCGCGTCGTCGGGAAGCACTGCGAGAGCGGCGACATCGTGGTGATGGACGAGTACCTCCCCGACGACATCGCGGCCGGCGACCTCATCGCGGTTCCCGGGACCGGCGCCTACTGCCGCAGCATGGCCAGCCAGTACAACCACACCCCCCGGCCACCCGTCATCGCCGTGCGGGACGGCGAGGCGCGGGTCATCGTGCGGCGCGAGACGGTCGAGGACCTGCTGGCCCTCGACGTCGGATAGCCCGGTTCGACGCAGACGCGTCGGGATCCACCGGCGGTTTCACATCGATTCGGCCGCGGATAGGGTCCGGATCGCGGACCCTCGGGGTCCAGAACGTGGGACGCACGGCACGATGGAGTGGTGAGCCAGATGCAGCAGGCGGGAGCCGGAGAGCCCCTCAAGGTGGCCCTCCTGGGGTGCGGCGTGGTGGGGTCCTCCGTGGCCCGCATGCTCACCGAGCACGCCGACGACCTCGCCGCCCGGATCGGCCGCCCGCTGCAGCTCAGCGGAATCGCGGTCCGCCGCGCCGGCCGCGACCGCTCCGACCTGCCGGTCGACCCCGCGCTGTTCACCACCGACGCCGAGTCGCTGGTCACCGACGCCGACATCGTGGTCGAGGTGATCGGCGGCATCGAGCCGGCCCGCACGCTGATCGAGTCGGCGATGAAGCACGGCGCGTCCGTCGTGTCCGCCAACAAGGCGCTGCTCGCCGAAGCCGGCCCGGCCCTCTACGCCGCCGCCGACGAGCACGGCGTCGACCTCTACTACGAGGCCGCCGTCGCCGGTGCCATCCCGATCCTGCGCCCGATCCGCGAGTCGCTGGCCGGGGACGACGTGCGCCGGGTGCTCGGCATCGTCAACGGCACCACCAACTACGTCCTCGACAAGATGGACACCACCGGCCAGGGCTTCGCCGAGGCGGTGGAGCAGGCGCAGGCGCTGGGCTACGCCGAGGCCGACCCCACCGCCGACGTCGAGGGGTTCGACGCCGCCGCCAAGGCCGCGATCCTCGCCTCGCTCGCGTTCCACACCCGGGTCTCGGGGGAGCAGGTCCACCGCGAGGGGATCACCGAGGTGACCGCGGCAGAC
>DASSBB010000116.1:0-6711 GCA_035699145.1 Marmoricola sp.
CGGCAGGACCCGGTGCGGCAGGCGCTCGAGGCGGCGGGGTTCGTGGTGACCCCGCGCGGGCTCAGGCTGCGGGGGTAGCGGCGCCGTGCCCGAGGGCGACACCGTCTGGCGGACCGCGAAGCACCTCGACCAGGCACTCTCCGGGCAGGTGCTGACGGCGACGGACTTCCGGGTGCCGGCGTTCGCCACCCTCGACCTCTCCGGGCATGTCGTGAAGGGCACGGTCGCGCGCGGGAAGCACCTGCTGACCCGGATCGGCGAGGAGCACACCCTTCACACCCACTTGAAGATGGAGGGCAGCTGGCACCTCTACCGCCCCGGCACCGGCTGGCGGCGGCCGTCGCACGAGGCACGGGTCGTCCTCCACACGCAGGAGTGGATCGCGGTCGGCTTCGCGCTCGGCATCACCGAGGTGATCCGCCGCGAGGAGGAGGGCGACGCCGTCGGCCACCTCGGGCCGGACCTGCTCGGCCCCGACTGGGACGAGGACGAGGCGCTGCGGAGACTGTTGGCGGCGCCGGAGCGCCCCGTCGGGGAGGCGCTGCTCGACCAGCGGAACCTGGCCGGGATCGGCACGATCTACCGGGCCGAGACCCTGTTCGTGGCAGGCGTCAGCCCGTTCCTCGACGTCGCGGCGGTTCCGGACCTCGTCAAGGTCGTCCGCGTCGCCCGCCGGATGATGATGGCCAACCGGGAGCGCACGATGCAGGTCACCACCGGGATGGCGCGACGTGGAGAGCACCTCTGGGTCTACGGTCGCGGTGGCAAGCCGTGTCGGCGTTGTCGCACCCGCATCCGGTCAGGACGGCAGGGCGCCCCGCCGCTCGATCGGATCATCTACTGGTGTCCCACCTGCCAGCCCGCGCAGCACTCCTGATCAGTGCCGCCAGGCGTCCGAGCACGGCCAATCACCGTAGAGAACCAGTCACCCGGTGACTGGAAGTCCACGACGATCCCGGCGATCGATCCGTTCGTGGCGTCAGGCAGCGGAGGCGACGACGTCGCCGTCGGCGGACGGATCCGTGACCGACTCGAGGCGCAGCCCCATCGCGGTCTCCTCGAGGGCCACCGCGTCGGAGACCTCGGAGAGGATCTCGGAGAGCGGGACGTCGAGGGCGGCGCAGATGGCGGAGAGCAGCTCGCTCGACGCCTCCTTCTGCCCGCGCTCGATCTCGGACATGTACCCGAGGCTCACCCGCGCGTCGGCGCACAGCTGGCGCAGCGTGCGCCCCTGCTCCATGCGCCGGGAGCGGAGCACCTCACCGAGCAGTCGCCGGAACAGCACCATGGTCGCGCTCTCCCCTCTGCGTCTGCCCGGCCGGTCGCTCCGGCGGTCCTGGATGTCAAACGCTACCTCCCCCGGCCAACATTCCGTCGGCCGATTCCCCCATTCGGTCACGGAGCAGCTCCAGCGCGGCCTCGGTCGTGGCTCGGCGTACGGCGGCGCGGTCACCGTGGAGCCGCAGCTCGCGGACCTCCTCCCCGTCCTGGTCGGCGACCGCGACGTAGACGAGCCCCGCCGGCTTCCCCTCCTGCGGGTCCGGGCCCGCCACCCCGGTCGTGCTCAGCCCGACGTCGGCATCCAGGACACGCCGGACCCCCGCAGCCATCGCGCGGGCACATCCGGCCGAGACGACACCGAACCGCTCCACGACGTCGTCGGGCACGGCGAGGAGCTCGCCCTTCAGCCGGCTGGCGTAGGCGACCACCCCGCCGACGTACACGGCGCTCGAGCCGGGCACCGACGTGACGAGCGCGCCGACACCCCCGCCGGTGAGCGACTCGGCCGTGGCGAGGGTGAGCCCACGCTCTCCGAGCATCGCCACGACTTCGGCGGCCACCGGCGCCACGACATCCATCCAGCGCATCCTAGGAGTAAAACCGGCCGAAATGGCTACGTTGCGTCTATGCCGCTCCCCATCGAGGACTACGCGCTTGTCGGTGACTCCGGGACCGCTGCCCTGGTCGGCCGCGACGGCTCGGTCGACTGGTTGTGCCTGCCGAGGTTCGACTCACCTGCCTGCTTCGCCGCGCTGCTCGGCGGCCCCGAGAACGGCCGCTGGCTCCTCGGCCCCGTCGACAAGGCCTCCTGCGGCCGGCGCTACATCGGTGACAGTGCCGTGCTGGAGTCGACGTACACGACCGACACCGGCTCGTGCCGCGTCATCGACGTCATGCCGGTCGGCGACCGGCGCGCCGACCTGGTGCGCCGCGTCGAGGGGATCGAGGGCACGGTGACGATGCGGCACGAGTGGGTGATCCGCTACGCCTACGGGCAGATCCGGCCCTGGGTGAGCCGACGTCGCCACGACGGCGAGGAGATCGTGACCGCCGTGGCCGGGCCGGACCGCCTCACCCTGCGCGGCCCCCGGCTTCCGCGTCCCGAGGACGGTCGCCACGTGGACGTCTTCGAGGTCGCCGCCGGTGACTCGCTCACGTTCGCGACCACCTGGCAGCCGTCGTACCACCCGATGCCCCAGTTCCACGATCTCGACGCCAGGATCAACAGCACCGTCGAGGTGATGCAGAAGTGGGCGGACCAGTGCCACTACAAGGGGCCCTACCGGGAGGCGGTGGTGCGTTCCCTGCAGACGCTGAGGCTGCTGACCCACACCGAGACCGGAGGCATCGTCGCGGCGCCGACCACGAGCCTGCCCGAGGACTTCGGCGGCGAGCGCAACTGGGACTACCGGTTCTGCTGGCTGCGCGACGCCTCCCTGACCGTCGAGGCGCTGCTGCGGTGCGGCTACCGGCACGAGACGAAGCTGTGGCGTGACTGGCTGCTGCGAGCCGTCGCGGGTGACCCCTCGGACATCCAGATCATGTACACCGTCGACGGGGGGCGCGACCTGCCCGAGCGGGAGCTCGACCACCTTCCCGGGTACGACGGCGCGAAGCCGGTCCGGATCGGCAACGGTGCCGTCAACCAGCGGCAGACCGACGTGCTGGGTGAGGTGATGGTCGCCCTGCACCTCGCCAGGACCGTCGGCGTCGAGCAGGACCAGGAGTCCTGGGCGCTCCAGCGCGCGCTCGTCGAGGACCTCGCCACGCACTGGGACGAGCCGGACAACGGCCTGTGGGAGATCCGCGGCCCGCTGCGCCACTTCACCCACTCCCGGGTGATGGTGTGGGCGGCCTTCGACCGCGCCGTGCGGGGCGTCGAGGAGCACGGCCACGACGGTCCGGTCGAGCAGTGGCGGGTGCTCCGGGAGAAGGTGCGCGCCGAGATCCTCGACCGCGGGGTGGACCATCAGCGCAACACGTTCGTCCAGCACTACGACACCACCGAGGTCGACGCCTCGCTCCTGGTGCTGTCGACGGTCGGGTTCATCGACGGTCAGGACCCGCTCATGCAGGGCACGATCCGTGCGGTGGAGGAGGACCTGATGAGGGACGGCCTGCTCCTGCGCTACCGGACCCAGTCGGGGGTGGACGGTCTCCCCGGGGACGAGAACCCGTTCCTGGCCTGCTCCTTCTGGCTCGTCTCCGCCTACGCCATGGCCGGTCGGATCAAGGAGGCGGAGGAGCTGTTCGAGCGGCTGCTGGCGATGCGCAACGACGTGGGGCTGCTCGCCGAGGAGGTCGTCCCGGCGACCGGCCAGCACGCGGGCAACTTCCCGCAGGCGTTCTCGCACCTGACCCTCGTGACGGCCGCCGTCGACCTGGAGACGGCGCGGACGCGTTAGTCAGGGCCTCGCCGTCTGCTCCCGCCGCGCGATGATCGTGTCGCGCACGTAGTCGAGCCCGGTCAGCACGGTCAGCGCGACCGCGGCGCCCATGCCCACGGCAGCGACCCACCAGAGCAGCTCGCCGACCGGCTCCCAGAAGCCGGAGAACATCAGCAGCGGCATGATGAGCAGCCCCAGCGACAGGGTCTGGGTGACGGTCTTGAGCTTGCCGCCGCGACCGGCCGGCATGACGACGCCGTGCCGGATCAGCCAGAACCGCATGAGCGTGATCCCCCACTCACGCACGAGCACGACGATCGTGACCCACCACCACAGCTCGCCGATGATCGAGAGGCCGACGAACGCCATCCCGGTGAGCGCCTTGTCCGCGATCGGGTCGGCGATCTTGCCGAAGTCGGTGACGAGGTTGTGCTTGCGCGCCAGGTCGCCGTCGACCTTGTCGGTGACCATCGCGAGCGCGAAGAGCCCGTAGGCGACCCACCGCCACCCGGCGGACTGACCGTCGTCGACGAGCAGCGCCCACGCGAAGAACGGCACCATGAGGATCCGCAGCGTCGTCAGCGCGTTGGGGACGTTCCAGTTGTTCGGTTTGTGCTCGGTGGTCACACGCCGGTTCTTCTCCTGGCTCATCGGACCACCTCAGCGACGAGGTCCACGCCGTCCGCGTCGACCACGACCGCGTCCACGAGGTCGCCGATGCTCGCGGTCCCGGCGCCGACCACCGTCGTCATACCGTCCACCTCCGGCCCCTGGTGCTCGCCGCGCCCCTCGGCGTCGGCGCCGTCGAGCCGCTCGACGAGGACGCGGACCGGTTCGCCGATCCGGTCCTCGGCGCGCTGCGCGGTGAGCTCCTCGACGAGGGACGTCACGTGCTCGGTGCGACCCCGGATCTCCTCGTCGTCGAGCTTTCCGCCGTACGACGCGGCCTCGGTGCCGTCCTCGTCGGAGTAGCCGAAGACGCCGACCACGTCGAGCCGGGCCGCCTCGAGGAACGCGCAGAGCGTCTCGAGGTCCTCCTCGGTCTCGCCGGGGAAGCCGACGATGACGTTGCAGCGGACTCCGGCGGCCGGGGCGAGCCGGCGTACGTCGTCGAGGAGCGTGAGGAAGCTGTCCGGGTCACCGAACCGGCGCATCCTTCTCAGGACCGGGGCCGACGCGTGCTGGAAGGAGAGGTCGAAGTAGTCCGCGACCTTCTCGGTCCCCGCGATCGCCTGGACGAGGCCGGGCCGCGTCTCGGCGGGCTGGAGGTAGGAGACGCGGACGCGCTCGACACCGTCGACGGCCGCGAGCTCCGGCAGCAGCGTCTCGAGGAGCCGGATGTCGCCGAGGTCCTTGCCGTAGGAGGTCGAGTTCTCGCTGACCAGGAACAGCTCCTTGACGCCCTGCCCGGCCAGCCAGTGGGCCTCACCGAGGACGTCGGAGGGGCGGCGGGAGACGAACGAGCCCCGGAAGCTCGGGATCGCGCAGAACGAGCACCGACGGTCGCAGCCGCTCGCCAGCTTGAGCGGGGCCATGGGCCCGCCGTCGAGGCGGCGGCGTACGGCGCGGGGGCCGGTGGTCGGGGCGAGACCGCCGGGGAGGTCGGGCGCCGCGATGGTGTGGCCGGGTACGACGACCCCGGCAAGGTCGGCGTCGCGCTCGACCGGGGTGATCGGCAGGAGCAGCCGGCGGTCCTGCGGCACGTGCGCCTCGTGGGTGCCGCCGGCGAGGATCGCCTTGAGACGGGCCGCGATGTCCGGGTAGTCGTCGAAGCCGAGGACGGCGTCCGCCTCCGGCAGCGTGTCGGCCAGCTCCTTGCCGTAGCGCTCGGCCATGCACCCGACCGCGACGACGGCCTGGGTGACGCCGTCGTCCTTGAGGTCGGCCGCCTCGAGGAGCGTGTCGACCGAGTCCTTCTTGGCAGCCTCGACGAACCCGCAGGTGTTGACCACGACGGTCTCGGCGTCGGCCGGGTCGTCGACGACCCGGAACCCCCCGGCTTCGAGCCGCCCGGCGAGCTCCTCGGAGTCCACCTCGTTCCGCGCGCAGCCCAGCGTGACGAGCGCGACCGTGGTCGCGTCGGTGGGGGCGGGCGGAGCGGTGTCCGTGGAGATCGTCATAGGCGTCTTCGAGTATGCCGGGTCCGCCTGGATGCACCCAATCCGCGCGCGGTCACCACGGTGTGCCGTCCGGCACGCCCGCCCCGGGCAGCGCCTCGTCCGACTGGGAGTGCGCCATGTCGCGCGCCCATCCGGACGAGGCGTCAGGCTGGGACGCGCGGGGGGTGGCTCCACCGGGGCGCGTCGAAAGTCGTCCATGGGAGCGACTTTCCTCCTGGTTCAGCCGTTCGAGCCGCGAAACCCACGCAGATGGACGACTTTCGACGGGTCGCGCTCGAAAGGTTCAGTCCGCCAGAGGATGGCGAACGTGGTGGGCGGTGGTCAGCCGGCGGTCCCAGCGGGTGAAGCCGGCCGCGGCCGCGGTCTCCTCGCTGTCGAACCACACGTCGGCCTGGACGCGCGAGAAGAACCGCGACCGGTGGGTGTGGAACAGCTTGCTCGCCTCATGGCCCTTGACCGGGAAGCCGAAGGGCGCGCTGCCGTCGAACGGGGCGTACGCCGAGCCAGGACCGTACGGCGTCGCGGGAAGGTCGATCTCCTCCACGAGTTCGACCTCGAGCCGCTCCTGCTCCAGCCGCTCGGCCTCGAGCCGCTCCGCTTCCAGGCGCTCCTGCTCCAACCGCTCCGCTTCCCGGCGCTTCTGGTCCAACCGCTCGACCTCGAGACACTCGGCCTCCAGGCGCTCCTGCTTCAGGCGTTCTGCTTCGAGGCGCTCCTGCTCAAGGCGCTCCGCTTCGAGTCGCTCTTGCTCCAGGCGCTCGGCCTCCAGATGCTCCTGCTCGAGCCGTTCGGCCTCCAAGCGCTCGGTTTCCAGGCTCTCCTGCTCGAGGCGCTCGGCCTCCAGACGTTCCTGCTCGAGGCGCTCTGCTTCCAGGCGCTCCTGCTCCAAGCGCTCCTGCTCAAGGCGCTCCTGCTCAAGGCGC
>DASSBB010000117.1:0-5051 GCA_035699145.1 Marmoricola sp.
CATCCGGACGAGGCGGGGTTGGTGGGTGGCGTTGCTGAGGTAAGGCTGACCTAAGTACGCTACGCCGGTGACGATCGCTCCGGTTCCCCGCACGACGGTCCCGTTCTGGGACCGGCTCGACGCGTTCGGGGACGCGGCGGCGCTGGTCACCGCGACCGGAACCGTCACCTACGCCGAGCTCGCCGCCCGGGTCCGTGACGTCGCGCACGCGCTGGAGTCGACCCGACGGCTGGTCGCCCTCGAGACCCGCAACGACGTCGACACCGTCGTCGGGCTCCTCGCCTGCCTCGCCGGCCGGCACCCGGTCCTCCCCGTCGACCCGGACCGCCGGTCGGCCGAGCTGCTGGCGACGTACGACCCGGACGTCGTCCTCGGCGCTCGGCTCACCGAGCGGCGGCCCGGCACCGCGCACGACCTCCACCCCGACCTCGCCCTCCTCCTGTCGACCTCCGGCTCGACCGGATCGCCGAAGCTGGTCCGGCTGTCGGTCGAGAACCTGACGAGCAACGCGGTTGCGATCGGTTCCTACCTCGGGATCCGCTCGACGGACCTCGCCGCGACGACCCTTCCGCTGCACTACTGCTACGGGCTCTCGGTGCTGACCAGCCACCTCACGGCGGGCGCCGCGGTGCTGCTCACCGACCTCTCCGTCGTCGACCCGTGCTTCTGGGAGCTGGTCCGCCACGAGTCGGTCACCACCTTCCCGGGCGTCCCGCACACGTTCGACCTCCTCGACCGGGTCGGCTTCGACGGCATGGAGCTGCCGTCGCTGCGCTACCTCACCGTCGCGGGTGGCCGGCTCGCGCCGGCGGCGGTACGGCGGTACGCCGCGCTCGGCCAGCAGCGGGGGTTCGACCTCTTCGTGATGTACGGCGCGACCGAGGCGACCGCCCGGATGGCGTACCTGCCGCCCGACCTCGCGGCAGACCACCCGTCGACGATCGGCGTGCCGATCCCCGGCGGCTCGTTCGACATCGAGGACGGCGAGCTCTGCTACCGCGGGGCCAACGTGATGATGGGCTACGCCTCGTCGCCCCTGGACCTAGGTCGGGGCAGGGACGTGGACGTCCTGCGGACCGGGGACCTGGCGCGGCGTACCCCCGAAGGGCTCGTCGAGATCACCGGACGCGCGGCCCGGATCGCCAAGGTGTTCGGGCTCCGCGTCGACCTGGGCCGGGTCGAGCGGGCGCTGCTCGACGCCGGGGTGGTCGGGTTCGCGGCGGACGGCGGGGACCGGGTCGTGGTCGCCGTGGTCAGGTCGGCTGGACCGGTCTCGCCGCCGGCCGTCGTGGCCGCCTCCGGGCTGCCGGCCGCCGCGATCCAGGTCGTCCTGGCCGACGAGGTGCCGAGGCTCGCCTCCGGCAAACCGGACTATCCCGGGGTCGTGGCCTTGGTTTCTCGTGAAACCACCAGCACGAAGGGCGGCTCGACGCAGCACGAGGGGCGGCTCAACGGGGTCTTTGCCGGGGTGCTCGGGCTGGAGCCGACCGACGTCCGCGACGACGACTCGTTCGTCACGCTCGGCGGCGACTCGCTCTCCTACGTCGAGATGTCGCTCCGGCTCGAGCAGGCGCTCGGCCACCTGCCGGCGGGGTGGCACCTGATGACGGTCGCGGAGCTCTCGGCCAAGAAGGGCGAACGCCGCCGCGGCCGCACCGTCGAGACCAACGTCGTCCTGCGGGCCCTGGCGATCGTCATGATCGTCGGCTCGCACTCGAACCTCTTCACGCTCCTCGGCGGCGCCCACCTGCTGGTCGGGCTCGCCGGGTTCAACTTCGGGCGGTTCCAGGTGACCGACCGGCCCCGCCTGGAACGGGTCCGGAGCATGCTCACGAGCCTGCCGCGGATCGTCGTCCCGTCCGTGCTCTGGCTGACGTTCGCGGCCGCGACCAGCGCGAAGTACGGCTGGGAGAACGTCCTCCTCCTCAACGGCGTCCTCGGCACCCGGGCGTGGAGCGAGGCCTGGCACTACTGGTTCATCGAGGCGCTGGTGTGGACGCTCGTCGGGCTCGCCGCGCTCCTCGCCGTCCCGCGCGTCGACCGGGTCGAGCGCCGGTTCCCGTTCTGGCTCCCGCTCGGGCTGGCGCTGGTCGCGCTGCTCACGAGGTACGACGTCGTGGAGCTGTTCAGCGGCGACGAGATCCACCGGGCCAACGTGATCTTCTGGCTGTTCGCCCTCGGCTGGGCCGCCGTCAAGGCGCCGACCTGGAAGCACCGGCTTCTCGTCTCGGGCGTCCTCGCCGCGACCGTCCCGGGGTTCTTCACCGGGCCCATGGCGCTCCGTGAGGCCACGGTCGTCGCCGGGCTGCTCCTCCTCGTGTGGCTGCCTTCGGTCCGCGTCCCGGCTCCGGTGGCGCGCATATGCGGGGTGCTCGCCGGGGCGTCGCTCTACATCTACCTGGTCCACTGGCAGGTCTACCCGGCGTACGAGTTCAGCCTGCCGTGGCTCGCGACGACGCTCTCGCTGACCGCCGGCATCGTGTTCTGGTGGGTGGTCGGGAGGATCTCGCCGTGGGTCTCGCGAACTGTGGCAGGTGTCACTCTTCGGGCATCGGGGGAAATACACCATGATCGAGGGCGGTTGAGCCTCCGGAGGTGTCCCGAACGTGACCACAGCACTACCCCTCTGGGGGAACCGGCCCGCTGAGGCCACCCGTCGCCCGTGGGGCGCGCTGCGTCGGGTCGCGATGATCAGCCTGCACACCTCCCCGCTCGACCAGCCCGGGACCGGGGACGCCGGCGGGATGAACGTCTACGTGCTCGAGCTCTCCAAGCGGCTCGCCGAGCGGAACCTCGAGGTGGAGATCTACACCCGCGCCACGTCGTCCGCGCTGCCGCCGATCGTCGACGCGGCGCCCGGGGTCCGGGTGCACCACGTGATGGCCGGCCCCTTCGAGGGGCTGGCCAAGGACGAGCTTCCCGGCCAGCTGTGCACGTTCTCCCGCGACCTGCTCCGCGCCGAGGCCGGCCACGAACAGGGGTACTTCGACCTCATCCACTCCCACTACTGGCTCTCCGGCCAGGTCGGTGCGCTGCTCAAGGACCGCTGGTCGGTCCCGCTGGCGCACACCATGCACACGATGGCGAAGGTGAAGAACGAGAGCCTCGCCGAGGGCGACACCCCCGAGCCGGCCGCCCGGGTGCTCGGCGAGGAGCAGGTCGTCGAGGCCGCGGACATGCTCATCGCGAACACCGAGCTCGAGGCCGAGCAGCTGGTCAAGCTGTACGACGCGTGGCCGGACCGGGTGGAGGTCGTCGAGCCGGGGGTCGACCTGCGGGTCTTCCGGCCGACGTCGCAGCAGTCGTCCCGGGCCCGGCTGGGGATCCCGGCCGACGCCGTCGTACCGCTCTTCGTCGGGCGGCTCCAGCCGCTCAAGGCTCCCGACGTGCTGCTCCGCGCCGTCGCCCTGCTGCTCGAGCGGGACCCTTCGTTGCGCTCCCGGCTCATCGTGCCTGTGGTCGGCGGGCCCTCGGGCTCCGGCCTCGAGCACCCGTCGTCGCTCGCCGAGCTCGCCACGGCGCTGGACCTCGACGACGTCGTCCGGTTCGTGCCGCCGGTCTCCCGGTCGGAGCTGGTCGACTGGTACGCCGCGGCCACGCTCATCTGCGTCCCGTCGTACAACGAGTCCTTCGGGCTCGTGGCGATCGAGGCCTCCGCCGTGGGCACGCCCGTCGTGGCCGCGGCCGTGGGCGGTCTGACGACCGTCGTACGCGACGGGGTGACCGGGCTCCTCGTCGAGGGGCACGACCCTGCCGACTACGCGAGGGCCATGTCACGGATCGTCGGTGCGCCTCGGTACCGTGACCGTCTCGGGTCGGCCGCTGCCGTGCACGCCCGTGGGTTCGCGTGGGAGCGGACCGCCGACCTCACCCTGGACGTCTACCGGAAGGCTGCCTACGCGATGCGCCACGACCTCGGCCTGAGGGCGCTGCATGGCTGACCGCGACTCGGCGACCGCCGTCGTCCGATCGGTGCTCTCGCAGGGTGAGCTCGAGTGGGAGGAGCTCAGGGACGGGGTCTTCGCCGTCACCCTGCCCGGTGAGCGCAAGCTCCAGACCCCGTGCCGCCTCGACGTCGGGCCGCACTCGTTCGCGGTGCACGCGTTCGTCTGCCGCAACCCCGATGAGAACCACGAACGGGTCTACCGGTGGCTGCTCGAGCGGAACCTCAGGCTGTACGGCGTCTCGTTCGCCGTCGACCACCACGGTGACATCTACCTCGACGGCCGGCTGCCGCTCTCCTCCGTCACGCCGGAGGAGCTCGACCGGCTGCTCGGCGCGGTGCTGACCTACGCCGACGAGTCGTTCAACACCATCCTCGAGCTCGGGTTCGCCTCGTCCATCCGCAAGGAGTGGGAGTGGCGGGTCTCGCGCGGCGAGTCGACCCGGAACCTCGAGGCGTTCCGCGGCTGGCTCGAGTCGTGAGCGCGTTCCTGCTGAGCACCGCCGTCATCTTCGTCGCCGAGCTCGGTGACAAGAGCCAGCTCATGGCGATGACGTTCGCCGCCCGCTATCGGGCGCGCGACGTCCTGATCGGGATCACGGTGGCGACGTTGATCGTGCACCTCGCCTCGGTCGGGATCGGCGCCTTCGTCGGGTCGACGTTCGGGGACAGCCAGGGGTGGATCAACATCGTGGCCGGGGTGGCGTTCCTGGTGTTCGCCGCGTGGACGCTGCGGGGCGACGAGCTGACCGACGAGGAGGCCGAGAAGGCCCGGCGGGCGACGGGGATGGCGATCCTCGCGGTCGGCACGGCGTTCTTCCTCGCCGAGCTCGGTGACAAGACGATGCTGGCGACGATCACGCTGGCGACGACCGAGGGGTGGCTCGGGACCTGGATCGGCTCGACGCTCGGGATGGTCCTCGCGGACGCGCTGGCGATCTGGGTGGGGTACCTCCTCGGCAAGCGGCTCCCCGAGCGCGCCATCCGGCTCGGTGCCGCTGCGGCGTTCGTGGTCTTCGGGGTGCTGCTGGTTGTCCAGGGCGTCCGCGCCCTCTGACGGGTCGCGGCTCGTCGTACGTCTGCTTCGGCGCGCGGCCGGCTGTGCTGC
>DASSBB010000118.1:0-8500 GCA_035699145.1 Marmoricola sp.
GATCACGGAGATCTCGGGGATCATCGCGCAGATCAACGACACCCAGAACACCATCGCCTCGGCGGTGGAGGAGCAGACCGCGACGACCAACGAGATCGGTCGCAACGTGGCCGAGGCGGCGACGGGGTCGGCCGACATCGCACAGAACATCACCGGGGTGGCGCGGACCGCTGCGGACACCGGTGCGGCGGCGGCGAGCACCAACCAGGCCGCCGACGAGCTGGCCCGGATGGCCGCCGAGATGCGCAACCTCGTCGGCCGGTTCAAGTACTGACCCGGCCGGTGCCGAACAACTACCCGACACAGACGGAGAGGCGGTGACGATGTCCCGGATCAAGGTCCTCGTGGTCGACGACTCGGTCGTCGTCCGCCGGCTCGTCGGCGACACGCTCGCCGGCGACCCACGCCTCGATGTCGTGGGCACCGCCGCGAACGGCAAGGTCGCCCTCGCGAAGATCCCGCAGCTCAACCCGGACCTCGTGACGCTCGACGTCGAGATGCCGGTCATGGACGGGCTGGAGACGCTGCGCCAGCTGCGCAAGCTCTACCCGCGCCTGCCGGTCGTCATGTTCTCCACGCTCACCGAGCGGGGGGCCGCGACCACCCTGGACGCCCTCGAGCTCGGCGCCAACGACTACGTCGCCAAGCCCGCCAACGTGGGCAGTGTGACCCAGTCGATGGAGGCCGTCCGCTCCGAGCTGGTGCCCAAGATCCTCGCGCTCTGCACCCGGACGAGGCCCGTCGTACCGTCGCTGCCGGCGCCGCTGCCGCAGCCGGCCAACGCGCCGGCAGCCCCCGTGGTCCCGCCGCGGGTCGACCTCCTGGCCATCGGCGCGTCGACCGGCGGTCCGGACGCCCTGTCGGTGGTGCTCGGCGCGCTGCCGGCGTCGCTGCCGGTCCCGGTCGTCGTGGTGCAGCACATGCCGCCGGTGTTCACCAAGCAGTTCGCCGACCGGCTGGACGCGCGGTGCGCCGTCAAGGTCAGCGAGGCGGTGCCGGGCGCCCCGGTCCGTCCGGGCGAGGTGCTGATCGCGCCCGGCGACTTCCACATGCGCCTGCGCCGCGTCGCCGGACGCGTGCAGGCCACGCTCGACCAGGGAACCCCGGAGAACTACTGCCGTCCGGCGGTCGACGTGCTGTTCCGCTCCGCGGTGGAGGCGTACGGCGGTCACGTGCTCGGCGTGGTGCTCACCGGCATGGGGGCCGACGGGGCCCGTGGCTCCGCCGAGATCGTCCGGGCGGGCGGGTCGGTGCTCGTGCAGGACGAGGCCACCTCGGTCGTCTGGGGGATGCCGGGCGCGGTCGCCGCCGCCGGCCTGGCCACCCAGCAGCTGCCGCTGGCCGGCGTGGCCCCGGCAGTGCTCACGCGGCTGGCGGTCGGACGGCGCAACGGCGCGCCGGTGACGCCCCCAGGGTCATCTCGGATCGAAAGGACGGCATGGGCAACCTGACACCGCAGGCGTTCAGCTATGTGGCGGAGCTCGTGCGGCGGGAGGCGGCCATCGTGCTCGGGCCCGGCAAGGAGTACCTCGTCGAGGCTCGGCTCACCCCGCTGGCGCGTGCCGCGGGCGCGGCCGACGTGTCGGCGTACGTCTCGACGCTCCAGTCGCCCGCCCGCGCCAAGCAGCGGATGGCGGTCGTGGAGGCGCTCACGACGAACGAGACATCGTGGTTCCGTGACGGCGAGCCCTTCGAGGCGCTGCGCACCACCGTCGTGCCCCAGCTGCTGACCCAGGTGCCGCCGTCCCGCCGGGTCAACGTCTGGTCGGCGGCCTGCTCCAGTGGGCAGGAGGCCTACACGATCGCGATGGTGATGGCCGAGCACGCCGGCGGTCGCAAGGTCGACATCCTCGCCAGCGACCTGTCGCAGGAGATGCTCGACCGCACGAAGGCGGGAAGCTACAGCCAGCTCGAGGTGGGCCGTGGTCTGCCGGCGCCCATGATGGTCAAGCACTTCCGGCGCAGCGGCACGCAGTGGCAGGTCTCTGAGCAGCTGCGCTCGATGGTGCGTACCCAGCGGATCAACCTGGCCACGCCGTTCCCGCCGCTGCCGGTCTTCGACGTGGTGTTCCTGCGCAACGTCCTGATCTACTTCGACACCCCCACCAAGCGGGCCATCCTGCAACGCGTGCGCCAGGTGCTCAGCCCGCAGGGGTTCCTGTTCCTGGGCGGCGCCGAGACCACGATCGGCATCGACGACGGCTGGGACCGGACGACCGTCGGACGGTTCACGCTCTACCGGCCCGCCTCCGCGGCCGACCCCACCCCCGTACCCGTGCCGTCCCTTGCCTGGGCGGCGACAGCAGAAGGCAGGTGACCACAGTGCGCGCACTCGTGATCGACGACTCCCGGACCATGCGGTCCTTGCTGAGCCGGCAGCTCGTCGCGCTCGGCTACGAGGTGCTCCAGGCCGGGCACGGCGAGGAGGCCCTCGAGGTGCTCGAGCGGGCCGGGGGAGAGGTGCCCCACCTCGCCACGGTCGACTGGAACATGCCGGTCATGGACGGGCTGACCTTCGTGCAGAAGGTGCGCAGCCGTCCGGAGTGGCGCTCCATCTCGCTGATGATGGTGACGACCGAGGCCGAGTACGACCAGATCGTGCGCGCGCTCGCAGCCGGCGCCCACGAGTACCTCATCAAGCCCTTCACGCAGGAGGCGTTCATCGACAAGCTCGACCTCCTCGGGCTCGTCCCCGCCAAGGCCCTGTCATGAGCGGGGTCATCAGCGTGCCGGCTCTCGAGCTCGACGACGTCCGCGTCGTGACGAGCGACGTCTGGACGTCGTTCCTCGCCAGCCACGAGCCGCTGGAGTGGTCGCCGGCGCCCCTGACCGAGCCGGAGGTCATGCGCGCCGCGGTGGAGATCCGCGGGGAGTGGCACGGCACCGTCACGCTCGAGATGTCCTCGGCCGCCGCTCGGACCGCGGCGCGGACGATGCTCACCTGCGACGAGCTGGACCACGAGGACGTCCTCGACGCGCTCGGCGAGCTGGTCAACATGATCGGCGGGAACGTCAAGAGCCTGCTGCCCTCAGGTTCCACCCTGGGGCTGCCGATGGTCTCCTCGACCCCCGTCCGCCCGTCCGTCCCCGCCGGCTCCACCGAGCACTGCCGGCTGGACCTCAGCTGGGCCGGCACCACCATCGTGGTGCGGGTCTGGTCGCACGCAACCGAGAAGGAAGACACCCCGAGATGAAGATCCTCATCGTCGACGACAGCCGAGTGATGCGCCAGATCGTCGTCCGCACCCTGCGCCAGGCCGGACTGGACGGCCACGACATCGTCGAGGCCGAGAACGGCAAGCTCGGGTTCGACGCCGTGCTCGCGCACCAGCCCGACCTGGTCCTCTCCGACTGGAACATGCCCGAGATGACCGGCATCGAGATGCTGCACGCGCTGCGCGCCAACGGGCATCAGGTGCCGCTCGGCTTCGTCACCTCGGAGGGCTCGCCGGAGATGGTCGCCAAGGCCCACGCCGGCGGTGCCATGTTCGTCATCACCAAGCCGTTCACCCCCGAAGGGTTCCGCGACGCCCTCGAGCCCGTGCTGGTGTGACGTGATGACGGCCAGCGTCCTCTCCACCACCCCGGTGCCGTCCGCGAAGGCGGTCCGGGACATGCTCACCGACCTCCTCGGCCGCAACGTCGAGGTCCGCTCCTCGCTGCCGTACGCGCCGAAGCCGAGCGACCCCACGGCGTTGGCGGTCTACGTGGACGACCAGACGGTGGTCCGCGCCGTCGGCGTCGTCGACCTCGGCTTCTCGGCACGGGCGGGCGCCGCGATCGGGTTGGTCCCGTCGCCGACCGCCGACGAGGCGGTCGAGTCGGGGCTCCTCTCCGACACCCTGGCCGAGAACCTCTACGAGGTGCTCAACATCGCGGCCTCGCTGCTCAACGCGGAGGGCGTCGTCCACGTCAAGCTCCACGAGATGTACGCGCCCGGGACCAGCCCGCCGGTCCAGATGGCCGAGTGCATGCAGGCCCTTGGTCGCAGGTTGGACCTCGGGGTGGACATTTCGGGCTACGGCGCGGGACGATTCAGCCTCGTCATCCTCGGCTGACCCAGCGGCGCCTCTCGGGCAGGGCTGCTGGAAGCCGGGGATTCCGGCGTCCGGGGGGACGCTTCACAGGGGGCTCGCATGTACACACTGCTCGGCGCTTCGGTGCTCGGTTTCGACCTGGTCAGGCGCGTCGGGGGTGGTGCGGTCGCCTCCCTGCTCGTCGACGCGATGGCGCTGACCCCGGAGGACCTGCCGGTCCTCGCGTCGGCGCGACCCCTCGGGCTGCTGACCGCGGACGACCGGACCGAGGTGGACAGCGCCACCGAGCGCTCCCCGCTCTCCACCGCGCTCGGGCAGATGTCCCGGCTGGTGGAGGCGGGCCGGGTGAAGGAAGCGCTGCAGCTGATCGAGCGCGCTCCGATGGCCGGGCTCGCCGACCTGCTCGCCTGCGTCCGCAACGAGGTCTTCGACTGGACCTGGCAGGGCGAGGGTGAGGCGCGGAGCCGGCCGCCGACGGTCGCCACCGCGGTCGCCGTGGTGTGCGACGCGGTCACCGCGGCGTACCACCCGACCTCGTTGCGCGACGGCCTCGCCCAGCAGCTGATCGAGCCGTGGGCCATCGCCCAGGCAGCGCTTCCGCTGCGTCGGCTCGATCTCGGTCCCGCCCACGCGGAGCTCGACGCCATGCTGGCCGAGCTGTCCCGGCTCGACCGCGAAGGTCATCTCCGGCTGCTCGAGGCGGCCCGGGAGGCGCGCGGCCGCGGCGGGTGGGCGCAGGCGATGCACTCGGCGTCCTGGGCGGTCCACCTGGCCGACCGGGTCCGACCATCCGCGGCCGCCCAGCTTCGCGCGGTCCGGGTCCTCAGCGACGCCGACGTCTCGGTCACCGACGCGGCAGCCGGCTCCTGGAACGTCGTGAGCGGCGCCGTGCAGGCGACCGTCGTGGCCGACCTGCTCGACGACGAGAGCGCGGCGCTCCTCCTCGGTCCGGTACGGCGGACCC
Organism: Marmoricola sp.; assembly: GCA_035699145.1. Lineage (GTDB taxonomy): Bacteria > Actinomycetota > Actinomycetes > Propionibacteriales > Nocardioidaceae > Marmoricola_A. Next base: position 5,002 of record DASSBB010000118.1, read on the forward strand.
TCGCCGAGGGCTGACCACCCCCCGCCGAGTCGTCGCGTCCTCGGCCGCCGAATTGGCGCCGAGTCGTCGCGTCCTCTCCGGTCCTGCATCCTTTCCGAGCGCATGCGGCAGATGCAGTCACATCGATGACGTTCGATCGGCCGCCCCAGAGGTACGGCGAGGATGCGACTTCCCGCGAAACCCGACCGACGATGCGACGACTCGGCCGAGATTCAGGCCGAGGGCGCGACGACTCGGCTGGGGTCAGGTGATGGTCAGCCCGCCGTCGACGACCAGCGTCTGGCCGGTGACGTAGCCGCCCGCCGCGGAGGCGAGGAAGACCACTGCGGCCGCCAGCTCCTCGGGGTCGCCCTTGCGCCCGACCGGGATCCGGGGCAGCTGTGCGTCGATGTACCCAGCCGGGTACTGGTCGGTCATCTCGCTCTCGAAGAACCCCGGCGCGATCGCGTTGACCCGGATCCCCTTGCGGCCCGTCCACTGCTGGGCCAGGTCCCGGGTCAGCCCGAGCAGGCCGGCCTTCGACGCGGCGTACGCCGCCTGCGGCAGCGCTGCGGTCGTGAGGCCGAGCACCGACGAGATGTTGATGACGCTGCTGCCCGGCTGCATGACCCGGCCACACGCCTGCGCCATCCAGTAGCAGCCGTTGAGGTTCACGTCGATCACCTGCCGGAACTGCTCGGGGCTCTCCCGGGTGGCCGGCACGGCGGTGCCGATGCCGGCGTTGTTGACCAGTACGTCGACCCGGCCGAGCTCGGCCATCGCGGCGTCGACGAGCGCCTGGCACTGCTCCGGGTCGGCGACGTCGGTCGCCACGGCGACCGCCCGACGGCCGGCGGCCTCCACCAGGGCCCTCGTCTCCGCCAGCCGCTCCACCCGACGGGCACCGAGCACGACGTCGGCGCCGGCCTCGGCCAGCCCCTTCGCGAACGCGACGCCCAGGCCGGACGACGCGCCCGTGACCACGGCGACGCGGCCGTCGAGACGGAACAGCTCGGGGACGGTCATGCCCGCGACTCCGCGCTGCGGGCCTGCGGCTCGAGGTGGGCCCGCCGGGCGCTCCAGGCGCTGGCGGCCATCTCGTCGATCGTGTGCCGCATCTTCCAGTCGAGCTCGGCGGCGGCGGCGTCGCCGGAGGCGACGATGCGGGCGGGATCACCAGGGCGACGGGGATGGATCTCGGGCGTGAAGTCGATGCCGGTCACCCGTGCCATCGCATCCATGATCTCGCGCACCGACAGGCCGTCGCCGCTGCCGAGGTTGTAGACGGGACGGAGCTCGGCGCCGTCCTCGAGCGACCGAGCCGCGGCGACGTGGGAGAGCGCGAGGTCTTGGACGTGGACGTAGTCGCGGACGCAGGTGCCGTCCGGTGTGGGGTAGTCGTCGCCGTTGATCCGCGGCGTCCGTCCCCCGATGAGCGCCTCGATCACCAGCGGGAAGAGGTTGTGCGGACTGCTGTCGTAGACCTCGTCGGTGCCGGAGCCCACGACGTTGAAGTAGCGCAACGACGTGTGGCGCAGCCCCGTCGCCCGCCCCTGGTCGGCGAGCAGCCACTCCCCGACGAGCTTCGACTCGCCGTACGGCGACTCCGGTCGCGTGGGGCTCTCCTCGGTGACGAGCGCGGTCTCGGGGGTGCCGTACGTCGCGGCGCTGGACGAGAACACCAGGGACCCGATGCCGGCCTCCTCCATGGCGCGCAGCAGGGAGACCGTCCCCTGGACGTTCTGCTCGTAGGTGTGCAGCGGCCGCGAGACCGAGACGCCGGCGTACTTGAACCCGGCGAGGTGGACGGCGCTGGTGACGCCGTGCTCCTCGAGCGCCCGCCGCACCGCACCCGTGTCAAGGATGCTCGTCTCCACGAGCGGGACGTCGTCCGGGACGAACTGTCGGTAGCCGCTGGAGAGGTCGTCCAGGGCGACCACGTCGACCCCCGCCTCCTGGAACGCGCGGACCACGTGGGCTCCGATGTAGCCGGCACCGCCGGTGACGAGGACCTTCATGGGGACGACCCTAGTGGGGGTGCGTTACCCTGGGGCCATGGGTACGCGCCTGCTTCTTCTCCAGCCGCTCTGAGCGATCCGGCCCCCGAGGCCCGATTCCGCACAGAGCGGCCGCCCTCCTGCCCGGAGGGCTTTTTTGTGCCCCCAGACCCAGCAACGAACGCGAGAGACAGATGACCGAGCAGCGGGTAGAGGCCAGCCAGCAACAAGGCGACCGGCCGGGCGAGCGGCCCGGCTACGACGTCGTCGCCACGCAGGAGCGGTGGCGCGCAGTCTGGGACGAGCTCGACCAGTTCCGGGCGGCCGACGACGGCAGCCGAGAGCGTCGCTACGCCCTGACGATGTTCCCCTACCCGAGCGGCGACCTGCACATGGGCCACGCGGAGGTGATGGCGCTCCACGACGTCATCGCCCGCTACTGGTGGCAACAGGGCTTCGACGTCCTCAACCCGATCGGGTGGGACTCCTTCGGGTTGCCCGCGGAGAACGCCGCGATCAAGCTGGACGAGCACCCCGCGGCGTACACCTATGCCAACATCGAGACGCAGGCCGAGTCGCTCCGCCGCTATGCCGTCTCCTTCGACTGGTCGCGCCGGCTGCACACCTCGGACCCGGAGTACTACCGGTGGACCCAGTGGCTGTTCCTGCGGTTCCGCGAGCGCGGGCTGGCCTACCGCAAGTTCAGCCCGGTGAACTGGTGCCCCAACGACCAGACGGTGCTCGCCAACGAGCAGGTCGTCCAGGGGATGTGCGAGCGGTGCGGCGCGGAGGTCACCAAGCGCGAGCTGTCGCAGTGGTACTTCAAGGTCACCGACTACGCCCAGCGGCTGCTCGACGACATGGAAGGGCTGAAAGAGACCTGGCCCGGCCGCGTGCTGGCGATGCAGCGAAACTGGATCGGCCGCTCCGAAGGTGCCTACGTCGACTTCGAGATCGAGGAGCACGGCCCGGTCACCGTCTTCACGACCCGTCCGGACACTCTGTACGGCGCCACGTTCTTCGTGGTGGCCGCCGACGCGAAGCTGGCGTCCGAGCTGGTGACCGACGAACACCGGGACGCGCTGGCGACCTACCTGGAGCAGGTGCGCAAGGAGACCGACATCGACCGGCTCTCCACCGACCGGGAGAAGACCGGCGTCTTCCTGGGCCGCTACGCGGTGAACCCGGTCAACGGCGAGCGGCTGCCGGTCTGGGCGGCCGACTACGTGTTGGCCGACTACGGCACCGGCGCGGTCATGGCGGTGCCGGCGCACGACCAGCGCGACTGGGAATTCGCCGACGCCTACGGCCTGCCGGTGCGCCCGGTGATCGTGCCCGACGGCGTGCGCGACGCCCTGCGCGAAATCGCGAGCGACGTCGCCCATGACGCCGATGTTCTCGGCGTAGGTCGTGGTCGGCGAGGCACCGAACGCGCTGGCGAGCGCGGTTGCGACACCGTCGGCGCCGAGCGCCCGGCCCATGTACGGGTCGAGGTCGGTCTCGGTCATCTCGGCGACCGCGCG
>DASSBB010000119.1:0-6507 GCA_035699145.1 Marmoricola sp.
GGCCGCTCCACCGGGTCGGTGCGCAGGGCCTGCTCGAGCAGCTCGCGCCAGTGCGGGGGTACGCCGGCCAGCTCCGGTCCCGGCCGCGCCTGCCGGGGGCGGGGGAGCAGCCGGTGCGAGCCGTTGCCGCTCTCCCAGGACGGGTCGTCGCCGAAGGGTGCCCCGCCGGTGAGGGCGTAGCCGAGCGTGGCGGCCAGTCCCCAGACGTCGGTCTCCGGGACGAGCTCCTCGTGGCGGGCCTGCTCGGGCGCGGCGTAGCCACCGCGACGGGCGCCGGCGGTCGTCTCGACGGCGCCGGTGCGGCCGAGCAGCCCGAGGTCGGTCAGGAGCACGCGGTCGGCGCCGACGAGGATCCCGTGGGGGGTCACGTCGAGGTGGAGCCACCCCTGGCGGTGGAGGTAGCCGAGGGCCGACGCGACCTGGACCCCGAGCTCGGCGACGAGAGCCGGTTCGAGCGGGCGGTCGTCCGTGCGGGCGGCGAGGGTCTTGCCGGTCGCCATCTCGACCACCATGGCCGGGACCGGCGTGTAGGCGAGCTCGTAGCCCCGGACCAGGTGCGGATGGGTCAGCTCCTTGAGCAGCGTCCCCTCGAGCACCACCAGGTCGCGGGCGGCCTGGTCCTGCATGAGGTCGGCACGGAGGACCCGCACCGCGCAGGCGGTGTCGCGGAGCGGGCTGTAGACCTCGTAGGTCTCCACCCGCCGGCCCCGGCCGAGCACGCCGGTCACGACGTACCCCGGCAGGAGCTCGGCACCCGGCTCCCTGGTCCCCGCGTCGGTCGTCGCGTCGACGGCCGACCCGGACCTCCTGTTCTCTGGCATCAGTCCACCCTCCCGACCGCCGGTGTACGGCGATCCCCCACGGGCCCATCATGACGGATCGGCGGTGACCATCGGGAACGGCCGGTGCCGGTCTAGACAATCGCTCCCGGCTACGGTGAGCGATGACCGGAGGAGCGCAGATGACGGACGGGGTCCGCCCCCCGCGGCCGGGAACGGGCGTGACGGAGGACGGTCGGCGCCTCCAGGTGCTCACGACGTACACCCGCCGTGGCAGCCGGCTGACCCCGACCCAACGGGCGGCCTGGGACCGGCACGTCGACGAGTGGCTGATCCCGGAGAGCGCGGTCGACGCGCCGTCGTTCGACCCGGTGCGGTGGTTCGGGCGCGAGGCGCCGCTGGTCGTCGAGATCGGGTCGGGGAACGGTGAGGCGGTCGCTGCCATGGCGGCCGCGCGGCCGTCGTACGACGTCCTCGCCTTCGAGGTCTGGCGCCCGGGCGTGGCGAGCACGTTCCTGAACCTGGAGGAGAGCGGAGCCACCAACGTCCGGCTGCTCTCGGTCGACGCGGTCTGGTGCCTGGAGCACCTGTTCGCTCCCGGTCGGCTGGCGGCGCTGTGGACGTTCTTCCCCGACCCCTGGCACAAGCAGCGGCACCACAAGCGGCGGCTGGTCACGCCCGGGTTCGCGGCGCTCGCGGCCTCTCGGCTCACCCCCGGAGCCGAGTGGCGGCTGGCGACCGACTGGCCGGACTACGCCGAGCAGATCGAGGCCGTGCTGGACGGCGAGCCGCTGCTCGAGGGCGGCCCGGTCGAGAGGTGGGCGGAGCGGCCGGTGACGAAGTTCGAGCGGCGTGGCCTCGCCGAGGGCCGCCCGGTGGCCGATTTCTGCTACCAGCGCGTCCGTTGAACCGCCCCTCGCGCTGCGTCGAACCGCCCCTCGCGCTGGGTTGAACCGCCCCTCGCGCTGGGTTGAACCGCCCCTCGCGCTGGTCAGCGACCGAGCAGCGCGTCGACCGCGGCGCCGAAGACCTCGGTGTGCCGGTCGACGTCTTCGGCCGTGTGGTGCGGCGAGAAGAGCGCCATGTTGTGGAACGGCGTCAGCAGGATGCCGCGGTTGAGCGCCCACAGGTGCATGAACCCCTCCAGCTCGTCGTCGACAGCGGCAGCGGCGTCGGCGCCGTTGCGGGGCGGTGCGCAGAACCAGTACTCCGCCCGGCACCCGAGCCGCTGGACGTGCCACGGCAGCTTCCGGCTCTCGATCACCTCGGCCACGCCGGCAGCCCACCGCTCGGCGAGCGGCACCGCCACCGCGAAGTCCTCCTCGCGCAGGGCGCTGGCGAGGGTCGCCCGGGTCGCGGCCATCGCCAGCGCGCTGCCCGTGAGCGTGCCGCCCACCCCGGCGACGTCGATCTCGTGGCCGCGCATCGCCGGCTCGATCCGAGCGGCCACGTCGTCGGTCATCCCGTACGCCGCGACCGGGACGCCCCCGCCGATCGGCTTGCCGACGACGAGCAGGTCCGGATCGAGCCCCCACGCGCGCGTGGCGCCGCCGGGACCCGCGCAGAGCGTGTGCGTCTCGTCGACGACGAGGAGTACGCCGTGACGGCGGGTGATCTCACGGACCTGGTCGAGGTACCCCTCGTCGGGCAGGACGATCCCGATGTTGGTCAGGGCCGGCTCCATGAGGACGGCCGCCACGTCGCCGTTGGCAAGGGAACGGTCGAGCGCCTCGGCGTCGTTGAACGGTACGACGCGGGTCGTCAGCGCGACGTCGACCTGCGGGCCCATGGCCCCGGGGCGGGGGACCACCTTGTCGCCGTCGAGCACGGCGAGCGTCTCGTCGACCGTCCCGTGGTAGCACCAGTCCATCACCGCGATCTTCGGCCGGCCGGTGAGGAAGCGGGCGAAGCGGAGGACGAACCGGTTGGCGTCGGTCGCCGTCATCGCGAGCTGCCACCGGGACAGCCCGAACCGCCGGGTCAGCTCGGCCCCGACCCACGCGGCGTCCGAGCTCGGCAGCATGGTCGTGAGTCCGCGCCGGGCCCGCTCCTCGAGGGCCGCTCCGACAGCCGCCAGTGCGTGCCCCGTCATGGCGCCGGTGTCGCCGAGGCAGAGATCGACGTACTCCTGGCCGTCGACATCGGTGAACCGCGCCCCGCGCGCGTCGTCGACGAAGACCGGAAAGGCGCCGGGCCAGCGGGTCATCCAGGGCATCGGCACCCCGGCGAGGAGCGGGCCGTCGGCCTCGGTGGCCAGTGCAGCCGAGCGCGGGTGGGTTCGGACGAAGGTCTGCTCCTCGCTCCGGCGAAGCCGGGCGAGACGGTGGCGGTCGATCATGGGCGCAGCGTAGGGAAGATTCCGGCACGAGGGGCGGTTGAACGCAGCACGAGGGGCGGCTCGACGCAGCAGGAGGGGCGGCTCGGCCCGATTTGATCTGACTGGGGGAGTCTGACAAGATAGCCAGGTTGCTCCGGCGGGGTCGCCGGGGTTGCGATGCACATTGACTGCTGAATCGGTGTTCCTGGTTTGAGCAGTCCGACGTGCCTGCAACCGCACCGTGAGGCCCCTCTTGTCCCGACGTCGTGTCGGGTGCCACTCCAACACATTCCTGAAGCATGAGGACCGTGTTGTGCCTCGGAAGGCCCGACACGCCCGACCTCGGGGGTCGGAGGTGGGGAGCAGTCAACGACGAAGAGTAAGGATGGCTGATGGCGGGACAGAAGATCCGCATCAGGCTCAAGGCCTATGACCACGAGGTGATCGACACCTCGGCGCGGAAGATCGTCGACACGGTCACGCGCACTGGTGCGAAGGTGGCGGGCCCGGTGCCGTTGCCGACGGAGAAGAACGTCTACTGCGTCATCCGCTCGCCGCACAAGTACAAGGACAGCCGCGAGCACTTCGAGATGCGCACCCACAAGCGCCTCATCGACATCATCGACCCCACGCCGAAGACGGTCGACTCGCTCATGCGGCTCGACCTCCCCGCCGGCGTCGACATCGAGATCAAGCTCTGAGGGCGACTGACTCATGACTATCGAACGCAACGTGAAGGGGCTGCTGGGCACCAAGCTCGGCATGACCCAGACCTGGGACGAGAACAACCGCGTCGTCCCGGTGACCGTCGTCGCTGCCGCCACGAACATCGTCACCCAGGTGCGCGGCCCCGAGAAGGACGGCTACAACGCCGTGCAGATCGGTTTCGGTGAGGTGGAGGGCCGCAAGGTCACCAAGCCGAAGGCCGGCCACTTCGCGGCCGCGGGGGTCACGCCCCGCCGCCACCTGGTCGAGGTCCGCACTGCCGACGCCGCGTCGTACACCGTCGGGCAGGAGCTGACCCCCGAGGTCTTCGCCGCCGGCGAGGTCGTCGACGTGACCGGCACCAGCAAGGGCAAGGGGTTCGCCGGTGTCATGAAGCGTCACGGCTTCGCGGGTGTCTCCGCGTCGCACGGCGCGCACCGCAACCACCGCAAGCCGGGCTCCATCGGCGGCTGCTCCACGCCGGGCCGCGTCTTCAAGGGACTCCGGATGGCCGGCCAGATGGGCGGCGACACCGTCACGACCCAGAACGTCACCGTGCACGCGGTCGACGTCGAGAAGGGTCTGGTCCTCCTCAAGGGTGCCGTCCCCGGCCCCAAGGGTGGGCTCGTCATCATCCGAACCGCAGCGAAGGGTGACGCGCAGTGACCGCGAACATCGTGAAGGTGGAGCTGCCCGCCGAGATCTTCGACGTGCAGACCAACATCCCGCTGATCCACCAGGTCGTCGTGGCGCAGCAGGCCGCTGCTCGCCAGGGCACGCACGCCACCAAGACCCGCGGCGAGGTCCGCGGCGGTGGCCGCAAGCCCTACAAGCAGAAGGGCACCGGCCGCGCCCGTCAGGGCTCGACCCGCGCCCCGCAGTTCGCCGGCGGTGGCACCGTCCACGGGCCGCAGCCGCGCAGCTACGACCAGCGCACCCCCAAGAAGATGAAGGCCGCCGCGCTCCGTGGCGCCCTCTCCGACCGCGCCCGCGCCGGCCGCGTCCATGTGGTGGAGGGGCTCGTCGAGGGCGACAAGCCGTCGACCAAGGCCGCCCTGGCGTCGCTCAAGAGCATCGTCGACGCCCGCAAGGTGCTCGTCGTCCTCGAGCGCGGTGACAACCTCACCTGGCTGTCGCTGCGCAACGAGGCGAGCGTCCACCTGCTGGCGGTCGACCAGCTCAACACCTACGACGTGCTGATCGCCGACGACGTGGTGTTCACCAAGGGCGCGTACGACGTGCTCGTGGCCGGTCCCCAGACCGGCAAGTCCGTCAAGGCAGTCGGGACCGCGAGCGACAGCGCTGAGGCAACCAGCGGCAACCAGGAGGTCAGCCAGTGAGCACTTTTCACAAGGACCACCGCGACGTGCTGATCGCACCGGTTGTCAGCGAGAAGAGCTACGGCCTGCTCGACGTCAACAAGTACACCTTCGTGGTGCACCCCGACGCCAACAAGACCGAGATCAAGATCGCCGTCGAGAAGGTGTTCAACGTCAAGGTCACCTCCGTCAACACCCTCAACCGCCAGGGCAAGACGCGTCGTACTCGCTTCGGGATGGGCAAGCGTGCCAACACCAAGCGGGCGATCGTCAGCCTCGCCGAGGGCCAGCGGATCGACATCTTCGGGGGTCCGGTCTCCTGACCGGGCTGACGAGGGACATCGAGGACTGAGAAGACATGGCTATCCGTAAGTACAAGCCGACCACCCCGGGCCGTCGTGGCTCGTCGGTCGCCGACTTCGTCGAGATCACCCGGACCACGCCGGAGAAGTCGCTGACGCGTCCGCTGCCCAACAAGGGCGGCCGCAACAACCAGGGCCGGATCACCACCCGGCACCAGGGTGGCGGCCACAAGCGCGCCTACCGCGTCATCGACTTCCGGCGCTACGACAAGGACGGTGTGCCGGCCAAGGTCGCGCACATCGAGTACGACCCCAACCGCACCGCGCGCATCGCGCTCCTGCACTACGCCGACGGCGAGAAGCGCTACATCATCGCGCCGAAGGACCTGCGGCAGGGCATGGCGGTCGAGGCGGGCGTCCGCGCCGACATCAAGCCGGGCAACAACCTGCCGCTGCGCAACATCCCCGTCGGTACGACGATCCACTGCGTGGAGCTGCGTCCGGGCGGCGGCGCCAAGCTTGCCCGCTCGGCCGGCAACTCCGCCCAGCTGGTCGCCCGTGAGGGCACCCGGGCGACGCTCCGGCTCCCCTCGGGCGAGATGCGGTTCGTCGACGTGCGCTGCCGCGCCACGGTCGGCGAGGTGGGCAACGCCGAGCAGTCGAACATCAACTGGGGCAAGGCCGGCCGCATGCGGTGGAAGGGCAGGCGCCCGACCGTCCGCGGTGTCGTCATGAACCCGGTCGACCACCCGCACGGTGGTGGCGAGGGAAAGACCTCGGGTGGTCGCCACCCGGTGTCCCCCTGGGGCAAGCCGGAGGGCCGCACGCGCAAGCGCAAGGCGTCCGACTCCCAGATCATCCGCCGCCGCAAGTCCGGCAAGCGCCGTTGAGTAAGGACTGAACCCAGATGCCTCGCAGCCTCAAGACGGGCCCATTCGTGGACGACCACCTTCAGAAGAAGGTGGACGTCAAGAACGAGAAGGGCAGCCACAACGTGATCAAGACGTGGTCGCGCCGCTCGATGATCGTGCCCGAGATGATCGGACACACCATCGCCGTGCATGACGGACGCAAGCACGTTCCCG
>DASSBB010000120.1:0-16087 GCA_035699145.1 Marmoricola sp.
CCCCGGGGCGGCGGTGACGGTCACGCCGGTGGTGGACCTGGCCGAGCAGATCAGCGTGAACGGCTATGAGGCGCCGGACCGGCTCCGGGCCCAGGTCGACGAACGTGAGGATTGTTGCCGGTTCCCGTGGTGCGGGCGGCAGGGCCGGTTCGACCTCGACCACATCGTGCCCTACGTCCCGATGGACGAGGGCGGGCCGCCGGGTCAGACCTCGACGGCGAATCTCGGGAAGCTGTGCCGTTTTCACCATCGCGTGAAGACGCATTCCGACTGGGACTACCGGCGAGAGCCCGACGGGTCGCTGACCTGGACCTCACCGGTCGGCCGGACCTACTCCGTCGACCACCACGGCACCCGCGCGCTCGACTGACTCCGTTCCTCCGAGCCGCCACGGCAACGCCGGCCGATCCCTCTTGACCTGCGGCGCGCCCTGGCGTCATCCTCGCGGGAGCCGATGGAGCCCTGCCTGACGGCTTGAGCGTGTCGACAACCCCTGACCGAGCAGCGAACGGCGGAGTTCATGGACGGCGCGCGGTGGTCGGTCACCAGCCGGGACGGCACTCGGATCGGATGCATGACGGGCGGAGCAGGCCTTCCGCTGCTACTCGTCCATGGCGGCATGTGCACCTCGCAGCGGTGGGGTCCGTTGTGGTCCCACCTCGTCGAAGTGCACGAGGTCACGGTGATGGACCGTCGAGGTCGGGCGTCGAGCACAGACGGCGACGAGTACTCACTCCGCGCGGAGATCGAGGACGTGACCGCCGTCGTGGAGCAGCTGGTGGAACGGCACGCATCGTCGGTCGACGTCTTCGGGCACAGCTTCGGCGCCCTGTGCGCGTTGGGCGCCGCAGGTGGTGGATCGGCGGTGCGCCGGCTCGCCCTCTTCGAACCTCCGGGACCCACGACCCTGCCTCGAGACTGGCTGCCGCGCGTTCGTTCCATGGTCGAAAGGGGCGAGCTCGGCCGGGCGATGTTCAGCTTCCTGGTCGAGGTGGTGGGACTCACTGCTGAGGAAGTCGAAAGGCTCCGTGACTCCGCGGACGGCCCCGACCCTCTTCCGATCGTCGCCCGAACGCTGGTCCGGGAGGCCGTGGTCATCCGGGACCTGGACGTCGTGTCTCTGTGCTGCGGGGTGACGCAGCCGGCGCTGCTGCTGACGGGCAGCGCGAGTCCACCTTGGGCGGCGGAGATCACCCGGACTGTCGCCGCGCACCTACCTCACTCGATGGTGGTCGAGGTTCCGGACCACGGACACGAAGGGGTCGACACGGCGGCCGAGGCCGTGGCTCACCAGGTCGCCGCGTTCATGCGCGTCGAGGACGGTCGGGGCTGACGCACCCCGACCTTCGGCGCACTGAACGAGATCACGGTTCCCGCTGCTGGACGAACCGCCACGCGATGGCCACAGCGAGCAACGCGAGCAGCGGCGGCACCGACGGCAGCCTCCGGGTCACGCAAGGCGATGCCGACTGCGAGAGCGACCCCCGGGACCGGAACAAGCCAGAGCCCCGGCCGGCGTACCGACGACGGGCGGAGCGTCACGGGCTGACGGCGCAGCCGGACCAGGCAGTACGCCGCCACCACGACTGAGCCGGCGGCCGTGGACAGGTGCTGGAGCCAGCGGTAGAGCGGCATCGGACCGTGCTCCTCGCGAAGGAAGGCGAGCTCGCTCACGATGAATCCCCAGTCGTGGGTGGCGGAGTCCCACAGGACATGCGTCGCTGCGCCTACCGCGACGGCGAGCGGAGCCAGCAACCATGCCCTCCACCCGGGCCGGGCCCGCCCGGGGACGCGTTGCCGTAGGGACGGCGTCAGGTCCACGACGGCGTCACGCACGACGGCGAACCAGAGCCACAGCAGGACCGACCCGATGACGACGTCGATCGGGGTCCCGCGAGCGCTGTGCGTGGTCTGATAGCTCACTCCGACCGGCAGGTACACCGGCATGTCCGGCGCCACCGCGCCCACCACCAGCCCGCTCAGCGGCAGACCGAGCCGCTGGAGCGGCAGCACGACCGCCGGATGCGCCGGGCTCAGGGGCATGCCTGAGAATAGGCGGGGCTCAGGCCAACGGGCGCTCCCGGATCCGGCGGAGCAGGCTGCCGCCGACGACGAGCGCCATCGCGAGGACGAACATGATCGTGCCGATCACGTTGATCTGCATGGGGATGCCGCGCTGGGCGGCCCCCCAGACGAACATCGGGAACGTCACCGTCTGCCCCGAGTTGAGGTTGGTGATGATGAAGTCGTCGAACGAGAGCGCGAAGCTGAGCAGCGCGGCCGAGACGATGCCCGGGATCACCAGCGGGAAGGTCACCCGCCAGAACGTCTGCCACTCGTTGGCGTAGAGGTCGGCGGCCGCCTGCTCGAGCCGGGGGTCGAGCCCCGCGAGCCTGGCCTTGACCGTGATGACGACGAACGACAGGCAGAACATCACGTGGGCGATGAAGATCGTCCAGAACCCGAGCTGGCCGGCGAACCCGGCGTTGACGAAGAGCGCCAGCAGGGAGGAGCCCAGCACGATCTCGGGCGACGCCATCGGCAGGAAGATCAGCACGTTGGCGCTGTTGCGCCCCCGGAACCGGTGGCGCACCATGGCGAAGGCCATCAACGTGCCCAGGAGCGTCGCGAGCCCGGTCGCGAGCAGCCCGATCTTGATGCTGTTCCCGACCGAGGAGCAGAGCTGGTAGGGGTCGCAGATCGACGTCCAGTTGTCGAACGTGAACCCGTCGAAGTCGTACCCCAGCCGTCCGACCGGGTCGTTGAACGACATGAGGACCACGACGAAGATCGGCGTGAACATGTAGAGCAGCACCAGCATCGCGAAGAGCAGCACCACGTGCCGTCCCACCCATTCCCGCACGGACCTCACAGCAGCTCCTCCGTCCCGGCCTTGCGGACGTAGACCAGCACCATCGCGATGATCGCGATCATCAGCGTCACCGACAGCGCTGCCGCGGTCGGCAGGAGGTTCGCCCGGAACAGGTCCTGGATGTCGTTCCCGATCATCCGGGTCGTCGGGTTCCCCAGCAGCTCGGCGTTGATGTAGTCGCCGGACGACGGGATGAAGGTCAGCAGCGTGCCGGCGACGAGGCCGGGCATCGCCAGGGGCAACGTGACGAGCCGGAACGTCGTGGCCGGCGAGGCGTAGAGGTCGTTCCCTGCCTCCAGCAGCCGCGGATCGATCTTCTCCAGGCTCGCGTAGAGGGGCAGCACCATGAACGGCAGGAAGTTGTAGGTGAGCCCGGTGATCACCGCGAACGGGGTCGCGAGGAGCCGGACGCCGTCCAGCCCGGGGACCAGGTTGACCACGTCGACGATGAACCCGTTGTCACCGAGCAGCAGCTTCCACGACAGCGTGCGGACCAGGAAGCTGGTGAAGAACGGCGCGATGACCGCGACCAGCAGGAGGTTCCGCCACCGCCCCGCCTTGAAGGCGATCGCGTAGGCCAACGGAAAGCCGAGCACCACGCAGGCGACGGTCGCGATGAACGCGTAGACGAAGGAGCGGAGGAAGGTCGGGCCGTACTCCTTCATCGCCTCGACGTAGTTCTGCCACGCCCAGGTCATCCGGTAGCCGTCGATGAGCGAGCCGGAGGGGTCGTACAGGCTGCTCGCCATCAGCGTGACAGTCGGGACGACGAAGAAGAGCAGGAGCCAGATGCTGCCCGGGATCATCAGCAGGTAGCCGCTGAGCCCCCGGCGCTGCGGGGGTTCGTCGTCGGCCGGGGCGGGAGTCGGGGTGGGGGCCTGGCTGGGCGCGTGTCCGAGGGCGGTCATCGCGACGTCACTCCTCGTCGTCGAGCTCGGCGCCGGCGAACGCGTCCTGGCTGGCGTCGAGGAGGAACGTGTGCTCGGGCGTCCAGGTCAGCTCGGCCTGCTCACCGGCGCGGAACGACTGCCGCTCGCCGGTGTTCTGCTCGAAGACCATGAGCTCCTGCCCCCACGGCATCTTCACGAGGTACTGGGTGCTCACCCCGACGAAGCTGACGTCGGTGACGACGCCGCCGCCGAGCCGGTTGGCGCCGTCGCGGTGCCCGTCCCCGGGCCGCTGCAGCACGACCTTCTCGGGGCGAACCCCCACCCAGACGTTGCCCTCGACGTCGCGGGAGCTCACCTTGGCGGCCTGCACCAGGGTGTCGTGCACCTTCGTCGTGAACTCGTCGCCGTCGCGGCTGGCCACCACGCCCGGAATGAGGTTCGACTGGCCCAGGAAGTTCGCGACGAAGGTGGTGCGCGGGTGGGAGTAGAGCTCCCCCGGCTCACCGAGCTGCTCGATGACCCCGGCGTTCATGACCGCGATGGTGTCGGCCATCGTCATGGCCTCCTCCTGGTCGTGGGTCACGTGCACGAAGGTGATCCCGACCTCGGTCTGGATCCGCTTGAGCTCGATCTGCATCGCCCTGCGCAGCTTGAGGTCGAGGGCGCCGAGCGGCTCGTCGAGGAGCAGCACCTGCGGCCGGTTGATCAGCGCCCGGGCGAGCGCGACACGTTGCTGCTGGCCGCCGGAGAGCTGGGCGGGACGCCGCTGGGCGTAGTCCTGCAGCTGCACCAGCTCCAGCATCTCCCCGACCTTGGTCTTCACGTCGGGGCTCTTCGTGCGCCGGAGCCCGAAGGCGACGTTCTCGAAGATCGTCAGGTGCGGGAAGAGCGCGTAGCTCTGGAAGACGGTGTTGACCGGGCGCTTGTAGGGCTTGAGCGCGGTGATGTCCTCGTCGCCGAGGAGGATCTGCCCGCGGGTCGGCTGTTCCAACCCGGCCACCATCCGCAGGGTGGTCGTCTTGCCGCAGCCGGAGGCGCCGAGCAGCGCGAAGAAGGAGCCCTCGGGGACGGTCAGCGTCAGGTCGTTGACGGCGGTGAAGTCACCGAACCGCTTGCTGACCCCGTGGAGCTGGAGGTCGCCCGCCGACATCAGCCGATCGCCTGGGAGAAGTCGCGGTCGTACTCCTTGGCCTTGGCCTCGTCGAGGGACATGAACGGGAACGCCTGAGCCAGGAACTCGTCGTCGGGGAAGATCAGCGGGGCGTCGACCAGGCTGGGGTCGACCTTCTCCATCGCCTCACGGGCGCCCTTCACCGGGGAGACGTAGTTGACCCAGGCGGCCAGCTTCGCTGCCACCAGCGGGTCGTAGTAGTAGTTCATGAGCGCCTCGGCGTTGGCCTTGTGGTCGGCCTTGTTCGGCACCAGCATGTTGTCCGACCACAGCGAGACGCCCTCCTCGGGCACGACCCACTTGATGTCGGGGTTGTCGTACTGCATCGCGATGACGTCGCCGGACCACGCCTCGCAGGCGACGATGTCGCCCTTGTTGAGGTCGTCGACGTAGTCGTTGCCGGTGAAGCGGCGGACCTGGCCGGACGCGACCACCTCCTCCAGCCTCGCGATCGCCGCGTCCCACTCCTCGTCGTCGAACTTCGCGGGGTCGGCGCCGGTGACCTTGAGCATGAAGCTCATGGTGTCCCGCATCTCCCGCAGCAGCGAGATCTTCCCCTTGAGCTCAGGCTTGGTGAGGAGCTCCTCGAAGCTGCCGACCTCGCCGGTGTACTTCGCGTTGTAGGCGATCCCCGTGAAGCCGCTCTGCCACGGGACGCTGTAGTCGCGCTTCGGGTCCCAGTCGGGGCTCCTCAGGTTCTCGACGAGGTTGGCCTCGACGTTCGGGAGGTTTGCGTGGTCGAGCTTCTGCAGCCACCCCAGGTCGACCATCCGGGCGGCCATCCAGTCGGTGAGCACGAACATGTCGCGGTTGACCGGCTGGCAGTCGCCGAGCTGGTTCTGCACCTTGGCGAAGAACTCGTTGTTGTCGTTGACGTCGGTGTTGTAGGTGACGTCGATGCCGGTCTTCTTCTCGAAGGCCTCGAGCGTCGGCATCCTCTTGCCCGCGACGTCGATGTACTCCGGCCAGTTGGAGAACAACAGCGTCTTGTCCGACTCGGACTTGTCGGTGCTCTCGCAGGACGCCGCCGACTGGCCCTGCCCCTCCGTCCCGCAGGCGCTCAGCAGGGTTGGTACGCCGAGGCCGAGACCGGCGACGGCGGACCCTCGGAGGAACGAGCGCCGACCGAGCTCCGGCAGGGCGGCGGCCCCGAGCAGGGGCGGGCGGACAAGACCGCGTCGGGACATTCGACATCCTCCTGGAGTTCCGGCGTGCTGCGCTGGATCTTGTCATGCGACCCCAAGCCGGACAAGCGAATCAGTGGTCAAGTTTCGATAACCCTACGGAATCACGCGAAAATGCCCGTGATGACCTTTGACGACCACCGAACCGGCTGCCAGGATCACCCCGTGACCAAACCAGCGCACCGCGGGGACCGGCCCAAGGCGACGCTCGACGACGTCTCCAAGGCGATCATCGAGCAGCTCCAGCAGGAAGGTCGCCGTTCCTACGCGGCGATCGGCAAGGTCGTGGGGCTCTCGGAGGCCGCCGTCAGGCAGCGGGTCCAACGGCTCGTCGACAACGGTGTCATGCAGGTGGTCGCGGTCACCGACCCGCTCGAGCTGGGGTTCAGCCGCCAGGCGATGATCGGCGTCCGGGCCACGGGGGACCTCGACCCGGTCGCCGAGGCGCTCGCCGCCATGGAGGAGGTCGACTACGTCGTCGTGGTCGCCGGCTCGTTCGACCTCCTGGTGGAGGTCGTGGCCGAGAGCGACGAGCACCTCCTCACGATCGTCTCCAAGCGGATCCGGGCGATCCCCCAGGTGCTGAGCACCGAGACCTTCGTCTACCTCAAGCTGCGCAAGCAGACCTACTCCTGGGGCGTGCGCTGAGCGGCCACCGGGACGTCTCGCTCTGGCTCCGGACCGCCGAGGACGACTGGCCCGACCGGCCGCCGCTGTCCGGGAGCACCGACTGCGACGTCGTGGTCGTCGGCGCCGGACTCACCGGGCTGTGGACCGCCTACTACCTGCTGCGCGAGGACCCGTCGCTGCACGTCGTCGTGCTCGAGGCCGAGACCGCGGGGTTCGGTGCCTCCGGTCGCAACGGCGGCTGGTGCTCGGCGCTCTTCCCCAAGTCCGCCGACCGGCTCGCCCGCATGCCAGGCGCCGACCGGAGCACCGCGATCGCGCTGCACCGGGCGATGCGCGACACCGTCGACGAGGTGGGACGGGTCGCCGCGGCGGAGTCGATCGACGCCCACTTCGACAAGGGCGGCACGGTCACGGTCGCGCGGACGCCCGTCCAGCTGCGGCGCGCCCGCACCGAGGTCGAGCACGCCCGGTCCTGGGGCCGCGGCGAGGACGAGCTCCGGCTCCTCGGCCCCGCCGAGACGCGGTCGATGATCGGTGCCAGCCGGGTCCTCGGGGCGACGTACACCCCCGACTGCGCAGCGATCCACCCCGGCCGGCTGGTGCGCGGCCTCGCCCGCGTCGTCGAACGGCTCGGCGGCGTCGTCCACGAGGGCACCCCGGTCACCGCGATCCGTCCCGGCGCGGTCGAGACCCCCGGCGGCACGGTCCGCGCCGAGCACGTCGTCCGCGCCACCGAGGCCTACACCGCGCGGCTCCCCGGGCACCGGCGCGCCGTGGCCCCGGTCTACTCGCTGGTCGTGGCCACCGAGCCGCTCTCGGACACCGTGTGGGACGAGATCGGGCTCGCCGGACGTCCCACCTTCAGCGAGCACCGCCACCTCGTCGTCTACGGCCAGCGCACCCGGGACGGCCGCCTGGTCTTCGGCGGCCGCGGGGCGCCGTACCACTTCGGCTCCTCGGTGTCTCCGGCGCACGACCGCGACGCAGGAGTCTTCGACCACCTCCGCCGGACCCTGCGGGACCTCTTCCCCGCGCTCGGCGACGCGGCGTTCACGCACGCCTGGGGCGGTCCGCTGGGGATCCCCCGCGACTGGTGCGCGAGCGTCGGGATCGACCGCAGCACCGGCGTCGCGTGGGCGGGTGGCTACGTCGGCGACGGCGTGAGCACGACGAACCTGGCCGGCCGCACCCTCCGGGACCTCGTCCTGGGGCGGCGCACGGAGCTGACCGACCTTCCCTGGGTGCAGCACCGGTCACGCCGCTGGGAGCCCGAGCCCCTCCGCTGGCTGGGGGTCAACGCCGGGCTGCGGGCGATGAGCCTCGCCGAGAGCGAGGAGCGGCTGACCGGGAGGCCGAGCCGGATAGCCCGGGCGATGGCGCCCCTGCTCGGCCACTGACCTCGTTCAGCCCTCAGGACGCAACGAGGGACGGAGCCGGTCCAGGACCGCCGGGTCCTCGATCGTGGAGGGCAGCACCGCCTCCTTGCCGTCGGCGATCTCGCGCATCGTCTTGCGGAGGATCTTCCCCGACCGGGTCTTCGGCAGCCCGTCGACGACGGTGACCTCGCGGAACGCCGCGACCGGCCCGATCTCGTCGCGCACCTTCGCGACCAGCTCGTCGCGGACGTCGTCGGGGTCGTCGGCCACGCCCGCCTTGAGCACGACGAACCCGCGGGGCACCTGCCCCTTCATGGGATCGGCCACGCCGATCACCGCGCACTCGGCGACCGCCGGGTGGGCGGCGAGCACCGCCTCCATCGCTCCGGTGGAGAGCCGGTGGCCGGCGACGTTGATGATGTCGTCGGTGCGCCCCATGACGAACAGATAGCCGTCCTCGTCCAGGTAGCCGCCGTCGCCGGAGACGTAGTACCCCTCGTAGGTCGCCAGGTAGGAGCTGATGAACCGTTCGTCGTCGCCCCACAGGGTGGGCAGCGTGCCCGGCGGCAGCGGCAGCCCGAGGCAGATCGCCCCCTCCTCCCCCGGCCCGACCCGGTTGCCGGAGGGGTCGAGCACCTGCACGTCGTACCCCGGCACCGCGACCGACGGGGACCCGGGCTTGATCGGCATCGGCTCGAGGCCGCGCAGGTTCGACGCGATCGGCCACCCGGTCTCGGTCTGCCACCAGTTGTCGACCACCGGCACGCCCAACGTCTGCGACGCCCACTCGTAGGTGCCGGGGTCGAGCCGCTCCCCCGCGAGGAAGAGGGTCCGCAGCGAGCTGATGTCGTGCTGCGCGAGGAGGGCGCCCTCCGGGTCCTCCTTCTTGATCGCCCGGATCGCCGTCGGGGCGGTGAAGAGGGCCTCGACCCGGTGGTCGGCGACCACCCGCCAGAACGCCCCCGCGTCGGGGGTGCCGACCGGCTTGCCCTCGTAGAGCACGGTCGTCGCCCCGCAGATCAGCGGCGCGTAGACGATGTAGGAGTGGCCGACGACCCAGCCGACGTCGGAGGCGGCCCACCAGACCTGGCCGGCGTGGACGTCGTAGATGTTCGGCAGCGACCAGGCCATCGCCACCGCGTGGCCGCCGTTGTCGCGGACGATCCCCTTCGGCTTGCCGGTCGTGCCGGAGGTGTAGAGCACGTAGAGCGGGTCGGTCGCCGCGACCGGGACGCATCCGGCCGGGTCCATCGCGCCCGCCTTCATCGCCACGTCCCAGTCGACGTCGCGCCCGTCCGTCATCGCCGCCTGGGACTGCGGCCGTTGCTTCACGACGACGGCAGCCGGCTCGTGCGAGGCGAGGTCGAGGGCCCGGTCGAGGAGCGGCTTGTACTCCACCACCCGCGACGGCTCGACGCCGCAGGACGCGGCGACGACGACCTTCGGTCGCGAGTCGTCGATGCGGATCGCCAGCTCGTTCGCCGCGAACCCGCCGAAGACCACCGAGTGCACCGCCCCGAGCCGCGCGCAGGCAAGCATCGCGACGACGGCCTCGGGGACCATCGGCATGTAGATGACGACCCGGTCCCCCTTCTCGACGCCGAGCGAGCGCAGCACGCCGGCGAAGGCGGCGACCTGCTCGAGCAGCACGGCGTAGCTCAGCGTCGTCCTGCTCCCGGTGACGGGGCTGTCGTGGATCAGCGCCGGCTGGTCGCCGCGGCCGTTGACCACGTGCCGGTCCAGGGCGTTGTAGCAGGTGTTGAGGGTCGCGTCGGGGAACCACCGGTAGAACGGCGGACGGCTGTCGTCGAGGACCTGCCGGGGCTTGGCGATCCAGTCGACGAGGTCCGCCTGCTCGCCCCAGAACCCGGCCGGGTCGCTGATGCTCCGCCGGAAGGCGTCCGCGTAGCCCGTCATGACCGGAACCCGTTCGCCGTGGTGTGGTCCGGGCGGTTCGTCTCGTCGAGCCACTCGGCGAAGAACGCGCCGAGCTCCTCGCCGCTGACGGTCTCGGCGAGCGTCCGGAAGGCCGTCCCGGTGCCGTGGCCCTCGCGCCGCTCGGCCACCCACCGGCGCAGCAGCTCGCTGTGCTCCTCGGCGCCGATCCGGTTGCGCAGGGCGGCCAGCATCATGCCGCCACGCTGGTAGACGGCGTCGCCCCACATGTCGTCGGCTCCCGGGTCGCTGACCTGGACGTCCCAGAACGACGAGGAAGGGCTTCGAGATCCGTAGCCGCCCTCCAGCTCCTGGTCGACGGTCGAGCCGCCGTGCTCCTCGGCGTACAGCCACTCGGCGTAGGTGGCGAACCCCTCGTTGAGCCAGAGGTCCCGCCAGCGCCGGAGCGACACGTCGTCGCCGAACCACTGGTGCGCCTGCTCGTGGACCAGGAGCAAGACGTTCCACGTGCTCGGTCCGCCGACGTAGGGGTAGACCGGCCGGGAGGCGTTCTCGAGCGCGAAGTCGAGGTTGTCGATCCCGGCGACCACCCCGCCGGTCGAGGTGAACGGGTACTCCCCGAAGTGGCCCTCCAGCCAGGAGACGATCTCCGGCGTCTCCGCCAGGAGGTCGAACGACTGCTCGCGTGCGGCTGCCCCGAGCCGCTCGGAGACCGCGTAGACGTAGGGCCGCCCGTCCGCCTTCCCGTGCCGGAGCTGGAGGTCGCCGGCGAGGAAGAACGCCAGGTAGCTGACCATCGGGTCGGTCATCTCCCACCGCCAGGTCGTCCAGCCGCCCTTCGTCGACCGCGACACCAGCTCGCCGTTGCTGACCGCCTCACGCCCCTTCGGGACCCGCACCGAGATGTCGTAGGTCGCCTTGTCCTTCGGGGTCTCGTTGGCGGCGAACCACCACGGCCCGATCTGCGGCTCGCCCAGCGCCAGCCCCTCACCCGGGGCGTGGAAGAACGGTGACAACCCGGCGGCGCGCGTGGCGGCCGGCCGGCCGTGGTACTCCACCCGCACCCGGAACTCGGTGCCTTCCTCCAGTGCCCGGGAGGGTACGACGCGCAGCTCGTGCGACCTCGGCTTGGAGAACCGGGCGCTCACCCCGTCGACCTGGACCGAGTCGGGGGTCAGGGCGAGGTCGAGGTGGAACCGGGTCAGCTTCTTGTGGGCGACCGCGCTGAGGACGGTGCGGCCGGTCAGCCGGTCTGGTCCAGGACGGTACGTCGTGGCGATCCGGTAGTGCAGCACGTCGTACCCCCCGTTGCCGTCGAGGGGGAAGTAGGGGTCGCCACCGCTCATGGAGCCGCCCGACGGCGCCTGCTGGACCGGCTCTGGCCCCTCCCCGGGCGCTGCACCGGCTCCGGGGACGGTGGCGAGGACCACGCCGACGAGGCCGGCGACCGCGGGGGCGACGACGATGCGCATGAGGTTCATGAGGGCTCCGGGCGGAAAAGCGGTTGCGGTGGGACAACCTGCTCCGCGACGCTACCTGAGCGGCACCAGGGCCGCAGCAGAAGGAAGGAGACGAAAGCCATGACCGTCCTCGACGTGCGCCCGTCCTTCTTCCTCTCTCTTCTCCGGAGCTGCTGCTGTGAGCACCCCCTCGGTCGCCCCCGCCACGGGCACCCCTGACCAACCGACCCGTTTCACCCTCGACTACGCCCCGACCGACGACCTCGACGACGGCCAGCGCTGGAGCACCTTCTGGGACGTGGAGCCGCTCTGCCGCGGTCCCGAGCCCGCCCCGGAGTGGGTGGTCACCGACCGGGCCGCGGTCGACACCGACCTGGGCATCCTGAAGACCGGCAAGGAGGCCGACGTCTCCGTCCTGCGCCGGGCTGTGCCGGGCACCGACGGCGTCGTCCTCGCCGCGAAACGGTACCGCGGCGAGGAGCACCGCACCTTCCACCGGAGCGCCGCCTATGCGGAGGGCCGCCGGGTCCGCAACACCCGCGACGCGCGGGCGATGGCGAAGAAGACCCGGCACGGCCGCTCGGTCGCCGCCGGCCAGTGGGCCTGGGCCGAGTGGGAGGCGCTCAAGCGGTTCTGGGTCGCCGGCGTCCCGGTCCCCTACCCGGTCCAGATCGACGGCACCGAGCTGCTGATGGAGCTCGTCACCGTCGACGGCGAGGCCGCCCCCCGGCTCGCCGCCACCCGGCCGGACCGCCCGCTGCTCGAGTCCTACTACGAGCAGCTCCGGGACGCCCTCGGAACGCTCGCCCGGGACGGCGTCGCCCACGGCGACCTGTCGCCGTACAACGTCCTGGCCGCGGGCGACCGGCTCGTCATCATCGACCTCCCACAGGTCGTGGACCTCGTCGCGAACCCGGCCGGCGCCGAGTTCCTGCTCCGCGACTGCCAGAACATCTGCACCTGGTTCCGCCGCCGCGGGCTCGACGTCGACGAGCACGACCTGTTCGGCGAGGTGATTGCCCAGGCGTACTGACCAGCCTGGCACGCTGGACTGATGAGCCCAGGCCCTGGACGCCTCGTCGAGGTCGAGACCCTCACGGAGCTCGACGCGCTGCTCGCCTCCGGCAGCAGGTCGATGCGGGGATGGCGGCTCCAGGACCTCGACCTCACCGGCCGGTCCGAGCAGCTCCGCTCCCTCGTGCCGGCCGGCGCGCTCCTCCTCGGCTGCGACCTGCTCCCCGCCGACGAGGAGTGGCTCCGTGCTCACGGCGCCCTGGTGTTCCCCGACGTCCCTGACGTTCCCGTCAACGCCTACCGCGGCACGCTCTACACCGCCGAGGAGCTGTACGACGGCCTCGACCGCGGCTACGACGCGACCCTCGACGCCCGGATCTACGCCTGGTCGCGAGGACCGGCGCGGGCCGACGTCGCGGCCACGCTGGCGCAGAGCCTCCATGACCACGCCGTCGACGACGCCCTCCGGGAGCTCCTCGAGGGACGCACGGGAGTCGTCGGGGTCATGGGCGGCCACGCGATGGCGCGCGGCACGCCGGAGTACGGCGAGGCGGCGTACCTCGGGCAGGTGCTGGCCCACGCCGGACTCCTGGTGAGCACGGGCGGCGGCCCCGGGGCGATGGAGGCGGCGAACCTTGGGGCGCGGGCGGCGCGCCTCGACCGCCCGGCCCTCGACGAGGCGCTCGGACGGCTGGCCGCGGCGCCGTCGTTCGCCCCGTCGGTCGAGGAGTGGGCCGCTCCGGCGTTCGAGGTGCTCGCCGGGCTCGGCGAGCCGGCCCTTCCGAGCCTCGGGATCCCGACCTGGTTCTACGGCCACGAGCCGCCGAACCCCTTTCCCACCCACATCGCGAAGTACTTCCGCAACGCGCTGCGGGAGGACACGCTCCTCCACGTCTGCGGCGGCGGCATCGTCTTCCTGCCGGGCGCCGCCGGGACGGTGCAGGAGCTCTTCCAGGACGCCTGCGAGAACTACTACGCGGAGCCCGGCAGCCGGACGCCGATGGTGCTGGTCGGCGGGGAGTACTGGACCCGGACCTACCCCGCCTGGCCGCTGCTCACCGCCCTCGCCCGCTCGAAGGAGTTCACCGGCGAGCTGCACCTGGTCGACTCGTGGCAGGAGGCCGTCCGCGTGCTGGTGCCGTGAGGGTCAGGTCCAGGGCCGGACCCACGCGGCTCCCCAGGGGCCGAGGACGAGCGGGTCGACGGCAGAACCGGTCAGCACGTCGACGCCACGGACTGCCAGCGGCACCTGGTCGCCGGTCACGTTCGTGACGCAGCGGAGCTCACCGGGTGTGCCCTCCCCCCGGCGCACCGCGAAGACCCGGTCGTCGAGGTGCTCGACCCGTTGGGTGCCGAACGGCGAGAAGGCCTCGTGCCGGCGGCGGACCTCGATCAGGTGACCCAGCCCGGTCAGCACGCCCCGGCGACGTCGGTCGCCCCGCAGCTCGGCGTCGAGCCGGTCGGCGTCGAGGATGGAGCGGTTGATCCGCCGGTTGATGCGGCTGGTCACCATGCCCTCGAGGTCGGGCGGCGAGCCCACGAGCGAGTGCAGGTAGACGGCCGGCACGCCCAGGAGCGTGAAGAGGATGCTGTGCGCTGCCAGCGTCTTGGCCACCAGGACGTCGGCGTCGCGCGCCTCGGCCGGGGTGCACAGCGCATCGAGGTAGCTGAGGTTCAGCTCGTAGACCGACACCGTCCCGTCGTGCCGGGTCCGCCACGAGACCTCACCGCCGTGCGAGCGGGTACGCCGTACCAGAGCGTCGCGCTCGGCGTCGTCGAGGATGCCCTCGGTCGCCCGCAGCCCGATGCCGTCGTGGCTGGCCAGGAAGTTGAACCACGTCGCTGTGTCGCTGACCGGCCCGACGGTGGCCGCCCACTCACTGAGCCGGGCCGTGGAGCCGGCTACGAACGCGTGCAGCACCAAGGGCGGGAGCGCGAACTGGTAGACGAGGTGGGCCTCGTCGTGACCGTCGCCGAAGTAGGAGATGTTCTCGGCGTGCGGCACGTTGGTCTCGGTCAGCAACCGCGTGCCGGGCACGACGTGCTCGACCAGGGCCCGCCAGACCTTGATCACCGCGTGGGTCTGGGGCAGGTTCAGGCAGGTGGTCCCCGACGCCTTCCACAGGAAGCCGATCGCGTCGAGCCGCACCGTGGACGCCCCGCGCTCGACGTAGCCGAGCAGCACGTCGGTCAGCTCCTCGAGGGTCCTCGGAGAACGGACGTCGACGTCGACCTGGTCGGGCCCGAAGGTCGTCCAGGCCTCCGTCTCCTCGCCGTCGGGACGCCGGAACGGGTGGAAGAGCGGCGTGGTCCGAGGGCGCACCACCCTCGAGACGTCGAAGCCGGGGTCCCGCTCCACGTAGAAGCCGGCGAGCTCCGGGTCACCGGCGAGCCAGCCCAGGAACCACGGGCTGTGGCTCGAGGTGTGGTTGGCGACGAAGTCCAGCATCACACCGCGCTCGACGGCCAGGTCGGCGACGTCGTCCCAGGTGCCGAGAGCCGGGTTCACCACCCGGTGGTCGACGACCGCGAACCCGTCGTCGGAGCTCCACGGGAAGATCGGCAGCAGGTGCACGTCGCTGAACAGGTCCCCCACGTGGTCGTGCAGGAAGGCGGCCAGCGTGTGCAGGGGCGCCTCGCCGCGACGCCGGATGCCGTCGCCATAGGTGATGAGGTAGCCGGTCCGGTGGGTCGGCGGCTCCACCACGCGCGGCCGCAACCGGGCCGCGTAGCCCTCGGCCAGCCCCACCAGCCGCCGCGCCACCTCGGCGTGGTCGTGCGGGTAGCACAGCTCCAGGTACGGCGCGATGCGCGCCGTCAGCTCGCCCGCCCGCTCGCTCACCGGGCTCCCTCCGCCTGTGCGAGCGCGGCCGACTCCACGAGGACGTCGGCCGGGAAGGGCTCGGCCAGGCTCCCGGCCGCCACGAGGTCGCGGACCGTGGCCAGCCCCCAGTCGTCGAGCTCGGCCAGCCGGTCGGAGAACGAGCGCAGCCCGCCGAACCGCCGGGCGGCCTGCGCCCACCGCTCCCGATGGGAGTACGACGGGCGGGCCACGACGCAGTCGGGGTCGTTCACCCACAGCCGCCCCTGCTGCCACGCCCGGGCGGCCAGCGGCATCAGCCCCCGCAGCCCCGTCGAGCCGTCCTCGCCGCCCTCGTGGAAGGTGTCCGGCGACACGCGCATGGCGTCGACGAGGCCGACGCTGGGCAGGATCGGGGCGCCGCACCCGACCAGGTAGACGTCGGGTCCGACGACCTCGCGCACCAGCCCCAGTCCCGCTCGGTATGCACCGACCGCGTCGACGTCCTCCCGGCGGCGGCCCGGCACGGCGCCGCCGTACAGGAAGTCGAGCTTGAGGTAGTCGACGCCGAGCTCGAGGAGGCGGCGCAGCCCGTCGGCGAGCAGCTCCTGGACACCGGGGTGGGTGAGGTCCAGACCGGCGAGCGGTTGACCCCAGTTCCGCCCGGCGGGCCCCACCAGCCAGTCGGGGTGCTCGCGCGCCAGGGTGGTGCTCGCCCCGACCAGGAAGGGTGCCAGCCAGACCCCCGCCCGGCGGCCGGAGGACCGCACCTCGTCCACCACGGCGGCGAGCGA
>DASSBB010000121.1:0-20796 GCA_035699145.1 Marmoricola sp.
CAGGGTCTGGACGCTGACGCCGAGCTGGGCGGCGAGCTGGGAGAGGGTGACGACGGAGTCGAGCCCCGTCTCGGAGAGTGTTGGGGTCTTCATACCGACCAGGTGCGCCAGCCCTGCCGCGCCGGGCCGAGAGTGGCCCAGACGACCCGAGGACGCCGGGCTACCGGCCGACTTTGTGTTGAGTTTCTGCTGACCTGTCACTGCCTGCTCCTGATTTCAGGATCCGTGCAGGCTGCTGACCAGCGGGTTTGGTGGAGCTGAGGGGATTCGAACCCCTGACCTTCTCATTGCGAACGAGACGCGCTACCAACTGCGCCACAGCCCCAGGTGCACCGGCCGAACCGGTGCGGATCAGAAGATACCACCCACCCGACGCCGACCCGAATCGGGCGTCAGGTGCCGACGGCGCGTTGAGGAGAGCC
Organism: Marmoricola sp.; assembly: GCA_035699145.1. Lineage (GTDB taxonomy): Bacteria > Actinomycetota > Actinomycetes > Propionibacteriales > Nocardioidaceae > Marmoricola_A. The sequence goes on from DASSBB010000121.1 coordinate 423, forward strand.
GTCGGCCGGCGGTGCCGCGGTGGCTGCATCCGCCACCAGCGCGCTGTCGGCCGCGTCGCGGCCGGAGCTCGACACCCGCGGGTCGGCGAGGTCGATCGTGCGGACGGAGCGGGTGGCGCGGGGCTTGCTGACGTACGTCGGCAGGGTCACCGGCAGCGGGTCCCAGAGCGTGCCGGGGGTCGTCGGCGAACACTCACGCATCAGTGCCACCGGGTACGACGACGTCTCGTCGAGCCCACTCACGATCGCGGATGCGACTCGTGTGTCCAGGATCGGCCCGACGACCACTTTCTCGAGGGCAGGCTCGGCAGGCGCATCGGCCGGTTCGGACGGCGCCTCGGTCGTCTCGGGCGCAGGCCCGGCGGCGGAGCGGCGTACCTCTTCGACCGCGGCGGCCCAACGGGCGTGCTCGCGGCGGACCAGCATCCTGGCGAGCACGAGGAAGCCGAGAGTCACAGCGGCCGGGACCGCCGGCGACCAAGGCAGCAGCACACCGAGAGCGGCGAGGCCGCCGACCACCGCGGTCGTGAGGAGCAGGACGGCGACGATCCGGCGGCGGCGCTTCGCCGCGGCCTTGGCTGCTGCGCGGTGGGCACCGAGCCGAGCGGTGGCCACCGGAGTGCGCTGGGCCGGGAGCGTGGGCTCCGGCTTCGAATCCGCCCTGGGGGCGCCGGTCTCGGCGACCGGGGCAGCCTTGCGAGCGGGTACGACGAGCCGCGACTCGCGCTCGTTGACCGCCTCGCGACGGGCGAGCACACGACCGGAGTCGGAGACCTGGTCCACGGACCGGGTCTTCGCCACCTCGTCGTGGTGCTTGAGCGCCTTGGGGATGAGGACGACGGCCCACACCAGGGCCAGGGCGACGAAGATGAGGCCTGACAGTTCCACGCAGCAAACGTTAGGAGTGACTGGTGCTGACGGTGCGCAGGATGTCCGGTGTGTCGCCGTACAACTCCTGTGACTGATGTGAAAGTACACAGAACCAGGCGATTCGTGGGCTCGGGGACCGAAACTCGTCCGTCTGGACCCGATTCTCGACCGATCAGCGCGCAGCGGTCAGATTCTTGTCCGCATGGACGAATTTCGGCTGTCCGGCACGCCACCTGCCGTTCCGCGGCCGGCCGGCGTACAAGATCACGCACCTGCTCCCGAAGTTGCGGCCCGACGTGCGAACGGCCGCCGGGACAGCGCAGGTGCGCGATTCTCGACGTCGGAGGTGGTGCCCGGCGAACCGCGTGCACCGGCGCCGACGTCCTCAGGACCCCAGCAGTCGAGGCAGCAACCCGTCGGGGACCTCTTCCACGGTGACCGCGAAGAGCCGATGGTCCCGCCACCCACCGTCGATGTGGAGGAACCGCGGGGCGTAGCCGATCTCGAGCAACCCCAGCTTCTCCACGACCCGCAGCGAGGCGGCGTTCTCCGGGCGGATCGCGATCTCGATCCGGTGCAGCCCCACCGTGAACAGACAGTGGTCGATGGCGAGCGCCACCGCGACCGGTACGTGCCCGCGGCCGGCGTGGCGCTGGTCGATCCAGTAGCCGACGCTCCCGAACCGCGCCGACCCCCCGACGATGTTGCTCACCGTCACCTGTCCGGCGAAGTCACCGTCGACGAGGAGCACCAACGGCAGGCACCGTCCCTGCCGGGCCTGCCGCCGCAGGTCGCGGACCATCGCCGGGAACGTCACCAGCCCGACGTCGTCACTGGGCGGCCGCGTGGCCTCCCACTCGCGCAGCCAGGAGCTGTTGCGCGCGCGGACCTCCTTCCAGGCCGCGTGGTCGCGGCGCTCGATCGGGCGGAGGGTCACCGGGCCGTGCTGGAGACGGAGCTGCTGCCACGGCCCGCGGCCGCCCGACAGCCTCGTCAATGGTCGCTCCCCACGATCTGCTCGACCGCGTGCCGCAGCAGGGGTACGACGACCTCGAGCCCGTCCTTGACGCCGCCACGGGAACCCGGGAGGTTCACCACCAGCGCCGCACCGGCGACGCCGGCCACCCCTCGGGAGAGCGCAGCGGTCGGCACCCCCTTGGCCACGCCGTGGGCGCGGATCGCCTCCGCGATCCCGGGAACTTCCTTGTCCAGAAGGGGTCGCGTGACGTCCGGCGTGAGGTCGGTCGGGGTGAGCCCGGTGCCGCCGGTCGTGAGGACGGCGCGGGCCCCGGCCTCGACCGCGGCGCGGATCGCCTCACCGACCGGCTCCCCGTCGGGAACGACCACCGGCGGCTCGACGGAGAACCCAACAGAAGCCAGGGCCGAGACGATCAGCGGCCCGGTCGTGTCCTCGTAGACCCCCGCCGCGGCCCGGTTGGACGCCACGACCACGGCGGCCCTCACGAGCGTGCCTCCGGACGAGACCAGTCCCCGCTCTTGCCGCCGGTCTTGGTCTCCACCCGCACGTCGGTGATCGTCGCGGCCTTGTCGACCGCCTTCACCATGTCGACGACCGTCAGCGCAGCCACCGAGACGGCGGTCAGCGCCTCCATCTCGACGCCGGTCCGGTCCGTCGTCCGGACCGAGGCGGTGATCGACACTCCGTCGTCGGCGACCACCAGGTCGACGGTCACCCCGCTGATCGCCAGCGGGTGGCAGAGCGGCACGAGGTCCGGAGTCCGCTTGGCGGCCATGATCCCGGCGACCCGGGCGACGCCGAGCGCGTCACCCTTGGGCACGCCTTCACCACGCAGCAGCGCCACGACCGCCGGCGCCACGAGCACCCGGCCGGTCGCGACCGCCTCCCGCCTGGTCGCGTCCTTGGACGAGACGTCGACCATCCGCGCCGCGCCGGACTCGTCGACGTGGGTGAGCCGGTCCCCCATCAGAACTCCCGGTCCAGGGTGAGGATCTCCACGACGCTGTCGACGCGGGCGAGGTCGGTCTCGGGCGGCACGACGATGATCGCGTTGGCGTCGGAGAGGTCGCCGAGCAGGTGCGACCCGTGGCCCCCGACCGGGGCGACGTGGATGCCGCGCTCGTCGGAGCCGTACCGAGCCCGCACCAGCTGGGTCTTGCCGTGGGCGGAGCGGAACGACTCGGTCAGCCGCGCCCGCAGCGTCGGCCGGCTCAGCGGCGTCCGCCCCATCATCTTCCGCAGGGCGGGCAGCACGAAGAGCTCGAACGAGACGTACGCCGACACCGGGTTGCCGGGGAGCGCGAAGATCGGGATCCGGTCCTCGCCGATGTGGCCGAACCCCTGCGGCTTGCCGGGCTGCATCCGGACCTCGCCGAACCACACGGTCCCGAGCTGGGACAGCACCTCCTTGACGACGTCGTACTCCCCCTTGCTGACGCCGCCGCTGGTGACCACCATGTCGGCGCGCACGAGCTGGTCGGAGAGGGCGTCGGAGAGCTGCGCCGGGTCGTCGGGGACGACCCCGACCCGGTAGGCGATCGCCCCGGTGCCCCGAACCGCGCCGGCGAGCATGAACGAGTTGGAGTCGTAGATCGCGTCCGGGGCGAGCTTGGTGCCGGGCTCACGGAGCTCCGAGCCGGTCGAGAGGATGACGACGCGCGGCCGCGGCCGGGAGCGGACCTGCGCCTTGCCGACACTGGCGAGCAGCCCGACCTGGCGAGGGCCCAGGATCGCGTCCTCCTCGAGCAGCACGTCCCCGGCCCGGACGTCCTCGCCCTGGCGCCGGACGTGCTGCCCGTGCCTGGGCGCCTTGAGGATCCGGACGGTGGCGGAGCCGCCGTCGGTCCACTCCACCGGCACCACCGCGTCGGCGCCGGTCGGCACCGGCGCCCCGGTCATGATCTTCACCGCGGTGCCCGGAGACATCGCGTAGAGCTTCGCCTGCCCGGCCGCGGACTCCCCGACCACCGGCAGCGTGACGGGGTCCTCGTCGCTCGCCGTCACCACGTCGTCGAGGACGACCGCGTAGCCGTCCATCCCCGAGTTGTCGAACGCCGGCAGGTCCATCGGGGAAGCGATCCGCTCGCAGGCCGGGAGCCCGAGCGCCTCCAGCAGCGGTTGGTCGTACGGCGGCAGCGGCTCGATCGCGGCCAGGACTCGCTGGAGGTGGCTCTCGACGGGGACCGACGGCTCGGTCGAGACGGGGGTGAAGGACACACCCAGACCCTAACGCCGCACCGTCAGGTGAGCCGGCTGCCCGCGGGCACCTCGCCGGACGAGCCGTCCTCCCCCACCTCGACCTCGCCCACGACGGTGACGCCGGCCCCGAAGGTCCAGTCGCCGCGGACCGTGAACGAGGTGGCCTCCTTGAGGCTCGGCACTCCTCCGGGGAACCGCTCCTCGAACCCGGTGACCAGCTTGTACGGCTTGTCGAGCTCCACGAACGGAACCTCCGGCGGCACCTGGTGGAGCAGCGCGTCCTCGTCGAGGTCGTAGCAGTCGCTGCGGAGCACCAACAGGTCGTTGGTGGTCTTCACCGGCACGAACCGGTCCCGGCCGACCTCGATCGTCCGAGACCCCTCGAACACCTCGATCGCCGCCCCCATCGCGGTCTCGATCTGGATCACCTCGGGGCTGGACGGGTCGGCAGGGTCGACGGTCTTGACGTTGCGGATCATCGACAGCCCGAGGATCCCGTCGCGGGCCTCGAGCTCCGCCTTCACCGCGCGGAGCTCCATCCAGAGGTTGTTGGTCGAGGCGAAGCGGTGCCGGTCCAGGTCGGCGAGCGCCTCGGCGTCCTCGGGCAGCGTCTGCGCGGTCTCCCGGAGCACGATCCGGCCGTCGGACTTGCGCCGGGCGAAGTGGCCGCCCTTCCGGTCGCTGGGGGTGCGACGGACCGCCTCGATCGCGAACGGCGCCCCGCTCGCGGCGAACCACCCCGCGACCCGGGCGTCCGGCACGGCGCCGAGGTTGTCGGAGTTGGAGACGAACGCCTGGGTGAACCCCGCGTCGATGAGCGCGTCCAGCAGCCCGGTGCCCCGCAGGGCGGTGTAGAGGTCGCCGTGGCCCGGTGGGCACCACTCGAGCGACGGGTCGGCCGGCCACTCCACCGGGGTCAGGTCGTCGCTGCGGAGCTTCGGCTCCTTGTTCTGCAGGAAGTCCAGCGGCAGGCCGGCGGCCGCGAGGTCGGGGTAGCGCTCCAGGGCCGCCAGCGTGTCGTCGCGGGTCCGGAAGCTGTTCATGAAGACCAGCGGCAGCCGCGCGCCGTACCTCGCCCGGATCGCGAGGACCTGCCGGGCGATCACATCGAGGAAGCTCAGCCCGTCGCGGACCTCGAGCAGCGTCTTCGCCCGGTCCAGCCCCATCGACGTGCCGAGCCCGCCGTTGAGCTTCACCACGGCCGTCCGGCCGATCGCGTCGGCGGCGACCTCGTCGGGGACGTCGACGTCGGCGAGCGCCTCCATGTCGAGGGGGTCGATCGTGTCCTCGGGGACCATCCCGGTCTCCCCGCTCTCGACCAGCCGGTAGTAGTGGGCGAACACCTCGATCGCCACCGGGTCGACCCCCTCGGCGGTCATCTTGTCGCGTGCCTGCTGCAGCCCCTCGTCGCTCATGGGTCCGATGGTATGCAGGGCGCTACCGTGACCCCCGTGGAGGACCCAGCGGCAGCGGTGGCCGCGCAGAAGATCGCCCTGCGCGACCGGCTCCTCACCGACCGCCGCCGGCTCACCCTGCTCGAGGTGGGCGAGGCCGCCCGGGCGATCGCCGGGCAGCTCCTCGCCACCGAGGCGGTACGACGGTCCGCGACCGTCGCGGCCTACGTCTCGGTCGGCAAGGAGCCGGGGACGGGCCCGCTCCTCGACGCGCTCCTCGCGGCGGGCCGGCGGGTGATCCTTCCCGTGCTCCTCCCCGACAACGACCTGGACTGGGCGGTGCACACGGGTCGGCTGCGCAGCGCCGGACGGGGGCTGCTGGAGCCCGACGGGCCGAGGCTCGGCCCCGCGGCGGTCGCCACCGCCGACGCCGTGCTCACCCCCGGGCTCGCCGTCGACCGGAGCGGGATGCGGCTGGGGCGCGGCGGCGGCTCCTACGACCGGGCGCTCGGCCGGGTCCCGGTCGGCACCTTCACCTGCACGCTCCTCTACGACACCGAGCTGGTCGACGAGGTGCCGGCGGACCCCCACGACCGCCGGGTCACGGCCGCGGCCACCCCACGAGGAGTCACCTGGTTCCGGGGGTGAGGGTCAGGGTCTTCTCGGCCGCCGCCTCGACCTCAGCGCGGCTGAACGGCCACGCACGCGTCTCACCCCTCGCCCACAGCTCGGTCTGGTCGGTGTAGTGGCCGCTGAACGCATGGCCGCTCGCGCCGGTGAGGTTGATCCACCTGGAGGCGTCGAGGTCCGCCATCGACACGACCATCCGCATCGACGGCGCCCAGATCACGTCGTACCCCTCCGCGGCGTTCCACCCGGTCGCGTTGACCACCGCGGTGCCGCCCGGTAGCTCCCACGGCCCCCGGTTGACGAGCCCGGCGACCAGCCCCGAGTCGGACTGCCCCACCGTCTGGTTCTCCAGGGTCAGCGTGTGCTGGTGGCCCCAGGTCCACCCGTCGACCCGACGCGACTGCAGCCGGACCAGCTCGTCACGGGCGTCACGGAGAGCCTGGCGGAGGATGTCGTCGCGACCCTCGCGGACCCCGTCGGTGTCCTGGTTGTCCCACCATGTGCTGTTCGGCTCCTCCAGCAGCCGGCGCACCACCTCGAACCACCGGTCGCCACCGCGCACGTTGGTCGCGACGGAGGTGGGCAGCTGGTCGTCGAAGGTGAGCCGGAGCAGGCTCTTCCAGACCGCGTTGAAGTACGCCGCCTCGGCCGAGTCGGCGGGCTGGGTGAAGTCCCAGTCGCGGAGCAGCCGCTGGCCGCCGGAGTAGTAGCGGTTCCCGGGGTCCACGTCGAGCAGGAACGGCACGAGGAACGGCGCGAACCCGTTCCTGGTGTCGTTCTGGATCTGTGCCATGTCGGCGACGCTGAGCGTCCCCTTCTTCGTCAGCAGGTCGACGATCCGCTGGCTGCGGTACCCCATGTCCCACGCACTGCCGAGGTCGTAGGGGTAGCTCCGGCCGACCGGCGCCTGGTTCGCCGTGGCGAGAAACCCCTCCTCGGGGTCGAGCACCGAGGGGAGCGCCTCGAACGGGACGAACTCGCCGGTCCAGTCGAAGGCCGGGTCCCAGCCGGGAGCCGGGTAGTCCCCGGTGTGGCCCGGTTGCCGGATCGGGATGAGGCCAGGGGCCTGGTAGCCGATGTGGCCGGCGCGGTCGGCGTACACGATGTTCTGGCTGGGTGCGGCGAAGCGCCTGGTCGCGTCGCGGAACTCCTCCCAGCCGGTGGCGCGGTTCATCGCGAAGATCGCCTCAGCGGTCCGGGTGCGGCGCAGCGCCGTCCACGCGAGCGAGACCGCGTAGCCGGAGGCCCGGTCGGGGACGCGTCCGTCGACCGGCGCGTTGGCTCCCACCGAGGCGTAGGTCGGGCTGACGTCGGAGAGGAGCGGGCCGTGCACCGAGCGGCGCACCGTGAAGGTGAACGGCTCCTCGCCGGCGATCCGGATCGTCTCCTCGCGCCGGTCGAACTCCCGCCACTCCCGGCCGCGGAGGTAGCGCTCGCCGTCGACGGCCTCGAGGTAGAGGTCGGTCACGTCGGGGCCGAGGTTCGTGAACCCCCAGGCGATCTCCTGGTTGTGCCCGATGACCACGCCGGGGAAGCCGGCGAACGTGAAGCCGCTGACGTCGAAGGGGCACTCGTCGCCGAGCTCGTTGCAGTGCAGCCCCATCTGGTACCAGACGCCCGGCACCGTCGGCGCCAGGTGCGGGTCGTTGGCGAGGATCGGCTCCCCCGTCGTGGAGTGGTCGCCGTCGACGACCCAGGCGTTGCTGCCGATCCCGTCCCCGCGCCCGACCATGAGCGGCATCGAGCCGAGGGTCTCCGAGAGCTCCTCCAGCGCCGCCAGCGCCTCGCCGCCGAGCGCCGGCCGTGCGGCGGCTGCCTCGCCGGGCGCCTGGCCGGGCGCCTGGCGGAAGACGCCGTCCACGACGTCGCCCCCCTCGACGGTCGGGCGGTGCCGGGCATAGGGGTACGGCGGGTAGAGCTCCTCGATCTGGTCCGGCTCGAGACGGGTCGACGCCATCGCCCGGTCGACCTCGTCCTGCATGTTGCCGCGCAGGTCCCACGCCATCGCCTTGAGCCAGGCGACCGAGTCGGCCGGTGTCCACCTCTCGACGTGGTAGTCGAGCCCGTCGAGCGCGAGGAGGGTGTACTCCAGGGACAGCTCGCCGGGTGCGCGATCCTCCAGGTAGGCGTTGACGCCGGCGCTGAACGCCTCGAGGTAGGCGAGCGCCTCCGGGCGGAGCCGGTTCACCTCCCGCTCGGCGATGCGGCGCCACCCCATCGCCCGGACCACCTTGTCGGTCTCGAGCGTGGTCGGCCCGAACATCTCGGAGAGCCGGCCGGAGGTGATGTGGCGCCGCACGTCCATCTCGAAGAACCGGTCCTGGGCCTGGACGAACCCCTGCGCGAAGAAGAGGTCGTGCGCGGTGTCGGCGTAGAGCTGCGGGACCCCGGCGTCGTCCCGCACGACCGTCACGTCCGCGTCGAGCCCGTCGAGGGTGATCGTGCCCTCCGTCTGGGGCAGCGACCGGCGGACCGTCGCGTAGGCGAAGACCGCCCCGGCGACGAGCGCGAGGACCAGGAGCACCGCGACGTAGGCGGTCCACCGCAGCCACCGGGGCCGCTCGCGCCACCTGGGGCGGGGCTCCTCGGGTGCGTCGGCGGGCGCGGACTCGCTCACGGGGTGGGACACGCCGGCCATTGTGCCGTCCGGCGACAGCCGGGCCGGGCAGGCGGGGTCAGGCGGCGCTGCCGGCCCCGCTGCTCGCCGGGGTGGAGCCGCTCGACGACGACGAGGAGCCGCCGGTCGCGCCGCCGCCGGAGGTCTCCTTCTTCGGGCCGGAGTCCTTGCCGGGGCCCTTGCCCGAGTCCTTGCCCGAGTCCTTGCCCGCGTCCTTGCCCGAGTCCTTGCCCGAGCCGGTCGACGCGCTCTCGCCGGCGTTCGGCGACGAACGGCTGTCGGTGCGGTAGAACCCGGAGCCCTTGAAGACCACGCCGACCGCGTTGAAGACCTTGCGGAGCCGCCCCTCGCACTGCGGGCAGGTCGTGAGCGAGTCCTCGGAGAAGCTCTGGAACTGCTCGAAGAAGTGTCCGCACTCGGTGCAGGAGTACTGGTAGGTCGGCACGGCGGCCTCCTTCAGGTCGTTCAGCAGGGCTGGCACTCTCGACTGTCGACTGCCAATCCTAGCCTGTCGGACGAGCTGCGGCTGCGCTTGTGGAGAGCGCCGACGCGCTGCGCCAGAACTGCCTACGCTCGGCAGGCATGGCGATCGCTCCGCTCACCCGCACCCTCCGGCGCCTGCGCCGCGCCGTCCTCGCCCGCCGGCGGCTCCTCGCCGCCCTCCTGGCCGGGCTCGCCGTCCTCTCCGCGGTCCGCGCGGCGGCGGAGCCGGCCGAGCCCACCGGCCCCGTGGTCGTGGCGGCGCGTGACCTCCCGGGAGGTACGACGGTCCGCGGCTCCGACCTGCGGGTGGTCCGGCTCCCGGTCGGTGCCGTGCCGGCCGGTTCCACGGCGGACGTCGCCCCGCTCACCGGGCGGGTCCTCGCCGCTCCCCTCCGGGCGGGCGAGCCGGTGACCGACGTCCGGGTCGTCGCACCCGGGCTGCTCGAGGGGTTCCCCGGGCTGGTGGCGGCACCGGTGCGGGTGGCCGACCCGGCCACCGTGGCGCTGCTGGCAGCCGGGGACCGGGTCGACGTCGTGGCCGCCTCGCCGGACGGCGGAGGAGCCGACGTCGTGGTCCCCGACGCGCGCGTGGCCGCCGTACCCCGTCCGTCGCCGCGGACGGACGGACTGGTCCCGGGTGGTCTGGTCGTCCTCGCGGTCACCGAGCCGGAGGCGCTCGCCCTCGCGGGCGCGGCCGTGTCGTCGGTGCTCTCCGTGGTGCTGATCCGCTAGCGTCCACTCGTCTGGTTCGCCTCACCCTTAAGGAGGGTCATGAGCGGCTTCAAAGCGTTCATCCTGCGCGGCAACCTCGTCGAGCTGGCGGTCGCCTTCATCATGGGTGCCGCCTTCGCCACGGTCGTCACGGCGTTCACCGCAATGCTGATGGGGTTCATCGGCAAGCTCGGCGGCCAGCCCGACTTCGGCGAGGTGGAGGTCGCGGGCGTCAACGTCGGCGAGTTCATCAACGCGCTGGTGGCGTTCCTCCTGCTCGCCGCGGTGGTCTACTTCTTCGTCGTGGTGCCCTACACCAAGGCCAAGGAGAAGTTCTTCCCGAGCACCGAGCCGGACGGCACCCCGGAGGACATCGTCCTGCTCACCGAGATCCGGGACGCCCTGCGCGGCAGCGCCGGCACCTCCGGCACCTCCGGCACCACCCCGGGGAGCTCCGCCTGATCGCTCCGCAGCGGGTCACCGGCAGGGCTCCGGTGAGTCATGACCGAGTACCCTCCCGCACTGCAACCGGTGGATGGGCGACCGCTCCGACCTGAGGTTCCGGCGGCTCGGACCGCTCGCCATGGCGGTCGTGAACGATGCCGTGGGCAGGCGATCCCCGCGTCAACATCCAGAGCGACACATTCAACGTCCGCATCGGTGAACACCTCCACCGTGACCTTGCAATGAACGCCGCCGAACAACACATGAGTCTCAACCAGTTCGTGGTCAAGAAGCTGGCCGCCGGCTGAGCTGGCATCAAGGGTCACACGATTCGACCGTGGGCGTGCATCGACGGCAAGTTGCACGAGCGCTGCAGCCACCCGGGTTGACACTGTGGCGTGGCCTCGATCACCTGGCGCGTCAGGGACCTGCCGATAGCCGGATCCACCGATCGACTCGTGAAGTCGGCGTTGAAGGCGCGGAGGGCAAACGCATAACGGCCACACACGAACCCGAACTCGGAATTCTTGCCCACCAGGGACCGGCTCACCGATATGTTGCCCTCGCGATATGAGCCGACTGTGGGCGCGTCCTCGATCGGTTGGTAGGGGCCGTCGTACACATGAAGGATGGCCGAATGATCGCCCAGCCTCCCCGAGACAGACGCATCCCGGTAGGCGTGCTCGGCCTCGCCGACCTCGGTGGCACCAATCGAACGAAGGCTGTGGATCGCCACCCTTGCCCAGCGGCTGGGACGCGACGTCGGTGGCGACTCGGCTGAGGACGATGCGCCGGGGCTCAAGACCTTGGGGCCTCCCTTGGCCGCTGCCGACGACGTCCTGCTGTCTCGACTCGGGTGGTCTGCGTTCGTCGCCGAGCATGCGCACGCCGGGACAAGGAGAAGGAGGCAGGCAGCGCGGCGCATGAAGTTCGCGGGCCCCAGGTGCTGACCACGCACCCGTGTAGTCGAGATGTTCACCAGATCCCCTCTTGGCTCATCGGGTTGCAACTCCTGGACGCTCTGGTGGGCGACACGGTTCACAAGGCAGCGCCTCATTGCCGGATGAGCGTCCCGTCATGCCGCAGACAGCGTGCGCTGCGGGGGTGCCGGTGGCGCAGGCTGGTCGCGTCCGCGATGAGCTGGCTCCCGGTCCCGGTCGCCATCCCGAGCGGCCTTCACGGCTCAGCCGTGGTGCGGAGGAACGTTGCGGCGGAGCCACTCGTCGACGGCCGCGTCCCGCGGGCCCTCCTCCGGGTCGCGGTCGTCGCGGGTGGACTCCGGGAGCACGTCGCCGAACACCTCGGCGCGGCGGCGGCGCCGCTGCGCCTCGGTCTCGGTGGAAGCGCGGTCGTCAGGCGCACCCGGCTCCGGACGCTCTCCGGTCATCAGGCCGTGACCGGGGTCGGCTCCACCGCCGTGAGCCAGGAGAGGTCGAACTCGGGGCGGCCCGGCGCCCAGCCGGTCTCCCGGTTGAAGCACGACGAGCTGACCCGCAGCGACCGGGTCAGCGGCTCGAGCCGGCGGCCGGCGAGCCGCGAACGCACGAACCCACCCCCGCTCCGCCCCACGGCGGCCGCGTAGCCGTCGACGAGCAGGCCCCGGCGTACCGGCTCGGCGCCGACGTTGAAGACCCCGGAGGGGACCGTGAGCGCCGCATCGACGGCATCGGCCACGTCGTCGCTGTGGATGACGTGGATGAACCCGTCGGGCTCACCGAACCCGACCGGCCGGCCATGGGCCGCGGCGCGCAGCGACCAGCGGGTCAGCTTGGAGTCGCCGAGCACGAACCCCATCCGGAGCACGACCCCGGTGCGGCACGGCGAGGCGAACTCCTGGACGACGGCTTCGCCGACCGAGGCGGGCTCGGTGGCGGCGGTGACGCAGAGCGGGGAGCGCTCGGTGACCCACTCCTCACCCTGGTCGGCGTAGACGAACGAGACGCTCTGCTGCACGACCCGGCGCACCCCTGCGGCCCGAGCCGCGGCGACCAGGGACCGGACGCCCTCCGAACGCAGCAGGTCGTGGGTCCGCCAGGAGTGCTTCCACCGGGCGGCGGCACCGACCGGGAGCTGCGCCGAGAGGTTGACGAGCGCGTCGCACCCACGCATCGCCCCGGTCATCGTCTCCACGTCGAGGAGCGCGCTGACCGAGCGCCCGAGGTCGACGACCTCGTGCCCGGCCGCCCGCAATCCCGGGACGGCGCATCGACCCACCACGGTCTGCGCCCCCGCTACTGCCACCCTCACGCCTGACGACCTCGCTTTCCCACTCCCACCCAGAGTTCCCACTCCAGCCCAGGCCGATTGCACAGTCTGAGGTAACAGATCCGTAACGACAAGAGGCTACCCGACGGAGACCGGGTAAAGAGTGTGCCGCATCGCCGACGTGACCGGCGGTTTTCCCGAGATCCCGGCCGATGGCGCGAAAGGCGTCGGCCACGTCAACCCGGCGTCAGCCGGTCCAGTCCGGCCTCAACCGGTCAGCGCCCGGTACAGCTCGACGGTCCGGGCGGCCACCGCGTCCCAGCCGAACTCCTCCACCGCCCGACGGCGACCGGCGCGCCCCATCTCCTGCGCCCTCGGCGCGTCGCCGGCCACGTCGTCGACGGCGGCGGCGAAACGGCGCTCGAACCCCTCGGGGTCGTCGGGGTCGAGGTCGACGAGCACCCCGGTCACGCCGTCGTCGACCACCTCCGGAATGCCTCCCACCCGACTGGCCACGACGGCGGTCTCGCAGGCCATCGCCTCGAGGTTGACGATCCCCAGCGGCTCGTAGACCGACGGGCAGCAGAAGACCGCCGCGTGCGAGAGGACCTGACGGACCTCCTCGCGCGGCAGCATCTCCGAGACGACGAAGACGCCGTCACGCCGCTCGCGCAGCTCCGCGACCGCCGCGTCGGTCTCCCGCCCCAGCTCGGGGGTGTCGGCGGCGCCGGCGAGCAGGACCATCTGCAGCTCCGGGGCGAGGTGGAGCCCCGCGCGGAGCAGGTGCGGCACCCCCTTCTGCCGGGTGATCCGGCCGACGAAGGTGAGGTAGGGCCGGGAGAGGTCCACGCCGATCCGCTCCAGCACCTCGGTCCGCGGGTCGGGGAAGTAGAACTCCGCGTCGATGCCGTTGTGGACGACGTGGACCCTGCTCGGGTCGATCGCGGGGTAGGCGTCGATGATGTCGGCGGCCATCCCCCGGCTCACGCCGATGACCGCGTCGGCGGCCTCGTAGGCGGTGCGCTCGGCCCACGACGACACCCGGTAGCCACCTCCGAGCTGCTCGGCCTTCCACGGGCGCTGCGGCTCCAGCGAGTGCGCGGTCACGACGTGCGGTACGTCGTACAGCAGCTTGGCGAGGTGGCCCGCCATGTTCGCGTACCAGGTGTGGGAGTGGACCAGGTCGACCCCGCTCACCGCCGCGGCCATCGAGAGGTCCGCGGAGAGGATCCTCAGGGACGCGTTGGCGTCCGAGAGGCGGGGGTCGTCCTCGCTGTGCGCGGTGGCGCCCGCGCGTGGCTCGCCCATGCAGTGGACGTCGACGTCGACGAGTCTGCGCAGCTCGCGGACGAGGAAGTCGACGTGCACCCCCGCTCCGCCGTACACGTGGGGTGGGTACTCGCGGGTGAGCGTGGCAACTCGCATGACCCGAACTTAGCCCTGCTGGGCTACTGTCGGGCCATGGCGAGGGTGCTGAGCATCGTTCTGGCGGGCGGCGAAGGCAAACGGCTGATGCCGCTGACGCTCGACCGCGCAAAACCGGCGGTGCCGTTCGGCGGCTCCTACCGGCTCATCGACTTCGCGCTGTCGAACCTGGTCAATGCCGGGTACACGAGCATCGCGGTGCTGACACAGTACAAGTCGCACTCCCTCGACCGGCACATCTCCCAGACCTGGCGGCTGGCGCCGATGCTCGGCAGCTACGTCGCTCCGGTCCCGGCGCAGCAGCGCCGCGGGCCGCGGTGGTACCAGGGCAGCGCCGACGCGATCTACCAGTCGATGAACCTCATCCACGACGCCCGTCCCGACATCATCGTGGTGTTCGGCGCCGACCACGTCTACCGGATGGACGCCTCTCAGATGGTCCAGGCCCACCAGGACTCCGGGGCCGGTGTGACCGTGGCCGGCATCCGGGTCCCGCGGAAGGACGCCTACCAGTTCGGCGTGATCCAGACCGCCGAGGACGGAGTGATGATCGACGACTTCCTGGAGAAGCCGTCGGACCCGCCGGGGCTCGCCGACTCACCCGACGAGGTCTTCGCCTCGATGGGGAACTATGTCTTCTCCGCGGACGTGCTCGTCGACGCCCTCGAGCGCGATGCCGCCGACCAGTCGTCGCGCCACGACATGGGCGGCGACATCATCCCGATGCTCGTCGACGAGGGAAAGGCATCGGTCTACGACTTCAAGCGGAACGAGGTCCCCGGCTCGGAGGGTCGCGACCGCGACTACTGGCGGGACGTCGGGACGCTGGACAGCTACCACGAGGCCCACCTCGACCTGGTCTCGGCGCTGCCGATCTTCAACCTCTACAACACCGACTGGCCGATCTTCAGCGCCCACCACCAGCTGCCGGGGGCGAAGTTCGTGTCGGGCGCCACGGCGAGGGACTCCATCGTCTGCGCGGGCTCGGTGGTCTCCGGGTCGTCGGTCGACAGCACCGTCATCGGCACCAACTCCTACGTCTTCGACCACGCCACCGTGCACCGCAGCGTCATCCTCGACAACGTCACGATCGGCCGCGGCGCGGTGATCCGCAACGCGATCATCGACAAGAACGTGGTGGTGCCCGACGACTGCCTGATCGGGGTCGACCACGAGGAGGACCAGCGCCGCGGTTTCACCGTCAGCGAGGGCGGCGTGACCGTCATCGGCAAGGGCCACCGCTTCACCTGACCCCGCACCGGGTAAGGGTGGGCGCATGTCGAGCACCCATTTCTGGATCCGCCACGAGGCCCGCCCCACCGAGCGCCGTACCCCTGTCGTCCCCGACGACGTCCGCCACCTCGTCGAGGCCGGCATCACCGTCACCGTGGAGGAGTCACCCCAACGCGTCTTCACGATCGAGGAGTACGCCGCCGCCGGCGCCGCGGTGGCTCCGTCCGGCAGCTGGACCGACGCCCCCGACGACGTCTACGTCGTGGGCATCAAGGAGCTCCCCGACGAGCCGGGCGAGCTGCGGCACAAGCACATCTACTTCGCCCACGCCTTCAAGGGCCAGAGCGACGCCGAGCTCACCCTCGACCGGTTCCGCAAGGGCGGCGGACAGCTGTTCGACATCGAGTACCTCACCGACGACAACGGCAAGCGGGTGGTCGCCTTCGGCTTCTGGGCGGGGTACGTCGGCGCCGCTCTCGGCGTGCTGCACCTCGCCGACGCGCTGACGCCTCCCCTGCACCCGATGGAGAAGTCCGAGCTGGACGAGGCGATCGCCGTCGCCGGGCGCTCCGGCGCCCGTGCGCTGCTCGCGCTCGTCACCGGGGCCCGCGGCCGGTCGGGGCGTGGGGCCCAGCAGGCGCTCGCGACCGCCGGGGTGCCGGTGACGAAGTGGGACCGCAAGGAGACCCGGGACCTCCACAAGCAGGCGCTGCTCGGTCACGACATGCTCGTGAACTGCGTCGTCA
The DNA here is from genome assembly GCA_035699145.1 of Marmoricola sp. GTDB lineage: Bacteria > Actinomycetota > Actinomycetes > Propionibacteriales > Nocardioidaceae > Marmoricola_A. The sequence continues at coordinate 16,359 of DASSBB010000121.1, forward strand.
CCCGGGTTCCGGCGACCCCGTTCGTGGAGGAGGCCGACTTCGACCACGAACGGCGGCTCCGCGTGCTCGCTGACGTCACCTGCGACGTCACCGGGCCGACGAACATGCTGCCGGTCAACACCGCGATCACGACGTGGGCCGAGCCGGCACGACGGCTCCACGACGGCGGGCCCGAGGCCGCCCCGCTCGACGTGATCGCGATCGACAACCTCCCCTCGCTGCTGCCGAGGGAGGCCAGCGTCGGCTTCTCCGCCGACCTGACGCCGTACCTCCTGCTGCTCGCCGAGCCGGGCGGCCCCCAGGGCGCCTGGAAGGCGGCCGCGCACTCGTTCGAGCGCGCCCTCGCCGGCGAGGAGTGACCCTCTGGCCGTCGCCGGAGGCGAAAAGTCAGGCGCAGAGGCCGTTCTCGGCGGCCTCGGCCGCCTGCGTGGCGTTCGGCTTCTCCGGCTTCGGCTCCGACGCCTTCGCCGCCCCGTGGGTGAACCGCCGGTCGAGCACCTCGTCACGGCGCAGCTGGTCCCACAGCAGGTCGGCCTCCTCGGCGAGCGCGAGCCGGTTGGGATCGGGCTCGTAGGTCTCGAACGGCACCGTGAAGAACTGGACCTTGCTCAGCCCGATGCCGCGGACCTCCTGGGCGAGCCCGATCAGGTCGTGGAGCTTGCTGAGGCCGGGGTCGGTGGTGAGCGACTTGGTGCCGGCGTTGAGGAACTTGAGCAGCCGTGGCGGGTTGAGCAGCGTCCCCGCTGAGACCGCCTTGTTGACCATCGAGGCGAGGAACGCCTGCTGGCGGCGCATCCGGCCGATGTCGCCGTTGTCGGAGATCTCGTGACGCACCCGGACGTAGTTGAGCGCCTGGTTGCCGCTCACCTCGTAGCTGCCCGCCGGGAGGTAGATGTCCCCGATCGGGTCGTTGACCTCCTTGGGGACGCAGACCGGCACCCCGCCGAGCGCGTCGACCATCGCCTTGAACCCGTTGAAGTCGACGACGACGAAGTGGTTGACCCGCAGGTCGGACATCTTCTCGAACTGCGCGATCGTGCACGCCTCGCCGCCGAGCGCGAAGGCGTCGTTCCACTGCGCCAGGTCGGCGGCCGGCACCGTGGACTTGCCGTCCCGGCTCCGGCACTCCGGGCGGGGCACCATGAGGTCACGCGGGATGCTCACGCCGTACGCCCGCTCCCGGTCGGCGGACAGGTGGAGCAGGATCGTGGTGTCGGAGAGGCCGGGGGTCTCGCCGAGGACGTCGCTCTGCCCGGCGCGGGTGTCGGAGCCGAGGATCAGGATGTTCATCGGCTTCTTCGGGCCCTCGACCTCCACCTCCTCCGGCCGGGGCTCGGTGATCTGGCTGAACCCCTGGGAGATCGTGATGTTGCCCTCGAGGTGGCGGTAGACGAGGAACAGGCTGCCGGCGACCGCCAGCAGGACCAGCGCCGTCGACGCCGCGACCGCCTTCAGGACGGGTCGCTTGGACCCGGGCAGGCGGTGCTTGCCGTAGTAGCCCATGTACGTCGATCCCTCACTGGTGCGGTAGCGCGACCCGGCTCCCATCCCGAGTCGGTCGGCCGCACCATCTTGATACCCATGATGCCAACGCGGGACAACTTCGCCCCCAAGATCCGCCGAGCCGCCCCTCGTGCTGTGTCGAGCCGCCCCTCGTGCTGGGTCGAGCCGCCCCTCGTGCCGGTCGCTCGCACCAGGATGACACCGGCGTGCCAAGATGTCCTCTGACGTGTCGGGGCTCACGCCCCCGTCAGGGCCCCAGTAGCTCAGTGGATAGAGCAGCCGCCTCCTAAGCGAAAGGTCGCCAGTTCGACTCTGGCCTGGGGCACCACTCCGGAGCGCGCAGGGGTCAGCCCCCGAAGGGGTAGGTCTCCATCTCCTCGCCCTGAGCGCTGACCCCATGGAGCGGGTGCAGGGCGGTGGTCTCGTCGAGCCACAGGAACGCGTCGTACCTCCTGCCGAGCACGGTCGGGACGTAGTTGCCCCACCGCTCGGCGGACGGGCGGTAGACGACGCCGATCGCGCGGTGCTCGCGCTCCTCGGCCGCCCACTCCGGCAGCCCGTCCCCGAACACGAACAACGCGTCCGCGCCGTTCAGTGACTCGTGGAGCAACGACTCGGTGCTTTCCGGCCGGGCTTCCGGCACCGTCATCCACGTCGTCGGCCTCCCCCACTCGTCGGCGGCGATCACGCTGCCCCGGTAGCTGCCGAAGCCGACCAGGACACACCCCTCCTCGCCGTGCTGCTCACGGACGAGCTGACCGACGTTGACCATGCCCGACTGGTGCATGTCGGTGAACCGGGCGTCGCCGATGTGGGTGTTGTGCTCCCAGACCACCGCGCGGACCGGCTGGTTCCCACGCCCCTCGTAGTGGGTGAGCAGCCGGTCGAGGGTGTCCACCATGTGCCGGTCCCGGACGTTCCAGGACTCCGGCCCGCCGCGGACCATCGCCCGGTAGTAGGCCTCGGCACCCACGGCGGCCCGGGCGTTCTGCTCGGCCGCGAAGGCGGCGTCCCGTCCGGCTGCGGGCGCACTTCCGGCCGTGGTGTGCCGCTGGAGCAGGTCACCGAGCATCGTGACCACCTCGACCTCACAGCTGGTCGGCACCAGCCAGGTGGCGCGGGCGTAGGCCTGCGCGCTCTCGGCGTACGGCTCCAGGCACCGGGCGGCCTCCGCGGCGGCCTCCAGCTCCTCCGGATGGTGCTCCCGCAAGTAGTCGAGGACGGCGTGGAGCGACTCCCAGAGGCTGTAGACGTCCAACCCGTAGAACCCCACCCTGCGCTTCGACGGCAGCGTCATGTTCCGCCGGCGCAACCAGCGGGCGAACTCCAGCACTTCCTCGTTGGCCCACATCCAGGTCGGCCACCGGTCGAAGCCGGTGAGCACGTCGCGGGGGTCCTCGCAGGACCCGGGCTCACCGGTGACGCAGCAGCCGAGCGCGTAACAGTCCGGCCAGTCGCCCTCGACGGCGACGAAGTCGAAGCCGCGCTCTTCCACGAGGCGGCGGGTGACGAGCGCCCGCCAGGCATAGAACTCGTGCGTGCCGTGGGACGCCTCTCCGAGGCAGACGACGCGGGCGTCGCCGATCCGGTCCAGCAGCGGGTCGAGGTCCTGAGGCTCGCGCAGCGGGGCCGCGAGCTGCCGTGGACGGTCCGTTGTCCGCGTCACGGCATCGTCCTGATGAGCATCAGAGGACCGGCCGGCCACCGGTGACGGCGATCCGTGCCCCCGAGACGTAGCTGCCGTCGTCGGACGCGAGGAGGACGTAGACCGGCGCGAGCTCGACCGGCTGGCCGGGTCGGCCCAGGGGGGTGTTGGACCCGAGCTTCTCGACCGCCTCCGGTGGCATCGTCGAGGGGATCAGCGGCGTCCAGATCGGCCCCGGCGCCACGCTGTTCACCCGGATCCCCTTCTCCCCCAGCATCTGGGCCAGGCTTGCGGTGAAGTTGGCGATCGCGGCCTTGGTCGCGGCGTACGGCGCCAGTGTCGGGTTGGGCATGTCGGAGTTCACCGACGAGCTGGCGATGATCGACCCACCCGGGCCCATGTGCGGGACCGCCGCCTTGCACAGGTGGAACAGCGCCGAGACGTTCGTCGCGAACGTGTGGTCCCACTCCTCGTCCGGGATCTCGTCCAGTGACTCCCGGGTCATCTGGTAGGCCGCGTTGTTGACGAGGATGTCGACCTTGCCGAGCTCCTCGACCGCCTTGGCGATGATGTCGCGACAGTGCTGCGGGTCGGACACGTCGCCCGGCACCAGCACGGCCTTGCGGCCGGCATCGCGGACGTGCTCGGCGGTGTCCTCGGCGTCTCGGTCCTCCTCGAGGTAGGAGATGAGAACGTCGGCGCCCTCCCGGGCATAGGCGATCGCGACTGCCCGACCGATGCCGCTGTCGCCGCCGGTGATGACCGCGGCCTTGCCCTCGAGCTTGCCCGAGCCACGGTAGCTCTCCTCGCCGCAGTCGGGCCTCGGCTCCATCTGTGACTGCTCGCCTGGCGGCTGCTGCTGCTGGGCCGGCTGGGTCATCGTCGTGTCCTCCTCCGGGATGACGCGGGCCTCGCAACGCTCCTACCCCTGAGCATGCCGTCGCATACGTTGTTCTCCATGGCACCCGGCTTCGTCGTCCAGCTGCACCGGGCGACCAGCAAGCACTTCGACCTCCGGCTCGAGATCGACGGCGCCCTGGTGAGCTGGGCGGTCCCCAAGGGGCCGTCGCTCGACCCGGCTGTGCGACGTACGGCGTTCCGGGTCGACGACCATCCGATGGAGTACTTCCACTTCGAGGGCGTGATCCCCACAGGAACGTACGGCGCCGGCGACGTCACGGTGTGGGACACCGGCACCTGGCGGCCCCACGGCACCGACGACGCCCGAGCCGCCCTCGACGCCGGCGAGCTGCACGTCGACCTGTCCGGACAGAAGCTGCGTGGCCGTTT
>DASSBB010000122.1:0-2075 GCA_035699145.1 Marmoricola sp.
CTGGTCTGAGGAGCCGCACGTGAGCACGGTACGAGTCCGCATCCCGACCATCCTGCGCACCTACACCGGCGGGGAGTCCGAGGTGAGCGCGCAGGGCGAGACCCTGGCCGCCGTCCTCGACGACCTGGACGCCTCCTACCCCGGCATCAAGGGACGGATCCTGGACGAGCAGGGCGCGATCCGCAGGTTCGTCAACGTCTACGTCGGCAACGACGACGTCCGGTTCCTCGACGCGCTGGACACCAAGACCCCCGACGGCACGCAGATCTCGGTGATCCCGGCGGTCGCCGGGGGCTGAGGGTTGCTGAGGGTCGCTGAGGGTTGCGGAGGGTCGCTGAGGGCCGGTGAGGGCGGAGCCTCGGCGTGACCGCCGGCCCGCCGGCTCAGCCCGGTCGCTCGAAGCGGCGCAGCAGCCGCTCGGCGGTCGCGAAGTCGGCGAGTACGTCGGCGGCGCTGCGCTCCTCCGCGAGCAGGCCGACCCCCTGGCCCGCGTAGACGTAGGCGGTGTCCAGGTCCTGCTCGTTCCGGGCGCGTGCGAGCTGCGCGGAGGCTTCCTCGTCGGCGGCGAGCTCGTCGAGCCGGTCGACCCACGTGTCGAAGAACCGGTTGCGCAGGGCCCGGCCACCGAACTCCGGCGGCCAGCCGAGCCGCTGCGCGACGTCGAAGACCCGGCCGTAGGCGGTGGAGGTGTCGCGACCGGCGAGCAGCGCCCGCTTGGCCGCGACCGACCCGCCCGCCTCGGTGCAGCCGAGGAAGGCGGTGCCCACCCACGCGCCCTCCGCGCCGGCGGCGAGCACGGCCGCCAGCCCGCGAGGCCCGGCGATGCCGCCCGCGGCCACGGTGGGGACCGGGACCCGGTCGAGCACTTCCTGCAGTAGCGGAAGGGTGGCGACCTCGTTGCGGCCGTGCCCCCCGCCCTCGCCGCCACGGGCCACGAGCAGGTCCACCCCGGCCGCCGCGACCCGCTCCGCCTCGGCCAGCGTGCCGACCTGCGTGGTCGTCGCGACGCCGGCTTCCCGCACGGCGGCGAGGAGGCGGGTCACGTCGCCGTCCTCGTCGCCGGGGCGACCGAAGCTGACCGAGATCAGTGCGGGGCCGCTCGCGAGCGCGGCGTCGAGCTGCTCGGGCCGGGAGGCGAGCACCCAGCCCATCAGGCCGAAGCCGAACGGCCGGCCGGTCCCGGCGGCGAGCTCGCCCTGGGCGCGGATCCAGCCCGGGTCGCGGGCACCGGAGACCCCGATCATGCCGAGACCCCCGGCGGCCGAGACGGCCGCGGCCAGCGAGCCCTCCCCCGGTCCGGCCATCGGGGCCCCGATCACCGGTACCTGCAGGTCGAACCGGTCGGTCAGCCAGGTGGTGAGCACGACGCCACTGTGGCACGGGAGAGGGTGGGACGTAAGTGGCCGGAGGACACTTGCGCGCCTCCGGCCAAAACCCCGTCGCACCCACGAGGTGCCTTCAGGTTAGGGCGGGCTCCGGACGCGGGGCAATGGTCCACTCGGGCCATCCGGTCAGGTCTAGACACGGCGGTAGTACCCCACCGCAGCGCCCTCGCAGCGCCCTCGCAGCGCCATGGCAGCACCATGGGCCCGGCGCGAGACCATGGCAGGGTGGCGCCGGCACCACGGCAGCGCCACCGCCGGCCGGAGCGGCGTACCTCACCTTGCACTCGGGTGCAGCGAGTGCTAAAAAGTGGGTTAGCACTCTCCTCGTGAGAGTGACAGTCCTGGGCCGAGGAGATGAGGCCCCGAGCGCCGGCGGGAAGGGATCGCCGGGCCAGCCGGGGTCGTCCGTCGCGGGCATCGACTCGGACCTCCACTGCTCTACGCGTGAGGAACCGCAGGAGTTATGTCGAAGCTTATTGCCTTCAACGAGGAAGCCCGACGGGGCCTCGAGCGTGGCATGAACACGCTCGCCGACGCCGTCAAGGTGACGCTCGGCCCCAAGGGACGCAACGTCGTCCTCGAGAAGAAGTGGGGCGCCCCCACGATCACCAACGACGGCGTGTCGATCGCCAAGGAGATCGAGCTCGAGGAGCCGTACGAGAAGATCGGCGCCGAGCTGGTCAAGGAAGT
>DASSBB010000123.1:0-25470 GCA_035699145.1 Marmoricola sp.
GAGCGCGGCGTGTGCAGCGCGCAACGCACCAGCGAGGTCCGCCGGCCGGTCGCCGCGCTCCCCCGCTGGTCTCACTCGCGTCGTGTCGTCCATGAACCCGATTCCATCGGTCGCCACCGACACATCTCGAGATTGGGCTAGACCGCCTCGGACGGAGGGCGATCGCGATGCCTCGGCCACGACCGGCACAAGCCCACTGCACCCATCAGGATGTCTGGACAGTCCCGGCCAATAGGCTGGCGCGGGTGACCACCTGGTTCGACTCCCCACCGACGCGGGCAAGCGGCTCCACGACGTCGGGTACCTCGCGGACAGCGCGACCACCACGACGACGTACCTCACGGGCGCACTGGAGAAGCCGCTCCTCGTCGAGGGACCGGCGGGGATCGGCAAGCCCGAGCTCGCCAAGGCGGTCTCCCGGGCGACCGGAGCCGAGCTGGTCCGGCTGCAGTGCTACGAGGGGCTCGACCAGGCTCGCGCGCTCTACGAGTGGAACTACAAGCAGCCGACGGTCCTCCTCGTCGACGAGGTCGACAAGACCGACGTCGAAGTGGAAGGGCTGCTGCTCGAGGTGCTCTCGGACTTCCAGGTCACGATCCCCGAGATGGGGACGGTGGCAGCGGTGCGGCGGCCGTTCGTCGTGCTCACGCCCAACGCGAGCCGCGAGCTCTCCGAGGCCTTGAAGCGCCGCTGTCTCTACCTCCACCTCGACTATCCCGGTCCCGCGCGCGAGAAGACGATCGTCCTCTCGCAGGTGCCGGGGATCGCCGGCCACCTCGCCGGCCGGCTGGTGGACACGGTCTCGCAGCTGCGCGACCTCGAGCTGAAGAGGGCGACCTCGATCGCGGAGTCCGTCGACTGGGCCCCCACCCTCATCGCTCTCGAGGTGAACGACCTCGACGAGCAGGCAGTGGAGGCCGCCACCCTCTGGGTCGTGCTCAAGCACGCCTCGGACCACGACGGGGCCCTGGCCGCGCTTGTCCACGGAGAACGAGCCGGCGAGCCCACAGGAGCTCCGAGACCAGTCGTCGAGGCGCTCGAGGGCGGCGACCTCCAGGCGATGCAGCTCCTCGCCGTGACCGGCGTCGACCAGTTCGGCGCCATGCCGGGTCGTGGACCCGGACTGGCGGCGTGGTCGTCGTACAACACGCTCCAGGCACTCGACCCCGACACCCTCGTGCTCCGGCTGGCGCGCGCGCTCAGGGCAGGCTGCGACAGCGCGCCGCGCGCCGACGAGATCGCGATGCTCACCGCGACGCGGCGGGTGGAGCGGTTCCGCAGCATGGTCGAGTCCGACGTCCGCCGCCGGGTGGCGGAGGACCGGTCGCCGGAGTACGTCGCCCGCACGACCCTCAGGCCGAGCATCGAGCAGCTGTCGTTCACCTCGGCCCGGCGCAGTGACATCGACGAGATGCGCCGGCAGATCTACCCGCTGGCCCGGCGGCTCGCGACCAGGTTGGCCAAGGAGCAGCACGCCCGGCGTCGGGGACCGCTGGACTTCCGTCGTACCGTCCGGGCCTCGCTCTCCACCGGCGGCGTTCCGCTCACCATCCACCAAAGACCCCGGCGGCCGCACCGGACGGAGCTCGTCGTGCTCTGCGACGTCAGCGGGTCGGTGGCGAGCTTCGCCTCGTTCACGCTGCTGCTCGTCTACGCGCTCCGCGAGCAGTTCGCCAAGGTCCGCGCGTTCACCTTCGTCGACGACGTCCACGAGGTGACCGGGGACTTCCGTGCCGGCGCCGACCCGTGGAGACCGTGGCGCGACTGAGCGAGCGCCCGCCACGCGTCCCGGTGGGGACGGACTGACTACGGCCGGGCGTTCCGGGCGTTCCAGGAGCGCCACGCCGACGCGCTCGGGCCGAGGACCAGCCTGCTCGTCCTCGGCGACGCGCGGTCGAACTACACCGACCCCCGGCTCGACTCGCTGCGGGAGATGGCTCGCGCGTCGAAGCACGCGTGGTGGCTCAACCCCGAGGACCCGCGGCAGTGGGACACGGGCGAATCGGCCGCGCGGGAGTACGGCGCGATCGTGCCGATGGTCGAGTGCCGCAACCTCACTCAGCTCACCGAGCTCGTCCACGACATCCTGTGAGCGCCGGCGCGAGGGGCGGTTCAACCCGGCGGGAGGGGCGGTTCAACGCAGCGGTGTCAGCGGGCGGAGCGGAAGAACCGGCCCGAGACGTCGCGGAAGGCCTCCTCGAGCAGCTCCTCCGGCGGCCCCTCCAGCACCACCGGCCGGGCCAGCTCCTCGAGCACCACGAACCGCATGAGGTCGCCCCGCGACTTCTTGTCGATCCGCATCGTGGCGAGCAGCTCGGGCCACTCGGCGCCGTCGTACGTCGTCGGCAGTCCCACGGCGTCGAGCACCGCACGGTGTCGCTCCGCGGTCGCGTCGTCGAGACGGCCCGCCAGCCTGGCCAGCTCGGCGACGTACACCATGCCGATCGACACCGCCGCCCCGTGTCGGTAGGTGTAGCGCTCGGCCTTCTCGATCGCGTGCGCGAGCGTGTGCCCGTAGTTGAGCGCCTCGCGGCCCGGGTGGCCCGTTCGCCCGCCGGTCTCGCGGAAGTCCGCCGCGACCACGTCGACCTTCACCCGGATCGCGCGCTCGACCAGCTCCCGCAGCTCCGGCGAGCCGACCGTGAGCGCCGCCTGCGGGTCCCGCTCGACGACCGACAGGATCGTGGGGTCGGCGATGAAGCCGCACTTCACGACCTCGGCCATCCCGCTGACCAGCTCGTTGCGAGGCAGGGTCGTCAGCGTCGCCAGGTCGCACAGCACGCCGCTCGGCTCGTGGAACGCCCCGACGAGGTTCTTCCCCTCGGCGGTGTTCATCCCGGTCTTGCCGCCGACGGCCGCGTCGACCATCCCGAGCAGCGTCGTCGGCACGTGCACGACCTTGACACCGCGCAGCCAGGTGGCGGCCACGAAGCCACCCATGTCGGTGGTCGCGCCACCGCCCACGGTCACGACCGCGTCGGAACGGGTGAACCCGCAGCGGCCGAGGACCGACCAGCAGAACGCCGCGACCGAGACGTCCTTGGCCGCCTCGCCGTCCGGCAGCTCGAGCGCGTGGGCGTCGTACCCCACGTCGGCGAGCGAGGCCCGGACCCGTTCGCCGAGCGGGGCCAGGGCGGCCGGGTGCAGGACCGCGACCCTGCGCACGCCCTCGCCGAGCAGGCCCGGCAGCCGGTCGAGCAGCTCCTCGCCGACCACCACGTCGTACGGCGCGGAGGTGTCCGGGCCGTCGAGCCGCAACGTCGTGGGCTCACTCATCGGAAGCCTCGCCCAGCGCGGCGGCGACCTCGTCGGTGATGTCGTCGGGCGACCTGCCGTCGGTGTCGACCACCACGCCGGCCACGGACAGGTACACCGGCAGCCGCTCGTCGAGCAGCGCCTTGACCCGGGACCGCACGTTCCCGAGCAGGAGCGGCCGGCCGTGGCCGAGGCCGACCCGCTTGACGGCGTCCGAGAGCCCCACCTTGAGGAAGACGACCGGGCGGCCGGCGAGCGCCTCGCGGGTGCCCGGGTCGAGCACCGCGCCGCCGCCGAGGGCCAGCACGCCGTCGTGCTCGGCGAGCGCCGTGTGGACGGCAGCCCGCTCCCGCTCGCGGAACCATGCCTCGCCCTCGTCGACGAACAGCTCGGAGATCTCCCGCCCCTCGGCGGCCTCGACGTCGGCGTCGGTGTCGCGGAACCCGACCCCCCACCGTGATGCCAGGAGCCGGCCGACCGTCGACTTGCCGGCGCCCATCGGGCCGACCAGCACCGCCCGGGGGCCCACCATCAGCGGAACCTCAGGGTGTCCAGGTAGCTCTCGACGTTGCGTCGGGTCTCCCGCACCGAGTCCCCACCGAACTTCTCGAGCACCGCCTCTGCGACGACGAGCGCCACCATCGCCTCGGCGACGATGCCGGCGGCCGGCACCGCGCAGACGTCGGAGCGCTGGTGGTGCGCGACCGTCGCTTCCCCGGTCGCGACGTCGACGGTGCGGAGCGCGCGAGGGACGGTGGCGATCGGCTTCATCGCGGCCCGGACGCGCAGGGGCTCCCCGGTCGACATCCCGCCCTCGGTGCCGCCCGAGCGGCCGGAGGTACGCCGGATGCCGGCTGCCGTGGAGACGATCTCGTCGTGGGCCTTCGAGCCGGGGTCGGCGGCGAGACCGAAGCCGTCGCCGACCTCGACCCCCTTGATCGCCTGGATCCCCATGAGCGCGCCGGCGAGACGGGCGTCGAGCCGCCGGTCCCAGTGGACGTGCGACCCGAGACCGGGCGGCAGCCCGTGGACGACGACCTCGACGACACCGCCGAGGGTGTCCCCGTCCTTGTGGGCCTGGTCGATCTCCGCCACCATCGCCTTGCTCGCGTCCGGGTCGAGGCACCGGACCGGGTCGGCGTCGAGCGTCGTGACGTCCTCGGCGGTCGGCACCGACCCGTAGGGCGCCTCGGCGGTCCCGATCTGCACGACGTGCGAGACGACCTCGGCCCCCGTGGCCTGCTGCACGAACGCCGCCGCGACCGCCCCGAGGGCGACCCGTGCGGCCGTCTCCCGGGCGGAGGCACGCTCCAGGATCGGGCGGGCCTCGGCGAAGTCGTACTTCTGCATCCCGACCAGGTCGGCGTGGCCGGGCCGCGGCCGGGTCAGCGCGGCGTTGCGGGCCATCCCCTCCAGCTCGACCGGGTCGACGGGGTCGGCCGCCATGACCTTCTCCCACTTCGGCCACTCGCTGTTGCCGATCCGGATCGCCACCGGCCCGCCCTGGGTCTCGCCGTGCCGGAGACCGCCGACGACCTCGAGCGCGTCCTGCTCGAACTGCATCCTCGCCCCGCGCCCGTAGCCGAGGCGGCGGCGCGCCAGCGCGGCCGCGATGTCACCGGTCGTCACGGCGACGTGGGCCGGCACCCCCTCGATGATCGCGACCAGGGCAGGGCCGTGGGACTCGCCCGCAGTGAGCCAACGCAGCATGCGGCAAGTGTTTCACGCCCCGATCCCGCCTCGTCCGGGTGGCCGCGTCGGATACAGCGCGGCCAATCGGACGAGGCGACGGGGCGGCGTCAGCCGCCGACGTACAGCTCGGCGACCGGGGTGCCCCACAGCACGCCCACCACCGCCCCGAGCAGCATGAACGGCCCGAACGGGTAGGCCCGCCGGTCGACGAGGCGCAGCACGGTCAGCAGTCCCCCGCCGAGCCCGCCGAGGAGGAACCCGGCGTAGACGCCGACGAGCAGGGGCCCCCACCCGAGGTACCCCAGGACGAGTCCCAGGACTCCGGACAGCCGCACGTCGCCGTACCCCATCCCTCGGGGGTAGACCAGCCAGAGCAGCAGGAACGTGCCGCCCGCGACGGCCCAGCCCCAGCCGGCCCGGACCAGGTCGCTCCAGTCGCCGGAGAGCAGCGAGGCGAGGCAGGCGAGCGCGATGACGACGAGGTACGACGGCGCGATCACCCACGTCGGGAGGAGCCGGGTCCGCCAGTCGACGACCGCCAGCGCGATCCCCACCGGCACGAGGTATCCCAGCAGCAGCAGCTCCCACTCCCAGCCGGTCCGCGCACCGACGAGCCCGCCGACGACAGCGCCCGCCACGGCAGTCTTCCAGCCGAGGCCGGGCAGCGCGGCGATGGCGGCATAGGTCTCCTTCGGCTCCTCGACCACGGTGTCCGGCGCGGGCCCGACCGGACGGGTCGGCTGCCCCGGGGCGGTCGTGTCCGCCTCGTCGAGCTCGACCTCGTCGCTCGCCGGCTCCGGGATCCGGCCGACGAGCGAGGGCACCGCGAGCCCGGTCACGAACCCCGCGGCGGCCATCGCCGCCGCCGTGTCGAGGAACCAGCCCATGGTCGGCGAGCCTAGACGAGCGCACCCCCGCCCGAGGGCCGTTCTCCCCAACGTGCGGCGAGGGCGGCCTCCCCCGCGGCCCGCATCGCCGTCAGCGGCGCCGTCGCCACCCCGGTCATCAGCTCCACCTGGACGACCGCCTGGTGGACCAGCAGGTCCAGCCCGCCGACGAGCGGCTGCCCTGCCGCCTCCGCGGCGGCGGCGAGCGGGGTGGGCCACGGGTCGTAGAGCACCTCGAACACCACACCGGCCGCCTCGGCGAGCCGCAGCTCGCCCTCCCCCTGTGCGGCCGCCGGGATCGTCGACACCAGGACCTCCACATCGGCAGGGCGGGCGTCGGCGAGCCGCTCCACCACGAGCGACGGCGGCCGCTCGTGCCGGCGTACGGCGGTCACCGTCTCGTCGGCCCGGGCGGGGTCGCGGACCAGCAGGGTGGCCGACCGGCACCCTAGGTCCGCCAGGGCCAGCAGCACCGACGCCGCCGTGGCGCCGCCGCCGAGCACCACCGCCCGGTCGACCGGGCCGTCCCACCGCTCGGTCAGCGCAGCCGCGGCGCCGGGGACGTCGGTGTTGTCGCCGAGCCGCCGGCCACCTCCCAGCACGACCGTGTTGGCGGCCGCCGCGACCCGGGCCCGGTCGGTCAGCTCGTCGAGGAGCGGCACCACGGCGCGCTTGAGCGGCATCGTCAGCGAGAGTCCCCGCCACGACGCGTCGAGGGAGTCGAGGAACGTCGACAGCCCCTCGGTCTCGAGCTCGACGATGCCGTAGCTCCAGTCGAGCCCCAGCTCGTCGTACGCCGCCCGGTGCAGCACCGGCGAGAGCGAGTGCCGGATCGGGCTGCCGAGCACCGCGCAGCGGCGGGTGCCGCTCAGCACCGGTCCGAGCCGTCGCAGAACGCCGCCAGCTCGACGTTCTTCAACCGGAGGAACTCGTCGTAGTCGTCGGTGAACTTCGTCTCCCCCGTGTCGAGGTTGACCGTGACGTAGTAGATCCAGTCCCCCGGTGTCGGGTTGGCAGCCGCCTCGATCGCCGCGTCGCCAGGCGACTCGATCGGGCCGGGCGGCAGGCCGGGGTAGCGACGGGTGTTGTACGGCGAGTCCACCTGGAGGTCCTCGGCGGTGAGCCCGAGCCCGAGGTCCCGGCCGAGCGCGTAGTTGACGGTGGCGTCGATCTGGAGCAGCCGGTTGGTGGCGTCGGTCTCCAGCCGGTTGTAGATGACCCGGGCGACCTTGCCCCGGTCCTGGGGGCGGTTCGCCTCGGCCTCCACCAGGCTGGCGACGATCATCACCTCGCCCGGCGTGTAGCCGAGCTCCTTCGCACGCGCCTCGAGGTCGGCCTCTTTCGCCGCCTGCCGCCACCGGTCGACCATCTGCGACAGCATCGACTCGGCATCGGCGTTCGGTGCGAACGCGTAGGTCGCCGGGAAGAGGTACCCCTCGGCGTTGCCCTTGGCGTACGGCGGCAGTCCGATGCGCTTGGGCGACTCGAGGACCCGCTTGAACTGCCGCAGCGGCACGTCGGTCTTCTTCGCGAGCAGCTCGATCGTGTCCTCGACCCGGAGCCCCTCGGGGACGGTGACCGTGTTGCGCACCAGGTTCGCCGGGTCGACCAGCACCTCGAGCGCGGCCTCGGCCGACATCTTCTTGCGCAGGCTGTAGAAGCCGACCTGGATGCCCCGTGACTTGCTGTTGTCGTCGGCTGCCTCGGTGAAGGCCTCGGCGCTCTTCACGACGCCCGCCTCCTCGAGGTTGCGCCCGATCGCGGCGGAGCTCTCGCCCTCGCTGACCTCGAACACCACCTCGCCGGTGCCCTCGCCGGAGTAGTCCTCGGGACCAGCGAAGAGCTCCTGGAGCTTGTCCTTGCCGGCGAGCAGGGCGAACGCTCCCCCACCCACGAGCGCGGCGACCACGACCACCACGACGAGGCAGCTCAGCAGCCCCCCGCGGCTCCGTCGGGCACGGGGGGCCTCGACGGCGTCCTCCTCGTGGGCGGTCTCCTCCTCGAGGGCGGCTCCGAAGAACCCGCGGTCCTCGGCCGGGTCGTCCCGAGGCACGTCGTCGAACGGGTCATGGCGCTCGTCGCTCACGGGTCTCCCTGGTCGCTCGTCCTCGGTGGCACCAGCTCCCCCGCCGGTCGCCCGGTCCCACGCTCGGTGTCGAGTGCATTCTGCAGGATCACGACGGCAGCCGCCTGATCCACGACGGCACGTCGCCGTTTGCCCTTGCGCCCCTGCTCCCGGAGGACGGCCTCGGCCGAGACCGTGCTCAGCCGCTCGTCACACAGGCGTACGGCGACGCCGTCGCCGGCGAACGCGTCCGCCAGCTCCGTGGCAAACGCGCGGACCTTCACCGCGGCCGGCCCCTCGCCGCCCGACAGCGAGCGGGGCAGCCCCACGACGGCCTCGGTGGCACCGAGGTCGGCGGCGAGCGCGCGGAGCCGGGCGACGTCGCCGGCCCCGCGCGGCACGGTCTCCACCGGCGTGGCGATCAGCCCGGACGGGTCGCTCGAGGCGACGCCGATCCGCACGTCACCGACGTCGACGCCGAGCCGGACCCCCCGTCTCATGTCGGGCGGCTCATCAGGAGGCGACGGTCCGGGCCACCTGCGCACGCACGTCGGTGAGCGCCTGGTCGGCGTGGGTCGCGTCGGCGCCACCGCCCTGGGCCACGTCGTCCTTGCCGCCGCCGCTGCCGCCCAGAGCCGTCGAGGCGATCTTGACGAGCGCGTTCGCGGAGAGCCCCCGGCCCCGCGCCTCGTCGTTGACCGCGACGACGACGGCCGGCTTGCCGCCCGTCGAGCCGATGACCGCGACCACGCCGGGACGCGCCGCCGGCATCCGGCCGCGGACGTCGAGGGCGAGCTTGCGCACGTCACCGGCGTTGGCGCCGTCCACGCGGTGGCCGACGAAGGCCACCCCGGAGACGTCCTCCGCCGCCTGGGCGAGCTCGCCCGCGGACGCGAGCAGCTGGGCCACCCGGACCCGCTCGATCTCCTTCTCCGCGCCGCGCAGCCGCTCGACGAGGTCCGCCACCCGCTCCGGGAGCTCCTCGGGCCGCGCCTTGAGCGCCTCGCTGAGCTGGGCGACCAGCACGTGCTCACGGGCCAGGAACCGGTAGGCGTCGGCGCCGACCAGCGCCTCCACGCGACGCACCCCCGAGCCGATCGAGGACTCGCCGAGGAGCTTGACGACCCCGAGCTGGGCCGAGCGGCCCGTGTGGGTCCCCCCGCAGAGCTCCCGGGCCCAGTCGCCGACGGAGACCACGCGGACCTCGTCGCCGTACTTCTCGCCGAAGAGCGCCATCGCGCCGGAGCGGACGGCCTCCTGTTGCGACATCACCTCGGCGTGGACCGGCAGGTCTGCCAGCACGAGGTCGTTGACCCGGGCCTCCACGTCGGCGAGGACCGACGCCGGCACCGACCCCGACGCGGAGAAGTCGAACCGGAAGCGGCCCGGGGCGTTCTCGGAGCCGGCCTGGGTCGCGGTGTCGCCGAGCGCCTCCCGGAACGCCTTGTGCACCATGTGGGTCGCGGTGTGCGCGCGGCTGATCGACCGGCGCCGCTCGATGTCGACGAGGGCGTGCGCCGGCTCGCCGACCAGCACCTCTCCGGAGAGCACCTTGGCCTGGTGGACGATCAGCCCGGTGATGGGCGACTGGACGTCGAGCACCTCGAGCCTCGCCCCGTTGCCCAGCTCGACGACCCCTTGGTCCGCGAGCTGGCCGCCGCCCTCGGCGTAGAACGGCGTGCGGTCGAGGACGAGCTCGATCTCCTCGCCCTCGCGCGCCGAGCTCGCCGACCCGGCCCCGGCGAGGATGCCGCGGACGGTCGCCTCGCTGACCACCTCGTCGTACCCGGTGAACTCCACGGGCCGGCCGAGCGTGTCCGCCAGCGCGCGGTAGTGGTGGGTCTCGCCGTGCTTGGCCCTCTTGGACCTCGCGTCCGCCTTGGCCCGCTCCCGCTGCTGGCTCATCAGCCGGCGGAACCCCTCCTCGTCGACCGAGAGCCCCTGCTCCGACGCCATCTCGAGGGTCAGGTCGATCGGGAAGCCGTAGGTGTCGTGGAGGCGGAACGCCTGGTCTCCGCTCAGGGCCGGCTCGGCGGAGCCGCGCGCCTCGGTCACCGCCATGTCGAAGAGCTGCGTGCCCGCCCGCAAGGTGGCCCGGAACGCGTCCTCCTCGGCATAGGCCACCGAGGAGATCCGTTCCCACTGCAGCTCGAGCTCGGGGTACGACGCCAACATCTGGTCCCGGCTCACGGGGAACAGCTCGGGGAGGACCCGCTCCTCGACGCCGAGGAGCCGCATCGAGCGGACCGCACGGCGCAGCAGACGGCGCAGGACGTAGCCGCGCCCCTCGTTGCCGGGAGTGACGCCGTCGCTGATCAGCATCATCCCGCTGCGCACGTGGTCGCAGACGACGCGGAACCGCACGTCGTCGTCGTGGCCCTCTTGGCCGCCCCGGCCGTAGCGGCGGCCGGACAGCTCGCTCGCCCGCTCGATGACCGGGAACATCTCGTCGATCTCGTACATGTTGTCCTTGCCCTGGAGCAGGTAGGCAACACGTTCGAGTCCCATGCCGGTGTCAATGTTCTTCTTCGGCAACGGACCGCGGATGTCGAACTCCTCCTTGGACCGCACCGCCGACAGCTCGTCCTGCATGAAGACGAGGTTCCAGAACTCCAGGTAGCGGTCGCCCGCGTCCCAGTCCCGCTCCGCGCCGAACTCGGGGCCGCGGTCGATGAGGATCTCGCTGCACGGGCCGCCGGGGCCGGGCACCCCCATCGACCAGTAGTTGTCCTTGGGGCCGAGCCGCACGATCCGGTCGTCGGGGAGGCCGGCCACCTTGCGCCAGAAGCCGATCGCCTCCTCGTCGTCGGCGTAGACGCTGGCGTAGAGCCGGTCCTCCGGGAAGCCGTAGCCGCCGTCGGCCTGCGACTTCGTCACCAGCTCCCAGGCGAGCTCGACGGCACCCTCCTTGAAGTAGTCGCCGAACGAGAAGTTGCCGTTCATCTGGAAGAACGTGCCGTGCCGGGTGGTCTTGCCGACCTCCTCGATGTCGAGGGTGCGGACGCACTTCTGCACGCTGACCGCCCGGTCGTACGGCGGCGTCTCCTGCCCGAGGAAGTAGGGCTTGAACGGGACCATGCCGGCGTTGACGAACAGCAGGTTGGGGTCGTCGAGGAGCAACGAGGCCGACGGCACGTAGGTGTGCCCGCGTTCGGTGAAGTGGGTGATGAACCGCCGCCGGATCTCCGCGGTCTCCATCAGTCGTCGCCCTTCCATGTGGTGTCGAGGTCCCGGCCGCTCGTCAGCTGCCGCGTGTTCCCATCAGGCACGAGGCTGAGCCGGCCCCGCAACTCTGTTTCCTTCTCGGCCGTGCCGGCGCGCAGCTCGTCCCGGAGCACCCGGGCACCGGCGAACCAGCCGGTGAGCCGGTCGTGGATCCCGTCGACGGTGAGGGCCTCCGCGGCGCGGCGCGCCTTCGCCGTCGCGTAGACGCCCGCCGCGGTGCCGGCGACGAACCAGATGCCACGCATCAGGCGGCGTCCTCGCGGTGCCGCCCGGCCGGCTGCTCGTCCCGGTCGCCGGCGAGCCGGGTTCCCCGGACGAGCCGGCGGGCCTCGCGCAGCTCCCGCCGCCGCTCCCGCCGGGACCGCCGGCGCGCCACGTGCGCCTCTGCGGCGGCGCGGTCCAGGACGTCCGCCGAGAGCGCCCGTCGTACGCCGTGGCCGAGCGCGACCGTGCGGACGACGACGCCGACCGCCCGGGCACGGAGCCGTGACGCGTCCTGGCCGCGGGCGAGCAGGCCGACGAGCTGGTCCTCCACGACGCCGCCGACCGTCGGACGGTCGCGCCGCTCGTCGTGCCGCAGCAGCGGCCCCTGCTCGCCGCCGGCCCCGGCCAGCGAGGTGATCACGTAGTCCCGCTCCTCCTCGGACGCGCGACGCGTCTCGGTGACCTCCTGGGAGAGCTCGGCGACCCGGCGGCTCAGCTGCGCGACCTCGTCGCGGGAGGTGAGCAGCTCCCGGTCGAGCCGTTCGCGCTGCGCGCGGGTGGCGCGGAGCAGCGCGACGGTCACGAGGAGGAGCGCCGCCGCGGCGACGACCGCAGCGACCAGCGCTGCTGTCTGTGCGGCCGGGCCCATGGGAGGGAACCCTACCTGTCGCGCTCGCCGCGCACGATGCGGCGCAGCCGCTCCCACCGCTCCTTGACCGCGGCCTCCGCGCCGAGGCTCGTCGGCCGGTAGTACGTCGCATCGGCGACCACGTCCGGGGCGTACTGCTGCTCGGCCACGCCGAACGGGGCGTCGTGGGCGTACTGGTACCCCTTGCCGTGACCGAGCTTCTTGGAGCCGCCGTAGTGCGCGTCGCGCAGGTGCGCCGGGACCGGGCCGAGCTTCCCTGCCCGCACGTCGGCCGACGCCTCGTCGATCGCCTTGATCACCGCGTTCGACTTCGGGGCGACCGCCAGCGCGATCACCGCCTGCGCGAGGTTGAGCCGCCCCTCGGGCATGCCGATGAGCTGGACCGCCTGGGCGGCGGCGACCGCGGTCGTCAACGCCGTCGGGTCAGCGAGGCCGATGTCCTCGCTGGCGACGATGACGAGCCGCCGGGCGATGAACCGGGGGTCCTCCCCTGCCTCCACCATCCGCGCCAGGTAGTGGAGCGCCGCGTCGACGTCGGAGCCGCGGATCGACTTGATGAAGGCGCTGATGACGTCGTAGTGCTGGTCGCCGGCCCGGTCGTAGCGAACCGCCGCCCGGTCCACGGCGCTCTCCGCGACCTCGAGGGTGACGGTGTCCCCGCCGGTCGCCGTCGCCGCGCCCGCCGCCGCCTCCAAGTAGGTCAACCCGCGGCGGGCGTCGCCGCCGGCCAGCCGCACCAGGTGGTCGAGTGCCGATTGCTCGACCTCGACGGTTCCGTCGTACCCCCGCTCGTCGGCGAGCGCCGACTCGAGGACCCCTCTCACGTCGTCGTCGGTGAGCGGTTCCAGGGTCAGCAGCAGGGAGCGCGAGAGCAGCGGTGAGATGACGCTGAAGAACGGGTTCTCCGTCGTCGCCGCGACGAGGGTGACCCAGCGGTTCTCGACACCGGGGAGCAACGCGTCCTGCTGCGCCTTCGTGAACCGGTGCACCTCGTCGACGAAGAGCACCGACTCCTGGCCACTGCGCGCCAGCCGGTTGCGGGCTGCGTCGATCGCCGCCCGCACCTCCTTGACACCGGCGGCGACCGCGGACACCTCGACGAAGTGCCGGTCGGTCTGGCGGCTCAGGATCGAGGCGATCGTCGTCTTCCCGGTGCCCGGCGGTCCCCAGAGGATGAGGGACATCGGCTGGTCGCCCTCGACGAGGCGGCGCAGCGGCGACCCGGCGGCGAGCAGCTGCCGCTGGCCGACCAGCTCGTCCAGCGTGCGTGGTCGCATCCGTACGGCGAGAGGAGCCGACTCGTGGACGTTGCCGGCCAGGGTGCCGCCGCCGACGGCCGGTCCCGGACGATCGCCCGGGCCGTCGTACTCGAAGAGCCCCTCCATGTCAGTCCGGGATCCCGAGCGTCTCCAGGGTGTCCCGGCAGACCTCCACCGTCGCGTCGTGGAGCTCGGGTCCCACTCCGGCGTCGACGACCGCGGAGCAGAAGAAGCCGCTCGAGCCGACGAGCCCGGTGACGGCGACCTCGCGTGGCGCGCCTCCGCCTTCGCAGTCGGCGACCACGCCCGGAGAGCCGAACCACGAGTCGTCCGCCACCTGACAGCTCCGCTCGTCGTTGCGGTACTTGTCGATCCGCCGCTCCACCGCGGCCTCGGCACGCCGTGGCTGCACGGTCATGACGAGTCGCTTCTCGGTCGACCCGAACGCGCAGGAGTTGACCCTCCGGGTGCTCGGGAGCTCCTCGTCGACGCCGCTGTCCTCGAGGAGCTCCACCTGGTCCGCCGGCATTCCCAGCGCTCCGGCGACGAGGGTGATGTCCACCGTCTCGCAGAACGGCTGGTCGCTGAGGGTCGCCGTGGCGGCGTCGAAGGCGGACGGTGACTCCACGGATCTCTCCTCAGCCGGCTGCCCGGTGTCCTCGCCGCACGCACCGAGGACGCTGAGCGCCGCGACGGCGACGGCCGGCAGAAGCAGTCGCAGTACGCTCACGGGCGACCCGCCCGCTAGTCGGTGGCGTGGACGACGTCGCGGACCTCGGCGAAGTGGCAGGCGGACGGGTGCGGGTCGGCGGGCCGGTCCACCAGGGGCGGCTCCTCGCGGGCACAGATGTCCTCGGCCTTCCAGCACCGGGTGCGGAACCGGCACCCCGACGGCGGGTTTGCCGGCGAAGGCAGGTCGCCCTGGAGGACGATCTGGTCCCGGTGACCGCGCATCGTGGGGTCGGGCACCGGTACGGCGGAGAGGAGCGCCTGCGTGTAAGGGTGGGTCGGCCGCTCGTAGAGCGTCTCCTCGTCGGCGATCTCGACCACCTTGCCGAGGTACATCACCGCGACCCGGTCGGCGATGTGACGGACCACGGAGAGGTCGTGCGCGACGAAGATGTAGGAGAGGTCCAGCTCGGCCTGCAGCCGCTCGAGCAGGTTGATCACCTGGGCCTGCACCGACACGTCGAGCGCCGAGACCGGCTCGTCGCAGATGATCACCCTGGGCCGGAGCGCGAGCGCCCGGGCGATGCCGATGCGCTGCCGCTGGCCGCCGGAGAACTGGTGCGGGAACCGGTTGTAGTGCTCCGGGTTGAGCCCGACCACCTCGAGAAGCTCCTGGACCGTCTTCTTCACGTCGCCCTTGGGCACCGCGTCCTTGTGGATCCGGAACGGCTCGCTGACGATGTCGCCGACCGTCATCCGCGGGTCCAGCGACGCGTAGGGGTCCTGGAAGATGATCTGGACGTTGCGGCGGAGCTGGCGGAGCCGCCTCTCCTTCATGCCGACCAGCTCTTCGCCCTCGAGCTTCACCGACCCCGAGGTCGCCTTGATCAGCCCCATGAGCACCCTGCTCAGCGTGGACTTGCCGCAGCCGGACTCGCCGACGAGCCCGAGCGTCTCGCCCCGGTGCAGGTCGAGGGTGATCCCGTCGACCGCCTTGACCTGGCCGATGGTCCGCTTGAAGACGATCCCCTGGGTGATCGGGAAGTGCTTCTTCACGTCGACGGCGGAGAGGACGACCTCACTCATGAGCTCAGGACCTCCTCGTAGAAGTGGCAGGCGCTGCGGCGGCCGGGGGCGACCTCGTAGAGCGGTGGCTCGTCGACCCGGCACACGTCCTTGGCGTAGCCGCACCTCGGGTGGAAGGAGCAGCCGGGCGGCAGCTTGGTCAGGTTCGGCGGCAGCCCCTCGATCGAGGCCAGCTTGGTGCCCTTCATGTCGACCCGCGGGATCGACTCCAGCAGCGCCTTGGTGTACGGGTGCGCAGGGGCGTCGTAGATCGACACGACGTCGGCCCGCTCGACCACCTTCCCGGCGTACATGACGCAGATCTGGTCGGCGACGTCCGCGACCACGCCCATGTCGTGGGTGATCAGGATCAGCCCCATGTTGCGCTCCTGCTGCATCTCCTCGAGCAGCCGCATGATCTGGGCCTGCACCGTGACGTCGAGCGCGGTCGTCGGCTCGTCGGCGATGAGGAGGACCGGGTCGAGGGCGAGCGCCATCGCGATCATCACGCGCTGCCGCATGCCGCCGGAGAACTGGTGCGGGAAGTCGTCGACGCGGTTCTTCGCGTCGGGGATCCCCACCAGGTCCAGCAGCCGCGCCGCCTCCTTCTTCGCATCGCCCTTGGAGTAGCCCCAGTGCATGCGGAACTGCTCGGCGAGCTGCCACCCGACCGAGAAGACCGGGTTCAGCGAGCTGAGCGCGTCCTGGAAGACCATGCCGATCCGGTTCCCCCGGACCTGCCGCCGCGAGCTCTCCGGCAGCTTCAGCAGGTCGACCCCCTGCAGGATCACCTGCCCGCCGGCGATCTTCGCCGGCGGCACGTCGAGGATCCCCATGATCGCCTGCGACGTGACCGACTTGCCACAACCCGACTCCCCGAGGATGCCGAGGGTCTGACCGGCGTGCACCTCGAAGTCGACCCCGTTGACGGCGTGCGCGACGCCCTCGCGGGTGTGGAACTCCACCTGGAGGTCGCGGACCTGCAGCAGCGGAGCCGACTCGTCGAACCCGAGCCCGGCCAGAGGGTCCTTGCGGCGGGTGGCGGCCCGGTCAGGGTCACCCATCGTCATCGTCTCGGCTGAGGTGCTCATCAGCGTCCTCTCGGGTCGAGCGCGTCGCGCAGGGAGTCGCCCAGCATGATGAAGCTGAGCACGGTGAGGATGAGGGCGACGCTCGGGAAGACGAGAAGGTGCGGCAGCCCGGAGACGGCGAGCCCCTGGCCCTCGGCGATGAGGATCCCCCACGAGATCGCGGGCGGCTGCAGCCCGACGCCGAGGAACGTCAGTGTCGCCTCGGCTGCCACGTAGGTCCCGACGTAGAGCGTCGACAGCACGATGATCGGCGACAGTGCGTTGGGCAGGATGTGCTTGAAGATGATCCAGGAGTTCTTCGCCCCCATCGCGCGCGCGGCCTCGACGAAGTCCTGGTCGCGCAGCGCGATCACGGTCCCGCGCACGATGCGCATCATCGAGGTCCACCCGAGCACGATGAGCACGAACATGACCGTCCAGATGTTCTGCTGCTGCAGCAGCGCGAGGAAGACCAGGGCGCCGAGGATGAACGGCAGGCCCAGGACGACGTCGGTCAACCTCGAGATGATCGTGTCGGTCCAGCCGCCGTAGTAGCCCGACAGGATCCCCAGCCCGCCGCCGACGAGCGCCGTGGCGCCGGTGACGAGCACCGCGATGACGATGGAGGGCCGCGCACCGTAGATGACGTGGGTGTACATGTCGCAGCCGAGCACGGTGGTCCCGAAGATGTGGCCGTTGCCCGGGGGCTGCCGGTTCTCCATGAGCACGCAGTGCTCCGGGGAGGTGTTGGTCCACAGGGACGGGAACGCCGCCCAGGAGATCACCACGAGCACGATCAGCAGGGCGACGACGAACACCGGGCTGCGGAAGAGCTGTTTGCGGGCGTCGCTCCACAGGCTGCCGGTGGCCGCGCCCTTGTCCTGCGCGGACGCGTCCTCCAATTCCACCGTCGAGACGTTGTCACTCATAGCGGATCCTCGGGTCGAGTACGGCGTACAGGAGGTCGACGAGCAACGAGGCGACCAGGAAGACCATGGTCAGCAGCGTCGCGACGGCGATCACCACCGGGGTCTCTCCCTGTCTGACCGCCCCGAAGGTGAGGCCGCCGATGCCCGGGATGTTGAAGATGCCTTCCGTGACCAGTGCGCCACCCATCAGCGCCCCGACGTCGATGCCGATGTAGGTGACGACCGGGATGAGTGAGTTGCGCAGGGCGTGGACGCCGACCACGCGGCGGTTGCTCAGCCCCTTGGCGCGGGCGCTGCGGACGTAGTCGCTCCGCAGCGTCTCGATGAGGCTCGTCCGGGTGAGCCGGGCGATGAACCCGAGGGACAGGCCGCCGAGGACGAAGCCGGGAACCACCAGGCTCGCCCACGGATGGTCGGCCTGGTAGGTGACCGAGAAGATCGCCTCGACCCAGGGTGGAGCGCCCAGATCTCGGACCCAGTTCCCGATGTAGAGGCCGGTGAGGATCTGGAGGAGCACGCCGAGCACGAACACCGGGACCGAGATCAGGAGGACGGTCGAGAGCCGGACGAAGTTGTCGACGAACCGGTCCTTGCGGAGTCCGGCGAGGACGCCGGCGGTGATGCCGATGATCGCCTCGAAGAGCAGCGCCAGGAGCGTCAGCCGCACGGTGATCGGGGCTGCCCGGGTGATCAGGTCGAGGACGTCCTGCCGGTTGAAGTCCGTGCCGAAGTCGCCCTGGGCGTACCGCCCGAGCCGCTCGAAGTACATGCCGATGCAGGGGTTGCCCGGCTGGTCCAGGCAGGGGTCGTCGAGTCCGAAGGCCCGGGTCAGCGCGTCGATCGTCTCCTGCGGCGGCTGCCGGTCACCGAAGAGCGACCGGATCGGGTTGCCGCTGATCTGGAACGACAGCGTCTGCAGGTAGTGAAGGATGAACATGGTGCCCAGCAGCACCGGGATGAAGTGCAACAAACGTCGAATCGTGTAACGACCCACGGTCCCTCTTCCTTCTGTGCTGAGGGCGAGACTCGGGCGAGTGCGGGCCAGCCGGCCCGCACCCGCCCTTGTCTATGTGCTCTGCCCGGTCAGCTGACGACCGAAACCTGCTTGAGCAGGATCTGGTCGAGCGGGCTGTAGGCCACGCCCTCCACGTTGTCGCTGTAGAGGATGAAGGTCTTGCCGAACCACAGCGGGATGACGACCATCTCGTCCATCACGATGTCCGCGGCAGCCTGGTAGGCGGGGATGCCCTCCTCCACCGTCGGAGCTGCGTTGCCCTGGTCGACGAGCTCCAAGAACTTCTGGTGGGACTCCTCGGTGCCGGTGCCCTCGCCGCCCCAGTCGCCGTAGTTGGAGCTGCCGGCGCCGTAGATCGGGTTGAGGTAGTTCTCCGGCGACGGGTAGTCCGGCAGCCAGCCGAGACGGTAGGGACCGTCCACCTTGCTGCGGGTGCCCAGCGCGCCGAGGTACGGCGTGAACGGCATCGACTCGAACTCGAAGTCGATCCCGAGGTCCTGCTGCCAGCCCTGGGCCATCGCCTGCACCCACTGCTCGTGCCCACCGTCGTTGTTGAACCAGATGTGCACCCTGTCGCCCGGAAGGCCACCGGCCTCGTCGTACAGCTGCTTGGCGCGCTCGGGGTCGTACTCGCAGAACTCGCAGACGTCCTCCCGCGCGCCGGGGACGAAGCCGGGGAGGATGCCGGTCGCGGGCTCGTAGTCGCCGTTGAGGACCCGGTCGATGATCGCCTGACGGTCGATCGCCAGCGAGAGCGCCTGCCGCATCTTGATGTCCTGGAAGGCCTCGTCGTAGAGCGGGAAGCCGAAGTAGGAGTAGCTGCCGCTCTCGGCCTTGAGGATCTGGTCGCCGTACTGGCCCTCGGCCTGGAGCCGCTGGCTCGGGTCGACCGAGTCGACGATGTCGAGGTTGCCGGCCTGGAAGTCGCGGTAGGCCGTCTTCAGGTCACCGTAGATCTTGAACTGGATCTCGTCGGCGAGCCCCGCGGACTCCTCGTCGGGGTAGTCGGCGAACTTCTCCAGCGTGATCGACTGGTTGTGCTGCCACTTCTCGGCGAACTGGTAGGCGCCGTTGCCGATCGGCATCTCGTTGCAAGCCTTGATGTCCGCCTCGCACTCCTTGGCCATCGGTGCGAAGGCGGGCGTGTAGCTCATCACCATCGGCCACTGCGAGAACGGCTCGTTGAGGGCGACCTCGATGGTCAGGTCGTCGACGGCCTTGACTCCGGCGAGCGTCTTCGCCTTGGGGTTCTTCCCCTGCATGTCGTCGTAGCCCTGGACCTTGTCGAAGAAGAACCCGACCTGGGTCGCGTTCGGACCGTAGGCGGCGTAGTTCCACCCGCGGAGGAACGACTCGGCGTTGACGGGCTCACCGTTGTGGAAGGTGAAGCCGTCCTTCAGCTTGATCGTCCAGTTCTGGCCGTCCTCGGACTCGATGGACTCGGCCATCCGGAGCTGCTGGTCCGTCGTCTCGGGGTCGACCTGGAGCAGGCCGGTCCAGACCATGCTGATGATCTGCGAGCAGCCGGACGAGTAGCAGGCACTGGTCGGCGCGAAGGCCTCGGGCTCAGCGGTCGAGACGCTGAAGCTGCCACCCTCCTGACCACTGCTCTCGTTGCTGGCCCCGTTGCCGCCCTCTTCCTCTGTGCCGCCGCCGGAGCAGCTGGCGAGGATCAGGGCAGTGGCAACGGGGAGGGCGAAGGTCGCTAGACGCTTCGGTCGCCTCATGGATTCCTCCATCGTGATGGAAATGTGGGTGGTGGAAAGGCGTGACGTTGGTCCCGCTTCTAACCTTTCCACCTCACCACACGGAGGTCAGCCCGTCACGGGTCGACCGCCCGGAACGGTCAGTCGTGCTCAAACCGTTACGTCCTCATCGCCGGGCCGTGACCCAGTGGCAGCGCGCTGCGGTTTTGCGTCGACGCCGGCCTCCCTGCGCTGCTCCGGGGTGATCGGCGCCGGAGCCGCGGTGAGGGGGTCGTAGCCGTTGCCGGTCTTCGGGAACGCGATGACGTCGCGGATCGACTCCGAGCCGCTGAGCAGGGCGCAGATCCGGTCCCAGCCGAAGGCGATCCCGCCGTGCGGCGGGGCGCCGTACTTGAACGCCTCGAGGAGGAAGCCGAACTTCTCCTGGGCCTCGGCCTCCCCGAGCCCCATGACGGCGAAGACGCGCTTCTGGACGTCCTCGCGGTGGATCCGGATCGAGCCGCCGCCGATCTCGTTGCCGTTGCAGACGATGTCGTAGGCGTAGGCCAGCGCGTTGCCCGGGTCGGTGTCGAAGGTGTCGAGCGACTCGGCCTTCGGCGAGGTGAACGCGTGGTGCACCGCGGTCCAGGCACCGCTGCCGACCGCCACGTCGCCGGAGGCCGTGGCGTCGTCCGCCGGCTCGAAGAGCGGCGCGTCGACGACCCACAGGAAGCTCCACGCGGACTCGTCGATGAGCCCACAGCGGCGGGCGACCTCGAGGCGGGCCGCGCCGAGGAGCGCGCGCGAGGACTTGGCGGCGCCCGCGCCGAAGAAGATGCAGTCGCCGGGTCGCGCGCCGACGTGCGCCGCGATCCCTGCCCGTTCCTGGTCGGTGAGGTTCTTGGCGACCGGTCCGCCGAGCTCGCCGTCCTGACCGACGAGCACGTAGGCGAGGCCTCGGGCGCCGCGCTGCTTCGCCCACTCCTGCCAGGCGTCGAGCTGCTTGCGGGGCTGGCTGGCGCCGCCGGGCATGACGACGGCCCCTACGTACGGCGCCTGGAACACCCGGAACGAGGTGTCGGCGAAGAACTCGGTGCAGTCGGTGAGCTCGAGTTCGGTCCGTAGGTCCGGCTTGTCGGTGCCGTAGCGCGCCATCGCCTCGGCGTAGGTCATCCGAGGGATCGGGGTGGCCAGCTCGTGGCCGACCAGCGCCCAGAGCGCGCGCAGGACCTCCTCGGCGAGGGCGAGAACGTCGTCCTCCTCCACGAACGACATCTCGATGTCGAGCTGGGTGAACTCCGGCTGCCGGTCCGCGCGGAAGTCCTCGTCGCGGTAGCAGCGGGCGATCTGGTAGTACCGCTCCATCCCGCCGACCATGAGCAGCTGCTTGAACAGCTGTGGGCTCTGCGGCAGCGCGTACCAGCTGCCGGGCTGGAGCCGCGCCGGCACCAGGAAGTCGCGGGCGCCCTCGGGGGTCGACCGCGTGAGCGTCGGGGTCTCCACCTCGACGAAGCCACGGTCGTGGAGCACCTCCCGGGCGGCGTGGTTGACCTGGCTCCGCAGCCGCAGCGCGGCGGCCGGGCCGGCTCGGCGCAGGTCGAGGTAGCGGTGCTTGAGCCGGACGTCCTCCCCGACCTCGACGTGCTCGTCGATGGGGAACGGCAGCGGAGCAGAGGCGCTGAGCACCTCGACCTCGGTGGCGATCACCTCGACCTCGCCGGTCGGGAGCTGCGGGTTCTGGTTCCCCTCGGGGCGCGACGCGACCTCCCCCACGACCTTCACACAGAACTCCGACCGCAGCTGGTGCGCGACCGCCTCGTCGCGGACGACCACCTGGACGACGCCGCTGGCGTCACGGAGGTCGAGGAACGCCACCCCGCCGTGGTCGCGGCGGCGGGCGACCCAGCCGGCGAGCGTGACGGTCTGGCCGACGTGCTCGGCCCGCAGTGCGCCGGCGTCGTGGGTGCGGATCAAGAGAGCTCCTCGGGGGTGTGCGAGACGATGGTGGGCGTCAGGTCCTGGGCGGGCGGCTCCCAGCCGTCCGCGTCGGCGTCGACCTGGTCGCCGCTGCGGATGTCCTTGATCTGGTCGGATGATCCCTCGGCGCCGGGGAACCAGACG
Organism: Marmoricola sp.; assembly: GCA_035699145.1. Lineage (GTDB taxonomy): Bacteria > Actinomycetota > Actinomycetes > Propionibacteriales > Nocardioidaceae > Marmoricola_A. Next base: position 21,791 of record DASSBB010000123.1, read on the forward strand.
AACGGGATGCCCCGCCGCTCGGCGTAGCGGATCTGCTTCCCGAACTTCTGCGCGGACGCCGCCACCTCGGTGGGGATCCCCCGGGCCCGGAGCCGCTGCGCGACCGCGTCGCACGTGGCCCGGTCGTCCTCGCGCGGCACGGCGACGAGGACCGCGCTGGGGACCGAGCGGTCGGTGGTCAGCAGCCCGCGCTGGAACAGGGGGACGAGCAGCCGGCTGACCCCCAGGGAGATCCCCACCCCCGGGTACGACGTCCGCCCGTCGGCGGCGAGGGCGTCGTACCGGCCGCCGGAGCAGATGGAGCCGAGCCACTCGTAGCCGGCCAGCCGGGTCTCGAAGACCGTGCCGGTGTAGTAGTCGAGCCCGCGGGCGATCTTGAGCTCCGCGACGATCGCGACCCGGTCGGTGACCAGGTCGGCGCACCCCTCGATGACGGCGGCGAGCTCGTCGAGCCCCTCGTCGAGCAGCTCGTGCTTCACGCCGAGCGCGCGGACCTCGTCGACGAAGGAGAGGTCGGTGGCCTCGATCCGCGCCAGCGCCAGGCACTGGTCCGCCTGCTCCTCGGACAGCCCGGCGTCGCCGACGAGCAGCGATCGGACCTGCTCCGCGGGCAGCTTGTCGAGCTTGTCGACGATCCGCATGACCTCGTCGAGGTCGGTGACCCCGAGCCCGGTGTAGAAGCCCTGGATCAGCTTCCGGTTGTTGACCTGCAGCCGGAACGCCGGCAGGAAGTCGAGCCCGGTGAGCGCGTCCACCATGACCCGGGCGACCTCGACGTCGTGGTGGAAGGGCAGCAGGTCACGGCCGACCACGTCGATGTCGGCCTGGGTGAACTCACGGAACCGCCCCTCCTGCGGGCGCTCCCCCCGCCACACCTTCTGGATCTGGTAGCGCCGGAACGGGAACTCGAGCTTGCCGGCGTGCTCCAGCACGTAGCGCGCGAACGGGATCGTCAGGTCGAAGTGCAGCCCCAGTCCGGGACCTTGGTCATCGGCGTCGTCGGCGGCCTGGAGCCGCTTGAGGACGTAGACCTCCTTGGAGGTGTCGCCCTTGCGCAGGAGCTGGTCGAGCGGCTCGACGGCCCGCGTCTCGAGCGGCGTGAACCCGTGCAGCTCGAAGGTCCTGGCCAGCTTGTCGATGACCTGGAGCTCGGCGAGGCGCTGCGCGGGGAGCAGCTCGGGGAACCCGCTCAGGGAGGTGGGCCTGGCCATCAGAGCCCTCGTCGGGGGGCGGCTCGGGACGCGCCGGTCTGGCGGACCAGCTCGAGCAGGTAGGGGTTGGTGGCCCGCTCCTGGCCGATGCTGGTCTGATCACCGTGCCCAGGGAGCACCACGATGTCGTCGCGCAGCGGCAGGACCTTCTCGGTGAGGCTCCTCAGCATGACGGCGTGGTCGCCGCCCGGCAGGTCGGTGCGGCCGATGGAGCCGGCGAAGAGCAGGTCGCCGGAGAACATCACCTCGCTGACGTCTGCGGCGTCGTACGGCGTGCGGAAGGTGATCGACCCGGGGGTGTGTCCGGGGGTGTGGTCGACGTGGAACGTCAGTCCGGCGAGCTCGAGGAGGTGGCCGTCCCCGATCTCGGTGACCTCGTCGGGCTCGGCGAACTCGTACTTGCCGCCCAGCAGCATCCCGGCGGTCTCCGGGGACATGGCGGCCATCGGGTCGCTGAGCAGGTGCCGGTCGTCGGGGTGGATGTAGGCGGTGGCGTCATAGGCGCCGGCGACCGGGGCGACGCACCACATGTGGTCGACGTGGCCGTGCGAGACGAGGACCGCCACGGGCTTCAGCCGGTGCTCGCGGACTACCTCGGCGACGCCGGCGGCCGCGTCCTTGCCGGGGTCGACCACGACGCACTCGGCCCCGGGTGCGGTCGCGGCGACGTAGCAGTTGGTCCCCCACGGGCCGGCGGGGAATCCAGCGATGAACACGACGCGTCTCCTGACTCGGTGGGGGACCACGGCAGCCTACCGACCGCCCCGTCCTCTTCCCCAACGGATCGACCGCCGCAGGGTCGGGGCGGTCGCATTGACTACGATGGCGGACCTGCACCGATGCCGACCCGAGGTGACCCTTCGTGAACAGCGCGACCGACCCCACCGCCCCCGGCGACCCCGGGTCAGGCGGCGACGCCGCACGCCCGGTCCCGCCACCGCTCCCCGGGCCTCCGCGGCCCCGTCCGCCTCGTCCCGCGACGGTCACGTCGACCGAGCCGAGCGAGTCGGCCACCTGGGGGCGGGTCGACGACGACGGCAGCGTCTACGTCCGCACCGCCGAGGGCGAGCGCAAGGTCGGCCAGTGGCTCGGCGGCGACCCGGCGGAGGGGCTCAGCTTCTTCGCCCGCAAGTACGACGCCCTCGTCTTCGAGATCGAGCTGCTCGAGAAGCGGGTGGCCTCGGGAGCGGTCGCCCCGGACGACGCGACCGGTGCCCTCAAGCAGCTCCGCGCCACGCTGGCCGAGGCGCAGGCCGTGGGTGACCTCGACGCCCTCGACCGACGGCTCGAGGCGCTCGTCGCGCTGATCGGGGCCCAGCGTGAGAAGCGCCGCGCGGAGCGGGCCCGGAAGCTGACCGACGCCAAGGTCGAGAAGGAGCGGATCGCCGCCGAGGCCGAGAAGCTCGCCGGGAGCAACGACTGGAAGGCGGGCGCGGACCGGCTCCGCGCGCTCCTCGACGAGTGGAAGGAGCTGCCCCGGCTGGAGAAGTCCGCGGACGACGCGCTCTGGCGCCGCTTCTCCACCGCCCGCACCACCTACACGCGCCGCCGCAAGCAGCACTTCGCCGAGCTCAACGAGAGGCGCGAGGGCGCGCGGGGGGTCAAGGAGAAGCTGGTCAAGGAGGCAGAGGCGCTCTCCGGCTCGACCGACTGGGGTCCGACGGCGGGTGCCTACCGCGAGCTGATGCGGCGTTGGAAGGAGGCCGGTCCGGCCCCCAAGGGGGTCGACGACCAGCTCTGGAAGAAGTTCCGCGCGGCCCAGGACGTCTTCTTCGGCGCCCGCGACGACGCCTCCGCCGCGACCGACGCCGAGTTCGCCGAGAACGCCACCAAGAAGGAGGCGCTGCTCGTCGAGGCCGAGGCGCTCCTCCCGGTCACCGACCTGCCGGCGGCCAAGGCCGCCTTCCGCGACATCGCCGACCGGTGGGACGCCGCCGGCAAGGTCCCCCGCGAGCGGATGAAGGAGCTCGAGGGAAGGATGCGGAAGGTCGAGCAGGGGATCCGCGGCGTCGAGGACGACGCCTGGCGCCGGTCGAACCCGGAGGCCCGGGCGCGCGCCGCGGACACCGTCGCCCAGCTCGAGGCCTCGATCGCCGATCTCGAGCGCAAGCGGGAGAGCGCCCTGGCGGCCGGCAACGAGAAGAAGGCCGCCGACCACGCCGCGGCCATCGAGGCCCGTTCGTCATGGCTGACGGAGGCCCAGAAGGCCCTCGACGAGTTCTCCTGACGTCGAGCCGCCCCTCGCGCTTGGTTGAGCCGCCCCTCGTGCTGGTCGAACGTCCGCAGCCTCGCTGCGGTCGCTGTGCCCGACCAGCACGAGGGGCGGCTCAACCTCGCGTCGGGGGCGGCTCAACCGGTGACGCGGTAGGCGTCGAAGACGCCCTCGACGTGGCGGACCGCCCGCAGGACGTGGCCGAGGTGCTTGGGGTCGGCCATCTCGAAGGTGAACCTGCTCTTCGCGACCCGGTC
>DASSBB010000124.1:0-33970 GCA_035699145.1 Marmoricola sp.
CCCGGGGAAGGCGACCGGCCCGGGAGGTCAGGACTTCTTCGCAGCGGCCTTCTTCGCGGTCTTCTTGGCGGCGGTCTTCTTGGCCGGCGACTTCGTCGTCGCCTTCTTCGCCCCCGCCTTCTTCGCCGGCCCCTTCGCGCGCCGCTCGGCGAGCAGCTCGGCGGCCCGCTCCAGCGTGATCGCGTTCTCGTCGTCGCCGCGCGGGATCGTGGCGTTGTACTCGCCGTCGGTCACGTACGCCCCGAACCGGCCGGCCTTGACGGTGACCTTCGCGCCGGTCGCCGGGTCCTCGCCGAGCTCACGGCCCGGGTTCGCCGCCGCCCGCCCGCGCTGCTTGGGCTGGGCGTAGATCCGCAGCGCCTCGTCCAGCGCGATCGTGAGCAGCTGCTCCTCCGACTCGATCGAACGCGAGTCGGTCCCCTTCTTGAGGTACGGCCCGTAGCGGCCGTTCTGCGCGGTGATCTCCTCGCCGTTCGACGGGTCCACCCCCACCACCCGCGGCAGCGTCAGCAGCCGGAGCGCGTCCTCTAGGGTGATCGTGTCGATGTTCATCGACTTGAACAGCGACGACGTCCGCGGCTTGCGCGACTTCGGCGCGTCGTCCGGGAGCACCTCGGTGACGTAGGGCCCGTAGCGCCCGTTCTTCGCCACGATCATCAGCCCCGACTCCGGGTCGACCCCGAGCTGCTGCTCGGCGCCGGCCGGGTTGGCCAGGAGCTCCTTGGCCACCTCGACGGTCAGCTCGTCGGGCGGCAGGTCCTCGGGCACGTTGCCGCGGTTGCCGTCGCCGTCCTCGACGTAGGGCCCGTAACGGCCGACCCGGAGGTCGATCCCCTCGCCGACCGGGAAGGTCGCCAGCTCACGGGCGTCGATCTCGCCGAGCTCGGTGACCAGCTTGTGCAGCCCCTCGGTGTCACCGGCCCCGAAGTAGAACTCGGCGAGCTCGGTCACCCGGTCCCGACGGCCTCTCGCGATCTCGTCGAGGACGTCCTCCATGCCGGCGGTGAACTCGTAGGAGACCAGCCGCGGGAAGTGCTCCTCGAGCAGCCGGGTCACCGAGAAGGCGAGCCACGCCGGGACCAGCGCCGTCCCCTTCTTGTAGACGTAGCCGCGGTTGAGGATCGTGCCGATGATCGAGGCGTACGTCGACGGGCGACCGATCTCGCGCTCCTCGAGCTCACGGACGAGTGTCGCCTCGGTGTACCTCGCCGGCGGCTTCGTCTCGTGGCCCGCCGCCCGGATCGCCGCGGCGGTGACCGCGTCGCCCTCCGAGACGTCGGGGAGCCGGGTCTGGGAGTCGTCGGACTCCTTCTCGGGATCGTCGGAGCCCTCCACGTAGGCCTTGAGGAACCCGTGGAACGTGATGACCCGCCCGGTCGCGTTGAAGACGACGTCCTCCCCGGTCGCCGCGGCGCCGCCGAGCCGGATGCTCACCGAGCGACCCTGGGCGTCCTTCATCTGCGAGGCCACCGTGCGCATCCAGATCAGCTCGTAGAGCCGGAACTCGTCGCCGCTCAACCCGGTCTGGGCGGGGGTGCGGAACTGCTCCCCGGCCGGACGGACCGCCTCGTGCGCCTCCTGGGCGTTCTTCACCTTCGACGTGTAGCTCCGGGGGGCGTCGGGCAGGTACTCCGCGCCGTACAGCTCCCGGACCTGGTCGCGGGCCGCGGCGACCGCGGACTCCGACAGCGTGATCGAGTCGGTCCGCATGTAGGTGATGAAGCCGTTCTCGTAGAGCCGCTGGGCCACCGACATCGTCCGGGAGGCGCCGAACCCGAGCTTGCGGGAGGCCTCCTGCTGCAGCGTCGTGGTCCGGAACGGCGCGTACGGCTTGCGGGTGTAGGGCTTCGACTCGACCGAGCGGACCTCGAAGGTCGCGTCCTGCAGCGCTGTGGCGAGCGCCTCGGCGCGGCTCCGGTCGAGGTGCAGCACGCCGGCGGGGTTCTTCAGCTGGGCGAGGGAGTCGAAGTCCGAGCCCCGGGCGACCCGCGCCCCGTCGACCGACTGCAGCTTCGCCGGGAACATTCTCTCGCTGTGCCGCTCCCCCGCGTCGAAGGTCCCCTCGAGGTCCCAGTACGACGCCACGCGGAACGCGATGCGCTCGCGCTCCCGGTCCACGACGAGCCGGGTCGCGACGGACTGGACGCGGCCCGCCGAGAGCCGAGGCATGATCTTCTTCCACAGCACCGGGGAGACCTCGTAGCCGTAGAGCCGGTCGAGGATCCTCCGCGCCTCCTGCGCCTCCACGAGGTCGAGGTCGAGCGTGCGGGGGTTCTGCACCGCCTGCTGGATCGCCTGCTTGGTGATCTCGTGGAAGACCATCCGGTGCACGGGGACCTTCGGCTTCAGCTCCTCCTGGAGGTGCCATGCGATCGCCTCGCCCTCCCGGTCCTCGTCGGTGGCGAGGTAGAGCTCGGACGCCTCCTTGAGCAGCCCCTTGAGCTTGGTCATGTGGGGTTTCTTGTCGCGGCTGACCACGTAGTAGGGGGTGAAGTCGTTCTCCACGTCCACGCCGAGGCGGGCCCACTTCTCGCCCTTGATCGACGCGGGGATGTCCGAGGCGTCGCGGGGGAGGTCACGGATGTGGCCGATCGACGACTCGACGACGTAGCCGGCTCCGAGGTACCCCGCGATCGTCTTCGCCTTGGCCGGTGACTCGACGATCACGAGCTTGTGACCGGAGCCGTCGCCGGCCTTCGTCTTCGTTGCCACCTGCAGTCCTCTCAGTGCGTCACGGGCCGGCCCGTGGGGTGGACCGGCCGTGCGAGGTGAACGCTAACCCTCGCTGTCAACCCTTGCCGTGCCGGTCCACAGACGGGACCGAACGGCCGATGCCCGACACTATGAGAGTGACAGAGTCGCTGCCCGGGCCCGACCGGCCCCCCGTCGACCTCCCCACCGACGTCTCCGCCGCCGACGTCGAGGCGGCCGCCGAGGCGCTGCGCGGCGTCGTCGAGGTGACGCCGCTGGAGCGGAACGCCCGGCTCTCCTCGGCGGCCGGCGCCGAGGTCTTCCTCAAGCGTGAGGACCTCCAGCCCACCCGCTCCTACAAGGGCCGCGGCGCCTACACCTTCCTCTCCCGGCTCTCCGCGGCCGAGCGGGCCGCCGGGGTGGTCTGTGCCAGCGCGGGCAACCACGCCCAGGGGGTGGCGTTCGCCTGTGCCCGTTCCGGGGTGCGGGCGCGGATCTACCTGCCGCGGACGACGCCGCGGCAGAAGCGCGACCGGGTGGCCGCGCTCGGCGGGTCGTGCGTGGAGGTGCTCGTGGAGGGCGACACGTACGACGACGCGGCTGCGCTCGCCGCCGCGCACGCCTCGTCCTCCGGCGCGACGCTGGTGCCCGCCTTCGACCACCCCTACACCGTGGCCGGGCAGGGCACCGTGGTCGCCGAGGCGGTCGCGCAGCTCGGCCGGCTGCCCGACGTGGTCGTGGTGCCGGTCGGCGGCGGCGGGCTGCTTGCCGGCACCCTGGCCTGGCTCTCCTCCCGGGGTCCGGACGTCCGGGTCGTCGGCGTGGAGCCGGAGGGCGCGCCCGGGATGGCGGCCGCGGTCGCAGCCGGCGGTCCGGTCGACCTCCAGCAGGTGGATCCGTTCGTCGACGGAGCAGCGGTACGACGGGCGGGGGTGCTGCCCCACCGCATCGTCGACCGATGCCGGCCGACCCTGACGACCGTCCCCGAGGGCCAGGTCTGCGTGGAGATGCTCGAGCTCTACCAGGTCGACGGCATCATCGCCGAGCCGGCCGGGGCGCTCGCGTCCTCGGTGCTGCCGGCTCTGGACCTGCCCGCCGGGGCGACGGTCGTGGTGGTGCTCTCGGGCGGCAACAACGACGTGAGCCGTTACGCGGAGGTGGTGGAGCGGGCGCTGGTGCACACCGGGCTCAAGCACTACTTCCTCGTGGAGTTCCCGCAGGAGCCCGGCGCCCTGCGGCGGTTCCTCGACGACGTGCTGGGGCCGGAGGACGACATCACGCTGTTCGAGTACATCAAGCGGAGCAACCGCGAGACCGGTCCCGCCCTGGTCGGCATCGAGATCGGCCGGCGCGAGGAGCTGTCGCCGTTGCTGGCGCGGATGGAGGCCGCTCCGCCCCGGATCGAGCGGATCCCGCCGGACAGCCCGCTCTTCCGGTTCCTGCTCTGACGGACCCCGCCTCGTCCGATTGGGCGCGGCGTATAGCGCGCGCCCAATCGGACGAGGCGCCTTGGCGGGTCAGGGGACCAGGAAACCGTCTTCCACCAGGGCGTGCACCGTTGCGGTCACCTCCGGTCGCAGGGCTTCCACTGGGCGGTCGAGCAGCGTCGCCAGCGCATCCAGGAGCTGCTCGCCGGTCAGCTCACCGTCGCTCGCGCCGACCAGGGCGGCCTCCACGGTGTCGACCTGCCGGGCCCGGCGCATCCCGCGCTGCTGGCGGAGCACGATCACCTCGGGGTCCTCGGCGCCGGGCTCACCGACGGTCTCCTGGCGCACGTCCTCGCGCCGGCGCCACGCCCTGGCCAGCAGCTGGTCGTCGGACAGGTCAGCCAGCAGGTCGGTCCGCTCCGTCCAGGCGGCGACCTCGGGCCCCAGCGGCTGCTCGACCTCGTAGGGCCACTCCTCGACCCGCACCGACGGCTCGGCCCGGTCGGTCCGCCGCAGGTTCACCCACCCGAACCCGACACCGGTGATCCCGCGCTCCTCGAACCAGCCGACCCAGGCGTCGTACCGCTGGGCGTAGTCGGGGAGGCGGTCGTGGCCGGCGTCACGGAGCCACAGCTCGACGTACTCCGCCGGGTCGGCCACCTCCCGCTGGACGACCCACGCGTCGCACGCGACCCCCTCCTGAGGGGCGAGCCACCCCTCCAGCCGCTCCTGCCACGGCCGCCCCTCGACGTGCACCCAGTTCGCCAGCACCTGAGCCACACCGCCGGGGTCGAGGTGCTGGGGGGCGCCGGTGACGACGCGGCGCACCATCTCGTCCCCCGGCAGCCCGGAGTCCCGGTAGACGAGCAGCTCCCCGGTCCCCGGCGAGACGACGAACGGCGGGTTGCTCACGATCAGGTCGTACGACGCCCCGCGGACCGGCTCGAAGAGACTCCCCTCCCGGACGTCGACCACGACCTCGTTGAGAGCCGCGTTGAGCCGGGTCATCGCCAGCGCCCGTCGGTTGACGTCGGTGGCGACGACCTGCTGCGCATGGCCGGCGAGGTGGAGCGACTGGACCCCGCACCCCGTCCCGAGGTCGAGGGCGGTGCCCACCACCGTGCGCACGGTCAGCTGCGCCAGCGACGTCGAGGCCGAGCTGATCCCCAGGACGTGGTCCGGGCCGACCCGGTTCGGCGAACCGTCGAGCCCCGGCGTGAGGTCGCTGACCACCCACCAGTCGTGGTGCTCGTCGGCGTAGGGGCGCACGTCCAGCCGCGCCCGGACCGACCCCACCGAGCGCTCGAGGAGCCCGGCGTTGCAGAGCGGGTCGACCAGCCCGGGGAGCGCGGCCTCCGCGGCGACGACGTCGACGGCGGCCTGCAACGGCCACAGCCGGATGAGCGTCTCGACCGGCGAGCTCCCGGCGGTGGCGCGGAGCCCGGGGGTCGTCTCGTTGCGGGAAAGGGCCGCGTGGGCGACGGGGCCGAGCGCACCGGCCACCGCGTCGTACCGGAAGTCGGCGTCGAGCAGGGCCTGCCGGAGGCGGGCGACGAGGTCGGCGGTGAGCAGCTCCACGACCGGGAAGCCTACGGGGCGCTCAACCGACGCGGACCGACCTCGCCCTCCTCGAGCAGCCGCTCCTCCAGGTTCGCCGGCCCGATCCACACCGTCCATCCGCCCGCACCGCCCGCACCGCCCGAGAGCTCGAACGCCTGGCCGTCCCTGACCGCCCTGAGCACCCCGCCGGCGTCGCACTCGACGGCCCAGCGGTGCTCGGCGAGCGAAAGGCGGTACGCCGGCCGCGGGTCCGCCCCGTCCGGGATGACGAGCTCCGAGGAGCACCCGTCGACCCCGGAGGAGCCGCCACCGGTGAACGGCCCGGGGTGGTCGAGCTGCTCGAACGCGCTCTGCGCTGCCCGGACCACCGGCACCGCCGGGCCGGAGGTGAACTCGTCGGTGCAGCTCGGCGTCTCCGGGAGCCGGCGGAGCTTCTGCTCGGCGCCGATCGCCGCCCCGGCCCCGGTGCCGACGATGGTGCCGAGGACGAGCCCGACCGCCGCGGACCGGACCAGGAGCGACCCCCACGCCAGGCGGAGCGCCCCGAAGGCGAGCACCGCGACGATCGCCACCCCGAACCACCACCACCGCAGCCCCTCGAGGGCCGTCTGCCACCGGTTCATGCCGGTGTCGCCGTACTCCAGGGCGAAGCCGTAGGCGACCGAGACGGTGAGCCCGCCGAGGAGCGTGGCGAGGACCAGCAGGGCCACGGCGGAGCGGGCGAGGCGGGGAGCTGTCATGCCCCCAGTCTCCGAGCCCAGACGTCTGCGGCGCATCCGTCGTCGTACTCAGAGCCGGAAGGGCCCGCTCGCTCGCGCGAACGGGCCCTTCCGGGGGCGTGCCGGTCAGACGGCCGTGTGCTCCGCCGCCGGGAGGTCGTCGCCGATGGCGGTCGGCCGGCGCTTGGAGATGTAGACCGCCACCGCGATGATCGCTGCTGCGACGATCGCGATCAGGATGCGCACGACGTCCTGCTGGTCGTCGCCGACGCTCAGCGAGACGACCGCGCTGGCGATCAGCAGCGAGACCAGGTTCATCACCTTGATCAACGGGTTGATCGCGGGGCCGGCGGTGTCCTTGAACGGGTCGCCGACGGTGTCGCCGATGACGGTCGCCGCGTGCGCGTCGGAACCCTTGCCTCCGTGGTGGCCGTCCTCGACGAGCTTCTTGGCGTTGTCCCACGCCCCGCCGGCGTTGGCCAGGAAAACCGCCATCAGGGTGCCCGTGCCGATCGCACCCGCCAGGAACCCGGCGAGAGCCCCGACGCCCAGGCCGAAGCCGACCGCCACCGGAGCGAGCACGGCGAGGAGCCCTGGGGTGACCAGCTCACGGAGGGAGTCCTTGGTGACGATGTCGACGACCTTGCCGTACTCCGGACGCCCGGTGCCCTCCATGATCCCGGGGATGTCGCGGAACTGGCGGCGCACCTCGAAGACCACGGCGCCGGCCGCGCGCCCGACAGCGTTGATCGCCAGGCCGGAGAAGAGGAAGACGACGGCCGCGCCGAGCAGCAGCCCCACGAGGACGCCCGGGTTGAAGACGTCGAAGCTGAGCCTGGCGGCCTCGTCGAGACTGGGGTTCGCCTCGACCAGCGCCTCGTAGACCGACGTGGAGTAGGAGCCGAACAGCGCGGTGGCCGCCAGCACCGCGGTCGCGATCGCGATCCCCTTGGTGATCGCCTTCGTGGTGTTGCCGACCGCGTCCAGCTCGGTGAGGATCTGCGCACCCTGGGGACTGACGTCGCCGGACATCTCCGCGATGCCCTGGGCGTTGTCGGAGACCGGGCCGAAGGTGTCCATCGCCACGATGACGCCGACCGTGGTCAGCAGGCCGCAGCCGGCCAGCGCCACCGCGAACAGCGAGACGGTGACGGTCGCGCCCCCGAGGAGGAACGCGCCGAAGACGGCCGCGCCGATCACCAGCGTGGTGTAGACGGCCGACTCGAAGCCGACGGAGAGGCCGGAGAGGATGACGGTGGCCGCACCGGTCAGCGAGGTCTTGCCCACGTCCTTGACGGGGCGGTACTCGGTGCCGGTGAAGTAGCCGGTCAGCGCCAGGATGCCGGCCGCCATCACGATGCCGATGACCACGGCGACCGAGGCGACGACCCGCGGGTCTCCGACCGCACCGCCCATGTCGGAGCCGGTGACGTTGTCGAACTCCGCGAACGAGCCGGGCAGGTAGACGAACGAGAGGATCACACAGCCGATGGCGGCGATGGCTGCCGAGATGTAGAAGGCCCGGTTGATCGTCGTCAGGCCGTTCTCGCCGACGCGCGGCTTGCAGAGGTACACACCGGCCACCGCGGTCAGGGCGCCGATCGCGGGGATGAGCAGCGGGTAGACGAGCCCCTTGTCGCCGAACGCCTGGGAGCCCAGGATCAGGGCGGCGACCAGCGTGACGGCGTAGGACTCGAAGAGGTCGGCCGCCATGCCGGCGCAGTCACCGACGTTGTCGCCGACGTTGTCGGCGATCGTCGCAGCGTTGCGCGGGTCGTCCTCGGGGATGTTCTGCTCGACCTTGCCGACCAGGTCGGCGCCGACGTCGGCCGCCTTGGTGAAGATGCCGCCGCCGACCCTCATGAACATCGCGAGGAGCGCGGCGCCGAAGCCGAACCCCTCGAGCACGTGCGCCGCCTCGTCCTTGTACAGGAGGACCACGACGCTGGCGCCGAGAAGGCCGAGCCCGACGGTGAGCATCCCGACCATGGCACCGGTGCGGAACCCGATCGTCATCGCCGGCTCGCGCCCCTCCTCGTTCGCGGCGGCAGCGACCCGCAGGTTCGCCTTCACCGCCAGCTGCATGCCGAGGTAGCCCACCGTGGCAGAGAAGCCGGCTCCCACCAGGAAGAACAGCGAGCGCCCGAGCCGCACCGCCAAGTCGTCCGCGGGAAGTGCCAGCAGCAGGAAGAACGCGATCGCAGCGAAGACGGCGAGCGTCCGGAACTGACGCTGGAGGTACGCCGAGGCGCCCTCCTGCACAGCCCGCGCGATCGTTCTCATGTTCTCCGTGCCTTCGCCGGCGGCGAGCACCTGCGACCGGAACATCACTGCCATCCCCAGCGCGACGAGCGCGATCAGGAGAACAATGATGACCAGGACGAAGTTGCCACCTGCTAGGTCAACGGACTCGGCGCCGCTGTCGGCCAGGAAGACCGGGGACATGCGATTCCTCCGATTCGGGCATGAGCCCTTCGATGTTGCGCCGACGGGTCACCGCCGGCAACGGCGTCAGGCTTGCGACCTGACTGTCACGACGCCGGGAGTCTACTGACGGGTCAGCTCCCGACGACGCAGGGGGGCGGTGAGTCGATGGAGGAACCTCCGGAGGGCTCAGATCGGCCAGGTGAGCCGGAGCGTGGTGACGCCGGCGTCCTCGGTGACCTTCAGCTCCTCGGCCAGCCCCGACAGGAGGGCGAACGGGTCCAGGCCGATCTCGGCGAAGCCGCTCTCGTCCTCGCCGAGCCGCCCGGAGACCGTGATGGCGAACTCGGTGTCGGCGTGGAGCCGGACGTCCACGCGCTCCTCGGAGGCGGCGCCGACCTCCTCCTGGCCGATCATGACCGCGCACGCCTCACCGACGGCGAGGCGGATCTCCTCGATCCGGGTGTCCGGGCAGTCGGCTCGCCGGGCCACCGCCGCCGCGACGAGCCGGACCGTGCGCACCAGCGCAGGGTCGCGGGCGATCGCGATCGTGACGTCGCCGTTGGTCTCGGTGGCCACGGGCATGGAGAGCGGCCCCTACTGGGCCGTCGCCTCGGCCTGCGAGCCGTGGATCGCGAACACCTTGCCGAGGCCGGTGATCCGGAAGATCTTGAGGAGCCGCTCCTGGGTGCAGACGAGCTCGAGGGACCCCTCGTGGGTGCGCACGCGCTTCAGCCCGCCGACCAGCACGCCGAGGCCGGTGGAGTCCATGAACTCGACCTTCTCCAGGTCGACGACGAGGTCCCGGTGCCCCTCGTCGACCAGGGATGTGATGCACTCCCGCAGCTTGGGTGCGGTGTAGACGTCGATCTCGCCACTCACCTCGATGATGATGTGGTCGTTCTCCTGACGGGTCTCAAGAGACAGGTCCACGACTTCTCCTCCGCTCGCGATAGGACGGGCCAAGCAGGCCGATCCGCCACGACGCATTCAACCATGTCTTGCAACACTTGCAGCGTGCAGCCACGGGTGGAGCGAACCGACCGGCCGCTCGCCGGGCTCCTCATGGGCACGCCGGAGCGGGCGGACCGGCTGACGCACACCGAGGTCCTGCCCCCGCGCGAGGGCACGCGCGTCGACTGGCCGGCGTGGACCCCCGCCGTGCTGCGCGAGGCGTGGGCGGCGCGCGGGGTGGAGGCGCCGTGGGCGCACCAGGTGGAGGCGGCCGAGGCGGGCCGGGCCGGCCGGCACGTGGTCATCGCGACGGGGACCGCTTCCGGCAAGTCGCTTGCGTTCCAGCTCCCGGCGCTCACCGCGGTGCTGGAGTCACGCCGCCCGAACGGCCGCCGCGGCGCGACCGTGCTCTATCTCTCCCCCACGAAGGCGCTCGCCCAGGACCAGCTCACCGCGCTCGCCTCGCTCAGGGTCCCGGGGCTCGCCGCGTGCACCCACGACGGGGACAGCCCGCGGGAGCAGCGGGACTGGGCGCGCGACAACGCGGAGTACGTCCTCACCAACCCCGACATGCTGCACCACTCGCTCCTCCCCGGCCACGCCCGCTGGGCGGGGTTCTTCTCCCGGCTCCGGTACGTCGTCGTCGACGAGTGCCACCACTACCGGGGGGTCTTCGGCGCCCACGTCGCCCTCGTGCTCCGGCGGCTGCGCCGGGTCGCCGCGTCGTACGGCGCCTCGCCGACCTTCGTGCTCGCGTCGGCCACGGTCGCTGACCCGGGCACCTCGGCCGGACGGCTCACCGGGGTGCCCGTCGCCAGCGTCACCGAGGACCGCTCCGCCAAGGGGCAGGTGACCCTAGGACTCTGGGAGCCACCGTTCACCTCCTACGCCGGGGAGAACGGCGCCCCGGTACGGCGGTCCGCGACCGCCGAGGTGGCGGACCTCCTGGCCGACCTGGTGGCCGGTGGCGTGCGGACGCTGGCGTTCGTCCGCTCCCGCAAGGGCGCGGAGTCCGTGGCGCTCACCGCCGGCCGGCTCCTCGACGACGCGGTGCCCGGGCTGTCGCGGTCGGTGGCGGCCTACCGAGGGGGCTACCTTCCCGAGGACCGTCGGCGTCTGGAGGCCGACCTCCGCGAGGGCCGGCTGCTCGGGGTGGCCGCCACCAACGCGCTCGAGCTCGGGATCGACATCGCCGGGCTCGACGCGGTGCTCATGGCCGGCTTCCCCGGCACCCGGGCGGCGATGTGGCAGCAGGTCGGGCGGGCCGGGCGGTCCGGCGCGGACGCGCTCGCCGTGCTGGTGGCCCGCGACGACCCCCTCGACACCTACCTGGTCACCCACCCGGAGGCGCTCGTCGGGGCGCCGGTGGAGGCGACGGTGTTCGACCCCGGGAACCCCTACGTGCTCGGCCCGCACCTCTGCGCGGCAGCCGCCGAGCTCCCGCTCACCGAGGCGGACCTGCCGCTCTTCGGACCGCGGGCCCGCGAGGGCGTGGACGCACTCACCGACGCCGGCATGCTGCGGCGGCGGCCGTCGGGGTGGTTCTGGACCGACCACCGCCGGGCCAGCGACCTCGCCGACCTCCGCTCCACCGGAGGCCGGCCCCTCGACCTGGTCGAGAAGGAGACCGGGCGGGTGATCGGCACGGTCGACCACGCCTCGGCGCACGGCACGGTCCACGAGGGAGCGGTCTACCTCCACCAGGGCGAGACCTACCTGGTCCGGAGCCTCGACCTCGACGACCACGTCGCCGTGCTCGAGCGGTCGGACCCGCCGTACTCCACCTCGGCGCGTGACGTCACCGACATCGCGGTGCTCGCCGAGGAGACCGCCGAGCAGTGGGCGGCGGCCCGGCTCGCGTTCGGCAGCGTGCGGGTCAGCCACCAGGTGGTCTCCTACCTCAAGCGCCGGGTGCCGTCGGGCGAGGTGGTGGCGGAGGAGCCGCTCGACCTCCCCGAGCGCCTCCTGGACACGCGGGCGGTCTGGTGGACCGTGCCCGCGGAGCCGCTCGTGGCGGCCGGGCTGCAGCAGGCCGACCTGCCGGGCGCCGCTCATGCCGCCGAGCACGCGTCGATCGGGCTGCTGCCGCTCTTCGCCACCTGCGACCGGTGGGACATCGGCGGGGTCTCCACCGCCCTGCACCCGGACACGGGCCGGCTCACCGTCTTCGTGTACGACGGTCATCCCGGCGGGGCAGGATTCGCCGAGCACGGGTTCCACCGGGCGCGTGAGTGGCTCACCGCGACCCGGGAGACGATCGCCTCCTGCCGCTGCGAGGCCGGCTGCCCGTCCTGCGTGCAGTCCCCCAAGTGCGGCAACGGCAACCACCCACTCGACAAGCTCGGGGCGGTGAGGCTGCTCGACGTGCTGCTCTCCACCGGCCCCGCCTGAGCGGTCGCCGCCACCTGGAGCACCCGCCCCAGCAGCGACGGTGACGACACGCGCACCCGGACCCGGACCTGCTCTCCGTCGACCTCGCAGCCGGTCAGCTCCGCGTCGTTCTCTGCCGAGGAGCGCCGCGCGGCCGGACACGGCGGGGTGCCGAGCTGGAGGGCGGTGGCCGCTGCCAGCGCCGCGACGTCGGCCGCAGCGGCCGCCCGTCGCTGGTCGACGAGGACCCGGCCCATCGCCGCGCCGGCGAGCGTGACGACGAGGACCACCCCGGTGAGCGCGACCGCGGCGGGAACGGCGAACCCGCCTTCGTCGCGGCTCCTCCTCGCCGTCACTCCGGCTCCCGGACGGCCACCGTCTCGGCCTCCACGGTGAGCCCGGGGAGGAAGGCGAACAGCCCACCCGGCCCCCGGACCTCTGCGGCGGCGACGACCCGCACCTGCCTGTCGGAGCGGCTCACGGTGAACGCGGCGCCGGCCGGGGCCACCTGCGCGCCATGGCTGACCGCCACGGCGTCCGGCTCGCCCCGGGCGGCCTGCCTCGCCGCCTCGCGCGCGGCGTCGACGACCCGCACCTGCGCGGTGGCGACGGACACGAGCCACACCATGAGGAACGTGACCAGGAGGAGCACCGGGAGCACGGCCGCCGCCTCGGCGGTGACGGCACCGCGCTCGCTGCGGCGCGGGCCCGGGAGGCATGGTCGTCGCACGGGGACGGAGGTAGCCGTGGGGGTCCGCCGTTCCCCACGCACCGCCACGGCCACCTCGGCTCCCATGGCTCAGCCGATCCCGATCATCTTGAGGAAGAAGCTGAGGATCGTCTGGATCAGCTGCTGACCGAAGTCGCTGGTGAGCAGCTTGATCAGCACGCCGGCGAGGCCGCAGCCCGCGGCGGTCACCGCGGCGTACTCCGCGGACGCGGCCCCGACCTGCTTGCGGACCCGGGCGTTGGGCGAGGTTGTCATGGTTCCTCCTGGAGGTCTCGGCCGCCCGCTCCGGGCGGCCTGTCGGTGTTGACCCGGGGAACTCTGGTGGCCACTGCCCTTCGCCAGAAGGGCCGTCGCTGCGGCTGCGCACAGCGGGGCGGTTCCCGTCGCTGGGGACCACGACTGGCTCGTCCGCCTCATCGGACGACCACGAACCCGAGCGCCGATCCCGCCACCAGCGGGACCACGCCGAGCAGGACGAACGACGGCAGCAGGCAGACCCCGAGCGGGACGGCTGCCTTCACCTCGACCTGCCGGACGCGCGTCTCAACCTCGGCACGGCGCCGCGAACGCAGCTCCTCGGCCAGCCGGGTGAGCGCGCCGGTCACCTGGGCCCCGCTCTCGGCGGACCTGAGCAGCGTGGCGCCGAGCCGGCCGAGCTGCGGGTGGGCGGCGAGCGAGCGCCACACCGTGACGAGGTCCGCCCCCAACGTGAGCCGGGTGGCGTAGCCGCGCAGCTCCTCCGCCATCGGGCTCTCGGCCACCTCGGCCACGCGGGCCAGGGCGGCCCCCGGCGCCGCGCCCGCCGACAGCGCCGCCACCATGAGGTCGACGACATGGGGGAGCTGCCCCTCGAGCAGCTCACGGCGCCGGCGCGACGCGGCGCTCTCCCACCCGGCGCTGCGCCACCAGACGACCCCCGCGACGACGGCCGCGGCGGGCACCGCTGCCGCCCCCGGCACGAGCAGGAGCACGCCGATGCCGGCTCCGGCCGCGGCCACGAGCCGCCACCGCTGCCGGCGCCCCTCCTCCCCCGGCCGACCGTTCACACCGTCCGGCTGCGGAACGGCACCCGAGGTACCGGCGCCGCCCAGAGCCGCCGACGCCGCCGACGCCGCCGACGACGGGATCCTGCCCCGCGGGCGGCCGGACAGAGCGAGTGCGGCGGCGAGCGAGGCGAGGAGGGCCGCGACCACGGCCGTCACCCGTCGCCCTCGACCGCCGTGGCCGCGATCCGGTCGATCCACCACATCCCCAGCAGCGCGAGCCCGAGCCCCGCCGCGAGGCAACAGACCCCGACGGCCGTCGAGGTGAGGAACTGCCACGACCGGGCCCCCATCCCCTGGGCGGCGAGGAGGACGACGACCGGCAGCGTGGCGACGAGGCGGGCAGTGGCCCGCGCCGAGGCGAGCTCACCCTGCACCATGCTCGTGGTCCGCTGCTCGACGCGGGCCGTCTCCACGACCTGTTCGACCGCGAAGGCGAGGCCGGCACCGGTGGTCGCACACAGCTCCCAGGCGCCGGCGAGCCGGCGGAGCGCCCCGCCTCCGGGAGCCGAGCCGAGCCTGCGCAGCGCCGCGGGGACGTCCGCGTCGAGCGTGGCAGCCGCGACCACGGCGGCGCTGTCCGGCCAGGAGGGCGAGGCCCGTTCGAGCGCGGTCAGGACCGGTTGCCCGGCCCGCAGCTCGCCGGCCAGCGCCTCGGCGTAGTCGACCACGAGCCGGCGACGGACGGCGGCGGTCCGCTCGGCCCGGCTCCGGGCCAGCAATCGGAGGAGCGCCCAACCGGCCGCGACCAGGACCAGCGCGAGCGCCAGGTGGACTCCGCGCAGCCCGGCAAGGACGACGGCCACCGTGCCACCCAGTCCCACCGCGGCCAGGTGTCGGGAGCGGACCGCGGCACGCCGGGGCAGCCGAGCTCGCACCGGCACCACCAGCACGGCTGCGCCCGCTGCCGCGACCGCCGCGAGGGCGAGCCACCCGCCGCTCATCTGTCGAGCCGCCGGGCGAGCCACTCCGCGGCGTCGTGCTCGACGACCCGCCCCCGGCCGTCGAAGGTCACCGCGGGAACCACCGACACCCGGCCGTCGGCGCCGGGTCGGAGCACCGCCACCTCGGCCACGCGCCGGCGGCCGTCCCGGTCCCGGACGCAGTGCACGACGGCCTCCAGCGCGGCGGCCATCTGTGAGTGCACTGCGGCCAGCGGCATCCCGGCGGCGAGGGCGAGCCCCTCCAGCCGGGCCGCGACGTCGACCGCCGAGTTGGCGTGCACCGTGCCGCACCCGCCCTCGTGGCCGGTGTTGAGCGCGGCCAGGAGGTCGACGACCTCACCGCCGCGCACCTCACCCACCACGAGCCGGTCGGGACGCATCCGCAGGGCCTGCCGAACGAGGGTGCGCAGGTCGACGGCACCGGCGCCTTCGGCGTTCGCCGGCCTCGCCTCGAGCCCGACCACGTGCGGCAGGGCAGGGCGCAGCTCGCTGGTGTCCTCGACGAGGACCACGCGGTCGGCTGCGTCCGCGGCGGAGAGCAGGGCGTCGAGCAGCGTGGTCTTCCCGGCGCCCGTGCCGCCGCTGACCAGGAAGGCGAGCCGCCGGTCGACGAGGAGCTGCAGGAGCCGCGCTCCCTCGGCCGGTAGCGCACCCGCCGCCTCGAGCTCGGCAAGGGTGAAGACCCGCCGGCGGGGCACGCGGAGCGAGATCAGCGTGCCTGGCCGCGACACCGGCGCCAGCACGGCGTGGAACCGGGTGCCGTCGGCCAACCGGAGATCGACACAGGGGCTGGCGTCGTCGAGCCGGCGGCCGGCCCCCGCCGCGAGCCGCTGCGCGAGGCGTCGTACCGCTCCGTCGTCGGGGAACCGCACCCTGGTGAGCTCCAGCCCCAGGCCGCGGTCGAGGTAGACGGCGTCCGGCCCGTTCACGAGCACGTCGGTGACCCCGTCGGTCCGCAGCAGGTGCTCGAGGGGCCCGGCGCCGAGGACGTCCCGCTTGAGCACGTCGAGGACGGCGAGGACCGTGGTGTCGCCGACCGGACGACCCCGCGCACGGAGGGCTGCCGCCACGACGGCGGGGTTCAGGGTGGCGCCGTCCCGGGCGAGGTGCTCACGGACCTGCTCGACCACCTCGGGCTCGACGCCCACGGGAAGCGCCGCGCCGGTCACCGGACGTCCAGCCGGTCGAGGAGGTGGCGGGCGGTCCGGGCGAGCGGGGAGCGCCTCGCGTGCACCGGACCGAGCCCGAGGTCGAGGTGCTCGTCGAGGCGTCGCTGCTCCGGCAGCTCCGCGAGGAGCTGCACCCCGACCGCCCGGGCGACCTCCGCCGGCGTGGCGGTGCCGCCGCCGGTGCGGACCACCACTCCGAGCGACGACGCCTCGTCGCGGAGCCGGTCGGCGACCCTGGCCGCCGAGGCGACCGCGCTCAGCGCGGCTCGCGCCACCAGGACGACGTGGTCGCACCCGCCGAGCGCGGGAACGGTCCGGGGGTCCGCTCCTCGGGGAAGATCCACCACCACCCAGTCGTGGCCGCGACGCCCCGCCGAGAGCGCTTCCCGGAGGACCGTGGCGGCGGGGGGCGAGAGGTCGTCCTCCGCGTGGCCGAGCACCCGCACCTCGCCGACCCCGGGAAGAGCGTCCCGCAGCGCCCGCGAGCCCAGCCGGCCCCGGGAGTCCGCGAGCTCGCGCCAGGTCACTGCCGGCGCGTCCTCGACGCCGATCAGCCGGCGCAGACCGGGGCCGAGAGGGTCGAGGTCCACCGCGAGAGCCCGGCCGGAGCGCCCCGCGGTGAGCGCCAGTGCCGCGGTCAGCACCGTCGCGCCGACGCCGCCGGAACCCCCGACGACCGCGACCACGACCCCCCGGCCCCGCACCTCGTCAACAGCGTCGGTGAGGAGCTCGACGATCCACCCGTCGGAGTCCGGCAGCTCCACCACGGACGTCGCGCCGACCCCCACGGCGGCCCGGTAGAGCCCGTCGTCCGCGGCGCCCGGTGCCACCACGAACACCTGGTCGCGGCGCGGCAGCCCGGCCCGGACCACCAGGTCAGCCTGGTCGGCGCCGACCAGGACCACCGACGCCGTCGCCCAGGCGCGGGCGGCCTCGTCCGGCTCCCGGCGCACCTCCAGTCCCACCCCGGCGGCCGCGGCGAGCCGGAGGAGGTCGCTCTCGAGGAGCTCGTCGGCGGTGAGGAGGAGCGGTGTGGCGGGCTGGTTCGTCATGACGGGAAATCTCCCGACCGCCACCCCCGGTCCGAAGGCGGAGATGATTGCCGGTGGACAGCCGGCGGGTCGTCGTACCTGTGCATCGGAACCGGCCCGAAGGACCGCCCCGGATCTGCGCCACCGACCTCTGCTCATGCGGTTGAATGCACGAGGGCTCAGCCCTCACCGACCAGCGCCAGGAAGACGACAGATGTCCGCATCGACGCCCTTGGCCGCCGGCGCCCTGCCGACCGGGCGCCCGGCGGCGTTCTTCGACCTGGACAAGACGATCATCGCCAAGTCGAGCGCGCTCGCGTTCAGCAAGCCGTTCTACGCCGGCGGTCTGATCAACCGGCGGTCGGTGCTGCGCAGCGCCTACGCTCAGTTCGTCTTCCACCTCGGCGGCGCGGACCACGACCAGATGGAGAAGATGCGGGCGTTCCTCTCGCAGATGGTCACCGGCTGGAACGTCGACACGGTGCGGGAGATCATCGCGGACACGCTCCACAACATCGTCGAGCCCCTCGTGTACGACGAGGCCGTCTCGCTCATCGAGGACCACCACCTCGCCGGGCGCGACGTCATCATCGTCTCTGCCTCCGGCAGCGAGATGGTCGAGCCGATCGGCGAGCTCCTCGGGGTCGACGCCGTCGTGGCCAGCCAGCTCTCCACCGAGGAGGGGCGGTTCACCGGAGCGATCGCCTTCTATGCGTACGCCGAGAACAAGGCCGTGGCGATGCGCGACCTCGCCGAGCGGCGCGGCTACGACCTCTCGCGCAGCTTCGCCTACTCCGACTCGATCACCGACATCCACATGCTGGAGGTCGTCGGCCACCCGCACGCGGTCAACCCCGACAGGGAGCTGCGCCGCATCGCCCGGGAGCGGGAGTGGCCGATCCTCACCTTCGACCGGCCGGTCGCCCTCGGGGCCCGGGTGCGGCTCCCCGAGAGTCGCGGCACGCTCGCCGCCCTGGCTGCCGGCACCGCCGTCGTCGTCGGCAGCGCGATCTACCTCGGTGCCCGACGCCGGTTCGAGCGGCTGCTGCGCAGCTGACCTCGGCCGAGGACGCGACGACTCGGCGGTTCAGCGGGCCGAGGACGCGACGACTCGGCGTCCACGACCTGCCCCCGCTCAAAGTCAAGACTTGTTCCCCCCGGGCCGTCGGCGTACAAAGGAACCACAACTCCAGACAGCACACGAGCCAGGCACCCACGCGGCGACCCACCCTTCTTGAGGGCGTTGACCTCGGGTTCACCCGGGGCAACTTATGTCAGGTGCACGCTTGGTAACCAGGTCTCGTGTGTCAGCAGCGGCACCCTTCGGGGTGCCGCTCGCATGTCGGTACGACGTCACGGGTTCCGCAACGGGCTGGCCTGGGCCCCGGCCGTGAACGCCTCGGCCGCGTAGAGCAACCAGGCATGGACGCCGGGCACCCCGCCGTCGGCATAGCCGACGAGGTTCGACTCGTAGGCCGGCCGCAGCGCCAGGTGGCCGGCCTCCGGCACGGTCAGCGACGTAGGGTCCACGCCGCGGGACACCATCACGAGCCGCTCCGCCGCCCTGGCCACCACCCCGTTGTGGGAGGCGAACGGCGCCACCGTGCGCAGCTCGGCGTGGACCACAGCGGCCGCCACCAGCCCGGGCGCCCTGGTCGGGGCGAGGAGCAGCCGGGCCAGCTCGGCGAGCCGGTCCGCTCCCACCTGGTCGCGGGGCCGGCCGAGCCGCGCGTCCTCGACCGTGCCCTTGGCGGCCAGCGTGTGCAGCCGGGCGAACGCCTGGAGCGGCGACCGCTTGAGCACCGGCACCAGCCCCAGGAGCTCGGTCGAGAGGCGCGCGGCGGCTGAGGCGGTCTGGTCCGCCTCCCCCGACCGGAGCTCCTCGAGGCTCGACGCGGAGCCGTCCAGCGCGGCGCTGGCCTGCGCGCCGCGGAGGAGCGACTCGGTGGTCAGCTCGGGCGCCGTACGCCGCAGCCCCCGGTCGCGGAGCAGCGCGTCGATGCCGTCCCGTGCGGCTGCCATCGCGGAGCCGACCCCTTCCAGCGAGGCCAGGTCGGCCAGCGGGTCGGAGAGGGTGGCGGACACGGTCGGCAGGCTACCGGCCGGAGCCTTCCAGCCCGCCCGCCGGGAGTAGATTGACCCCACCATGACCCCCTCCTCGCAGCCCGACCCCGCCCGCGCCTTCGCGACGGTCGCCGACCTCTACGACCGCGTGCGGCCGTCGTACCCCCTGGAGGCCGCGGAGTGGATGACCGGTCGGCTCGCCTCGACCGTCGTCGAGCTCGGCGCCGGCACCGGCAAGCTCACCGACCGGCTGGTCGAGCTCGGCCACGACGTGCTCGCCACCGACCCGCTCGAGGAGATGCTCGGCTTCCTCCGCGAGCGCCACCCGGAGCTGCGGGTCGCCCAGGCACCCGCCGAGGCTGTGCCGGTCGCCACCCGCAGCGTCGACACCGTCGTCGCCGCCCAGGCGTTCCACTGGTTCGACACCGACGCGGCGCTCCGCGAGGCGGCCCGGATGCTCAAGCCGGAGGGCCGGATCGCGCTGGTCTGGAACGAGCTCGACGTCCGCGTCCCGTGGGTCCGCCGGCTCAAGAAGCTCATCGGGTCCCCCGAGCGCGACGAGGACCCGACCGACGTGCTCGTCGGCTCGACGCTGTTCGGCTACGTCGAGGAGACGACGTTCCGGTTCTGGCAGCCGCTGCGCAAGCAGCAGCTCCGCGACCTCGTCGCCACGCGCTCCTACGTCGCGGTGCTGGACCCGATGGCGCGGGAGCGGCTGCTGCGGAAGGTCGACGAGCTGTACGACGCCAACGACACGGGTCCGGACGGGGTGCTCCTCCCCTACGTGACCCGCTGCTACCGGGCCGTCGTCCGACCCCGCGGGCTCATCGAGGAGCCCGAGCACAGCGCCGACCTGACCGCCGCGGCGAACGCCGTGCGCGAGGCCAAGGCCGCCGAGGCGCAGGGTTCCGCGGCGCACGACGAGCGTCCCGCCGAGGAGCCGTCGACGACGCTCATCAGCTTCCGCTAGACGGTCGGACGTCGGGCCTACTCTGTCCGCCATGGCGGTGTGGCAGCGCGGGACGCGGTGGATGCGTTCCGGGGACCTCGGCACGGAGGCGGACCGGGCGACCTTCCGCACGCTCCACACCGCGTCGCTCGCCGCGCCGGCCCTGCGCAGCGGGCTGACGAGCCAGTCCGCGGAGCGGTCGGTGAAGCACCTTCGCACCCTCCTCGGCACGCCCTCGGTCGTGCTCACCGACGACACCGACGTGCTCGCGTGGGACGGCGACTTCGAGGACCACCGGCAGCTGGCCGCCCGGTTCGCGCAGGAGACTCCTGACATCACCGTCGTCCACGACCGCGGACCCGAGCTCGTCTGCGGCGATCCCGCGTGCCCGGTCAACCACGTCGTGGTCTGCCCGCTCGCCATCGACGAGTCCGTCGTCGGCACCCTCCAGGTCTTCACCCCCACGGTGAGCGCCGGACTGGTCCGGGCCGCCGAGGAGGTGGCCGCCTGGGTGACCAGCCAGCTCGAGCTCGCCGAGCTCGACGCCAGCCGGACCCGGCTCATGGAGGCCGAGGTCCGGGCACTCCGGGCACAGATCTCCCCGCACTTCATCTACAACTCGCTCAACGCGATCGCGTCGTTCGTCCGCACCGATCCCGAGCAGGCCCGCGAGCTCCTGCTGGAGTTCGCCGACTTCACCCGCTACTCGTTCCGCCGGCACGGGGAGTTCACGACGCTCGCCGAGGAGCTGCGCTCGATCGAGCGCTACCTCGTGCTGGAGAAGGCGAGGTTCGGGGACCGGCTGCACGTGACGCTCCGCGTCGCCCCCGAGGTCCTCCCGGTCACGGTGCCGTTCCTCTGCCTCCAGCCGCTGGTGGAGAACGCGGTGCGGCACGGCCTGGAGTCCAAGCCGGGCGCGGGCCGCATCGAGATCGTCGCGGAGGACCGCGACCGGGAGGCGGTGATCTCGGTGGAGGACGACGGCATCGGCGAGGACCCGGCCCGGGTGCGTCGAGCCCTCGCCGGGGAGAGCGACTCCGACTCGATCGGCCTCGGCAACGTCGACGGCCGGCTCCGCTCGGCGTTCGGGGACGAGTACGGCCTCGTCGTGGAGACCGCCGAAGGCGCCGGGACGAGGGTGACCGTGCGGGTCCCGAAGTTCGCGCCGGGGGTGCACCCGTGACCGGCCTGACGGTCCTCGTCGTCGACGACGAGCGGCCGGCCCTCGACGAGCTCGGCTGGCTCCTCGACCGGGACGAGCGGGTGGGCACCGTGCTCACCGCCGACTCCGCCGCCGAGGCGCTGCGGGTCCTCCAGGACCGGGACGTCGACGCCGTGCTGAGCGACATCAGGATGCCCGGGCTGACCGGGCTCGAGCTCGCCCAGGTGCTGCGCCGCTTCCGGGAACCGCCTCGGGTCGTCTTCGTCACCGCCCACGAGCAGCACGCGGTCGACGCCTTCGAGCTCGACGTCGTCGACTACCTGCTCAAGCCGGTGCGCGAGTCGCGGCTCCGGGAGGCGATCCGCCGGGTGGTGGACGCCGGTGGCACGCCGGACGAGCCCGAGGACGACGCGATCCCGGTCGAGCTCGGCGGCGTCACCCGGTTCGTCCGGCGCTCGGAGGTCCGCTACGTCGAGGCGCAGGGCGACTACACGAGGCTGCACACCCCGGCCGGGAGCCCGTTGATCCGGGTCCCCATGGCCACCCTCGAGGAGGAGTGGGCGGAGGCCGGGTTCGTGCGGATCCACCGATCACACCTGGTCGCGCTCGCGTACGTCAGCGAGGTGCGGACCGACGGCGGCCGGGTCACCGTCGTCGTGGACGGCGAGGAGCTGACGGTCTCCCGCCGGCACACCCGAGAGCTCCGCGACCTCCTGGTCCGCAGGGCTCGGCCCGGCTCCGGCGGCCGGACGTGACCAGCCCCGAGGGGCCGCCGCGACGGGTCCGGGTCACCAGCCCCCGGACCTCCGCCGCCCGCGCCCGCCGGGTCCTGCCCACCGCCGAGATCGACCGCCGGAGCCGGCTCGGCGAGCTCTACGTGTCCACCCTGTTGCGGGCCCAGCTCCGACTGGCCGTCGGGGTCCTCACGGTCGCCGTCGGGTCACTCGCTGGCCTCCCGCTCCTGTTCCGCTTGTTCCCGGCCCTCTCCGACGTGGCCGTGCTGGGGATGCCGCTCTCCTGGGTGCTTCTCGCGTTCGCGGCCTACCCCTTCCTCTTCCTCTGCGGCTGGTCCTACGTCCGGCGGGCGGAGCGCAACGAGGCGGCGTTCGCCGCGATGGTCGAGCCTCATGAAGGTGATCGGCCGTGAGCCCGACGTACGGCGTGGTCGCGGTCGCCCTGGTCTCGGTGGCCACCCTGGCGGTCGGCGCCTACGGCTGGCGGTTCTCCCGGACCACGAGCGACTTCTTCGTCGCCTCCCGTTCGGTGCGACCGGCGCTCAACGCCAGCGCGATCGGCGGGGAGTACCTCTCGGCCGCCTCGTTCCTCGGCGTCGCCGGTCTGGTCCTCGCCTTCGGCGCCGAGATGCTGTGGTACCCCGTCGGCTGGACCGCCGGCTACCTCGTGCTCCTCGTGCTGGTGGCCGCGCCCCTGCGCCGGTCGGGCGCCTACACGCTGCCCGACTTCGCCGAGAGCCGGCTGGAGTCGGCGTTGGTCCGCCGGGTCTCCTCGCTGCTCGTGGTGGCGATCGGGTGGCTCTACCTGCTCCCCCAGTTCCAGGGCGCCGGCGTCTCCCTCGGCACGATCGCGGGCACGCCGGCGTGGGCGGGCGCGCTGCTGGTCAGCGTGGTGGTGCTCGTCAACGTGCTCTCCGGCGGGATGCGGAGCATCACCTTCGTCCAGGCGTTCCAGTACTGGCTCAAGCTCACCGCCCTGCTCACCCCTGCGCTCTTCATCCTCGCCGTGTGGCTCGGCGACGGGGCGGCCAGTCCGGCCTCGGTGGACACACCGGCGCTCCCGGCCGTGGAGTGGTCGGACCCGATCGCCGGGGGCGACCACGGGCTCTACACGACGTACTCCATCATTGTCGCCACCTTCCTCGGCACCATGGGGCTGCCCCACGTCGTCGTCCGCTTCTACACGAACCCCGACGGCCGCGCGGCGCGGCGTACGACGCTCGTGGTGCTCGCGCTGCTCGGCCTCTTCTACGTGCTGCCGCCGGTGTACGGCGCCCTCGGCCGGCTCTACGCCCCCGAGCTGATCGCCGCCGGGGCCACGGACACCGTCGTGCTCGAGCTCCCCGGCCGGATGGTGGCGGGGACGGCAGGGGCGTTCCTCTCCGCCCTCACCGCGGCGGGCGCGTTCGCGGCGTTCCTGTCGACGTCGAGCGGCCTGACGATCGCGGTGTCCGGCGTGCTCGGGCAGGACGTGCTGAGCCGGGGCGAGCTCGGCCGGCGGCTCGGCGGGGTCCGGTCGTTCCAGCTCGGCGCTGTCGTCGCGGTCTCGGTGCCGCTGCTGCTGGCCGCGACGACCGAGGGCGTCGGGGTGGCCAGGACGGTGGGGCTCGCGTTCGCGTTCGCCGCCTCGACGTTCTGTCCGCTCATCGTGCTCGGCATCTGGTGGCGGCGGCTCACCGACGTCGGTGCGGTCGCCGGGATGGCCGTCGGCGGCGTGCTCTGCGGCGCCGCCGTGCTCGACAGTCTCCTCGCCGAGGGGCACGCCGGGTGGCTCGGCGCCCTCATCGCGCACCCGGCGGCGTGGACCGTGCCGCTCGCCTTCGTCACGATGGTGGTGGTCTCGCTGCTGACGCCGGGCCGGCTCCCGGTGCACGTCGCCACGACGATGGTGCGGCTGCACACCCCGGAGGCGGTCCGGCTGGACCGGGGCGTCACCCTGCGGCACGAGGGCTCCTGAGCGCCGCTCGTCGCGCGGCACCGACCGCCCGACGACCCGCACCTCCGGCCCGGCGAAACCGGCGTGACGGCCATCACGGCGCGCGCCGTCCGGCGGCTAGGGTGCAAAGGAGAGCCTGCAGAGCCACAGACGAGGAGCATCGATGAGCGACAAGTCCGAAGCCACACTGTCGAACCTGCTGCACGAGGAGCGACGGTTCGAGCCGCCGGCCGAGCTCGCCGCCGACGCCAACGTGACCGCCGACGCGTACGCCGAGGCCGACCAGGACCGCGTGGCGTTCTGGGCCAAGCAGTCCGAGCGGGTCACCTGGGCGGAGCCGTTCACCGAGGTGCTCGACTGGAGCAACCCGCCGTTCGCCCAGTGGTACGTCGGCGGGAGGCTCAACGCTGCGTACAACTGTGTGGACCGCCATGTCGAGGCCGGCAACGGCGACCGCGTCGCGCTGCACTGGGTCGGCGAGCCGGAGGACGACGCCCGCTCGATCACCTACGCCGAGCTCCAGGCGGAGGTCTGCCAGGCAGCGAACGCCCTCACCGAGCTCGGCGTCGGCGAGGGCGACCGGGTCGCGATCTACATGCCGATGATCCCCGAGACCGTCGTGGCGATGCTCGCCTGCGCCCGGCTCGGCGCCCCCCACACGGTCGTGTTCGGCGGCTTCTCCGCCGACGCGCTGGCGAGCCGGGTCACCGACTGCGGCGCGAAGGTGATCGTCACCTCCGACGGTGGGTACCGCCGCGGCGCCCCGTCCGCCCTCAAGCCGGCCGTCGACGAGGCCTGCGCCAAGGTCGGCGACCTCGTCGAGAAGGTCGTCGTCGTACGCCGCACCGGTCAGGACGTCGACTGGGCCGAGGGGCGCGACGTCTGGTGGCACGACGTCGTGGGGTCGGCCTCGACGGAGCACACCCCCGAGTCGTTCGACGCGGAGCACCCGCTCTACGTCATGTACACCTCGGGCACCACTGGCCAGCCCAAGGGGATCCTCCACACGACCGGCGGCTACCTCGTCGGCTGCGCCTACACGCACTGGGCGGTCTTCGACCTCAAGCCCGAGACCGACGTCTACTGGTGCACCGCCGACGTCGGCTGGGTGACCGGCCACTCCTACCTGGTCTACGGGCCGCTCGCCAACGGCGCGACGCAGGTGATGTACGAAGGCACCCCGGACACCCCGCACAAGGGCCGGTGGTGGGAGATCATCGAGAAGTACGGCGTGACGATCTTCTACACGGCCCCGACCGCGATCCGGACCTTCATGAAGTGGGGCGCGGACATCCCGGAGAAGTCCGACCTCTCCTCGGTGCGGATCCTCGGGTCGGTCGGTGAGCCGATCAACCCCGAGGCCTACATCTGGTACCGCGAGACCATCGGCGCCGGGAAGACTCCGGTCGTCGACACCTGGTGGCAGACGGAGACCGGCCAGATCATGATCAGCCCTCTTCCCGGTGTCACGGCCGGCAAGCCCGGCTCCGCGATGACGCCGCTGCCGGGCATCTCGGCCGAGGTGGTCAACGACGAGGGGAAGCCCGTCGGCAACGGTGGGGGCGGCTACCTCGTCCTCACCGAGCCGTGGCCGGCGATGCTCCGCACGATCTGGGGCGACGATCAGCGCTACAAGGATACCTACTGGTCGCGGTTCCCCGGGCGGTACTTCGCCGGTGACGGCGCCAAGCTCGACGAGGACGGGGACATCTGGGTGCTGGGCCGGGTCGACGACGTCATGAACGTCTCCGGCCACCGGCTCTCCACGACCGAGATCGAGTCGGCTCTCGTCTCCCACCCGAAGGTCGCCGAGGCCGCCGTCGTCGGCGCGAACGACGAGACGACCGGCCAGGCGGTCTGCGCGTTCGTCATCCTGCGGGAGTCGGCGGTCAAGGAGGCGGACGAGCCGGGCGAGGGCGAGGAGCTGGTCAAGGAGCTGCGCAACCACGTGGCCCGCGAGATCGGTGCGATCGCCAAGCCTCGGCAGATCATGATCGTCACCGAGCTGCCCAAGACCCGCTCGGGCAAGATCATGCGCCGGCTGCTCCGTGACGTCGCGGAGCACCGCGAGGTCGGTGACGTCACCACGCTCGCCGACTCCTCGGTGATGAGCCTGATCGAGAAGGGGATGTCCACGACCGCGTCCGACGACTGAGCGGTCGGCGGCCGACCACGAGCTCAGGAAGGAGCCCGGCTCCGACCGTCGCGGGATGCCCTGGTCGCGATGGCGAGCAGGAGCGAGGCTCCCTCGTTGAGTCGCTCGCCGTTCCGCCAGACGGCGGTCAGCGGGCGACGCAGGTCCAGCTCGGTCGGGACGGCCCGGAGGCGGCCCGTCTCCAGCTCGGCGCGGACGGCGAGGGCTGAGACGACGGCCGGGCCGACGCCGGCGACTGCCGCGCCGACCAGCGCAGCGGTGGACGAGCCTTCGAAGGCGATGTCCGGTTGCCGCCTCAGCGCCGCCTCGAAGGTGGTCCGGGTGCCGCTGCCTGACTCCCGCAACACCCAACGGGCGGCATCCAGCTCATGGATGGTCAACGGGGTGGATCGTCGCGCCCAAGGGTGGTCCGGGGAGACCACCACCTCCAGACGGTCATGTCCGACGGTGGCGCGGGCCATCCCGACCGGCAGCAACGAGGACTCGATGAAACCGATGTCGACGTTGCCGGCGCGGACCTCCTCGGCCACCGACTGGCTGTTGACCACGCGGAGTACCGGCTGGATGCCGGGATGGCTGACGTGGAGCTCCCCGACCCAGCGGGGAAGCACCTGCTCGGCGATGGTCAGACTGGCCGCCACCACCACACCGGCCTGGCGCTGCGAGGCGAGCGCCTGGACGGCAGCCGCCATCGTGTCGGCCGCGTGGAGCAACGTCCGCGCCCAGGCGACCACGGCTTCCCCGTCGGACGTCAGCTTCGACCCGCGCGGCGTGCGGTGGAGGAGGGCCACCCGCCACCGGGCCTCGAACTCCTTGACCCGCGCGCTGGCCGCCGGCTGACTGATGCCGTGCACTCGCGCCGCCGCGTTGAGGCTGCCCGACTCGGCCACGGCGACGACGAGGCGCAGGGTGTCCAGATCCAGGTCGGGAGTCATAAGCGGAGCCTATAGGTCGCCAGCGATCGACCTCTTCTGCCGCCCTCCCGGCCGGGAGAGGCTCTGGAGCATGGCCCTCACCACCCTCGACGCTCCCGGCACCCAGGGTCGTGCCTACCTTCGCGCCTACCTTCCGGCCCTGGGCGCCGCAGCGGCCGCGATGCTGCTCAGCCGGCTGGCACCGGCGCTCGGCGCGCTGCTCCTGGCGCTGCTCCTCGGCGCGGTGCTGGCCAACTCCGGCCGGGTCACCTCCGTGTTCCTGGCCCAGCAGGCGACCACCGCGAAGTGGATGCTCCGCGCCGGGGTCGTGATGCTGGGGCTGCGGCTGCCGTTCCAGGAGATCGCCGCCATCGGCGGCAGCGGAGTGGTCGTCGTCGCCGGCACCGTGAGCGTCACCTACTTCCTCACCCGCCGGCTCGGTGCCCGGCTCGGGCTCGACGAGGGGCTGGTGACCCTGCTCGCTGCCGGCTTCTCGATCTGCGGGGCGGCGGCCATCGCCGCAGTGAGCGACGTCGTCCGCAGCCGCCAGCGCGATGTCGCGCTGGCGGTGGCCATGGTCACCGTGTTCGGCGGACTCATGATCGGTCTCCTGCCCTGGGCCGCCACTGTGATCGGGCTCGACGACCTCCAGACCGCCGTCTGGGCCGGCGCCAGCATCCACGAGGTCGCCCAGGTCGCCGCAGCCGCGTCGCTCATCGGCGGCAACGCCGTCGCGTTCGCCATGCTCGTCAAGCTCGGTCGGGTCGCCCTGCTGGCGCCGGTGTCGTGGGTGGCCGGTCGCAGCCAGGCCACCACCACGCCCGGCCCGAAGGTGCCGTTGTTCCTCATGGGGTTCGCCGCGATGGCGACCCTGCGAAGCGTCGTGCCGCTGCCCGACATGGCGCTCGACCTGGCAGCGACGGCGACGACCCTGCTCCTGACCGCCGGCATGTTCGGGCTGGGGCTCGGCCTCCGGCTGCGTGACCTGTGGCCGGTGCCGCCGCGTCTTCTCCTGCTCGCGGCGACCTCCACCGCGATCGCGCTCGGCACGTCGCTGGCCCTGATCCTGGTGGTTGTCTGACTCCGCACCAAGGCGGTCGGGCGAACCTTGGCATAGGGTGGCCCCTGGTGTGCCGGGAAGACTGGTCGGCGTCGATACCGTCGTACCCTCGAAAGGGCCCACGTGAGCGAGCGCCGCCTGATCTTTCCCTCCTCGTCGTCCGACGAGGAGACGTTCCTCGGCAAGCTGCTCCGCCAGGAGACCGTCGGCGGCGCCGTGGTCCTGGTCGCTGCCGTGGTCGCGGTGGTCTGGGCGAACACGCCCTGGGCGGAGGCGTACGAGGAGCTGCGGCACCTCCAGCTCGGTCCACTCGACGTGGAGCACTGGGCGGCCGACGGGGCGCTGACCCTCTTCTTCTACATCGCCGGGCTCGAGCTCAAACGCGAGTTCGTGGTCGGCTCGCTCAGCAAGCCGGCCGACGCCATGGTGCCGGTGGTCGCCGCCGCCTGCGGGGTCATGGTGCCGGCCCTGATCTACGTCGCCATCAACGCCACGATGGAAGGCGGGCAGCTGCACGGGTGGGCGATCCCGGCCGCCACGGACATCGCGTTCGCGGTCGCCGTGCTCGCCGTCGTGGGACGCAGCCTGCCCAGCCCGCTGAGGATCTTCCTGCTGACGCTCGCCGTCGTCGACGACCTCATCGTCATCGTCATCATCGCGGTGTTCTACAGCTCCGCGCTGAACCTCGTGCCGCTCGCGATCGTCGTCGTCGGGCTCGTCGTCTTCGCGCTCCTCCAGAAGTACCGGGGCGAGTCGTGGCTCTGGTACGTCCCCCTGGCGCTGACGATCTGGTGGTTCATGCACGAGAGCGGCATCCACGCGACGATCGCGGGGGTCGCGATGGGGCTGCTCACGCGGGTCAAGCTGGACCCCGGTGAGGAGAAGAGCCCTGCCGAGCGGCTGGAGCACACGTTGACGCCGCTGTCGGCCGGCGTCGCCGTACCGTTCTTCGCCCTCATGTCAGCCGGCGTCGCCGTCAAGGGCGGCGCCTCGCTGGTGACCGACCCCGTGGTCCTCGGCGTCGTCCTCGGACTCGTCCTCGGCAAGCCGGTGGGAGTGTTCGGTGGCGCGTTCCTGGTCACCCGGATCACCCGGGCCGAGCTCAACCCCGAGCTCAGCTGGAGGGACCTCGTCGGCGTCGCGGTGCTGGCCGGTGTGGGGTTCACCGTGGCCCTGCTCGTGGCTGACCTCTCCTTCGGCCGTGAGGAGGCAGAGGCGGCGAAGACCGCGGTCCTCTGCGGCTCGGTGATCGCGGCGACGCTCGCGTCGGTGCTGCTGCACCACCGCAGCCGTGCGCACGCGCAGAGCTGACGACGCCGCTCGCCGCTGGCTGCACGGTTTCCGGCCGTCGTCCCCTAGGCTCAGGGTGCTGCGAAGGGAGCCCACATGACCGACACCGCACCTGCCAAGACGTCCGGAGCCACCGTGCTGCAACCGGAGGAGGAGCCCTCCATCGGCCAGCTCGTGGCGAGCGCGAGCCGCGACGTGTCGACGCTGATCCGCCACGAGATCGCCCTCGCGAAGTCCGAGCTGAAGGTCAGCGTCAAGGCCGGCGGGCTCGGCGCGGCCCTCTTCGCCGCTGCCGCCTTCGTGCTGGTGCTCGCCGTGATCATGCTGTCGGTGGCGATCGCGTACTTCATCCACATGACCGGGCTCCACCTGGCGTGGTGCTTCCTGATCGTCTTCGTGCTCTACGTGCTGGTCGCGGCTGTCCTGGGGTTCGTCGGCTACCGCAAGATCCGCGGGGTGCGCCCGCCGGAGCGCGCGATCCACCAGGCGCAGGAGACGAAGACCGCCCTGATGCACCGCGCCTGATCGGTCCTGTTCAGCCGCCCCTCGTGCTGTGTTGAGCCGCCCCTCGTGCTGTGCTCAGCCGCCCCTCGTGCTGGTGACCTGCGGGCCTTCACGGCTGGTCTCCGACGGAAAGCTCCATTCCCGGGCCGAACGGCGCGCTTTTCGTCGGAGAGCGGCGCCCCGGTCGTCGTACGCCGGCATGAGGGGCGGCTCAACCCCGCGCGAGGGGCGGCTCAACCCCGCGCGAAGGGCGGCTCAACGAGCGCGCGCGGTCGCACACACCTGCTCGGCGCACCGCGGTCAGGCACAGGGGCCGGTGTCGACCTGCGTGCTGCTGGTGAGTCCTCGCGCGGCCGCCTCGGAGACCTGGTCGGCCGTGAGCACGTAGCCGGTCGCGTCGTCGGTCACCGACGCCGCGAACACCACGCCGAGCACCTCACCGTCCCGGTCGACCATCGGCCCGCCGGAGTTGCCGGGGCGGATCATCGACCGGACCGAGAACACCTCGCGGATCACCGTCCCCTCGCCGTGGATGTCGGGGCTACGCAGCCGCTGCTCGGTCCGGATCCGGGCGGGCCGCACGTCGTACGGGCCGTCCTGCGGGTAACCCAGCACCGCCCCTGCCTGACGAGGCCGGCCGTCCAGGTCGAAGCTGAGGTGTGGGAGGCCGAGCCTGTCGACGGCGAGCACCGCTACGTCGAGGTCCTCGTTGAAGTAGACGACCTCGGCCTCGGTCTCCCCGCCCTCGTCGTCGACGACGCGCGGGGCGTCGACCCCCGCGACGACATGGGCATTGGTCATGACCCGGTCGGGCGAGTAGAGGAAGCCGGTGCCCTCGACCCCCTGGCCGCACGCGTTCTCACCGTGGAGCTTGACGACGCTCGGCTGGGCCGCCGCGATCTCCGGGTCGCGCGCGATCTTGCCCGGCGGCGGCCCCACCTCGACGATCCGCTCGCGGGCGAACGGCTCGAGGTAGCGGGGGAAGAAGCTGGAGCCGACCACCTCGTTGAACGAGTTCAGCGCGGTGATCGCGCTGTCCGGCATCACCTCGTCGACCTTGCCGAGCACCTGGGACCCGCGGACCTCCTCCGAGACCCACGGCAGCCGCGAGCCGGTGATCGCGACCCCGAGTGCCCAGGCCACCACGAGCACTGCGGCGATGCTCAGCGCCGCGCCGCCGATCGCGTCGAGGGCCCGCACCGGCTGCCAGGTGATCTGGTCGCGGATCCGGGACCCGACCAGCTGGAACAGGGCCTGACCGAACGAGGCGCTGAGGAGTACGACGAACAACGCTCCCAGGGAGACCCAGACCGAGGGGTTCGCGTCTCCGAGCAGCTTCGGGGCGACCCAGATCCCGACCAGCCCGCCCAGCAGGAGCCCGGCGGTGGCGAACGCCCCCGTGACGAACCCCTGCCAGTAGCCGGAGACCGCGTAGGCGAGCACGAGCACCAGCAGGATGACGTCGAGGGTGTTCATCGGCCGGGCCGGAAGTCGCGGTCGAGCTCCGGCCCGTCCACCCGCGGCGATGGCGGTTCGTCGGCGTCGTAGGGGTCGGGGATCAGCCCGGCTGCGACCGGGTCGAACCGCTCCCCCTCCGGCACCTCGATGCCCAGGCTCTTCGCGATCCGGTCCCAGTCGACGAAGTGCTCGGGAAGGCCGAGCTCGGTGCTGTCGTCCCACTCCTTGGTCCACCCGACGAAGTTGAACAGCGCGTTGATGACCCCAGCGGTGAAGCCCCACAGCAGGACGTCCTGGCCCGGTCCGATCAGCCAGCCGGGCCCCTTCCACCCCATCGGGTGCCGGATCGTGAAGCGGTTCTCCGGCTCGAGCAGGTGCGCCAGCGGGACCCGGAAGACCGCGTGCACCTCACGGGGGTTGGTCACCGAGACCGGGCTGTCGTGGTGCCAGTAAGCGAGCACCGGCGCCACGGCGAAGTTGCGAGGCGGCAGCCACAGCCGTGGCAGCACCGCGAGGACGTCGATGCCCTCGGGGTCGACACCGGTCTCCTCGTGAGCCTCCCGGAGCGCCCCCTCGACCGCCGTCTCGCCGGGGTCGAGCGAGCCGCCGGGGAACGACACCTGGCCGGGCTGCGAGCGCATCGTGTGCGCCCGCTCGGTCAGCAGGAGGTCCGGCCCGTCGGGACCCTCGCCGAACAGCACGAGCACCGCGCCCTCCCGCGGCTTCGGCTCGTCCGGCGGCACGAAGGCGCTCAGGTCCTCGCTGCGCATGTCGTGGACACTGTCGCGCAGCGGCACCAGCCAGTCGGGGAGCGCGCGGTCGGACACGACGACGACCCTACCCAGCCGCACCGACGCTCAGGCCCGTCCCTCGGTGCGGACGAGGGTGGCCGCCTTCGCCGGGTCCGTCGGCCCCTCGCCGTACGCCGGGCACCAGCGGGCAACCGGGCAGACACCGCACGCGGGGTTCCTGGCGTGGCACATCCGGCGCCCGTGCCAGATGAGGTGGTGGTTGAGCATCACCCAGTCCCGCTTGGCGAACAGAGCACCCACCTCGTGCTCGACCTTGACCGGGTCGGTCTCCGCGGTCCACCCGAACCGCCGGGCCAGCCGGCCGAAGTGGGTGTCCACGGTGATACCGGGAACCCCGAAGGCGTCCCCGAGCACCACGTTCGCGGTCTTGCGTCCCACCCCGGGGAGCTTGACCAGCTCCTCGAGCTTGGCGGGCACCTCGCCGTCGTACCTCTCGACCAGCGCCTGGGCGAGCTTGACGATCGCCTCGGTCTTGGCCCGGAAGAAGCCGGTCGGCTGGATGATCCGCTCGACCGTCTCGCGGTCGGCGGCGGCGAGCGCGGGTGCGTCGGGGTACGCCGCGAACAGCGCCGGGCTCACCGTGTTGACCCGCTTGTCGGTGGTCTGCGCGCTGAGGACCGTCACGACGAGCAGCTCGAAGGCGTTCCGGAAGTCGAGCTCGCACCGGGCGTCGGGGTAGGTCTGGGCCAGCACGCGGTCGATCTTGCGCGCGCGGCGGACGAGGGAGGTGTCGGGCACGGGACCAGGGTACGGAGGCCGCCCGACAGGGGGCGATTGCCCGGATCGGGCGCGGGTACGACAAGATGTGACGTGAAGCACCTTCGGAGCGAGGCCCGTGGGACAATCCGGAGGATCGCGCAGGCAGGCGCGCCCCTGCCAACGACAAGGAGGCATCCGTGGACACCGACGTGCTGCGCCAGGCACCCCTCTTCAGCGCTCTGGACGACGAGGCGACGGCTGCACTCCGCTCCTCGCTCGGGACGGTGAAGCTACGCCGCGGCGAGGTGCTGTTCCACGAGGGCGACTCCGGCGACAAGCTCTACATCGTCGCCGACGGCAAGGTGAAGCTCGGGCGTACCTCCGCCGACGGCCGCGAGAACCTCCTGGCGATCCTCGGTCCCGGCCAGATGTTCGGCGAGCTGTCGCTCTTCGACCCCGGCCCGCGCTCGGCGACAGTCACGGCGGTCACCGACACCGCGTTCTTCTCGCTCGCCCACGACGACCTGCTCCGCTGGCTCGACGGCAGGCCGGGCGTCGCCCATGGCCTCCTCTCGCAGCTCGCCTCGCGACTGCGCCGGGCCAACGACGTCGTCGCCGACCTGGTCTTCTCCGACGTCCCGGGCCGGGTCGCCAAGGCGCTGCTCGACCTCGCCGACCGGTTCGGCCGCACCGCCGACGACGGCGTCCACGTCCACCACGACCTGACCCAGGAGGAGCTCGCCCAGCTCGTCGGCGCCTCCCGGGAGACCGTCAACAAGGCGCTCGCCGACTTCGCCTCCCGCGGCTGGCTCCGCCTCGAGCCCCGTTCCGTGGTGCTGATGGACATCGACCGCCTGCAGCGCCGCTCGCGCTGACGGTTTACCACGGTATGCAGACGAACTGAAGCTCCCCATGGGTTGCAACCCGTGGGAAGCACCAGCTCTCCTGCATCCCATGGGAAACCGTCACCCCCGCAGGTACTCGAGCTGGGCGCGGACCGAGAGCTCAGCGGCTCCCCACAGGACCGGGTCGACGTCGACGTACACGTGCTCGACGACCTCTCGCGGCGTGGCGTCGTTCCCGAGAAGCCTCAGCGCCTCGCGGACCTGCTCGAGCCGCTCGGACCGGTGCGCCAGGTAGAGGTCGAGGGCCGCGAGCGCGTCGTCGATGA
>DASSBB010000125.1:0-7707 GCA_035699145.1 Marmoricola sp.
GGGCAGGGCTGGCGGGGACCGACCTCACCCGCGGTGGTCGGGTGCTCGGTGCGCGACTTGACGCGAGAACGCTTGCTCATGCGCGTCAAACTACCGGGGAGCCGTCAGGTCACCCGAGGGGGATGCGGACGTGCACCGTGGTCTGGCCGCGGTTCGCCTCGACCCACCACCGGTCGGCCAGGGCCTCGACGATGCTGAGCCCCCGACCCGAGATCGCGGAGTCGGGGGCCGCGACGGGGTGCGGCGAGGTTCCACCGCCACCGTCACTGACCGAGATCACCAGGTCGCCGTTGTCGAGCCCCCAGGTCACTGAGATCTCGTTGACCGGAAGCGGGGCAGCGTGCCTCACGCTGTTGCCGACGAGCTCGGAGACCACGACGCGGGCGTCGTCGACGGTCTCGCCGTCGAACCCCTGCCCCTCGAGCCAGCTGCGCAGCTGCTGCCGGACCAGCGACGCGGAGGGGGCCTGGAAAGGGACTCGCAGGCTCACCGCGTTCGGCTCACCCGTATCGCGTCCCGCCGTCACCGGTGGCCTCCGCATCACTTCGTCCTGAGATCTCATCTCGTCGGTCGTCCCTCGCATGGTTCCCCGGGGCCTGCCCGTCAAACACCGTGGAGGAGCCGCAGGATGTGATCCGGACGATCCGTGATGACCGCCTCGGCACCGAGGCTGAGGCACAGCTCGAGCTCCTCGGCGGTGTTGACGGTCCACACGTGGATGCGGGCACCGAGGCGTTGCAGCCGCGGGCCCAGCCGGGGCCGGTCCCGCAGCTCGTCGATGCCGGGGCCGGCGACCCAACCGGGCTTCAGCATCGCCTTGGTGACCTGCCAGGAGACCTTGCCCTCGATGAGCAGCACGACGTCGAGGGTCGGCGCGAGCCGCTGCACGCGGGTGAGCGCGACCCCGGAGAAGCTCATCACCCGCACCGGGGAGTCCGGCCCGGCCCACCCGAACTCGTCGAGGAGGCCCACGAGCCGCCGCTCGACCAGCCCCGCGTAGCGGGTCGGGTGCTTCGTCTCGATCGCGAGGTCGACGGCCCGGTCGTAGTCGCGCACCGTCTCCAGCAGCCGGCGCAGGCTCAGCACCCGGGTGTGGTCGCGGTCGGGTTCGACCGACTCGTCGTCGAGGTCCGCCCAGGGGTGCTTCCAGGAGGCGGCGTCGAGCTCGTCGAGCTCCTCGAGCGTCATCGTCGACACCAGTCCGCGGGAGTTCGTGGTCCGGTCCACGCGGCGGTCGTGGACGCAGACGAGGTGCCCGTCGGCGGTGAGCCTGACGTCGCACTCCAGCGCTTCGGCGCCGTGGTCGAGCGCCGCGACGTACGCCCCGAGGGTGTGCTCGGGCTCCAGCGCGCTCGCCCCTCGGTGCGCGACCACCTGAGGACGCCTCGCCGGCTTGTGCATGCCGCCATCGTGGCATCCGCCCGACCGGCTCAGCCGTGGCGGGTGAAGGTCTCGGTGACCGTGTCGTGGCGGGCGCCGTTGGCCAGCAGCACGGCGAGCAGCAGCCGCGCCTTGAGCGGTGCCAGGTGGCCGGCGTTGACGAGCCCGCGTCCGAGCAGGTCCTCCTCGGACCCCTTCCCGCCGTACGTCCGGGTGTGCACCGAGCCGGCGCCGGCGCGCGAGGTCAGCACCACCGGCATCCGCTCCGCCACCTCCGCGGCGGCGTCGGCGACGTCGGCCTTGAGGTGGCCGGCGCCGAACCCGGCGACGACGAGGCCGTCGCAGACGCCGGCCACCGCACGGACGACCGCCGGGTCGTCGTCGAGGGTGGCGGTGACGAGCCCGACGCGGCGGTCGAGCCGCTCGGGTAGCGGCATCGCCGGCTGTCGCCGGGGGCGGTAGGTCACCACCGGCGTGCCCTCCAGCATCCGGCCCACCGGGCCGGCACCCGGCGACTCGAACGCCGAGGGCAGGCTGGTGTGCCGCTTCGCGACGTGGCGGGCGGCGTGGAGCTCGTCGTTGAGGACGACGAGCGCCCCCAGGCCGCGGCAGCCGGGCGAGACGGCGACGGCGATCGCCGA
The DNA here is from genome assembly GCA_035699145.1 of Marmoricola sp. Classification (GTDB taxonomy): domain Bacteria; phylum Actinomycetota; class Actinomycetes; order Propionibacteriales; family Nocardioidaceae; genus Marmoricola_A. The sequence goes on from DASSBB010000125.1 coordinate 2,022, forward strand.
GGCGAGGTTCGCGGGACCGTCGGGACCCGGCAGCCCGGGGTTGCGCATCGCGCCGGTGAGGACGAGCGGCGCGTCGTGGCGCCAGCCGAGGTCGAGGAGGTACGACGTCTCCTCCATCGAGTCGGTCCCCTGGACGACCACCACCCCGGTGGCCCCGTCCTGGACCGCCCGGTCCGCTGCCCGTGCCACCTCGAGCACGTGCGCGAAGGTCAGGTGCGAGCTGCCGACCTTGAGCAGCTCGAGCGGGACCACCTCGAGGTCGTCGGGGACCGGGACGCCGGCGAGCAGCTCGGCCGCGTCGAGCCGGGGTGACGCGCCCTGGCCGGGCGCACCGGTCATCCCGATGGTGCCGCCGAGGAAGATCACCTGCACGCGAGTCGACATGCCGCGAGGCTAGCGATCCTTGTCGCTAGACCAGCGGGACGAACCGGTAGTGCCCCTGGCGGGTCACCTGCACCTCGCCGCCCTCCTTCACGACGAGCAGCATGACGCCGGCGACCGGGATGACCATCCGCCCGTCGTCACCGACCTGGTCGACGAGCTCCTGCGGGAGCCGGCGGGGCTCGGCGGAGACGAGGACCCGGTCGTACGGCGCGTGGGCCGGCAGGCCGAGGACGCCCTGCTCCGGGGTCTCGAGCGTCGCCCACGACTGGCTCGTCGCCGCGAGGTTCTCCGCTCCCCACTCCGCAAGGTCGGGCACGACCTCGACCCCGCGGACCCGGCCGGTCCGCCCGACGAGGTGGGCGAGCAGTGCCGTGGTCCACCCGGAGCCGGCGCCGACGTCGAGGACGTGGTGCCCTTCCCGGACGTCGAGGAGCGTGAGCATGGTCCTGACGGTCCACGGCTGCGAGTTCGTCTGCCCGTGGCCGATGTCGATCGGCCCGTCGTACGACGCCCGCCGCCTCGCCTCGGCGGGCAGGAACCCTTCGCGCGGCACCGCCTCGAAGGCGGCCTGCACACGGTCGGCGCCCGCATCGTCGGCCATGACGCCAGCCAACCACGCGGAGCAGACTGTGCCCATGACCACTGCGAAAGAGATCCTGCAGGACGCCTTCGACCGGGTGCACGAGCTGGTGCCCGAGGCCGTCGAGGGGCTGACCGCCGAGGAGCTGCTCTGGCGGCCCGATGCTGACGCCAACCACGTCGCCTGGCTGGTCTGGCACCTGAGCCGCGTCCAGGACGACCACCTCGCCGGCGTGGGGGAGGTCGAGCAGGCGTGGACCGCCCAGGGCTGGGCCACCCGGTTCGGGCTGCCGTACCCCGACGATGCACTCGGCTACGGCCAGTCCAGCGACGAGGTCGGGGCGTTCGTGCTGTCCGACCCGGGGCTGCTCACCGGCTACCACGAGGCCGTCCATGCGATGACGAGCTCGGTCCTCGACGAGCTGTCCGACCGCGACTTCGAGCGCATCGTCGACGAGCGGTGGGACCCGCCGGTTACGGTCGCGGTACGGCTGGTCTCGGTCGTCAACGACATCAGCCAGCACGCCGGGCAGGCGGCGTACCTCCGGGGGCTGGTCGAGCGACGCCGGTGACACAGGAGATCCTCCGGCTGGATGAGCCGGAAGATCTCCTTCGTCACGGCCGCGCGCGCTCGTACACCTGCTCCCCGCGGATCCAGGTGCCGGTGACCGCCGAGTCGATGATCGTGCTCGGGCCGACCTCGAAGAGGTCCCGGTCGACGGTCACGAAGCTCGCCTCGGCTCCCGGGACGATCCTTCCGACGTCGCCCAGGTCGGTGACCAGCCTGGCCCGGCCGGTGTAGAGCATCAGCGCCTCCCCCACCGTGACCGCCTGGACAGCGTTCATCTCCGACCCGTCGTGGGCCCGTCGCGTCACGGCAGCCTGAATCGACATGAAGGGGTCGTCCGGGTCGGGCCAGGTCGTCGCCGGGCAGTCCGAGGAGAGCGCGGCCGGCCCGAGGCCGTCGTACAGCGTTCTCACCGGGTAGCACCGCGCGAGCTGCTCCCCGGTGAGGTTCGCGGCGTAGGAGCCGTGCTCGGCGAAGAGGAAGTCCACGTTCGTCGCGACGCCGAAGGCCATCCTGGCTCCGGCCATGCGTGCGACGAGGTCGGCGTCGAGGACGGTCGCATGCTCGACGCGGACCGACGGCACGGTGTCGAGCCAGGGCTCCTCCTCGCCGAGGACGTCGACGACCTCCTGGAGCGCCCGGTCGCCCATCGCGTGGACGGCGAGCTGGATCCGGTGCTCGCGGGAGTACGCCGCCGCGGCGGCCACCTCCTCCGGGCTGGCGGTGCGGAACCCGTGCTCGGTGGCCGAGCCGCGGAACGGCGTGCGCATCCACGCGGTGCGGTTCGACACCGACCCGTCGAGGAACAGCTTGACCCCACCGACGGCGACCTGGCCCTGCTCGCCGGTGGGCGCCTTCACCGGGCGGTCGCGCAGCGCGTCGAAGACGTAGAAGACCCGGACGTTCTGCTTGAACCCCCGGCGGGCCGCCTCGCGGTAGAGGTCGAGCTGCTCGTAGCTCCCCGGCACGCACGCCATGTCGGTGACCGCGACGATCCCCCGCTCGGCGAGGTGTGTCGAGACCCGCACCAGCGCGTCGACGTCCGCCTCGAAGCCGGGTGATCGCATGTGCCGCATGACCGCGTGGTTGGCGGCGACCTCGGTGAGTACGCCGTTGGGGGTCCCGTCCGGGTGCCGTCCGAAGCTTGCGCCCGGTGGGTCAGGGGTGTCCCTCGTGATGCCGGCGATCTCCAGTGCCCTGGTGTTGCAGACCCCCGAGTGCGCGTCGGAGCGGAGGACGTGGACCGGCTGGGTGGTCGAGACCCGGTCGAGGTCGTCGCGGGTGGGGGTACGTCGCTCGGCGAGCTGTGCCTCGTCGTACCCCCAGCCGTCAACCCACTCGCCGTCAATGCCGAGCTTCTGGTGGCCGCGGAGCGCCTCGACCAGCTCGTCGATCGAGGTGACCGCCGGCGCACCGCAGGCGACCGCGTCCACGATCCGGGCGATCCAGGTGGGGTGGGTGTGGGTGTCGATGAGGCCGGGGAGCACGAGCCCGCCCTCGAGGTTCTCCGTTCGGTCCGTCTCGGGCGCGTCGCGTGCGGCGCCCACCCAGGTGACGCGGCCGTCCTCGACGAGGAACGCCTCCGCGAACGCGTCGGGCGCCGTGCCGGTGAAGATCCGCGGGTGGCGATAGAGGGTTGAGCGGGTCACTGTGCCGATCACCGCCGAAATTCATCCAGGTGCGTGGAATTCTCGCCGTCTCCGGCGTTCCGGGCGTGAAAGTCGTCCATCTGCGTGATTCTCGACCCTCGCCCGGATCACCCGCGCTGGGCGCGCAGGAACTTGCCGAAGTGCGGCACGGTGAACGCGACCGTCCCGCGCTCGGAGGAGTAGACGAGCCCCTTCTTCAGGCCGTCGCGGACGGGACTGAGCGACTGCGGGCGGCGGCCGAGCGGCCTTGGCGACGATGGAACCGGTCACGCGGCGAACGCGTATCCGACCTATGGTGCATCACGATTGATGCGGCTATGATGCGGCCGTGCGTACGACCGTCGACCTCCCTCCTGCCGTGCATCACCGGGCGCGTCAGCTCGCCGAGCGGACGGGCCGTTCGCTGTCCGCGGTCGTCGCCGAGCTGACCATCCGAGGGCTCGCGCAGGTGGACGCGCCGGTCACGCTCACGACGGACCCGCGCACCGGCCTGCCGGTGGTTTCCCTCGGCCGGCAGGTGACCCTGGACGAGGTCTCCGCCGCCCTGGACGACGAGTGACCACCTTCCTCCTCGACGCGAACGTCCTCATCGCGCTGACCGTCAGCGAGCACGAGCATCACGACCGAGCGAGCGACTGGCTCTCCGGCGTCGACGCGTTCGCGGTCAGCCCGATCGTCGAGGGGGCCCTTGTCAGGTTCCTGGTGCGGCTGGGTGAGTCCGCAGCCACGGCGGTCGCAGTCCTGACCGGCGTGGCGGCACATCCCGGTTGCCACTTCTGGGCGGACTCCGTCTCCTATGCCGACGTTGACCTCGCCGCTCTCGATGGCCACCGACAGGTCACCGACGCCTACCTCGTCGGGCTCGCCCTGGCCCACGGTGGCAGGCTCGCGACACTCGACGCGGCGCTCGTCCAGCAGCATCCCTCCTGCCTTCTCCTGCCGCCGACACCCGTCTGAGCGGAGCTCCGGCCCGCTTCCGGCGCGCGGCCGGCCGAGGATGCGGGCACAGTGCCGACGGGTCCAGCGACCGGTTCCTATCCGCGCTGGGCGCGCAGGAACTTGCCGAAGTGGGGCACGGTGAACGCGACCGTCCCGCGCTCAGAGGAGTAGACGAGCCCCTTCTTGATCAGCCCGTCGCGGGCCGGGCTCAGCGACTGCGGCCGCCGCCCGAGTGCCTTGGCGACGTCGGCGGTCGTCACCGACCCGTCGCCGTTGTCTGCACCGAGGTCGGCCATCGTGCGCATGTAGTCCCGTTCGGCGGGGGTCGCCCGGTCGTAGCGGGCGCCGAAGAACCCGATCCCCAGCTCCGCCTCCGCCTCGGGGGCCGCCTCCTTCGCGTCGACGCCCCGGATCGGCGAGCCGACCGCGACGTCCCAGGTGACCTTGCCGTAGGCCTGGACGAAGTACGGGTAGCCGTCGGTCAGCGCGTACAGCTCGTCCAGCGCGTCCTGGTCGTAGTCGACGCCCTCCTCTGCGGCCGGCCGCAGCAGTGCCCGCTCGGCCATCTCCCGGGGGAGCCGGTCGACGACGACGTACCGGAAAAGCCGCTCGGCGTACGACTTCGACGCCGCCAGCGCGACCGGCAGGTGCGGCAGCCCGGCGCCGACGATGACGAGCGGCGACCCCTGCTGGCTGATCTCGTGGACGGCGCCGCAGATCGCGGCGAGCTCGGGGGAGGCGAGGTCCTGCATCTCGTCGACGAAGAGCGCGACGCCGACCCCGAGGTCGCGGGCGAGCTCGGCGACGTCGGTGAACAGCTCGAGCAGGTCGAGCTCGAGGTCACCGGAGTCAGCGCGCCCCTTGGTGGCGGCGATGTCGGTCGGGGGAGTCCACCGCATCCCCTTGCGGTCCTTGAGCTCGGTGCGGAGCGCGAAGGACTTCAGTACGCCGGCGACCGCGTCGACCCGGTCCGGGTCCCGGTGCCGGTGCGCCACCTCGCGGACCGAGGCGTGCACGGCCTGGGCGATCGGGAGCCGCACCGACTGGTCGGGGCGGGCCTCGATCTTGCCGGTCCCCCAGGCCCGCTTCACCGCCTGGCCGCGGAGGGCGTTGAGGAGGACGGTCTTGCCAACGCCTCTCAACCCAGAGACGACCATGCTTCTCTCGGGTCTTCCCGCGGCGACGCGCTCAAGGGTGACGTCGAACTGCGCGAGCTCGCGGTCGCGGCCGGCGAGCTCGGGCGGCCGCTGGCCGGCGCCGGGCGCGTACGGGTTCCTGATCGGGTCCACGTCAGGAGAGTATCGATTCGTCTAGCGAAACCGGTAGACATCGCTAGCCCCGACAATCGTGTCGCGAGGGCTCGTGTCGCGTGTCCGGCGAGCCTTCACTCATGCATGGGCAGGTACGACGCCCAATCCTCCGATCCACTCACCTGTCCACAGGGCCGCTCGAACAGTTCGAGAACTGTCGGAGGTGGCCTCTAGGTTGGGGGCATGGAAGCGATCGAGCGGACCCCGGTGAGCGAGCGGAGCAACCTCGCGCACTGGTTCGCCGGCCGCGTCCACCA
>DASSBB010000126.1:0-14282 GCA_035699145.1 Marmoricola sp.
CCAGCCCGAGGTCGAACTTCGCCTCGATCGCCGCAGGGGTCCACCGATGGTGAGCCAGCGCGAACGGCAGGTGTCCACGCAGAAGGTCGGTTGCTCAGCCACGGCGGTACAGGGGCTCTTCGTTCAGCAACGTCGGAGCGACCTCTCGCGGAACATCGCTCAACGAGATGATCTCGACACCGAGAAGCTCCAACGTCTTCAGGTCCGTCGTGGCATCCAAGGCTCCTGAGAGCGCGTCGACGATCGATTCCGCGCCCCCATACTCGCCCACGGGTTCAGGGGCGTAGACGCCGCCCCGCGCACCCGTGGCCGCGCCGTCCGGGAGGGAGACGTCGGGGGCGCCCTTGCCCGCGAACGACTCGGGGGTGTGGAGCCGCACCTCGAAGCTGTGGCCGGTCGACGGGTCGCGCCACGTGGTGTTGATGCCCTGGTAGCCGTCGCCTCCGAAGGTGTTCTTGAAGCTGACGGACAACCGGGCCCTCGCGTCACGGACCTGCTCCGGCGTCGGTAGGGCTCTTGGACTTGCCCAGCTGCTCAGGCAGGTCCCCGGTCTTCGACCGGAATGCATCCCCCACCTCACCGATCCACCGACCCAGAGCCTCATCGCCCATCAGCTGCCGGATCCGGGTCTCGGCGCGTACTCCGCATCGTCCGCGACCACCTTGCAGCTCGACCAGACGGGACCGGCACCTGCCGCTCACACCTGTGACGACCGCGGACATCACCCGCCGATCACCCGACGCGGGCGAGGGTTGCGGCGCTGTTGCTCCCACCAGCGCTCGCGTGCCCGCTCGGCCCTTCTTCCCTGCGACGCGGGCCCACCACCCACCGTGCAGCGGGTGAGCGTGCACCCCAGTGAGGTTCGACCGTCGGGCCACTCCCAGACTTGGAGGCAGTCGGGCAGGTCGAACTCCGCCCGGATGGCGTCGAGGTCCAACGGATAGGTGAAGTGGTACGACGGTTCCGACGGCGGCTGCACCTGCCACCGGCCACCGGAGTTCCCCCGGGCCACCTCGCTGTCCACGATTGGCTGCAGCGTCTCTGGGCCACACTGAACTTGCCGTGTCATGACACCACCCTGGCAGCCGTCACCCCACGGACGCGAGAGGTTCTCCCTCCTCCACCCAGCTGCGGACGGCGTCAGGAAGGTCCTCGACCGCGACGATCTGGACCCCGGCCAGCTGACGATCTAGCTCGCTGTCCCGCACGACTCCGTCCAGCACGCCGGCGAGGGCATCCGTCACGGTCTCGTGGACCTCGATCCCCATCCCTGCTCCGACAGGTGCGGCGTAGACCAGGAGTCCCTGCGCCGGCCCGTCTGCCACTCGGAAGCGCACCAGCCAGAGACGTTCCACGAAGCGGCGCCCGTCGACGATCCCGGCCAGCACCCGGCGGATCTCCTGGGGGATGGAGAGCTCGCCGAGGTCGACCGACGAGCCGGCCGGGAACGGCACGCACAGCGGCACCAGCTCCGAGAGGTAGACACCGTCGAACGACATGCCCTGCTCGAGCCCGGGATCGATGCGCACACCGGTGCCAGCAGGCAGCACCGGGAGGATCTCGCGAACCGGCCCTTGGCGGAGCACGTACCCGGACGGCAGCTGATGCTCCGCGAGACGCTGGTCGGTCCAGCAGATCCACACCGGATCCACGCCGTTCTCGGAGCCCAGGAGGAGTTGCTCGGTCTGCGCGTGGACGCCGAAGAGCACCGTGGAGCCCAGGAACTGCCACCTGGAGGCGAACACCGGCGCCATCACTGGCCACCCACCTGGTCGAGACGCCATGGCGTCGCGGCCCAGGGAGCGAAGTGGTGGAGCCGGTAGCCCTGTCCGGCCACCTCCACGCCGCTCGGCACACCGGCTGTCGGAAAGGGGTTCGTCATGTGGATCGTCGTACCGTTGGGCAGGTCGAGCTGGAGCCCGCCCCACTTGTTCAGGGTCGCGGCGACCGGTTGCCCCGAGCCGTCGATCGCGGAAATGCCGCCATCGGCGACCTGTGCGTTGAAGTCGGGGATGTAGTGCTGCGTCAGCCCTCCTTGGCCGTACTGCGGGTTCGCCGCCGTCGTCGACGTGGCCGCCGGGACCTCGACATTCACCTGGAACCGCATCGCGTCGGAGCGCAGCGGCGGGTTGTAGTCGAAGTCGGGAGCCACCTGGGTGCCGTCGGCGAGCCGCCCTGCGTCGTTCCCGACCGAGGCGATCGTCCCGTCGGGGATCGTGAAGCCCGAGGTGCCTGGCCATCCGGCCTCCACGACCGTTCCCGGCGACAGCGAGCCCTTGCGCCAGTTGTCAACCCCGGGGTAGGAGCCACTGCCCTGCCACAGCGAAGCCGCACGCGCCGGATCCGTGCGACCCACCTGGGCGATGTGGGCCGTCCAGGCAGCGTCGACGGCACCGCTGGCGGAGCTGCGCGCTGCATTCCAGAACACCCGCAAGCTCGGCACGAAGCCGTCGGCTGCCCGGGCGCTGGTGACCAACGACGGCAGGTCGCCCACGACGCGGGTGACGGCGGGCAACGCGCCCTGCCGGAACCGTTGGGTCATCCGGAGGAGCTGGGTGCCGGCCGTCCGAAGAGCTCCACCGACATGCGCGAGCGCCCCGAGGGCACCGTCGGTGCGGAACGCGTTGCGCAGCGCCGCCAACGTGGTGAGCCCCTTGGTCCCCGGGATCGCACCCACGGCCGCCCAGGCGACGTCCCACATCGACCCTTCGCCGTTGTGGTACTTCATGATCGCGTCGGCCAGCAGCAGCAACGCGGCTGCGAACACCACCCACGCCAACGGGCCACCGATGATCAGCGCCACGATGCCGAGCACCGCCACCACGACCTTGGCGACCGTGACGACCACGTCCCACGCCTCACTCGCCCAGTCCTTGAACTTGTCCCATCGCGACCGCTCCGGGATCCCCGCATCCGAGGCCTCATGGATCGTCGCCGCCGTGCTCCGCCCGTCGGCCTCCCGCAGCGCCTTGGCGTCCAGCGCCAACGCCCGGGCCTGGTCCAACCGGGCCCGCGCCGCTTCCACCGCCGCATCCGCCGACGACCTCGCCGCCCGCGCCGAGGACAACCGGGCCCGCGCGTCCCGCACCTGCTCCGGCGTCGGCTCCAGCGCCGGGTTCGTCAACACCCCCACGTTCGCCGCCCCCGACACCGCCGCCGCAGCAGCCGACGCCCGCGCCCGCGCCGCCTCCAGGTCGTCCCGCGCGGCCCGGCCTCTCACCAGCGCCGCGTCCGCGTCACCCTGGTGGGTCTCCAACCGGGTCGCCCACCACGTCAACGCCTCCGACGCCAACCGGTAGGAGTCCTTGCACCTGCCCAGCTGTGCCGGCAGGTCTCCGGTCTTCGCCCGGAACGCATCTCCAGCCTCACCGATCCACGACCCCAGCGCCTCGTCGCCCATCAGCTGCCGGATCCGGGTCTCGGCGTACTCCGCGTCGTCCGCGAGCCCCGACCACGACCGCACCATCCGGCGGACCGCGACCGGCGACCCCGGCGTCGGGTCGTCCTCCAGCTCCAGCACCCACCAGTCCACCGGACGGCTCATCCTCTGGCCCCTTCCAGCTCGACGAGCCGGAACGTGCCGGTCACGGCGTCGAAGAGGTCGTGCAGCTCCGCTGCCAGAGGTACGACGGGGGAGCTGGCGGAGAGCAGGAAGACCTTGTTCATGCGGGGCACCGGAACCATGGTCTGCATGAACACCGTCCGGACGTAGCCGGCGTCGACCGGCACGTCCTCGACGCCGTAGGAGCGGGCGGCCGTCCCGGCGTGCTCGAGGTCAACCGTGGTCACCGAGGTGAACCGGCCGTCGTCGGTCGGCGAGACCGGAACCAGCCGGTCGACCAGCGAGCCCACCGGGTCACCCTCAAGAGTCGCGCCCACGGGGCCCCGGACCAGCGACACCACGACGGAGGCCGTCACGGCGCCGTCCTCGGTCGGCATCGCCATGCAGGCCGCGTAGGCGGCGCCGGCGTCGTACGCCTTGCGCGCCTCGTCGCGCAGGATCCGCGTGATGCCGTGCCGCGCCTCCCACATCTCCTGATGCCCGCGGACGCGCTCCTCGACGAGGCGGCGGATGCTCTCGTCCCGGGTCGCGGGCGCCACGTCGAGCTCGAACCAGGTGTCGGGGACGGTGATCGTGAAGCCGAACCGACCCTCGAGCCCGGAGACCGCAGGGCCGGTCACGAGCCGCCTGCCAGCTGGTCGCGGAGCCCATCGGAAAGCTCGGTGTCGGTCTGCTCGTAGGCGTCGGCGGACTCGTCGAGGATCTCGGTCATCGCCTGCAGGTTCTCGTTGATCTGGCCACGCCCGTCGTCCCAGCTGGACTCGAACGAGTCGAGGGCGTCGTACACCTCGTCGGAGCCGACCTCCTCACGACCGGCCTCCACGACACTGCGGGTGGCGTCGAGGGCGCCACGCACCGAGCGCAGCGTGCCGCTCAGCGTGCGGAGACCGGAGACGTCGACGGAGAGGTCGGGCACGGGTTCCTCCTCGGAACAAGACAGGGTGCCCGCCCGCGCCGGACGGGCACCCGCGGGTCACTTGTTGAGCGCGGCGGCGAGCTGCTCGTCGGTGTCCTGGAGGGCCTGGGCGGCCTGGGTGAGGTACTCGCCCATCCCGTCGAGCCCCTCGATCGTCTTGGTGACGCCGGTGTTGAACTCCTCGTAGGACGACTGGAACGCCTTCGACGACTTGTCGGTGACGTAGCCGCCCGACACGAGCCCGTCGATCATGCTCTTGAGCTTGCTCAGCTGCGACTCGATCTCCGCGCGGCCCGCCTTCAGCTGGCTGGCGGCGGAACGCATCTCCTCGTAGGTCACGTTGAGGTTGGACACGTAGCTCTCCTTCTTCTGGGATGTCCCGCCGGCGATTGCCGGTGGGGAGACGGGGTCAGCCGCCGACGACACCTCCGAGTCCCGGCGCGAGCTCGGCGACGAGCGCGTCGGTCTCGGGTTCGTGCCGTGCCCCGTGCTGGTCGAGCACGGAGCACATCTGGGTGATCGTCGGCTCCACCTCGCGCGGGGCGTGCGTGGCGAGGAGCCGGAGCCGGTCGCGCCACAGCACCTCGGCAGTCGGCACCAGCCGGAGCCCGAGCTCGAGCGCCTCCTCTGCACGGGCCGGGTCACCGTTGCCGACCGCAAGGTCGGCGGCGCGTCGGGCGACGGACGTGACGAGCATCCGGCAGGTGCGAGCCTCGCGGGCGAAGACGAGCCACGTGAACCGGTCGCCGCGCCCGGAGAACGCCTCTCCGGTGCCGAGCCGTAGGGCACCGAGCAGCCCGTCGAGCTCGTCGGGCCCGGTGTGCGCGGCAGCGGCGGCGAGCCGGCCGTAGTCGGTGACGACGTCAGCGGCGAGGTGCCACCGGCCGTCGCCGTCGAGGGTGAGCCGCGGGCGGCCCTCGGCGTCGTTGCCGAGCCACTCCTGGGCGTCGGCGAGCCGGGCCGCGACCACGTCGCGCTCCACTCCTCGCGGCCACAGGCTCGCGGAGAGGACCGCCTCGTGGAGGCCGTCGGGGTGCAGAGCGGCCATGACGACGAGCTCGGTGAGCTGCTCCCGGCGGGCCGGGTCGACGTGGCCGGGAGCGTCGACCTGGACGGGGCCGAGCAGCCGGACCTGGACCGGGGACGAGGTGGTGGCGGCGGTCACCGCGACCTCCTCGACGACGGCGGCCGGAGCGCTCGAGGCCTGCTCGAACGCGCCCTCCACGCGGCGGCGGACCGCCTCCTCCAGCAGCGAGTGGACCCGCGCCTGGCCCTCGCCGGTGAGCCGGCGGGCCGTGCCGCGGACGCCGAGGACGCCGGTGTCGAGCACCCCCGCCGAGTCGACGACGAACCGCCAGCGGGCGCTCGGCGAGTCCCCCACGCAGACGACCGAGACATTGGTGCGGCCGCCACCGGTGAGCTCGGCGAGCTGCTGCGCCTGCTCCGACGTGGGCGCCCCCGACGCGAAGACGACGACGGGCGCGCAGTCGTCGGTCGTACCGCGTTGCCGACCCTCCAGGACGCCGTGGACGCCGAGCTCGGCGGTGACGCGGCCTGCCCTCTCGCGCCCCTGACGCGCCTCGACGATCGCGTCGTCGAGGTGGGCGACGTGGGCGACGCCTGCCCCGGCGAGGTCGGCGAGCTCGTCGCCGAACCCGGCGAGGACGACCGTCACCGAGTCCGACCAGGCGTGCGTGGCGAGCTCGAGCGCCATGGACATGACGACCTCGCGGGCGACGCCGAGCTCACCGCCGAGGGCGACGAGCCCGGGCGCCATCTCGAGGTCGATCATGAGGTCGAAGCCGTGGGAGTCGGCAACGTTCACGAGCGAGGGGTACGGCGCCGGGGCGCCCGTCCCTGCCGGAACCAGCTCGTCCGCGTGGAGGGTCCAGGAGAGGCCGTCCTCCGAGGCCGTCCACGGACGCTCGGGGGCGGTCGCCGCCCGGGCCAGGTGGAGCACGAGCCGGCGGTCGTCGACGAAGGCGAAGAGCAGCTCGGGCATCGGCAGGTCGGCGGCTCGGCGGCTCTCGGCGAGGCCGCGCAGCCCCTGGTCGAGGAGGTCGGCCCGGCGCAGGCCTGCGGCCGTTGCGAGGTCGACCGCGGCAGGGTCGGGTTCGCCGAACGGTCCCCGTCGGGCGGTGAGTGCCCGGGCCACGCCGGCCAGGACGAGGCCGCCGCCGAGGACGAGCGAGCCGATGCCGGACGAGCCGTCCTGCTCCTGGGTCGGCGGCGTCTCGGCGGTGATCGTCGGGTCCGAGACTCCGGCGTCGCGCATGGGGGCGGCCGGCTGCTGGACGGGCTGCCGGCCCGGCTGCTGGACGGGGGCAGCGGTGGTGCGCACCCCGGGCCCCTTCGCGTCCGCGGGGAGTCGCAGCTGCCACCCGGGACGGATGAGGTCGGCGTCGGTGAGCCGGCTGCCGTCAGGCTGGAGCCGGTCCTTGTTGAGGGCGAAGATCTCCTTGTAGCGGAACGGGTCGCCCAGGGTCCGCTCGGCGATGTCCCAGAGGGTGTCGTGGTTCCGCCCCTCGGGCGGACGCACCTCCCAGTGCTTGAGCGTCTGCCCGGCGTTGTCGGCGGGAGCCTCCTCGACGGTCGCGAGGACCACCTCCCGCTCGACGGTCTGCACCGCCACCGGCGTGGACCGCGGTTGCTCCACCGGCTCGGCGGCGAGCGCCGCCGCCCCGTGGGCGACCGAGGCGCCGCCGCTGAGCAGCAGGATGCCGGCGACGAGCTGCCGGGCGAGCGTCTGGGAGCCGCCTCCGAGGGCGACCCGGCCCGGCACCCGGCCGGCGCGGATCGCCCGCCACTCGGTGAGGAAGCAGACGACGAAGTGCGTCCACACCAACCAGACCAGCAGCGCGAGGACGTCGATGAGGAGCCCGGTGGTCAGGTCGGCGGTGAGCCAGGAGCGCGACGGCAGCTCGCTCGGGAGGGGGTTCCCCACGGCGAGCACCAGCCCGGTGGGCACGCCCACGAGGAGCACCAGCGAGCCGAGCAGCGCCAGCACCGCCGTACGCCTGCGCCCTGCGGGCGCCACGGACGAGCGCGGCAGCGTGTCGACCCGCGCAACCGGGCGCTCGGTGGTCATGAGCCGGGACATGCGACCTCTTCCTGCTGTGCTGCTAGTTGACGACGATCGCCTGGATCTCCGTCACCGGCAGGCTCGTCACCTGCGACTTGGTGAAGGTGTTGAACGGGGTCGCGACGCCGTCGATGACGGTGTCGACGGACCAGGTGGCGGTGATGACGACGGGGTACGACGGCAGCCCCTGGTCGCTGACGAGCGGCTGGCCGGAGGAGGACTTGGCGTAGCGGTACCAGCACGCGGACGGCAGCGTGGCCGGGGTGTCGTCGGCCTCCGCCCTGATCCCGGTGCCCGCGCACGCGACGCTGTCGGACTTCGTCGCGCCGAGCGGCTCCACCTCGATGCCGGTGATCCGCCCGCGCAGCGCGACCGCGCCGGCGGAGGCGGTGACCTCGTCCTCGGTACCGTTGAAGAACGACACCCAGCTGCCCACCCGCGGGAGGGCCGACGGCGAGGAGATCGCGACCGGGGCCGGGATCTGCCGGTCGTCGTTGTGGAACCGCACGAGCTCCTGCTGGTTCCTGGTCAGCGACTTGGTGGGGTCGCCGTTGCTGATGTTGACCAGCCCGATCGTGAAGGTGATGCCGCCGGGCCTGATCTCGAAGGTCTCAGGGTCGATCCCCTTCATGCACCGCTCCCAGAACCAGCGGGAGCCCTCCGGACCGGGGGTGTCCTCGTAGCCGACCGCTGCGAGCTCGGCCTCGGTCAGCGGCTCGTGCCAGCACTCCGGCACCGGGTCGCCGTCGAGGATCTCCTCCGCGGTGACCACCGCGCCCGTGGCGGAGCCGCAGGAGAGGCCGAGGAACGCTGGGGAGGACACCACCGAGCAGTTGCCGACCTGGCCGGTCATGGGGCCGGTGATCTTGCTCGACAGTGGGTTGCTGGCGTTCGGGTCGTCGTCCCAACCGACCGCGTGGGCCGCCCCCGCGCTGGCCACCGTCAGCCCGGCGGCCAGCGCCATTGCGCTGAAGACCGCCGTTGCCCAGCGGGTCACGTTGCCGCGCCTCGTGGTTACCATCCCCGTCCCTTCACGTCCACGCGGCTGCAGTCGACGTCATCCGCGACAAGGTTGTCGACCCTCCACGCGCTGCCCTGCTTCTTCAGCGTCAGCGCGACCTCGCCGATCTGGCGCGGCTTCGGCGGCAGCTTGGTCTTGCGGTCGAGCGCGAATCCCTCGGCCCACAGGCACATCGGCACCTCGGCGGAGTCGCCCTGCGCGCGGACGCCCACCGGGGTGAACGGCAGGGGCCCGGGGTAGAAGAGCCCCGCGTCCTCGGCGCCGTACCCGACCATTCGGTCGAGCCCCTCGGCCGTGGTGAGCGGCGCGATCGCGCGCAGCTCCTGGTCGTGGTCGTTGACGGCCGTCGCAAAGGCGACGGCCCACTTCCGCGCGACCTTGACCGGGGCCTCGTCCTCGAACCGCGACAGCGGCTTCATCGTCGGCTCCCCCTTCGGCGTCGGAGAGGGCGGCTCGCTGGACGGGGCGGCGCTCGGGGTGCTGGCCGGCTCGGCGGGCGCGTCCGCGGTCGTCCGGTCGGAGCTCCCGCAGCCGGCCAGGAGCGTCGAGACCACGACGAGCGCGGTGGCCGAGCACCTCATGGCGGCGCGACGTCTCATCAGCCTGCCCTCCCCCGTCAGTCCGGTTGGCTGTCCAGGAACCCTAACGGACATACCTCCCATTCAGTCACTTCGGAATCTGAGTTTTACCTTCCTGTGGATAGCGCTCTGGCACTCCCCACGAAGAACTGGTGCTCCCCATGGGCCGTGACCCATGGGGAGCACCAAGACGCCTGCATACCGTGGGAATTCGACGCCCTGCTCACGGTTCCAGGGGCGCGGTGATCCCCTCGTAGGGGCGGGCCCGGGCCACCGCCGACGCGGAGAGCGACCGGGTGCCGACCATGCCGAGCAGGGTGGTCTCGATCTCGGTCCTGACCTCGGTGACGACGACGAGCGGGCGGGAGTCCGACGCCGAGACCTGCTCGATCCGGAGGAACCGGCAGTCGTCGACCTGCCCGAGCTGCTCGACCCGGGTGCAGTAGCGGTCCACCCGCTCCTGGACCAGGGCGGGGTCGAGCTCGACGTCGACGGCGACCGGGTCGATCCCCTGGGCGCCGGCCCGAGCCGCCTCCTCTGCGAACGCGACCGCCTCGCCACGGGCGTTGAGCTGACGCGAGGCGTCGATGGTCAGCCCGCCGAGGAGCAGCAGGAACATCGCGATCACCGGCACCGCCGGGGCGATCGAGCCTCGCTCGCCGCGCAGCCTCACGACAGGCCCCGGTTGGGGTCGAGCATCGAGGTGAACGACGAGCGGGTGGTGATGTCCCCCGGCGCCCCGGGCAGCCCCAGGTCCGAGAGCGCGTAGGTGCACGCCACGTCGACGGTCACCGGCTCGCCCGGCTCGAACGTGTTGGACACGAGGACGGAGACGGACTCCTGGCAGGAGCGTGGCAGCTCGAGGATCGCCTCGCGGACCACCTCGCGGGCCCGGTCCTCCGCCTCGTCGTACGACCGCGCAACCGTGGCGCTCCGCGCCGCGTCCCGGGTGCCCGACTCGAGGGCGCCGTTGACCGTCGCCACCCGCCCGTAGGCATAGATGAGCGCGAAGATCAGCAAGAGCGAAGGGATGATGACGGCCATCTCGACGGCCATGGAGCCCCGCTCGTTGCGTCTCATGGCTCCCCCGGCTCGAACCGCTCGACGGCGCCCTCGGCCCGCGCGCTCACCCGCAGGTCGAGCCCCGGCACCAGGGTGATCACCGAGCCCCGCACCTCCATCCCGACGCGCCCCGCGACGTCGTCGTACGACGGGGTGGCGGCCGGGTCGAGCAGCGCCTCCCGGCCTACCTGGGTCGCGAAGCTCTCGGTGTTGCGTACGACGTCGGGCCGGATGTCGGCGTACATGTCGACGGTCTGCGCCAGCCGGAGCTGGGAGACCCCTTCGCGGGCGGCCTGGATCGCCACCGACTTGCCGTAGAAGAACAGCCCGGCCTGGACCACGAAGAAGATCAGGAAGATCAGCCCGGGTGCGAGGAACGACAGCTCCAGCGCGCTGACCCCGTCCTCGGAGCGGCGGCGCAGCGTCAGCGGGCGCACGCGGCGCCGGCGGGCTGGTTGGCGCAGGTTTTCAGGGCCTCGCCCTTGTCCTGCACGATCTGGAAGATGACCCCGGCGATCACCGAGGCCGCGACCACGACGACCGCCGCGATCAGCGCCCACTCCAGCACCGTCGCACCGATCTCGTTGCGACGCCGCCCGCGGCTCTTCTGTTCCATGTCTCGCTCCATCTTGCTCATGCGTGGTTCCCCCGCTCGTTGTTGTGCCTGCTCGTTCTCCGCATGGCCCCTCATGCCCGCAACAGCTGCGCGACCGCGGGATAGGCCAGGAAGATCAGGAATGCCGTGCTGATGAGCATCTGTGCCACCAGCATCGACTGGGACTTCTCACCCTCCTCGCCCTCGGCGCGGGTGAGCTCCTTGCGCCGCATGGTCGCGGCCCGGGCGCTCAGCGACGACCGGATCTTCGCCCCGTCGTCGGCCGCGAGGGAGAGGGCACCGGAGAGCTCCTGGAGCTCCTCGAGCCCGATGTCGCGGCCGAGGTCGCCGAGCGCCACCCAGGGGGTGGTGCCGTAGAGGCGGGCGTTCGCCAGCGACTGCCGGATCCGGACCAGGGTCCAGTGGTCGCTCACGGTGGCGGCGGCGAGCAGCGCCTCGGGCAGCCCCCGGCCTCCGGCGAGGTTCATCGAGACGAGGTCGAGGAAGATGCCGACGCTGCGCCGGAACTCCATCCGCCGTTTCGCCGCCTCCGTGCGCAGCGCGAGGTCGGGCAGGAAGAAGCCGAAGAGCCCCAGCCCCAGGGCGAGCACCGCCGGCACCACCGCCGGCAGGGCGAGACCGGCGACGCGCAGGATCGACCAGACGACGGGGGCCAGAAGGAGCAGCAGGCTCCCGACCGCTGCCTTCATGGCCAGGTGCGAGCCGCGGGTGCGGCCCATGAGCGCGAGGTCCGCGCGGAGCCCGCCGAGCTCCCAGCCGCGGTCGACCGCCTCGACCTCGAGCCGGTCGCCGAGGCGGGCCAACCCGGCCCGGAACCGCCCGGCGAGCCCACCGGACTCGTCGTCGGAGGTGACCGTGTGGGTGGTCATCGACCGCTGGCCGCTCTCGATCCGGGCGAGCATGGTGGCGACGCCGGGCTGCGGCCGGAGGAAGACCCGGACCAGGGCGTAGCAGCCGAGCCCGGTCAGCGCACCGAAGAGGAGGGAGGCGATCATGCCGGCTCCCCGACCTCGGAGATCGGCACCGGGGTGACCGCCTCCCGGATGAGGAACCGGTCCGTGCGCTCCGGCGTCGCGAGCTTGCGCAGCCACATCAGCCCACCGAGGAAGAGCAGCGCGACGACCGTCAGGGCGAGCTGCCCGCCGACCGTGTCGTAGGGCTCGACGTACTGCTTGTTGAAGACGCTCAGCAGCCCCATCACCCCGAGGACGATCGTGAGCACGATCCGGACGCTGCGGCGGATCGCCTTGCGGCTCGCCTCGATCCGGCGGCGCATGTCGAGCTCCTCACGGATCGACACCGCGAGCGCGGTGAGCACGTCGCGCAGCCCGGGGCCTCGCAGCCGGGCGTTGAGGATGAGCGAGGCGCAGACGACGTCGGCGCTCGGGTCGTCGAGGTCCTCGGCGAACGCCTGGAGCCCGGCCGGCAGCGGCTCCCGGATCCGCAGCCGGTCGACGAGGAGGTTGAGCGACGGCCGGATCGATGAGCCCGCGGTCGCGGCGGTCGCCGGGATGGCCTGTTCGAGCCCGATCGCGCCCGCGATCGTGTCGCGCAGGGACTCGGTCCAGCTCGCGAGCGCCTCGAGCCGGGTGATCGCGCGCTTCTCGTCGGTGGAGCTGCCGACGACACGGTCCCAGTACGCCGCGAGCAGCCCGAGGGCGACGGCCGCGACGATCCACCCCGTGCCGAGGAGCACCACGAACCCGATGCCCACCCCCCAGGCGAGCCGACGGGTCCCACCCTCGAGCGCCCGCACGGCACCGCCGGGGCGTCCCGGCCGCCCGGCCGGTCGCTCGGGGAGCCCCACGACGGCGAGCACCGCCACGAAGAGACCGAGGCCGAGGACGGCGCCGGCGAGCACCGCCGGCAGGGTCAGGGTCGACATGGTCTCAGCTCCACCGCGAGAGGGGGACCGGGTCGTAGCCGTGCACGACGAGGTCGTCGATGCACGAGACCGTCGCGTGGGGTACGGCGACGCCGTCGGCGTTCGCTGCGAAGACCTCGCTGGAGAGGACCCGGCCGTCGACACCGGTGACCTCGCGGACGCTCTCGACCACCCGGTTGAGGCCGCCGCCGACGTGGTAGTCGTTGCGCTTGCGGAGGAACACCACGAAGTTGATCGACCCGGCGATGAGCATGTGGGTGGCCTCGACCGGGAGCCGCTCCTCGGCCTGGAGCGCGTAGGTCGAGATCCGGTTGAACACCTCGAGCGACGAGTTCGCGTGGATGGTCGACAGGGAGCCGTCGTTGCCCTGGCTCATCGCGTTGAGCATCGTGACGATCTCGTCGCCGAGCACCTCACCGACGATGACCCGGGACGGGTTCTGGCGCAGCGACCGGCGGACCAGCTCGGCCATGCTCACCCCGCCGAGCCCCTCGGAGTTGGGCAGCCGCTCCTCGAAGGCGACCACGTTGGGGTGGGCGTCCTCGAACCTGTCCAGCCCGAGCTCGAGCGCCCGCTCGACGGTGATGAGCCGCTCGTGCGGCGGGATCTCGGAGGCGAGCGCCCGGAGCAGCGTCGTCTTGCCGGAGTTCGTCGACCCGGCGATCATGACGTTCTTGCGAGCCTGGACCGCGGCCTTGAGGAAGGCCGACAGCTGCGGGGTCACCGTGCCGTTGCCGACGAGGTCCTCCAGGCTGACCTTGCCGAGCCGGGAACGGCGGATCGAGACGCTGGGACGGGAGCAGACGGCCATGACCGCCGAGAGCCGTGAGCCGTCGGGGAGCCGGAGGTCGAGCTGCGGGTTCGCGGAGTCGAACGGTCGTGACGCGAGGCCGACGCTGGCGGCGAGGATCTGGATCAGCTCGATGAGCTCCTCGTCGCTGTCGGCGACCGGGTCGGTGAGCTCCTCCCGGCCGTCGGCGTAGCTGACGAAGACCCGGTCGCACCCGTTGATGTCGATGTTCTCGACCTCGGGGTCCTCCAGCAGCGGCTGGAGCCGGCCGACGCCGAAGAGCGCGGCGTGCACCGCCGAGGCGACCAGCTCCTCCTCCTCCGCCGTCGGCGGGGTCCGGCCGTCGGTGATCTCAGCGCGGGCGTGGTCCTCCAGCACCTGCACGATGAGCGAGCGGGCGAACTGCCGTTCGTCCTCCGCCGACATCGCGACGCGGCCGAGCACCTCGTCGCTGCGGCGCTGCTGGTTGAGCCGGTCCGCGACCTGCCCTCGCAGCGCCCGGACCAGTCTGGGGTCGGCGGCCTTGACGGTGCTCACGCGCTCCTCCTGCCCCGGGCTCGGCGACGCTTGCCACCCACCGCCCGCACCACCCCCGCCGAGTCGTCGGATCCTCGGCCCTCTTCACCCGCCGAGTCGTCGGATCCTCGGGCCTGGACCCCCACCGAGTCGTCGGATCCTCGACTTTCGACGACGGCCCCGCCGGCAGGCTGGCCCGTCCTCGACGGCGCCAGCTCGGCGTACAACGCATCGGCGAGCACGCGGCCGCTGCG
>DASSBB010000127.1:0-2470 GCA_035699145.1 Marmoricola sp.
GAGAGCCGGATCCGCGACACCGACATGGCGCAGGAGATGATGAACTTCACCCGTTCGCAGATCCTGTCGCAGGCCGGCACCGCGATGCTCGCGCAGGCCAACCAGGCCCCGCAGGGTGTCCTGTCGCTGCTCCGCTGATCGCGCTGAGCGGCAAGCACCACACGGTTCCGGGCGAGAGTCGAGTCCCGACTCGGCTCTCGCCCGTTCCAACTTTTCGCATGAGGGAGTGAAACGATGGCCGGAAGCGCCAGCATCGGCGGGCTAGCCAGCGGCCTCGACACCGCTACGATCATCTCCCAGCTCATGCAGCTCGAGGCGATCCCTCAGAGCCGGCTGCAGACGCAGGTCTCCACCCACGAGACCGCGCTCAAGACCATGCAGGAGCTCAACGCCAAGGTGGCCGCCCTGGTGACCAAGGCCGAGGCGCTCGCCAAGCCCGACGGCTGGTCCCCGGTCACCTCGACCAGCTCCTCGGAGAAGGTCGTGGTCACGACCGGGCCCGGCGCCACCGCTACCTCGCTGTCGTTCTCGGTGCTCTCGACGGCGAAGGCGCACGCGGTGTCGTTCACCCAACCGGCCGGTCTCGCCGATGTGGTCACGGGCACGGGCACGAAGGTCACGGTCGACCTGTTCGACGGCAAAGGTCCCCAGGAGCTCGAGACCGGCGACGGGACGCTCAGGGGTCTCGTCGACGCTGTCAACGGCTGGGGCAAGGGGCTGCGCGCCACCACCCTCAACCTCGGCGACGGCACCTACCGGCTCCGAATCGAGTCCGCGGCCACGGGCACCGCGTCGAAATTCGAGCTCAAGACGGTCGGCGACGCGGGGAATCTCGGCGAGGGGGTGGCGACCGTCACCGGCGCGGACGCCGAGATCCAGGTCGGCACGGACAAGATCAAGTCCGCGAGCAACACCTTCACCGACCTCCTCCCCGGCGTCAACGTCACGCTCGCTGCGGACGCTCCAGCAGGGGCCGTCACCATCGGCCTTGCCACCGACGCCAAGAAGATGACGGCGTCGGTCAAGGAGCTCGTCGACGCTGTCAACGGTGTCCTCGCCGACATCGACAAGGCCACCAAGGCCGGCATCGCCGGAGCGAAGGCCGGCCCGCTCGTCGGCGACAGCACGCTCCGCAGCGTCCGCGACCAGCTTCTCGACACGTTGTACTCCACGAGCGGCGGCAGCCTGGTCTCGGCCGGGATCGAGGTCGACAAGTACGGCAAGCTCACCTTCGACGAGGCCCAGTTCACCAAGAGCTACGAGGCGGACCCGGTCGCCACCGCGGCGTACTTCACGAAGGCGGCGGGTGCCACCGGCTTCGCCGACCGGCTGGCGACCACCGCCAAGGCCGCGAGCGACCCGTACGACGGGCTGCTCTCCAGCAGCCTCAAGGGCCGCCAGAGCACCATCGACCGGCTCCAGGACTCCATCGAGAACTGGGACATCAAGCTGGAGCTGCGGCGCACGACGCTCACCCGCCAGTTCACCGCCCTCGAGACGGCGCTGAGCCGGATGAACAGCCAGTCCAGCTGGCTCGCCGGCCAGATCTCGTCCCTCACCCCGAGCAGCAGCTAAGGACAGAAGATGTACGCCGCCAACGCCAAGAACGCCTACATGGACAACTCCGTGTCGACCGCCAGCCCCGAACGGCTGTTGGTGATGCTCTGCGACCGACTCGTGCTCGACGTGCAGCGCGGGCTCGACGCACAGCGCGTCGGCAATGTCCCGGAGGCGCACAACCAGCTCGTGCACGCCCAGGAGATCATCGTCCACCTGCGGGCCACTCTTCGGGTCGAGGCCTGGGACGGGGGACCAGGCCTCGGCTCGTTGTACGACTGGCTGCACAGCCAGCTGATCAAGGCAAACTTGAGCAAGGACCCCGACGTCACCTCCGGCTGCCTCTCGCTCGTGGAGAATCTCGCCGACACCTGGCGCACCGCCGCCCTCCAGGCCGCCCAGGCCGCGGGCTGACCGTGACCCTCACCGCCGACTTCCACGACGCCTGGGTGGCCGAGCTCGACCGCCTCGAGGTGGACGTCGCGCTGGCCGAGGCGATGCTCGCCGTCGACCACCTGGAGCTGGAGCCCCCGGCTCCCTGGGAGCCCCCCGCGATGCGGGGCCCCCTGCCGGCCGACCTCCAGCCCCGGGCCCGGCTCGTCCTCGAGCGCCAGCTCGCGGTCGCCCACCTCCTCGCCGAGCGGCTGACCCGCACCGACCGGCATCGCCGCTACACCCAGGCGGTCCGCAACACCGCCCATCCAGACGTCCCGGTGTACGTCGACCTGCACGCCTGAGAGTCCACCGCGAATCCGGCAGAAACAGCTCAGGTCCTGGCTCGCGCCGCCGATCAGACCCCCGACGGAGGCCACGGACGGCCTCCCGCACCAACCGGCTCTCCAGGAAGGAACCATCATGAGCCTCCGCATCAACCAGAACATCGACGCCTTCAACTCGTACCGCAACCTGTCGG
>DASSBB010000128.1:0-63242 GCA_035699145.1 Marmoricola sp.
GAGCCGGTGACAGGAGTCGAACCCGCGACATCCTCATTACAAGTGAGGCGCTCTACCAACTGAGCTACACCGGCGCGCCGCGGCGGCGGACCGCCGGCAGACCGGCTCATGGTAGTCGGCGGCGATCACGCGGGCTCGCCGAGGCCGAGAGCCGGCCCCAGCTCTCGGAGCGACACGTCGGCCAGCGGCGTGTCCACGCCCAACCGGCTGGCGAGCTCCACGGCGTGGTGGAGGTCGCGCTCGCCGACCGCCCACAACCGGCCGAACACCGCACGCCAGGGGTCGTC
The DNA here is from genome assembly GCA_035699145.1 of Marmoricola sp. Classification (GTDB taxonomy): domain Bacteria; phylum Actinomycetota; class Actinomycetes; order Propionibacteriales; family Nocardioidaceae; genus Marmoricola_A. The sequence continues at coordinate 288 of DASSBB010000128.1, forward strand.
CTCGGCCATCGGCTCGGCGGTGGCGCGCCACATCATCGACCCCGGCCCGCCCGTCACCGACTCGGAGTGGCGGACGACCTGACCCAGCACCGCCGGGTCGATCCCGGCCGCCTCGGCCAGCCGGGACGCCTCCCCCGCCGCGGCGAGCGAGACGTAGTGGAGAAGGTTGTGGGCGAGCCGCGCGCGCGTGCCTGCGCCGGCAGCCCCGAGGTGCACCACGAGGTCGCCCATCCGGTCGAGCACCGGCCGTAGCGCGACCAGTCCCGCGTAGGAGCCGCCGACGAGGAACGCCAGTCGGCCCTGCTCGGCGGCGGTCGGTCCGCCGCTCATCGCCGCGTCGAGAACCCTCACGCCGAGCGGTCCGGCCCGTGCGGCGAGCTCCGCCACGGTGGCGGGGCGGATCGCGGAGTGCACGGCGACCGTCGCGTCAGGAGCGGCGGCGGTGACGAGCTCCCCGACCACCTGTCGGGTCAGCTCGTCACCGGCGACCCGGACGCACACGACGTCGGAGAGCTCGGCGAGGTGCGCGATCCCGGAGGCCATGGTCGCCCCGCGCTCGACCAGGGGGGCGGCGGCAGCGAGGTCCGGGTCGAAGACGATCAGCCCGCCCGGGACGTCGAGGAGCCGTGTGGCCATCCGCTGGCCCATGTGGCCGAGACCGACGAACCCCACCGACGTCATCTCCGCCGAGGCCGGAACGTCGTCCATGCTCCCCCCTTCCAACCCCCGGGGCGAACTGAACCACACGAAGGCCCCGGGCACCAGGGACAGCTCGAGTGGTCAGCGACCACCCGGAGGCGTCCGGCCACCGGACGCTGCCGCGCGCTCGGCAGCCGTGACCTCCTTGGCCGGCTCGGCTCCGCTCTCCGGGGCCGGTGGCGCCGGCACCGAGTCGACCCACTCGCCCAGCCGGTCGCGCTCGTGGACCAGGTCGCGAAGGTCGCCCTCGGCATAGGCGTACTCCGGCGACCAGAAGAGCGCGTCGAACGGGCACACCTCGATGCAGATCGAGCAGTACATGCAGAGCGAGAAGTCGATCGCGAACCGGTCGAGCACGTGGCGGGAGCGGTCCCGGCCACCGGGCGTCGTCGCCGGGGTGACCTCCTTGTGGGACTCGATGTGGATGCACCACGCGGGGCACTCGCGTGCGCAGAGCATGCACACCGTGCAGTTGCTCTCGACCAGGGCGATCACGCCACGGGAGCGGGCCGGGAGACTCACGTGGTCACCTCCGGCACGCCGGGCGGCCGCAGCCGGCGCCGGCTCGGGGTCGCGTCCTGGTCCGACTCACCCGGCTCCTTCGCACCGGGCCAGGGCCTCTCCTGGCGAGCCGCCAGCCAGTGGTCCTTGCGGAGCGGGTGCCCCTCGAACCCAGGTGGCAGCAGCAGCCCCGGCAGCTCGAGCGGCTCCTCGTCGGGGCCGAGGAAGGTGATCCCGAACATCTCCGCGGTCTCCCGCTCGTGCCACCCCGCGCCGGCGTACTCCTCGGAGAGCGAGGCGACCGCCGGAGCCTCGCGCGGCAGCAGCGTGCGTACGACGAGGTGGCCGAACGGGTCCAGGGCCGCGAGGTGGCAGACGACCCGGAACCCGTCGGGCTCGTCGACCGCGCTGAGGAAGTCGAGGAACGAGCACCCCAGCTCCGTCCGGGCCAGCACGACGGCCGCGCGCCACCACGACGTGGGCACGTCGACGGTGACCAGCCCGTAGCCCTCGTCCAGGGCCGCCCCGGGCACGGCGTCGAGCAGGGCCGCGACGTTCACGACGCGCTCTCCAGCAGCGCGTCGAGCCTTCGCAGGCCGTCGAGCAGCGTCTCCGGGCGGGGCGGGCAGCCGGGGATGTAGAGGTCCACCGGCACGATCGTGTTCACGCCCTTGGTGACGCAGTAGGAGTCCCAGTAGGGGCCGCCGGAGTTGGCGCACGACCCGAACGAGATCACCCGCCGCGGCTCCGGCATCTCCTCGTAGACGCGGCGGACCGCGGGCGCCATCTTGTCGGTGACGGTGCCGGAGACGACGAGGACGTTCGCGCGGCGAGGCGAACCGGCGTGCGGGTGGACGCCGAGCCGCTCGAGGGCCTCGACGTCCAGCGTCGCGGCGACGAACTCCACGGCGCAGCAGGCGAGCCCGACGTCGAAGAGCCACAGGTCGTAGGTGCCGCCCGCCGTCACCGTCGCCCGCGCGGCCTCCGGAGCGCTCACCGTGGCTCCACCTCCCGGACGAACCGGGCGACCTCGGTGGCGACCACCTCGGGGTGGCTCAACGCCACCCAGTGGCCGTAGGGCACGCGACGACGCTCGACCTGGTCGACCCACTGCGGCGTCGCCTCGTAGCTCGCGCTGCGGACCGCGAGGTCGCGCGTCGGCACCAGCTGGAGCACCGGGACCGTCGTACGCCGCTCACGCGGGCTCCGCGTCCCGCGCCTCACGTTGGCGCGGTAGATCCGCAGCCCGCTCACCATGTCGTCCACCAGCGTCGGAGCCACCCGGTCGGTGGGGAGCTGCGCCCCTTCGGCTCGGCGCAGCAGCCCCAGCCACCGGTCGCGGGTGGCGATCCGCCGGAACAGCGGCGGCGCGGCCGGGGAGGCGAAGAACCAGACGTACGACGACGAGGCGGCCTGGGCGGCGAGGTGCAGGGCCTTGCGGGGCGACGGCACCCCGCGCATCCAGAGGGCGAGGTGGTCGAGGTTGGGGCCGCTGATGGAGGTGAACGAGGCGAACCGCTCCTCGGCGCCGTCCTCGCAGACCGCCTCCCACCCCTGCACGGACCCCCAGTCGTGGCCGACCAGGTGGACCGGCCGGTCGGGGCTCACCGCGTCGGCGACCGCGACCAGGTCGGCCGCCAGCTCCTCCAGTGCGAACGCCTCGACGGCGTCCGGATCGGTGCTCTCGCCGTGGCCTCGCGTGTCGTAGGAGACGACCCGGAAGTCGGCGGCGAGGAGCTCCGCGACCCCGTTCCACAGGTGGTGGGTGTCGGGCCAGCCGTGGACCAGGAGGACGGTCGGCCCGTCGTGGTCGCCGTGCTCGAACACCGCGAGGTCGACCGGGCCGCTGCGCACCGTACGACGGGTCGGTGGTGTGGTCACCGACCCATCATGGCCGATGCCTCCGGGGACGTGTCTCAGTGATGCGGCACACGGAGGGAAAGGCGGTCCCGCGGCGTAGGATCAAAGGTCGAGGCACGACCGGGCGACAACGGGTCCTAGAGGGCGGGAGCAGCAGCGTGGCCAAGCAGGTCAAGCAGATCGACCGGGTCATCATCCGGTTCGCGGGCGACTCGGGCGACGGCATGCAGCTCACTGGTGACCGGTTCACCCAGGAGACGGCGTCGTTCGGCAACGACCTGTCGACCCTGCCCAACTTCCCGGCCGAGATCCGGGCGCCGCAGGGCACCCTGCCGGGCGTCTCCTCGTTCCAGGTGCACTTCGCCGACCACGACATCCTGACCCCCGGCGACCGCCCCGACATCCTGGTCGCGATGAACCCCGCGGCACTCAAGGCCAACCTCGGCGACCTGCCCCGGGGCGCGACCGTCATCGTCGACACCCACGACTTCACCAAGCGCAACCTGGCGAAGGCCGGCTACGCGGAGGACCCGATCGAGAACGGCTCCCTCGCGGAGTACGCCGTGCACGCGCTGGACCTCACCGGCATGACCGTCGAGGCCGTCAAGGAGTTCGGCCTGTCCCGCAAGGATGCCGCCCGGGCGAAGAACATGTTCGCGCTCGGCCTCGTCTCGTGGATGTACGGCCGACCGACCGAGTCGACGATCGACTTCCTCGAGCGCCGGTTCGCCAAGGTGCCCGACATCCGCGACGCCAACGTCGCCGCGTTCCGGGCCGGGTACTACTTCGGTGAGACCACCGAGGCGTTCGTCGTTCAGTACGAGATCAAGCCCGCCCCGATGTCGGCCGGCACCTACCGCAACATCACCGGCAACCTGGCGCTCGCCTACGGCCTGGTCGCCGGCGCGGTCCAGTCCGACCTGCCGCTGTTCCTGGGCAGCTACCCGATCACTCCGGCGAGCGACATCCTGCACGAGCTCAGCAAGCACAAGCGGTTCGGAGTCACGACGTTCCAGGCCGAGGACGAGATCGCCGGCGTCGGGGCGGCGCTCGGGGCGTCGTTCGGCGGCGCCCTCGGGGTGACCACCACCTCCGGTCCCGGCGTGGCGCTCAAGTCCGAGACGATCGGGCTCGCGGTGATGACCGAGCTGCCGCTGGTGGTCGTGGACGTCCAGCGCGGCGGCCCCTCGACCGGGCTGCCCACGAAGACCGAGCAGGCCGACCTGCTGCAGGCGATGTTCGGCCGCAACGGGGAGTCCCCGGTGCCGATCGTGGCGCCGCAGTCGCCGGGCGACTGCTTCGACGCCGCGGTCGAGGCGGCGCGGATCGCCGTCACCTACCGGACGCCAGTGATGCTCCTCTCCGACGGGATGCTCGCCAACGGCTCCGAGCCGTGGAGGCTCCCCGAGGTCGCCGAGCTCCCCACCATCGACCCGAAGTTCGCGACCGGGACGAACCATGTCGTCACCACCGCGAAGGGTGAGGAGAAGGCCGAGTTCTGGCCCTACCTGCGCGACGAGGAGACGCTCGCCCGCCCGTGGGCGATCCCCGGGACAGCCGGTCTCGAGCACCGGATCGGCGGGCTGGAGAAGGGCGACGGCCACGGCAACATCTCCTACGACCCGGCCAACCACGACCTGATGGTCCGGACCCGGCAGGCGAAGGTCGACCGGATCGCCGAGTCCCTCCCGCCGCTCGAGGTCGACGACCCCACCGGTCAGGCCCGGGTGCTCGTGCTGGGGTGGGGCTCGACGTACGGCCCGATCGGCGCTGCGTGCCGCCGGGTCCGCACCGCGGGGCTGCACGTCGCCCAGACCCACCTGCGTCACCTCAACCCGTTCCCCAAGGAGCTCGGCGAGGTGCTGCGCCGCTACGACGCGGTGCTGGTGCCCGAGATGAACCTCGGTCAGCTGTCGATGCTGGTGCGTGCGAAGTACCTCGTCGACGTGGCCGGCTACAACCAGGTCAACGGCATGCCGATCAAGGCCGCCGAGCTCGCCGAGGCGATCACGAGCCTCGTGGAGAGCACCACCGACGCCATCACGGACAAGGAGTCCCACCGATGAGCACCGCCGAGCTGCCGTTCCCGGGTCTCGCGGGCGTCCCCGCCGCCGACGGCCCGCAGAACCGCAAGGAGTACACCTCCGACCAGGAGGTCCGCTGGTGCCCCGGCTGCGGTGACTACGCCGTGCTCGCCGCGGTCCAGGGGTTCCTCCCCGAGCTCGGGCTGCGTCGCGAGAACATCGTGTTCGTCTCCGGGATCGGCTGCTCCAGCCGGTTCCCCTACTACCTCGACACCTATGGGATGCACTCGATCCACGGTCGGGCGCCGGCGATCGCCACCGGGCTCGCCACCGCGCGCGAGGACCTCAGCGTCTGGGTGGTGACCGGCGACGGCGACGCGCTCTCGATCGGCGGGAACCACCTGATCCACGCGCTGCGGCGCAACGTGAACATGACGATCCTGCTGTTCAACAACCGGATCTACGGGCTCACCAAGGGGCAGTACTCCCCGACCTCCGAGATCGGCAAGGTCACCAAGTCCACCCCCATGGGCTCCCTCGACCAGCCGTTCAACCCGGTCTCCCTCGCCCTCGGCGCCGAGGCGTCCTTCGTCGCCCGCACCGTCGACTCCGACCGCAAGCACCTCACCGAGGTCCTGCGCGCGGCGGCCGCGCACCGGGGCACCGCGCTCGTGGAGATCTACCAGAACTGCCCGATCTTCAACGACGGCGCGTTCGACTCCCTCAAGGGGGCGAAGGACTCCGACGCGGCCAACGCCGTCATCCCGCTCGTCCACGACCAGCCGGTCCGCTTCGGCGTGCCCGGCGAGGACGGGCTGGGCACCCGCGGCGTGGTCCGCGACGCCGCCAGCGGCGCCCTCTCCGTGGTGGACGTGACGGCCGACAACGCCGGTGACCTGCTCGTCCACGACGCCCACGCCGACGACCCGGCCACGGCGTTCGCGCTGTCGCGGTTCACCGACTCCGGCTACCTCCACCAGGCGCCGATCGGCATCTTCCGGCAGGTGACCAGGGCGACGTACGACGACCAGGCGCGCGAGCAGGTGCGGCTCGCCAGCGAGGGCAGCGAGGACCGCTCCCTCGCCCTGAGCGGACTGCTCAACGGCGGCGACACCTGGACAGTGGTCTGACCGGCGCGCCCGGCGGTGCTCCCATGACCGAGGGGCGCCGTGGGTTCCTCATGGGGCTCGGCGCCTACTCGCTCTGGGGACTCTTCCCGCTCTACTGGCCGTTCCTCGAGCCGGCCGGCGCGCTGGAGATCCTCGCCCACCGGGTGGTGTGGTCGGCGGTCGTCATGGCGGTCCTCGTCCTCCTCGTACGCCGTACCGCGGAGCTGCGCCGGGCGCTCACCTCGCCACGAACCGTCGTCCTCATGGCGGCGGCCTCCGCGGTCATCGGCGCCAACTGGGGGCTCTTCATCTGGGGCGTCAACAACGACCACGTGATCGAGACGAGCCTCGGCTACTTCATCAACCCGCTGGTCACGGTGGTCCTCGGCGTGGTCGTCCTCGGCGAGCGGCTCCGGCCGGTCCAGTGGGCGAGCCTCGGGCTGGCGGCGGTGGCGGTCACCGCGCTCACCGTGGACTACGGGCGGCCTCCGTGGCTCGCCCTGGCCCTGGCCGGCTCGTTCGGCGCCTACGGGCTGATCAAGAAGACCGCCGGGGTCGGTGCCGTCGCGGGGCTCACCGTCGAGACGGTCCTGCTCGCGCCGGTCGCGCTGGGGTTCCTCGTCGTCCTCGCGGACCAGGGCGAGGGCCACTTCACCGGTCATGGGGTCGACCACGCCCTGCTCCTCACCACGACCGGCATCGTCACCGCCGTACCCCTGCTGCTGTTCGGGGGCGCCGCCGCCCGCATCCCGCTCTCCACCCTGGGGCTGCTGCAGTACCTCACGCCGAGCATCCAGTTCCTGCTCGGCCTGCTCGTCTTCGGCGAGCCGATGCCGGCGACCCGCTGGATCGGCTTCATCCTGATCTGGACCGCGCTGGTGCTCTTCACCCTCGAGTCGCTGCGGCAGCACCGGCTGACCCGGCTCCGCGTGGAGGCCTCCGCCTGCTGAGCCGTCGCCGGTGACGAGCCTCACCAGCGGTGGATTTGGATCGTTCCAAGCAGGTCGTCATGCTGGGAGGGCACCCACGGACACCAGGAGAACCACATGGCACCCACCCTCAGGCAAGAGCTGGACCAGCTGCACGACGAGTACGTCGTCGCCGTGAACCAGGCGATCGCCGACGGCGCGCTCGACCGCGCCGAGGAGCTCGCGGCGAGCTACGACCAGGACGCCGTCGAGCTCGTCGCGGACCGCGAAGGACTCACGCACCTGTTGCCGATCCAGCTGCCGGTCCGCCACGACAGCGCCCTTCGCCGGCTCGTCCGGCGACACAGCGCCTCCTCCGCCGCCTGACGGCGCGGTTCAGGCGGTGCGGGTGGCGATGACGTCGGCGAAGGCGACGAGCGCCTCCTTCACCGGCCCTGCGGGCAGTACGTCGAGCAGGTCGGTGGCCTCCCGGGCGAGCCGGAGGACGTAGGCGCGCGCCTGGTCCATCGCCGGGTGCGCCCGGAGGAGGCCCAGTGCCTCGGCATGGGCGGCGTCGTCGGTGAGCGGGCCGGAGAGCAGCTCGAGAAGCCGGCCGTCGGCCGGGTCCTGCGACCGCATGGCGAGCAGGGTCGGCAGGGTCGGGACACCCTCGCGCAGGTCGGTCCCGGGGGTCTTCCCGGACTCTTCGGAGTCGCTGCCCACGTCGAGGATGTCGTCGGAGAGCTGGAAGGCACAGCCGACCTTCTCGCCGTACTCCGTGAGCGCGGCGACCACCTCGGCCGGGGCGCCGGCGAACATCGCGCCGTAGCGGGCCGAGGTGGCGATGAGCGAGCCGGTTTTGCCGCGGACCACCCGGAGGTAGTGGTCGAGGAGTGACTGCCCGCCTCCCGGCGGCTGGGTCTCGAGGATCTGTCCCTCGACGAGACGGGTGAACGTCTCCGCCTGGATCCGCACCGCCTCGGGGCCCAGCTCGGCGGTCAGCTCGGAGGACTTCGAGAAGAGCCAGTCGCCGGCGAGGATCGCCACGTGGTTGTCCCAGCGCGCGTTGGCGGAGTCCGCCCCACGGCGCAGGGACGCCTCGTCCATGACGTCGTCGTGGTAGAGCGACGCCAGGTGCGTGAGCTCCACGACGCAGGCGGCGGTGGCCACCCCCGGCGCCTCGGCGTCGCCGGTCTCGGCGGCGAGGAGGACGAGCAGCGGCCGGAACCGCTTGCCCCCCGCGTGGAGCAGGTGGCGGCACGCCTCGGTGATGAACGGCGCCTCCGACTCGATCTCCCGCTCGAGCCGCGCCTCGACCTCCACCATCCGCTCGCGGAGGCGGGCCTCCATGGAGCGGTCCAGGACCGGCAGTGCCAGGCCGGGTGCGTCTTCCGCGGTCACCGGATGAACGACCCCGCATTCGCCGCCAGGTCGAGGACCGGTCCGGGAACCACACCGAGCAGCACGGTGGCGGCGAAGCCGACCGCGATGACGACGGTCGTGAGCACGCTCGGCATGGCCACGGTCGGCCCCTCGCCGACCGGCTCGGAGAAGTACATCAGCACGATGACCCGGAGGTAGAAGAACGCCGCGACGACGCTGAGCAGCACCGCGATGACGACCAACGGCCACGCGCCGCCCTGCGCGGCAGAGGTGAAGACCGCCCACTTGCCGGTGAACCCGCTGGTGAGCGGGATCCCGGCCATCGCGAGCAGGAAGAACGCGAACACACCCGCCACGACCGGCGACTCCTTGCCGAGACCGGCCCAGCGGGAGAGGTGGTTCGCCTCTCCGCCGGCGTCGCGGACGAGCGTCACGATCGCGAACGCGCCGATGGTCATGAACCCGTAGGTGACCAGGTAGAACAGCACCGCCTGGAGCGACGAGATCTCCGCCCCGCTGGTCTGGTGCAGCCCGACGAACCCGACCAGGAGGAACCCGGCGTGCGCGACCGAGGAGTAGGCGAGCATCCGCTTGATGTCGGTCTGGGTCAGGGCGAAGACCGAGCCGACCGCCATCGTGAGGATCGCGATGATCCAGATCATCGGGGTCCAGTCGCGCTCCGCTGCGCCGAACGCCACGTAGAACAGCCGCAGCATCGCGCCGAACGCCGCGATCTTCGTGCAGGCCGCCATGAACCCGGTGACCGCGGTCGGCGCGCCCTGGTAGACGTCCGGTGTCCAGGAGTGGAACGGCACGGCGCTGACCTTGAAGAGCATGCCGACGGCCATGAGCGCGATGCCGCCGAGGAGCAGCCCCTCGGAGCCGAGCCGCCCCGAGATCGCCTCCGCGATCGCGGCGAGGTTGGTGCTCCCGGCGTAGCCGTAGACGAGCGCGATGCCGTAGACGAAGAAGCCGGAGCTGAAGGCACCGAGCATGAAGTACTTCAGCGCCGCCTCCTGGCTCAGCAGCCGGCGCCGGCGGGCGAGGCCGCAGAGCAGGTACAGCGGCAGCGAGAGGACCTCCAGCGCGATGAACATCGTCAGCAGGTCGTTGGACGCAGGGAACAGCATCATCCCGCCGACGGCGAAGAGCAGGAGCGGGTAGACCTCCGTGTGCTCCAGCCCCTTGGTCGACGCCTCCCGCTCGGCCTCGGTGCCCGGAAGAGCAGCCGCCTGGCCGGCGAACGCGGTCAGCCCGCCGTCGAGGTGGCGCTCGGCGAAGAGCAGCACGCTGGCCAGCGACAGCACCAGGATGACGCCCCACAGGAAGAGCGACGGGCCGTCGACGGCGATCGCGCCCTCAGCCACGATCGACCCGTGCGCGATACCCCCGGCGCGGTCGGTCGCGTTCGTCGCGACGAGCACGGTCGCCACCAGCGCGGCCAGGAGCCCGAGACCGGCGAGGACGGTCTGGACGAGGTAGCGGTGCCGGCGCGCGACGAACGCCTCGACGAGGACGCCCAGGAGCGCGGCGCCGAAGACGAGAAGGAGCGGGGCCAGCGGGCCGTACTCGATGGTCGGTGCCTCGAAGGTCGTCACTGGTGGGCCTCCTCCTCGGCTGCGGGTGCGGACGGTACGTCGGCCTCGGTCACGGTCGGACCGGGGTCCTCCGCGTCGACGGTGGTCAGGGTGGTCTCGACGGCGGGCTCGATCACGTCGAGCAACGGCCCGGGGAAGAACCCGAACCCGACGATCAACGCCACCAGCGGGGCCATCGCGGCGACCTCGCGGCCGTTGAGGTCCAGCATCTTCTCGATGCCGGGGCGCACCGGACCGGTCATCGTCCGCTGGTACATCAGCAGGATGTAGAGCGCCGAGAGCACGATCCCGAAGACCGCGAACGCGGCGTACCACCAGTTGTGGACCCACGCGCCGAGCAGGACGAGGAACTCCGAGACGAACGGTGCGAGCCCGGGCAGCGACAGCGACGACAGGCCGGCCAGGAGGAAGGTGCCCGCCATGACCGGGGCGACCGTCTGCACGCCGCCGAAGTCGGCGATCTGCCGGGAGCCGCGGCGGGCGATGAAGAAGCCGGTGACCAGGAAGAGGGCGCCGGTGGAGAGGCCGTGCGCGAACATGTAGAACGTCGAGCCGACCTGCCCCTGGCTGTTCATCACGAAGATCCCGAGCACGATGAACCCGAAGTGCGACACCGACGTGTAGGCGATGAGCCGCGGGATGCTCCGCTGCCCGATCGCGACCGTCCCGCCGTACAGGATGCTGAACACCGCGAGGACGAGCACGACCGGCGTGGCCCACGTCGAGGCCTCCGGGAACAGCCCGAGGCAGAACCGGATCATCCCGAAGGTGCCGATCTTGTCGAGGATGCTCACCAGCAGCACGGAGGTGCCGGGGGTCCCCTCGTCGGTGGCGTCGGGGAGCCACGTGTGCACCGGGAACATCGGCGCCTTCACCGCGAAGGCGACGAAGAACCCGAGGAAGAGCCACCGCCCGAACCCGGTGTCCATGCCCGCGAGGAGCGGTCCCAGCTCGGAGAGGAGGTACGTCGGCCCGTCGGCCGACTTGCTCGTCTCGATGTAGAGGCCGATCACCGAGGCGAGCATGACCAGCCCGCCGAGCAGCGAGAAGATCAGGAACTTGAGCGCGGCGTAGGAGCGCCGGGCCCCGCCGAAACCGCCGATGAGGAAGTAGATCGGCAGCAGCGTCGCCTCGAAGAGCACGTAGAAGAGGAAGACGTCGGTCGCCGCGAACGCGCCGATCGCCAGCCCCTCGAGGGCGAGCATCCAGGCGAAGAACGAGTTCACCGACCAGCGGCCGCGCTCACCGTCGTTCCACGACGCGAGGACCACGACGGGCGTGAGGAGCGCGGTGAGGAGCACCAGCGTCAGGCCGATGCCGTCGACGCCGAGGGCGTAGTACGCCCCGAACGCCTCGATCCAGGGGTGGACCTCCTCGAGCTGGAACCCTTCGACCCCGGCGTCGAACCGGGAGGCGAGCGCGCCGACCAGCAGCAGGGTGAGGACCGAGAAGCCGAGCGCCACCTTCTTCGGCAGGTCGGCGACGCCCCGCCGGGGCACGAGCATGACCGCGACCGCGCCGACGAGCGGCAGGACGAAGGCCGCGGTCAACCAGGGGAAGTCGTTCATACGAGGTTCACCGCCAGGAGAGCGAGGACGACCAGGAGCGCACCGGAGAGGAGCGACAGGGCGTAGCTGCGGACGTAGCCGGTCTGGACCTTCCGGAAGGTGCCGGACATCCCCATCGCGGCCGAACCCGTGCCGTCGACGACGCCGTCGACGCCGTGGTCGTCGAACGTGATGAGCGACTCGACCATGGTGTTGCCCGGACGCATGAGCAGCGCCTCGTTGGCGGCGTCGCCGTACAGGTCCGCACGCGCCGCCCGGGTGACGAAGCTGACCTCCTGGGGGGCCTCCCGCGGGATGTCGCGCTTCATGACGAAGACCCAGGCGACCGCGATCCCCACCGCGACGGTCGCCGTGACGATCAGCGTGTACGCGATCGCCGGCAGCGGTAGCACGTGGTGCTCCGCCACGCCGACGACCGGCGCCAGCCAGTCGGTGATCCAGCCGCCGAGCAGCAGCAGACCGCCGAGGACCGACAGCGCGGCGAGCACCATGAGCGGCACGGTCATCACCTTGGGTGCCTCGTGCGGGTGCACGTCGGGAGCCCACCGCTTCTCGGCGAGGAACGTCATGATCATCAGCCGCGTCATGTAGAACGCGGTGATCCCGGCGCCGGCCAGCGCGGCCAGCCCGATCCAGAGGTTCTCGCCGAAGGCGCTCTCGATGATCTTGTCCTTGGACCAGAAGCCGGAGAACCCGGGGAACCCGATGATCGCGAGGTACCCCATCGCGAAGGTGAGGAACGTGACCGGGAGCGCCTTGCGCAGCGCTCCGTAGTGGCGCATGTCGACGTCGTCGTCCATCGCGTGCATGACCGAGCCGGCGCCGAGGAACATGTTCGCCTTGAAGAAGCCGTGGGTGAGCAGGTGGAAGATCGCGAACGCGTAGCCGGCGACGCCGAGCCCCGCGGCGAGCATCATGTAGCCGATCTGGCTCATCGTCGACGCGGCGAGCACCTTCTTGATGTCGTCCTTGGCGCAGCCGATGATCGCTCCGAACAGGAGCGTCACCACACCGACGATGACGACCGCACCCTGGCCGAGCTCGGTGCGCTCGAAGATGAAGTTCGAGCGCACGACGAGGTAGACACCGGCGGTGACCATCGTCGCGGCGTGGATCAGCGCCGACACCGGGGTCGGGCCCTCCATCGCGTCGAGCAGCCAGGACTGCAGCGGCACCTGGGCGGACTTGCCGCAGGCGGCGAGCAGCAGCAGCAGGCCGATCACGGCGAGGGTTGCCTCCGACGCCCCGGCGGCGACCTCGGAGACACCCTCGAAGGAGACGCTGCCGAACGTCGCGAAGATCAGCGACACGGCAAGCACCATCCCCATGTCGCCGACCCGGTTCACCACGAACGCCTTCTTCGCGGCGACGGCGGCGGAGTCCTTGTGCTGCCAGAAGCCGATGAGCAGGTACGACGCCAGGCCGACGCCCTCCCAGCCGAGGAAGAGCCCCAGGTAGTTGTCGGAGAGGACCAGCATCACCATGGCGGCGACGAAGAGGTTGAGGTAGGCGAAGAACCGGGCCCGCCGCTCGTCGTGGGCCATGTAGCCGATCGAGTAGACATGGATCAGTCCGCCGACACCGGTGATCAGCAGCAGGAACAGTGCTGACAGCGGGTCGAGGAGGAACCCGATGTCGGCGGTGAACCGGCCGGCCTCGAACCAGGTGTAGAGGTGCTGGCCGACCGAGCGGTCACCCTCGTCCCGGCCGAGCAGCGCGAAGAACGCCACCAGGCTGAGAAGGAACGAGCCGGCCACCGTCGCCGTACCCAGCAGGTGGGCCCAGGCCGAGGTGCGCCGGTTCCCCAGCACGAGGATCACCGCGGCGCCAAGGGCGGGCAGGGCGATCACCAGCCAGAGCAGCGAGAACACGCCGTCCCCGGACGACGGCGCGACCACCGGGACGGCGCCCTCGGACAGGACGGGAGACATGGAGATACCCATCGACGGCCTCTCAGTACTTCAGCAGGCTCGCGTCGTCGACCGAGGCCGAACGACGGGTGCGGAAGATGGTCATGATGATCGCCAGTCCGACGACGACCTCGGCGGCCGCGACGACCATGACGAAGAACGCCGCCACCTGCCCGTCGAGGTTGCCGTGCACGCGGGAGAAGGTCACCAGGGCGAGGTTCGAGGCGTTGAGCATCAGCTCGACGCACATGAACACCACGATCGCGTTGCGCCGGGTGAGCACCCCGACGCAGCCGATCGTGAACAGGATGGCCGAGAGGACCAGGAAGGGAGTCGCGCTCACTTCTCGTCCTCCTCACCGGTGTAGAGCTGCTCGATGTCGTCGGCCAGCTCGGGCGCGGACTGCACGGTGCCCCGAGCCGCGAGGACCCGCGAGATCGACGCCTCCGACGGGGTGCCGTCGGGGAGCAGCGCCGGGGTGTCGACGGCGTTGTGCCGTGCGAAGACGCCGGGGTTCGGGAGCGGGCCGGGGTGCCTGCCGTGCTCGGCGTAGTCCCGCATCCGCCTGCGGGCCAGGTCGGCCTGCGACGGCTTGGGGGTGAGCCGCTCGCGGTGCGCCAGCACCATCGCGCCCATCGCCGCGGTGATCAGCAGCGCGCTGGTCACCTCGAACGCGAAGACGTAGTCCTTGAAGAGGAGCTGGGCGAGCCCCTCGACGTTGCCGTCGCTGTTGGCCTCGCTGAGCCCGGCGATCGCGCCGACCGAGACCTGGGCGACCCCGAGCGCCAGCGTCACCCCGAAGAGGACCCCGACGACGAGCGCCATCGCCCGCTGGCCACGGATCGTCTCCACCAGGGAGTCGGAGGCGTCGACGCCGACGAGCATGACGACGAAGAGGAAGAGCATGAGGATGGCGCCGGTGTAGACGATGATCTGCACCGCGAAGAGGAAGGGCGCGTCCTGCACGAGGTAGAGGATGGCCAGGCTGATCATCACGACCGCGAGCAGGAGCGCGGCGTGGACCGCCTTGCGGACGACAAGGATGCCGAGCGCGGCGAGCACCATGATCGGCGCGAGGACCCAGAACGCGATCACTTCGCCTCTCCCTCGGTCGTGGCCGCCGGCCCCGGCGGGACGGGGGCCCCGAAGTTGCCACGGTAGTAGTCGCCGTCGTCGTCGCCGAGCAGCATGGGGTGCGGTGGCTGCTCCATGCCGGGCAGCAGCGGCGCGAGCAGGTCCTGCTTCTCGTAGATGAGCTCGGCGCGGCTGGCGTCGGCCAGCTCGTACTCGTTGGTCATCGTGAGCGCCCGGGTCGGGCACGCCTCGATGCACAGCCCGCAGAGGATGCAGCGCAGGTAGTTGATCTGGTAGACCCGGCCGTAGCGCTCGCCCGGCGAGAACCGTTCGTCCTCGGTGTTCGACGCGCCCTCGACGTAGATCGCGTCGGCGGGGCAGGCCCAGGCGCAGAGCTCGCAGCCGATGCACTTCTCGAGCCCGTCCGGCCACCGGTTGAGCTGGTGGCGCCCGTGGAACCGCGGTGCGGTCGGCTTCTTCTCCTTGGGGTACTGCTCGGTGACGGTCTTGCGGAACATCGTCCGGAAGGTCACGCCGAAGCCGGCGATCGGGTCCCAGAACTGCTCTTTGAGGGTCGGCATCACTGCTCCTGGCTGAGCGGTCGGACGGACGAGCCGGTGCCGGCGGACTGACCGGGCATCGGCGGGACCGGGTAGCCCCCGGCGAAGGCGTCGAACTCACCCGCGGGCTCGGCCTCCTCCTGCTCGTCCTCGTCGTTGCCGACGAAGAACAACCCGAGCATCAGGACGGCGATCACGCCGATGCCGATGAGGAGGTAGCTGCGGTCGATCTCGCCCTCGAGGGTGATCGCCCGCACGGTGGCGACGGCGACGATCCAGCCGAGGGCGATCGGGATCAGCCGCTTCCAGCCGAAGGCCATGAACTGGTCGTAGCGGAGCCGGGGCAGCGTGCCGCGGAGCCAGATGAAGAAGAAGATGAAGCAGAGGACCTTGCCCATGAACCACAGGAGCGGCCACCAGCCGTCGTTGGCGCCGTCCCAGATGCTGATCGGCCACGGGGCTCGCCAGCCGCCGAGGAAGAGCGTGGTCGCCAGCGCCGAGACCGTCGCCATGTTGACGTACTCCGCGAGGAAGAACAGGGCGAACTTCAGCGAGGAGTACTCCGTGTGGAACCCGCCGACCAGCTCACCCTCGGCCTCGGGGAGGTCGAACGGGGCCCGGTTCGTCTCGCCGACCATCGCGATCACGTAGATCACGAAGGAGGGCACGAGGATGAACGCGTACCAGATGTCCTCCTGCGCCGCGACGATCTCCGAGGTCGACATCGAGCCGGCGTAGAGGAAGACCGCCACGAACGCCAGCCCCATCGCGACCTCGTAGGAGATCATCTGCGCCGAGCTGCGGAGCCCGCCGAGCAGGGAGTACGTCGAGCCCGACGACCACCCGCCGAGCACGATCCCGTAGATGCCGATCCCGGCGATCGCGAGGATGAACAGCACCGCCACGGGCATGTCGGTCAGCTGCAGCTGCGTGAGCGTGTCGGTGAACGGGATCTTGACCTCGGGGCCGAGCGGGATCACCGACCAGGTGACGAACGCGGGGATCACCGCGATGACCGGAGCCAGGATGAAGACGACCTTGTCGGCTGCCTTCGGGACAATGTCCTCCTTGAGCGCCAGCTTGACGCCGTCCGCGAGGCTCTGCAACAGCCCGAAGGGGCCGTGCACGTTGGGGCCGATCCGGTGCTGCATCTTCGCGACGACGCGGCGCTCCCACCAGATGTTGAACAGCGTGAGGAGCACGAGCACGACGAAGATGAACAGCGCCTTGAGCAGGACCACCCACAGCGCGTCGTTGCCGAACTCGCTGAGGTCGTCCGCGGTCCGCACCATCTGCGAGGCGATCATTCCTGCACTCCCTTCGCCGGCACAGCGGCCTGCACGGGTCGGAGCGAGACCCGGGAGCCGGCGAGGGCTCCGAGGTCACGGGCGAGGTTGACGCCGCCGAGGCTCGCGGCGGCCCACACGACGTCGTCGGGCAGGTCGGCGACGCCGAGCTCGAGGACCGCGGACCCGGCGGTCGTGGCGAGCTCGACCGGTGAGCCGACCTCCAGACCGAGGGTTGCGAGCGTCGCCTGGCTCACCAGCGCGACCGGCGAAGGGCCGCTCGCGTGGTAGGCCGGGTCGCCGTCCTGCATCGGGCCGTCACCGATCATCGTCTTCCAGGTCGCGAGCCGGAGCCCGTCACCGGTCTCCGTGGCCGGCTCCGGAGAGACGTCCGGGTCGGCCACGCGAGCGCCGTCCCAGCCGCCGATCTCGTCGAGCTCGGCGCGGGCGCCCAGCGTCGTCTGGAAGCCGAGCGGGCGGCCCAGCTCGTCGGCGATGCCGGCGAGCGCGCGGACGTCCGAGATCGCGTTGCTCTCGAGGACCTGCGGGAAGGCGCGGACCCGGCCCTCCCAGTTGAGGAAGCTGCCGGCCTTCTCGGCGACCGGCGCGACGGGGAGCACCACGTCGGCCAGCTGGGTGACGGCGCTCGGCCGCAGCTCGAGGCTGACGACGAAGCCGGCTGCGGCGACCGCGGACCGCGCGGCCAGCGGGTCCGCGAGGTCGTCGACGTCGACCCCGGCGACCACGAGGGCGCCGAGCTCGCCCGCGGTGGCCGCGGCGAGGATGCCGTCGGTGTCCCGGGCGCCCGAGGTCGGCACGTCGGCCCCCCAGACCGCGGAGACGTCCACCCGGGCGGCCGCGTCCGTGACCGGCCGGCCACCGGGCAGGAGGCCGCCGAGGCACCCGGCTTCGAGAGCCCCGCGGTCGCCCGCGCGCCGCGGCACCCAGGCGAGGCGCGCCCCGGTCTGGGTGGCGAGCCGGGCGACGGCCGTCAAGGCCCCCGGGACGGTGGCGAGCCGCTCGCCGACGAGGATCACCCCGCCGCCGTC
Source organism: Marmoricola sp. (assembly GCA_035699145.1). Lineage (GTDB taxonomy): Bacteria > Actinomycetota > Actinomycetes > Propionibacteriales > Nocardioidaceae > Marmoricola_A. The sequence continues at coordinate 17,817 of DASSBB010000128.1, forward strand.
GAGGGCGAGCTCGCCGTCGTGCGCGAGGTCGGCGATCGCCTGGGGCTCGTCCCCGGGGGCCGCCGTGACCACGGTCGCCTTCATCTTGCTCAGCCCGCGCGTGGTGTACGGCGCGACCGCGAAGATCCGGGTCTTGCCGCGCGACGCCTTGCGGAGCCGGAGGAAGAGCGTGCCTGCCTCGTCCTCCGGCTCGAGGCCGAGGAGGACGATGGCGTTCGCCGTCTCGATCGAGCCGAAGGTGACACCCGCGTCCTGGCCGGCCACCCGGGCGGCGAGGAACTGCGCCTCCTCCAGCGAGTGCGGACGGGAGCGGAAGTCGATGTCGTTGGTGCCGAGAACGGTCCGTGCGAACTTGGCGTAGGCGTAGGCGTCCTCCCGGGTGAGCCGTCCGCCGGTGAGCACCCCCGCCGTACCCGCCGCGGCGAGGCCGCGAGCGGCGACCGCGAACGCCTCGGGCCACGACGCCGGGCGGAGCTCGCCGGTCTCCTCGTCCCGCACCTGCGGGGAGGCGAGCCGGTCAGGCTGCTGGGCGTAGTGGAACGCGAACCGGTCCTTGTCGGTGATCCACTCCTCGTTGACCTCCGGGTCGTGGCCGGAGAGCCGGCGCATGACCTTGCCGCGGCGGTGGTCGACGCGGATCGCCGACCCGCAGGAGTCGTGCTCGGCGATCGACGGCGTCGAGACCAGGTCGAAGGGGCGGGCGCGGAAGCGGTACGACGCGGAGGTCAGCGCGCCGACCGGGCAGATCTGGATCGTGTTGCCGGAGAAGTTGGAGCGGAACGGCTCCTGCTCGTAGATCCCCACCTGCTGGAGCGCACCGCGCTCGATCAGCGCGATGAACGGGTCGCCGGCGATCTGCTCGGAGAACCGGGTGCACCGGGCGCAGAGGATGCACCGCTCGCGGTCGAGCAGCACCTGGGCGGAGATGTTGATCGGCTTGGGGAAGGTCCGCTTGACGTCGAGGAACCGGGTCTCGCCCCGGCCGTTGCTCATCGCCTGGTTCTGCAGCGGGCACTCGCCGCCCTTGTCGCACACCGGGCAGTCGAGCGGGTGGTTGATGAGCAGCTGCTCCATCACGCCGTGCTGCGACTTGTCGGCGATCGGCGACGTGAGCTGGGTCTTGACCGCCATCCCCTCCGTGGCGACCAGGGTGCAGGAGGTCTGCGGCTTGACCCGTCCCGGCGGGCCCATCATCGTCTTGAGCTCGCCGTCGGGGCCGGGCATCGCGACCTCGACGAGGCACTGGCGGCAGGCGCCCACGGGCGCGAGCAGCGGGTGGTCGCAGAACCGGGGGATCTGCACCCCGATCTGCTCGGCGGCGCGGATCACGAGGGTCCCCTTCGGGACACTCACCTCCACGCCGTCGATCGTCAGCGTGACGAGGTCGGCCGGCGCGACGGTCTTGTTCCCGGCGCCGGTCGAGCTGGTCGAGACCGTCATCGTGCAGCTCCTGCCGTGGCGAAGAGGGTGGCAGCCGCCGGGTCGAACGGGCAGCCGCCGTGCTCGAGGTGGGCGAGGTACTCGTCGCGGAAGTACTCGATCGACGACGAGATCGGACTCACCGCACCGTCGGCGAGCGCGCAGAACGAGCGGCCGAGGATGTTGTCGCACTGGTCGAGGAGCTGGTCGATCTCGTCCGCGGTGCCCTCTCCCTTCTCGAGCCGGGCCAGCACCTGCACCAGCCACCAGGTGCCCTCCCGGCACGGCGTGCACTTGCCGCACGACTCGTGCTTGTAGAACTCGGTCCACCGGAGCACCGCGCGCACCACGCAGGTGGTGTCGTCGAAGATCTGGAGCGCCTTGGTGCCGAGCATCGAGCCGGCGGCGCCCACGCCCTCGTAGTCGAGCGGCACGTCGAGGTGCTCAGCGGTCAGCAGCGGTGTCGAGGAGCCGCCCGGCGTCCAGAACTTCAGCTGGTGGCCTTCGCGGACGCCGCCGGCGAGCTCCAGCAGCTCGCGCAGCGTGATGCCCAGCGGCGCCTCGAACTGGCCCGGACGCTGCACGTGGCCCGAGAGGGAGTAGATCGTCATCCCCTTGCTGCGCTCGGTCCCCATCGAGGAGAACCAGTCGGGGCCGTTCGCCACGATGCAGGGCACGGAGGCGATCGACTCGACGTTGTTGATGACGGTCGGCGAGGCGTAGAGCCCGGCGACCGCAGGGAACGGCGGGCGGAGCCGGGGCTGGCCGCGGCGCCCCTCGAGCGAGTCGAGGAGCGCGGTCTCCTCGCCGCAGATGTAGGCGCCGGCACCGGCATGGACGATGACGTCGAGGTCGTAGCCCGATCCGTGGATGTCCGTGCCCAGGTGGCCGGCCTCGTAGGCCTCGGCGACCGCGGCCTGGAGCCGGCGGATGACGTGGAGCACCTCACCGCGGACGTAGATGAAGGCGGTGCCGGCGCGGATCGCGAACGACGAGATGATCACGCCCTCGACGAGGGTGTGCGGGCTCGCCATCATCAGCGGGATGTCCTTGCAGGTGCCCGGCTCCGACTCGTCGGCGTTGACGACGAGGTACTTCGGGTTCGGGTTGTCCTGCGGGATGAACCCCCACTTCATGCCGGTCGGGAACCCGGCGCCACCGCGGCCGCGGAGGCCGGAGTCCTTGACCAGCTGGATCAGCGCGTCCGGCTGCATGCCGAGGGCGGTCCGCAGGGCGGCGTAGCCGCCGGACCTCTCGTAGGACGCCAGCGTCCAGGGACGGTCCGCGTCCCAGTTGTCGGTGAGAACCGGCGTCAGCACGTCTGTCATGCGGATTCCCCTTCGTCACCGCGGTCGCCGTCCTGGGCCGACGGCGCACGCCAGTTGCGTTCGCGCGCGATCTCGAGCCCCACGAGCGAGGCCGGCCCGGCGGCCGGTCCCTCGTCGGTGAGCCCGTCGTTGAAGCCGGCGAGCACCCGCTCGGCCTCGCGCCAGGTGCAGATCCTCGGCCCGCGGGTCGAACGGACCTCCTTGCCCTCGCGCAGGTCGTCGACCAGCTGGGTCGCCGAGGAGGGGTCCATGTTGTCCATGAACTCCCAGTTCACCATCATCACCGGGGCGAAGTCGCAGGCGGCGTTGCACTCGAGGTGCTCGAGGGTGATCGTGCCGTCCTCGGTGGTCTCGTCGTTGCCGACGTCGAGGTGCTCCTTGAGCCGCTCGAAGATCGCGTCGCCGCCCATCACCGCGCAGAGCGTGTTGGTGCAGACCCCGACGTGGTAGTCGCCGACCGGGCGGCGCTTGTACATCGTGTAGAAGGTCGCGACGCCCGAGACCTCGGCCGCGGTGATCCCGAGGAGCTCCGCGCAGACCTCGATCCCCTCGGCGGTGACCCGCCCCTCGGAGCTCTGCACGAGGTGGAGCATCGGCAGCAGCCCCGAACGCGCCTGCGGGTAGCGCGCGGCGATCTGCCTGAGCTCGTCGTACGTCTGCGCGTCCAGGCCGCCAGGCCTGGCGCCATCGGACTCTGCGGAGATCACCTGTCGACGCCTCCCATCACGGGGTCGAGGGACGCGATCGCGACGATGACGTCGGCGACCATGCCGCCCTCGCTCATCACCGACGTCGCCTGGAGGTTCGTGAACGACGGGTCGCGGAAGTGCGCCCGGTAGGGGCGGGTGCCGCCGTCCGAGACCACGTGCGCGCCGAGCTCGCCGCGCGGCGACTCCACCGGCACGTAGGCCTGGCCGGCCGGCACCCGGAAACCCTCGGTCACCAGCTTGAAGTGGTGGATCAGCGCTTCCATCGACTCGCCCATGATGTGCTTGATGTGGTCGAGGCTGTTGCCCATGCCGTCCGCGCCCACCGCGAGCTGCGAGGGCCAGGCGATCTTCTTGTCCTCGACCATGATCGGCGCCCCTTGGAGCCTCTCGAGCCGGTCGGCGCACTGCTCGACGATCCGCAGCGACTCCCACATCTCGTCGAGACGGATCCGGAACCGGCCGTAGGCGTCGCAGCTGTCGCGGGTCGGCACGTCGAACTCGTAGGTCTCGTAGCCGCTGTAGGGCTGCGCCTTCCGCAGGTCCCACGGGTGGCCCGTCGAGCGGAGCACCGGGCCGGTGATGCCGAGCGCCATGCAGCCCGCGAGGTCGAGGTAGCCGACGTCGACCAGCCGCCCCTTGAAGATCGGGTTCTGGTTGCAGAGGTCGGCGTACTCCGGCAGCCGCTTCTTCATCAGCGTGATGAAGTCGCGGATCTGGTCGAGGGCGCCGGGTGGCATGCGCTGCGCGACGCCGCCGGGCCGGATGAACGCGTGGTTCATCCGCAGCCCCGTGATCAGCTCGAAGAGGTCGAGCACCAGCTCGCGCTCGCGGAAACCGATCGTCATGACGGTGAGCGCGCCGATCTCCATGCCGCCGGTGGCGATCGCCACCAGGTGCGAGGAGATCCGGTTGAGCTCGGAGAGCAGGACCCGCATGACCTGGGCCTTCTCCGGGATGTCGTCCTCGATGCCGAGGAGCCGCTCGACCCCGAGGCAGTAGGTCAGCTCGTTGTGGAACGGGGACAGGTAGTCCATCCGGGTGCAGAAGGTGACGCCCTGCACCCAGGAGCGGTACTCCATGTTCTTCTCGATGCCGGTGTGCAGGTAGCCGATGCCGGCCCGCGCCTCGGTCACCGTCTCGCCCTCGAGCTCCAGGATCAGCCGGAGGACGCCGTGGGTCGACGGGTGCTGCGGCCCCATGTTGACGACGACGCGGTCGTCGCCCTCGTCGGCGATGCCCGAGACGACGGAGTCCCAGTCCTGCCCGGTGACGTTGAAGACGCGGCCGCTGGTGGTCTCGGTCTCGGCGGCGCCGTACGGGTCTTGTGAGGTAGTCATCAGTTGTAGGACCTCCGCTCGTCCGGGGGCGGGATCGTCGCACCCTTGTACTCCACCGGGATGCCTCCCAGCGGGTAGTCCTTGCGCTGCGGGTGCCCGGGCCAGTCGTCGGGCATCTCGATCCGGGTCAGCGCCGGGTGGCCGTCGAAGACGATCCCGAAGAAGTCGTAGGTCTCCCGCTCGTGCCAGTCGTTCGTCGGGTAGACCGACACCACCGACGGGACGTGCGGGTCGGCGTCGGGGCAGGCCACCTCGAGCCGGATCCGGCGGTTGTGCGTGATCGAGAGGAGGTGGTAGACCGCGTGCAGCTCACGGCCCTCTTCGTTCGGGTAGTGGACGCCGCTGACGCCGAGGCACATCTCGAACCGGAGCGATGCGTCGTCCCGGAGGAGCTGCGCGGTCTCCAGCAGCCGCTCGCGGCGGAGAAAGAAGGTGATCTCACCGCGGTGGACGACCACCTTCTCGACGGCGTCGGGGAGCCCGAGCCCGGTCAGCCCGGAGCCCAGCGCCCGCGCGACCTCGTCGAACCAACCGCCGTACGGCGGCTCGCTGCCGCCGGGCATCGCGACGGTGCGGACCAGCCCGCCGTAGCCGGAGGTGTCGCCGGTCCCGGAGGGCCCGAACATCCCGTGCCGGGTGTCGATGATCTCGTGCGCGTGCGCGCCCGGGGCCGCGGGGAGGAACTCGCCCGGGGTGGCGTCCTCCGGCATCCCGGTCGTGCTCGAGTCGGTGGTGCCGGCGGGACCGCTGCCGCTCCCCTTCTGGGTGGGGCCTTCGCTCATCGAAGCATCCCCCTCATCTCGGAGGTCGGCAGCGCGTTGAGCGCGTCGGTCTCCACGTCGGCGATCTGCGCCTGGCGGTTGACGCCGAGCTTGCCGGCCTGGACCTGGTCGTGCAGCTTGAGGATCGCGTCGATGAGCATCTCCGGACGGGGCGGGCAGCCGGGGAGGTACATGTCCACCGGCACGATGTGGTCGACGCCCTGGACGATCGCGTAGTTGTTGAACATCCCGCCGGAGCTGGCGCAGACGCCCATGGCAAGCACCCACTTCGGCTCGGCCATCTGGTCGTAGATCTGGCGGAGCACCGGCGCCATCTTCTGGCTCACCCGGCCCGCGACGATCATCAGGTCGGCCTGGCGCGGAGAGGCCCGGAAGACCTCCATCCCGTAGCGCGCCAGGTCGTAGCGCGGGCCGCCGCTCGTCATCATCTCGATCGCGCAGCAGGCGAGCCCGAACGTCGCCGGCCAGAACGACGCCTTGCGGAAGTAGCCGGCCACCCCCTCGACGGTGGTCAGCAGGACCCCGCTGGGGAGCTTCTCCTCAATGCCCATGTCTGTCAGTCCTCAGTCCCAGTCCAGCCCGCCGCGGCGCCAGACGTACACGTAGGCCACGAAGACCGTGGCCAGGAAGATCACCATCTCCACCAGCCCGAACATGCCCATCGAGTCGAACTGCACCGCCCAGGGGTAGAGGAAGATGATCTCGATGTCGAAGACGATGAAGAGCATCGCGGTGATGAAGTACTTCACGGGCACCCGCCCGCCGCCGATCGGCTGCGGCGTCGGCTCGATCCCGCACTCGTAGGAGTCGAGCTTCGCGCGGTTGTAGCGCTTCGGCCCGGTGAGGGTGCTCATCACGATCGAGAACACCGCAAACGCCGCGGCGATGGCGCCGAGCGCGATGACGGGGGTGTAGAGCTCCATGGGCTCTGCCCTCCCTTCCTGTCTTCTCGTTCTCCGGCTGGTGCTGTCGTGCGCTGTGCTGCCGCTGTGCCGTTCGTCAGGCCGCCGGGGCTGCCCTGCTGAGCGCGTTGATGACGCGGTCCGACACGTCACCGCCTCGCGGGTCGGTCAGGTTCGCCATCAGCTTCAGCATGAACCGCATCAGCGCCTGGCGGGGCAGGCCGTACCGCGTGGCCTGCTTCATGAACGTGGGGTTGCCGATCATCTTCGCGAAGACCCGGCCGAGCGTGAAGTAGCCACCATAGGCGGCGTCCATCGCTGCCGGGTAACCCCCCAGCACCCGCTCCCGCGCGGGGCCCTCGGGACGGTCCAGCGCCTGGAGGATGACCGCCGCCGCGGTCTGCCCCGACTCGAGCGCGTAGTCGATCCCCTCGCCGTTGAACGGGTTGACCATGCCGCCCGAGTCGCCGACGAGGAGCATGCCGCGGGTGTAGTGGGGCTTGCGGTTGAACCCCATCGGGAGCGCCGCGGAGCCCACCTTGCCGACCCGGTTCCCCTCGTCGCGGAACCCCCACTCCTCGGGCGTGTTCGACAGCCAGCCGCGGAGGACCTGCCTGTAGTCGACCTGCTGGAACGCCTGGGAGGTGTTGAGGATCCCGAGCCCCACGTTGGCGGTGCCGTCGCCGACGCCGAAGATCCACCCGTAGCCCGGCAGCAGGTTGCTCTCCCCCGGCGTGCCGTCCCAGAGCTCGAGCCAGGACTCCATCCACGGGTCGTCGTGGCGTGGCGTCTCGTAGTAGGCGCGGACCGCGACGGCCATCGGGCGGTCGTCGCGCCGCTCGATGCCGAGCGAGGTGGCGAGCCGCGCCGAGACGCCGTCACAGGCGACGACGACCGGTGCCTGGTAGGTGGTGTCGTCGCCGACCCGTCGGCCGCGGTCGTCGACCGGCTTGGCGGTGACGCCGACCACGCGACCGGTCCTCTCGTCGACGACCGGGCCGGTGACCGTCGTACGCTCGGTGAGCCGGGCGCCGGCCTTCTGCGCGTGGCGGGCGAGCAGCTCGTCGAGGTCGGACCGGGTGCGCACCGCGCCGTACGGCGGGAAGGTGCTCAGCTCGGGCCACGGGAGCTCGAGCCGGTGGCCGGCGCCGACGATGCGGAGCCCCTTGTTCTTCTGCCACCCCGGCTCGTCGAGGTCGAACCCCATCGCGATGAGCGCCTTGACCGCCCGCGGGGTGAGCCCGTCGCCGCAGATCTTGTCTCGCGGGAAGGACGCCTTCTCCAGCAGGAGCACGTCCACGCCGGACTGCGCGAGGTGGAACGCCGTGGCCGCCCCGGCCGGACCGGCGCCGACGACGATGACGTCGGCCTGCCGCTCGTCCGCGGTGGTCCGAGTCATGAGGCGAGCCTTCCGTACTTTGTGAAAGCGTTCACGAGTTGGGCTTCCACCAGTCTAGAGCCGACGGGTGGAGGGCGCACATCAGGCTGTGGCGTGGTGCAGGGCCACGATCCCGCCGGAGAGGTTGCGCCACCGGCAGCCGTTCCAGCCGGCACTCTCGATCCGGGCGGCGAGGCCGGGCTGGTCCGGCCACGCCCGGATCGACTCGGCGAGGTAGACGTAGGCCTCGGGGTTGGAGGAGACCGCTCGGGCGACGGCCGGAAGCCCCTTCATGAGGTACTCCAGGTAGACGGTGCGGAACGGCGCCCAGGTGGGCGAGCTGAACTCGCAGACCACCAGCCGGCCGCCCGGTCTCGTCACGCGGAGCATCTCGCGGAGCCCGGCGTCGGGGTCGACGATGTTGCGCAGCCCGAACGAGATCGTGACCGCGTCGAACGAGTCGTCGGCGAAGGGCAGCCTGGTCGCGTCCCCGGCGACGAAGTCCAGTCGCGGTCGGGCCTCCTTGCCGAACCGGAGCATCCCCTGGCTGAAGTCGCACGGGACGACGAGCGCACCGGCCGCCGCGAACGGCTCGCTCGAGGTGCCGGTGCCCGCGGCGAGGTCGAGGACCCGCTCGCCCGGACGCGGCGCGACGGCCTCGACGACCGCGGTCCGCCAGCGCCGGTCCTGACCGAGCGAGAGCACGTCGTTGGTCACGTCGTAGCGCTTCGCCACGCCGTCGAACATCGCCGCGACGTCGGCGGGGTTCTTCTCCAGGTCGGCTCGGGTCACGCGGTCACTCTAGGCGGCGGTCCCGGGGGATGTTTCGGGTGTGTCGCCCTTGCGCCGTAGGCTGGCGTGTCGTGACGACCAGCCCGGCCGACGAGCCCCAGGACGCCCACCCGCTCGTGGTGCGCACCGTGGCCCTCGAGGACCCGGGACCGCTCCTCGAGCTGCTGCCCGACTCGGACGGGACCGCCTGGGTGCGCCGCGGCGAGGGGCTGGTGGGGTGGGGGGTCGCCGCCGAGATCCGCAGCAGCGGGGCGGACCGGTTCGGTGACGCGCACACCTGGTGGCGGGAGTGCACCCGGCGCGCGGTGGTCCGTGACGACGTCCGGCTCCCGGGGACGGGGTTGGTGGCGTTCGGCTCCTTCGCCTTCGCTGACGACCCCGGGGACAGCGTGCTGGTGGTCCCCGAGATCGTCGTCGGCCGCCGGAACGGCACCTTCTGGATCACCCACACCGGCGTCTCGCAGATCGGCACCCTGTCCGGCGTACTCCGGGCGGAGCCGCCGGACGCACCCGTCGGCGTCCACTTCACCGACGGGGCGCTGAGCGGCGCTGCCTGGGAGCAGGTCGTCGCGGACGCCGTGCGCCGCATCGCGGACGGGCAGCTGGAGAAGGTCGTCCTCGCCCGCGACCTGGTCGCCCACGCATCCGCGCCGATCGACGTGCGGTGGCCCTTGCAGCAGCTGGCCCGTGACTACCCGACGTGCTGGACGTTCCACGTCGACCGGCTCTTCGGCGCCACCCCCGAGATGCTCGTCCGCCGGGAGCGGGGGCTCGTCACCTCCCGGGTGCTCGCCGGCACGATCCGGCGCACCGGCGACGACGCCCGCGACCTCCAGCTCGCCGGGTCGCTGGCCCGCTCGTCGAAGGACCTCGAGGAGCACGAGTACGCCGTCCGCTCGGTGGCCGACGCCCTCGCCCCGCACTGCACGTCGATGAACGTCCCCGAGGCGCCGTTCGTGCTGCACCTGCCGAACGTCATGCACCTCGCCACCGACGTCGCCGGCGTCATCGACGACGAGACGACCTCGCTCGAGCTCGCGGCTGCGCTGCACCCGTCCGCCGCGGTCGGCGGCACCCCCACCGCGACGGCCAAGGACGTCATCGGCGAGATCGAGGGGATGGACCGGGGACGTTACGCCGGTCCGGTCGGGTGGATGGACGCCTCCGGCGACGGCGAGTGGGGGATCGCCCTGCGCTCGGGGATGCTCGAGGGGTGCTCCGTGCGGCTCTTCGCCGGCTGCGGCATCGTCGCCGACTCCGACCCCGCCTCCGAGCTCGCCGAGGCCCAGGCGAAGTTCGTGCCGGTGCGCAACGCCCTGCACCCCTGAGCGTCGGGGCGTCTGGCTCTGGATGGAGCCGGAGATCCAGCCTGTGCGTCCGCTGCTCCACCACGTGCTTTCCACAAGGGCGAGACCGAGGCTGGCCCAGCGGGGAGCAGTCCCACCAAGATCCCAGCATGCACCCCAGCCTCACAGCCCTCCTCGCCGAGCAGGCCGGCGTCGTGTCCCGGCAGCAGGCGCTGGCCGCCGGGCTGGCCCGGCACGACGTCGCCCGGCTGCTCCGCCGACGGGAGCTCACCGCCTTGCACCCCGGGGTGTACGTCGACCACACCGGCACCCCGACCTTCCTGCAACGCTGCTGGGGTGGCGTGCTCCTGTACTGGCCGGCGGCGCTCGCCGACGAGACTGCGATGCGGGTCGTGGAGGGCCCCGGCAGCCGCCGCCCCGAGACCCCCGTGCACCTGGTCGTGGCACGCGAGCGCCGGCTGGAGCCACCAACGGACATCAAAGTTCTTCGACGGGACGGGCTCGACGAAGTCGTGCAGTGGCACCTTGGACCGCCGCGGCTGCGGTACGACGAGGCGGCGCTCGACGTAGCAGCCCGGGCTTCCTCGGACTTCGCCGCCCTGGGGGCGCTGTCCCGGGCGGTGCAGTCCCGGCGCACGACGGCCCTGCGCATCCTCGAGGCCGCACGTCGACGACCTCGGCTTGCGCGCCGTGACTGGATCGAGTCGGTGCTCGCCGATGTCGCCCGGGGTGCCTGTTCGGTTCTCGAGCATGGCTACCTCACCAAGGTGGAGCGGCCGCACGGGCTCGGTCTACCCGGCCGCCAGGTCCGCGACAGGTTGGGCGCGGGTGCCGTCTACCGCGACGTGCGCTACCCGTGCGGACTCGTGGTGGAGCTGGACGGCCGCCTGTTCCACGACACGACCGAGCAGCGGGACAAGGACCTCGACCGTGACCTGGACGTCGCGGCCGCCGGGGCGGACACGGTCAGAATCTCCTACGGCCAGGTCTTCGACCGGCCCTGCTGGACGGCCGTGCGGGTGGGCCGGGTGCTCGCCCTCCACGGGTGGCGGGGGCGCCCGCGTCCATGTGGCCCGGAGTGTCTCTACACCGACTCGAGCGCCGCCTGAGCCCCTGATGATGGAGCCGAGGACCCAACATGTGCGTCCGGAACTCCACTGTGTCGAGCAGCGGGCCGCTCAGAGGTCGGTGCCCGGGGTGAGCCGGTGCCACTCGCTGTGCACCGGCTCGAGGAACGACCCCATCATCCGGTCGACGATCCCGAGGCCGTTGTCGCTGTAGACCTTGTCGTGGATCGCCAGGCTCCGCGGCGCCGCGACGTCACGGGCGAGGTCGATGAGCTCCGACATCTTCGCCCAGGGGGCACAGGCCGGGGCGCAGAAGACGTCGACCGGCTGTCCGGGCCGCTCGAAGGAGTCGCCCGGGTGGAAGAGCGAGGTGCCGCCGGCGGTGAGCACGTAGCCCGAGTTGTCGGGGAGCGGCAGCTCGGGGTGGATGACGGCGTGCCGCTCGCCCACCACCCGGACGGCGAACCCGGCGACGTCCAGCTCGTCACCAGGATGTACGACGGTCACGCGCTCGTCGAGCGACGGGTCGGCGTCGCGGAGCTGCCGGGCGACGGCCTCGATCGTGAACACCGGGGCGTCGGTCGCCCGCAGGTGCTCGAGGTCCCAGTGGTCCGGGTGCTCGTGGGTGACGAGCACCGCCGCGACCCCGTCCACGGCCTCCCGCTCCGACCAGCCTCCGGGGTCGAGGACGACGTCCCGACCGTCGGAGGAGACGCGGACGCAGGAGTGGCCGAACTTCGTGATCCTCATCCCGCCATCCTGTCAGCCGACCCGCTCGTCGACGAAGCACCAGCGCCAGCCCTCCCCGACCTCGGCGGACCGGACGACCGGGTGGCCGGTTGACCGGTGGTGGGCGGTGGCGTGGCGGCGCGGGGAGGAGTCGCAGCACCCGACGTGGCCGCAGTCGAGGCACTGCCGCAGGTGCACCCACGTCGTGCCCTCACGGACGCAGTCGACGCACCGCCGGTCCTCCGGCTCGGGAAGCAGGACAGCCGACCTCAGGTGCTCGCACGGCGGCTCGACGGCCGGCGCCGGCTCCGCGTCGGCGAAGGCCCGGCGTCGTCGAACACCCTGGTCGATCATCGACTCCTCCACGTCGAGGGCGGTGAGGACCTCCTCGACGACCTCGTGGGGCACCTGCCCCCTGCTCCGGACCTCGAGCACACTCTCCCGCTCCGCCGCCAGCATGTCGAGGCGCAGCCGGGCGTAGCGCTCGCTGGGCGTCTCGTCCTCGGGCTCCTCGGGCCCCAACCGCTCCCACGCCGCGAAGTCCCGCTGCTCGAGCCGCGTGCGCAGGACGTCACGCACCGCGCGGTCCTGCTCGCCGCCGGCCGCGCCGCTCCTGCTCTCGGACCGGGCGAGCCGCGCCAGCCCCGCCCGGCTGGCGAGCTGGAGGAGCTCGGCCCGGACCAGGGCGTCGGCGCGGGCGTCGGGAGCGGGCACGCCGAGCCTCCGGACGAGCCACGGGAGTGAGAGCCCCTGCAGCGTGAGGGTCCCGGCGGTCACCACGAGCGCGACCAGCAGCAGCACCTCCCGGTGCGGTGCTTCCGCGGGGATCGCGAACGCCGCCGCCAGTGTCACCACCCCGCGCATCCCCGCCCAGCCGAGGACCGCGGTGTAGGAGCGAGGCACGCGCGAACGGTCGTTCCCCAGCGGGATCAGGTAGCGGGCGGGAAAGACCCAGAGCATCCGCAGCACGACCACCGCCACCAGGGCCGCTGCGCAGGCCAGCGCGATCGTCGAGCCCGCCACCTGGCTGCGGCCGACCTCTCCGAAGATCCAGCTGGCCTGCAGGCCGATGAGCAGGAAGACCGCGTTCTCGAGCAGGAACGCGACGGTGCGCCAGTTGAGCCGCTCCGCGATGCGCGAGGACGCCGACTGGAGGACGGGCGCCTTGTGTCCCAGCAGCAGCCCCGCGATGACGACCGCCAGGACCCCTGACGCGTGGACCTCCTCCGCCGCGACATACGCGACGAACGGTGTGGCGAGCGACACCGAGGTGTCGATGACCGGGTCCGTCACGTGCTTGCGGACCCAGCCCACGACGACGTACACGAGGACGCCGCACGCCACCCCGCCGCCTGCGGCGACGGCGAAGTCGATCTCGACCCGCGTGAACGTGGCGGTGCCGGCCGCGGCGAGGATCGCGGTGTTGAGGGCGACCAGGGCGGTGGCGTCGTTGAGGAGCGACTCGCCCTCCAGGATCGTCACGAGCCGTCGTGGCAGTCCGATCCGTCGGCCCACGGCGGTCGCCGCGACGGCGTCCGGGGGCGCGACCACGGCGCCGATCGCGAAGGCAGCCGGCCAGGTCAGCCCCGGCAGCACGACGTGCAGGACGACCGCCACGCCGGCGGTCGTGAAGGCGACGAGCCCGATGGAGAGGGAGAGGATCGCGCGCCGGTGGGTGGTGAAGTCCACCAGGCTGGTCTGGAGGGCGGCGTTGTAGAGCAGGGGCGGCAGCAGCCCCACCAGCACCAGCTCGGAGGTGAGGCGGAACTCCGGGACGAAGGGCAGGTACGACGCCGCCATCCCGGCTGCGACGAGCACCACGGGGGCGGGCAGCCCGACCCGCCGGGAGGCTGCGGCGACCGTGACCACGACGGCCGCGAGCGAGACCATCCAGAGCGCCACGTGCATGAGGCACAGTCTCCGGCACGCACGGTGACGGGCGCACCGACGTCCGGAACGCCGAGCGTGGGCTCAGGTCACCAGCGCCCGCATCGCCGCGTCGAGAGCACGCCGGTCGTCGCGGCGCACGACCGCCTCGACGACCTCGATCCCGTTCGGCGCGCGCTCCAGCACCGCCACCAGGGAGTCCTGGTCGGTAACCCGCCGGTGCGGAGTTCCGGTGGCGGCGCAGAGGGCGGCGAGGTCGACGCCGTGCGGGGTGGCGAAGAGCCGCTCGAACGACGCCTCGTGGTCGTCGGCGCCCTGCTCGAGCAGCGAGAAGATGCTGCCTCCGTCGTCGTTGACGACCACGACCGTGAGCGGCGGCCGGGGCTCCTCAGGGCCGAGGACGAGCCCGGTCAGGTCGTGGAGGAAGGTGACGTCGCCGAGCAGCGCCAGCGCCCGGGTGCTGCGCGGCCGACCGAGGGCGGCGCCGACGGCGGACGACACGGTGCCGTCGATGCCGGCCAGGCCACGGTTGCCCACGACCATCCGCCGGTCGCCGACCCGGTAGCGCGGGACCATGACGTCGAGGTCGCGGACCGGGTTCGAGGCACCTACGAAGAGGAGCCCGCCCGGCGGGAGGGCAGCCGCCACCGCACCGGCGACCTCCTGCGGCGTCAGCCCGTCCTCGGCGGCGAGCAGCTCGTCGAGCCGACGGCCGACCTCGGCGTCCCGGTCGAGCCACTCCCGGAGCCAGTCGTCCGGCGCGGGCACCGCGTCAGGCAGCGCGACCGCGTGGACCACCCGCGAGACGGCGTGCCCGGGATCCGCCCACCGACCCGTCGGGGACCCCGGTGGCACCAGGCCGACCACCTCGACGTCGGTGCGCGAGAGCAGCTGGGTCACCGGCCGGCTCAGGGTCGGGTGGCCGCACACGACGACCCGCTCGACCCGGTCCGCCAGGGCAGGGTCGCCGAGCAGCAGCCGGTAGCACCGGATCGCGTTCGCCCCGGTCCTCGACCCGCTCGTCGGCTCGGCGAGCAGCGGCCAGCCGTGCCGCTCGGCGAGCACCCGCGCCGGCGGTCCGGCGTCGTCGCCGGCGACCACCACGGTCCGCGGGGCCGTGTCCAACGACTCCTCGAGACCAGGAGCGGCAGGAGCAGGGACCGTCCACGCCGCTCCGTCCGGCCGGCCGTCGACCGGCGTCGACCAGCCGCCCTCGACGTCCGGCGTCATGGGCGGCTCGACCTGGAGGTTGAGGTGGACCGGGCCGCGAGCCGTGGCACCCTGCCCGGTCGCGGTCAGGAGGGTCCGGGCGACGAGCGACCGCCAGCCGCGCAGCTGCTCGGCCTCCCGGTGGCCGGGCGCCGCAGGCGGCACGTCGGCGAACGCCCGCACCGCGCCGCCGTACACCTTCACCTGGTCGGTGGTCTGGTTCGCCCCCGTTCCCCGCAGGGCGGCGGGGCGGTCCGCGGTGACGACGACGAGCGGTACGCCGGCGTGGTCGGCCTCGAGGACGGCGGGGTGCAGGTTCGCCACCGCGGTCCCGCTGGTCGTGACCACCGCGACCGGCGACCGGGACGTCCTGGCGAGGCCGAGCGCGAGGAAGCCGGCGGTGCGCTCGTCGATGCGGGTGTGCAGCGTCAGGAACCCCGACGTGGCCGCCGCGTGCACCGCGAAGGCGAGCGCCGCCGACCGCGAGCCGGGGCAGAGCACCACGTGCCGGACCCCGCCGCGGACCAGCTCGTCGACGACGGTGCGGGCGAGCGCGGTGGAGCCGTTGGCGGGAGGAGCGGTCACGGCAGCCGATCCTGCCGGATCTCGGCCAGCCGCGCCGCCCAGTGCGCCACCCGGTCCGGGGCGGCCGCGAGCCGGTCGAGCGCGGCCTCGTCCACCTCCGGGCGTACGACGGGCAGCGACCCGCCCTCCGGCAGCAACGGAACAGCCGCCACGTCGTCGGCGAGGAGCTGGACCGTGGCGAGCCCGCACGCGAACGGCAGCGACGGGAGGGCGGCCGCGAGGGCGACCCCGGCGGCGATCCCGACGCTGGTCTCCAGCGCGCTGCTGGCCACGACCGGGAGCCCGATGTCCTCGGCGATCCGGAGGCAGGCCCGGACCCCGCCGAGCGGCTGCACCTTGAGCACCGCGACGTCGGCGGCCTCCAGGTCACGGACCCGGTAGGGGTCGTCCGCCCGCCGGATCGACTCGTCCGCGGCGACCGGCACCTCGATCCGGCGCCGGACCGCGGCGAGCTCCTCGACCGTCGCGCAGGGCTGCTCGACGTACTCCAGCCCGCCGGCGGCCCGGTCGAGCAGCCGGACGGCCTGCACCGCCGACTCGACCGACCAGCCGCCGTTGGCGTCGATGCGCACCTTGCCGGACGGGCCGAGGGCGTCCCGGACCGCCTCGAGCCGCGCCTCGTCGTCGGCGGTGGACTGCCCCGGCTCGGCGACCTTCACCTTCGCGGTCGAGCAGCCGCCGCGCAGCACGATGGCGTGGGCGGTGGCGGGGTCGACGGCCGGCACCGTGACGTTGACCGGCACCCGGTCCCGGAGCGGCGCGGGCCACCCCTCCTCGGCCGCCTCCACGGCAGCGGCCAGCCAAGGCGCGGCCACTTCCGCGTCGTACTCCAGGAAGGGGCTGAACTCGCCCCAGCCGGCCGCGCCGCGGAGCAGCACCCCCTCGCGCGTCGTCACACCGCGGAACCGGGTCCGCATCGGCACCGAGAAGACGTGCTCACGCATCGGCGGCCACCCTCCGCAGCGCCACCCGGTCGACCTTCCCGTTGGGCAGGACGGGGAACGCCGGCACGATCACCACCTCGCGGGGCGCCCACTCCCGCGGGGTGACGAGGTCGCGGAGCCCGGCGAGGTCGGGGCTGCCGCTCGCCGTCACCACCGCGACGACGCGCTCGCCCCACTCCTCGTCGGGCACGCCGACGACCTCGGCCGCGGTGACGGCGGGGTGCCGCTCGACCATCCGGGCGACGGCGGAGCCGGGCACCTTCACGCCGCCGCTGATGACGACGTCGTCGACCCGGCCGAGCACCCGGAGCCGCCCGTCCTCGTCGAGCCGGCCGAGGTCGGCGGTGCGGAGCCAGCCGTCCTGGAGCACCTCGGCGGTCCGCGAGGGGTCGCCCTCGTAGCCGTCGAAGAGCACCGGCCCGCCGAGCAGCACCTGCCCGTCGGCGTCGACCTTCACCGCCACGCCGTCGAGCGGCACCCCGTCGTACACGCAGCCGCCGCAGGTCTCGCTCATCCCGTAGGTCTGGACGACCGGCACCCCGGCGCCCTCGGCCACGGCGCGGACCGCGGGGTCGAGCGGCCCGCCGCCGACCAGCACGGCGTCGAAGCGGGCGAGCGGCGCGAGCTCCTGCGCGACGACGAGCCGCTGCAGCTGGGTCGGCACCAGGGAGACGTACCGCCGCTCTCCGGCCATCTCCCCGAGCGCCGCGGTCAGGTCGGTCGAGACGACGGGGGTGGTCCCCGCGACGACCGAGCGGAAGAGGAGCTGCACGCCGGCGACGTAGGTCGGCGGCAGGTTGAGCACCCACTGCCCCGGACCGCCGAGCCGGGCGTGGGTGGCCGCCACCGAGGCGCGCATCGCCGCCCGCGAGAGGACGACCCGCTTCGGCCGGCCGGTGGAGCCGGAGGTCTCGATCACCAGCGGCTCCGGGTCCGCCGCGGCATCCCACGCGGTGAGCAGGGCGAGCAGGTCGCCGGCGGTGCCCCGGACCGGACGCAGGCCGGCCGTCATGTCGTCGAAGCCGCTCGTCACGAGGCCCCACGCTATGCCCGGCGCCGCGGCTGGCAGGATCGACCCTCGTGGCAACCCCCGCTCAGTGGCTCCAGGCCGCCCGTCCCCCGACGCTCCCCGCCGCCGTGTCACCGGTCCTCGCCGGCACCGGGGTGGCCGCCTTCGACGGTCACCCCGTGTGGTGGAAGGCCGCCCTGGCGATGGTCGTGGCGCTGGCCCTGCAGGTCGGGGTGAACTACGCCAACGACTACTCCGACGGCATCCGCGGCACCGACGCCGACCGGGTCGGACCGTTGCGGCTCGTCGGCTCGGGGCTCGCGACGCCGCGGTCGGTCAAGCTCGCCGCCTTCGCCGCGTTCGGGGTGGCCGCCGCGGCCGGCCTGGTGCTCGCGGCGACGACCGCGTGGTGGCTGGTCGCCGTGGGGGCCCTCTGCGTGCTCGCCGCCTGGTACTACACCGGCGGCAGGAGGCCCTACGGCTACCTCGGCCTCGGTGAGGTGATGGTCTTCGTCTTCTTCGGGCTGGTGGCGGTCGTCGGCACGACGTACGTCCAGACGGAGACCTGGCTCCTCCCCGCGGGGTACGCCGCCGTGGGCGTCGGCGCGATCGCCTGCGGGATCCTCGTGGCCAACAACCTCCGGGACATCCCCACTGACGCCGCCGCCGGGAAGCGGACGCTCGCGGTGGTCCTCGGCGACGCCCGCACCCGCGGGCTGTTCGTCATGCTGCTCGTCGCGGCGGTGGTGGCGCTCGTGGGAGTGGCCCTGGAGAGCTCCGCGTGGGCATTGCTCGGGCTGGTCGCGCTCCTCCCCGGTCAGCGCGCCGCCCGGACGGTCGCGAGGGGTACGACGGGAGCGGCACTGGTCCCGGTGCTGAAGCTGACCGGGACCACCGAGCTGCTGTACGCCGCCGGCCTCCTCGTGGGGCTGCTGGTGGCCGCGCGGTGAGCCGTCAGTCCACGTCCTCCTTGGCCTTCATCGCCTCGAACCGCTGCGACATCCGTGCCGCTCGGCCCTGCACCTTGACCGCGAACCGCTCCCGCATCCCGCGGAGCAGGTAGACCGAGGCCACCCCCGAGACGATCGCCGCGAGGAGCAACGGCCACAGCACCGGGACCGGGGTGCCGGCGACGAGCACGTAGAGCCCCAGGACGATCCCGTAGGTCGCGGCGAAGAGCGCCAGCCGGGCTGCGGTGTAGACGAGGAACTCCTTCACCCCTCCAGCGTAGGTCGCGCCGGCGGCTGCACCAGGAGCGGGTTCGGTCCGCACCGTTGGGAGAACCGGCCTACTCTTGTCATGTGGCCAGATTCGTCATCGTCGTCCTGCTCTTCGCGGGCGTCGTCTACGCGCTCCTCTGGGCGCTCGAGCGGCGTCGAGCCGCCGGCGGGCGGACCGGAGGCCGTGGCTCCGGCCGCACGGTGCGCCGGCCCAAGCCACAGACCCGGCAGGTCGCTCCCGACGACGACGAGGACTTCCTCCGTTGGCTCGAGCGCAAGCAGCGCAAGGACCGCAAGAAGGACCCCGACGGACCCGAGTGAGCCGCTCGGGAGGGGTCAGCCCCCGGCGTAGGAGTGCATGCTCCCGGCGCCGAAGAAGAAGTTGATCCCGACGAAGTTGAAGAGCAGCGACGCGAACCCGATGATCGCCAGGATCGCGGCGGCCCTCCCCTTCCACCCGGCGGTGGCCCTGGCGTGGAGGTACGCCGCGTAGATCACCCAGGTGATGAACGCCCACACCTCCTTGGGGTCCCAGTTCCAGTAGGAGCCCCAGGCGTACTCCGCCCAGATCGGCCCGGCGATCAGCGCCGCGAACGTCCACAGCGGGAACCCCACCGCGTGCAGCCGGTAGGCCAGCCGGTCGAGGTCGTCGGAGGCGGGGAACAGGTCGAGAAGCCCGCGGAGCCGGGAGCCGGCGGTGCCCTGGACCCGCTCCTTGAGCAGGAACACGACCGACGCGAGCGTCCCGACGGCGAACGCCCCCGTCGCGAGGATCGCGGCCCCGACGTGGACGACCAGCCAGTAGGAGTGGAGAGCCGGGACGAGCGGTCCCGCCTGCTGCTCCAGCGACAGGTTCGCGAGCATGAGGACGACGACGAGGAACCCGGTGAGGAAGAGCCCCATCCATCGGAGCCGGTAGTGCTTCAGCAGCGCCAGGTAGATCACCGCGCAGCCGAGGGCCCCGGTGAGGGTGAACTCGTACATGTTGCCCCAGGGCACCCGGGCGGGCTCGGAGGCGAACGCCCGGGTCACCACGCCGGCGCCGAGGAGCAACGTCGCGACGACGGTGAGCGCGACGCCGATCCGGCCGCTGGTCTCGATCCGGAGCCGCCGGCGCTCCTCCCGCTCGTCGTCGCCGCCGGTGGCGACCGCCACGGATCCGCCGGCGTCGGTCGAGGTGCCGGCCGGCACCTCGGCGGGGCGGGCGATCGAGCCGGCCCACTCCGCCAGGTGGGCCAGCACCGCGAGCACGAAGACGATGCCCGCGAACATCACCGCGTTGTCGCTGAACGCCGCGAACTCCTGCGTGGTCACCGCTTCACCTCCATGTCGTCCCCGGCGGCGTCCGGGGCACTCGTCCCAGTATCCACGCCAGGATCAGGGGTCGTGGTCACCACCGCAGCCGCCAACCGCCGTACCTCGTCGTCGAGCCCCTCGCTCGCGGCGCTCCGGTCGAGCCCGGCCACCTCGACCAGGGTGCGCCCGTCGCGCTCGGTGACGCGGACCCAGGCGCGGCGGCGGCGTACGAAGAGCGAACCCATCAGCCCGAGGAGCGCCAGGCAGACGCCGGTCAGCGCGACGCCCTTGCCCGGGCTGTCGCTCACCTGGACCTTGACCCACCGCTGCCAGCCGTCGAACCGGATCGACCCGAGGCCGTCGGGGAGCTCGATCTTCTTGCCGGGCGCCAGGTCGAGCCGCAGCGGCTTCCCGTCGGCCTTCTCGAACTGCTCCATCTCGCTGGTGTCGAGCTCGAACACCGACTGCGGGTCGCCGTCGTCCACGCCGAGGTCGCCGTGGTAGGCCAGCAGCGACATCGCCGGGTTCAGCGCGTCGGGGAAGACCGAGAACGGCCCTCGCTCCATCGTGAAGGAGTACGTGGGGAAGAACATCCCGTCGAAGCCGAGCTGCTCGGGCTGCGCCTCGAGCACCTTGATCACGCCGAAGGAAGCGAAGCTCGAGTCCTGCGGGAGGAAGACGACCGGGCCGCGGTAGGCGACCTCTCCGGTCCCGTCCCGGACGGTGACCAGCGGGGCGTAGCCGTGGCCGACGAGGAAGACGCTGATCCCGTCGAGGACGAGCGGCTTGTTGACCTCGAGGTGGAACTCCTTCTCCGCCGCCTCCGGCGTCTCGCGGTAGGTGATGTCGGCACCGAAGTCGACGGGCTGCCCCTGGTTCGGCCCCTCGGTGAGGAACTCCACCTCGAAGTCGTCGACCGTGAAGCTGACCGGGGGGAGGTCGGCCGGGTCGAAGAGCGAGCCGGGCGCGAACTCGTCGTACTGCGTCGTGAGGTTGGAGAATCCCTTGCCGACGAGCACGATCGCGCCGCCCTTGTAGCCGAACAGCTGGCCGTAGGCGAACGCGAGGAGCACCACGATGATCGCGGTGTGGAAGAGGAGGTTCCCGGCCTCGCGGAGGTGGCCTCGCTCGGCGGCCACCGTGGTCCCTGCGGACACGACCCGGTGCCGCCCCTTGAGCTCGCGGCGGGCCCGCTCCAGGACGGTGGCCGGGGTGTCGTCGGTCTCCACCGCGACGTACGCCGGCAGCCGCGCGAGGTTGCGCGGCGCGGCCGGCGGTGGCGAGCGCAGGGCGCGCCAGTAGACCGCGGTGCGCGGGACGATGCAGCCGACCAGCGAGACCATGAGCAGCAGGTAGATCGCGCTGAACCACGGCGAGTCGAAGACCGAGAAGAGGCCGAGCCGCTCGTAGAGCGGGGTGAGGTCGGGGTGCTGCTCCTTCCACCGCGTGACGTCCGCCGGCGCGATGTCGGACTGCGGCACCACCGATCCGGGCACGGCGGCGAGGGCGAGCAGGAGCAGCAGCAGGAGCGCGGTGCGCATCGAGGTGAGCTGGCGCCACGCCCACCGCAGCAGCTCGACCGGCGACATCGCCGGCGCCGAGGGGGTGCTCACACGGCCACCTCGAAGCCGCCGATCCAGCCGCGCATCTCGTCGACCCACAGGTCCCACCAGCCGGTAACCAGGAGGATTCCGACGAGCACGAGCATGCCGCCGCCGACCCGGGTGACCCAGAGCTGGTGGCGACGGACCCAGCGGACCGCGCCGAGGGTACGGCGGTAGGCGAGCCCCAGCACGATGAACGGGACGCCGAGGCCGAGCGAGTAGGCGACGCTGAGCACGGCCCCACGCGCCGCCGTCCCCTCGGTGAGCGAGAGGCTCTGGACCGCCGCGATCGTCGGGCCGAGGCAGGGGGTCCAGCCGATCGCGAACAGGAGCCCGAGGAGCGGCGCGGCGGCGAGCCCGACGGCCGGCACCCGGTGCACCCGGACGTCGCGCTGCAGCCAGGGGACTAACCCCATGAACGCGAGCCCGACCAGGATCGTGACGACGCCGAGGACGAGGCTGATCTGGCGCTTGTACTCCCACAGGAGCTCGCCGAGGGCGCCGGTGGCCGTGCCCAGCACCACGAACCACGTCGTGAACCCGAGGACGAAGAGGAAGGTGCCGGCGAGCATCCGGCCCCGGCGGGCGGTCTCCAGGTCGGCGCCGGAGAGCCCGGTGGCGTAGGAGACGTAGCCGGGCAGCAGCGGCACGACGCAGGGCGAGAAGAACGACACCAGCCCGGCGATCGCGGCCACGGGTACGGCGAGCAGCATCGTTCCTGAGTTGACCTGCTGCACGAACCAGTCGGCGAGCCCCTCGATCACGAGGGCTCCACCGGCTCGCCCAGGACGTCCTCCACCACGCCGTACAACGTGCTCCGGCTCACCGAGTCCACCGCCCGCGCGGCGACCCGCCCCTCGGCATCGATGAAGACGAAGCTCGGGATCCCCATCGGCGACAGGGTGCCGTGGAAGGCGAGCATCGTCGACCCGTCGGGGTCGTAGACGCTGTCGTAGGGGATGTCGAACCGCTCCTCGAACCGGCGGACGTTCGCGGTCGTGAAGTCGCGCGAGTTGATGCCGAGGAAGACGACGCCGTCGTCCTCGAGGTCGCGCGCCGCCTCGGCGAGCATCGGCGCCTCGGCCCGGCAGGGCGCGCACCAGGAGCCCCACACCGGCATGACGACGACCTTGCCGAGGTGGTCGGCCAAGGAGACCGCGTCGCCTTCGACCGTCTCACCGGCGACCTCGCCGCGCGGCATCTCCCGCTCGGCGGGGTCGACGACGGTGACCTTGCCGTCGGCGCTGACGAACCCCTGCTCGCCGGCGCTGAAGTCGGACCCGGCGCACCCGGCGAGCGCGACGAGCGGCAGCACGGCCAGCCCGGCCGTGCGCCTCCGCAGGCAGGCAGGGGTCGTCACCGCTCGGTGCCGCCCGGCTTGTCCTCGGCGGGGGCGCCGCCGGCGGAGAAGGGGGCCTTGCGGTCCTTCACCGGGATGAGGTCGCCGGCCGGCTCCGAGTAGGTGACGGTGACGAGCCGCTCGTCCTCGAAGATGAACGACGTGAGGCTGCAGAGGGTGCACTGACGGCTGCGCGGGTCGTGGACGAACGACCGTCGCTCCGCGTGGAGCCGGGTGATCCAGATCGGCAGCTGGTGCGAGACGACGACCGCCTCGTGGCCGGCCGCGGCGTCCCGGGCGTCGTTCACGGCGGCCTGCATCCGCGCGACGACGTGCTTGTACGCCTCGCCCCACGACGGCCGGAACGGGTTCCAGAGGTGTCGCCAGTTCGACGGCCTGCGCAGCACGCCGTCGCCGGGACCGAACGTCTTGCCCTCGAAGACGTTGGACGACTCGATCACCCGCTCCTCGGTGCGGATCCCGAGCCCCAGCGCGTCGGCGAGCGGCTGGGCGGTCTGCTGGGCACGCTCGAGCGGCGAGGCCCAGACCTGGGTGATGTCCCGGTCGGCGATCGTCTCCGCCACCCGCTGCGCCATCTGGTGGCCGAGGTCGGACAGCAGGTAGCCGGCCATCCTCCCGTAGAGGATGCCGGTCGGGTTGTGCACCTCGCCGTGGCGGAGCAGGTGGACGGTCGTCTTCACGTGTCGTTCCTCGGGGTGGTGGTTGCGGGATCTGGCACGTTGGCGGCGGCCCGTGCCGCGGCGGGCAGGGCGCTGACGACCCGGTCGAGCGCGGCGTCGTCGTGGGCGGCGGAGAGGAACCAGGCCTCGAAGGCGCTCGGCGGCAGGTGGACGCCCTGGTCGAGCATCGCGTGGAAGAAGGCCCCGAACCGGTCGGTCCGCTGGCGGGCGGCAGCCGCGAAGTCACGGATCTCGGTGACGTCGTCGTCGGGGGTGAAGAAGACGCTGAACATCGTGCCGTCGGTCTGCACGACGTGCGGGACCCCGGCCTCGGCGAGCGCCTGGGACGCGGCCTCCCGTACGACGCGGGCGGCCCGGTCGACGTCGGCGTACACCTGCTCGGTGGCCAGCCGGAGGGTCGTGAGCCCGGCGGTGGCGGCGACCGGGTTCCCGGAGAGGGTGCCGGCCTGGTAGACCGCACCCTCGGGCGCGAGGTGGGCCATCACGTCGGCCCGTCCACCGAAGGCGGCCGCCGGGAAGCCGCCGCCCATCACCTTGCCGACCGTCATGAGGTCCGGGCGCCACCCCGCGACGGCGCCGTCGAGCCCCCAACGGCCGGA
This sequence comes from Marmoricola sp., assembly GCA_035699145.1. GTDB lineage: Bacteria > Actinomycetota > Actinomycetes > Propionibacteriales > Nocardioidaceae > Marmoricola_A. The sequence goes on from DASSBB010000128.1 coordinate 41,961, forward strand.
GCGGGTGACCCGGAAGCCGGTCATCACCTCGTCGCTGACGAACAGCGCGCCGTGCTGCGCGCAGGTCTCGGAGAGGAACCGGTTGAACCCCTCGACCGGCGGCACCATCCCCATGTTGCCGGGGGCGGCCTCCGTGATGAGGCAGGCGATCCGCTCACCGTGCTCGGCGAAGACCGCTGCGACGGCCCCCCGGTCGTTGTAGGGGACCACCAGGGTGTGCGCGGTGAAGTCGTCGGGCACCCCGGGTGTCCCGGGGACCGCGAAGGTGGCCAGCCCCGACCCGGCCGCGGCGAGCAGGGAGTCGACGTGGCCGTGGTAGCAGCCGGCGAACTTGACCACGACGTCGCGGCCGGTGAACCCGCGGGCCAGCCGGATCGCCGACATCGTCGCCTCGGTGCCGGAGGAGACCAGCCGCACCTTGTCGACCGGAGTGCGCCCCACGATCTCCTCGGCCAGCTCGACCTCGGCAGGGGTGGGGGTGCCGTACGACGTCCCGCGCGCCACCGCTTCGGTGACCGCCGCCACGACCTCGGGATGGGCATGACCGAGGAGCATCGGCCCCCAGGAACAGACGAGGTCGACGTACTCGTTGCCGTCGACGTCGGTGAGGTAGGGCCCGGAGCCGCCGGCGATGAACCTCGGGGTGCCACCGACCGCGTTGAACGCGCGGACCGGGGAGTTGACCCCACCCGGTGTGACGGCCTGCGAGCGCTCGAACAGGGATGCGGATGCGGCCGTCGGGACTGCGGCGGGTGCATTCACCCGGCCATTCTCCCCGACGTGGCCAACCGGGGCGCGCCCCGGGTGCCGGCGTCCGATTGGGCGCGCGCCATGTGACGCGCCCAGTCGGACGAGGCGAGGTGGGGCATCAGCGGAGGAGGCGGGCGGCTTCGGCGGCCCAGTAGGTGAGGACGACGTCCGCACCGGCCCGGCGGATGCTCGTCAACGTCTCCAGGATCGCCGGCTCCCGGGCGATCCACCCCTGGGCGGCGGCGGCCTCGACCATGGCGTACTCGCCCGAGATGTTGTACGCCGCCACCGGCACGTCCACCGCGTCCCGCACCTCGCGCAGCACGTCGAGGTAGGCGAGCGCCGGCTTCACCATCACGATGTCCGCGCCCTCGGCGACGTCGAGGAGCGCCTCGCGGACCCCCTCGAGCCGGTTCCGGCCGTCCTGCTGGTAGCTCCGCCGGTCTCCCTTCAGGGACGAGTCGACGGCCTCCCGGAACGGGCCGTAGAACGCCGAGGCGTACTTCGCCGAGTACGCCAGGATCGCGACGTCGGTGTGGCCGGCGCCGTCGAGTGCGTCCCTGACCACCGCGACCTGGCCGTCCATCATCCCGCTCGGCCCCACGACGTCGACCCCGGCCGACGCCTGGGCGACCGCCATCTCGGCGTACACCTCGAGGGTGGCGTCGTTGTCGACGGTGCCGTCGGCGGCGAGCACGCCGCAGTGGCCGTGGTCGGTGAACTCGTCGAGGCAGAGGTCCGCCATCACCGGCAGGGCGTCCCCGACCTCGGCGTCCACGTCGGCGATCGCCACGTTGAGGATCCCGTCGGCGGCGCAGGCGCCGGAGCCGCGGGCGTCCTTGGAGGCGGGCACCCCGAAGAGCATGATCCCGCCGAGGCCGAGCTCGGCCGCCTCGACAGCGGCCCGCTTCAACGAGTCGCGCGTGTGCTGGACGACCCCCGGCATGCTCCCGATCGGGACCGGCTCGGTGGCACCCTCGCGCACGAAGACCGGAAGCACCAGCTGCCGAGCCTCCAGGCTGGTCTCGGCGACCAGCTCGCGGAGGGCAGCAGTACGGCGCAGCCTGCGCGGCCGGACCACCGGGCCCGTGGCAGCCCCTCGATCGTTCACGTCCCACCCCCTCACGTCATCGCAATCGGTTCCCCCGGCAACCACCCCGGATGACGCTACGCGAGCCGCCGGGAGGACGTCATCCGAGTCGGCTGCCCGAACAGCCACCTTGGATGACGTCCGGGGGTGTCACTTGGAGCCGGTGGCCTTCCGGCGCCCTGCGGGGCGTCGGTCCGACGGCTTGGTGACCGGCAGGCCGGCCGCCAGCGCCTCCGCCCGTCGGGCCGCGCCGTGGTCGGCGAGCGCGTCGACCAGGACCTCGACCGACGGCGTAGCGGCCATGACGTCCACCCGGAGCCCGTGCTCCTCCGCGGTCTTCGCGGTGGCCGGCCCGATGACGGCGATGACCGTCGAGGCGTGCGGCTTCCCGGCGATCCCGACGAGGTTCCGGACCGTCGAGGAGGAGGTGAACACGACGGCGTCGAACTTGCCCGACTTGATCGCGTCGCGGACCGGCGCCGGCGGCGGGGCCGCCCGGACGGTGCGATAGGCGGTCACGTCGTCGACCTCCCAGCCGAGCTCGAGCAGCCCGGCGACGAGGGTCTCGGTCGCGATGTCGGCGCGGGGCAGGAAGACCCGGTTGATCGGGTCGAGCACCTCGTCGTACTCCGGCCAGTCCTCGAGCAGGCCGCGCGCGGACTGCTCCCCGGCCGGGACCAGGTCGGCACGCAGCCCCCACTCGGCGAGGCAGGCTGCGGTGCGGTCGCCGACCGCCGCGATCTTGAGGCCGGAGAACGCGCGGGCGTCGAGGCCGTACTCCTCGAACTTCTCCTTGACCGCCTTGACCGCGTTGACCGAGGTGAACGCGATCCACTCGTAGCGCCCCTCGACGAGCCCGCGGACCGCCTTGTCCATCTGCAGCGGGTTGCGCGGAGGCTCGACGGAGATCGTCGGGACCTCGACCGGGATCGCGCCGTAGCTCCGCAGCCGTGCGGAGAGCGCCCCGGCCTGCTCCTTGGTGCGCGGGACCAGGACGCGCCACCCGAACAGGGGCTTGGTCTCGAACCAGGAGAGGGTGTCGCGCAGCCCGACGATGTCGCCCACGACCGTCACCGCAGGCGGGGTCATCCCGGCCGCCTCGGCGTCGGCGGCGATGTTCGCCAGCGTGGAGACGACGGTCGCCTGGTCCGTGGTGGTGCCGGTGCGGGTCATCGCGACCGGGGTCTCCGGGAGCCGGCCGGCCTCGATGAGGGCGGCGGCGATCCGGCCGATCGAGCCGACGGCGGAGAGCAGGACCAGCGTCTTGTCGTCGGCGTACCACTCCCAGTCGACCTTCGCGTCGGAGCAGGAGATGACGGCGATCTCCCGGTCGTGCTTGGTGGTCAGCGGGATCCCGGCGTACGCAGGCACCGAGGTGGCCGACGAGACGCCGGGGACGATCTCGAACGCGATGCCCGCCTTCACGCACGCCTGCGCCTCCTCGGGGGCGGAGGCGAAGAGGAACGGGTCGCCGGCCATGAGTCGTACGACGCGCCGCCCCGACTTCGCTTGGCGTACGACGACCTTCGCGCGGGCGGCGTGGGTCAGCGGCTGCCCGTCGGTCCCGAAGCCGCCGTCGACGATCTCGGGGCCGGCGGGAACGGTGTCGTCCATCTCGCCCGGCTCGCCGGCCGGCGCGTCGGGGAGCCCCAGCAGGGTCTGCACCAGCGTGAGGTGGCCGGGGACCTCGGTCACGACCACCTCTGCCGAGCGGATCAGCTCGACCGCGCGCACGGTCAGCAGGTCGGGGTCACCAGGGCCGCTGCCCACGAACGCGACGTGTCCAGCCGGGCGGGCCGGGGCGGTCGTGGTGGCGCGGTCGTTCACGGTGGTCTTCACGGAGTTGCTCACGTCTGCCTTCTAAGCCGTTCTGGATGCGGTGTCCTGCGGGGCGGGGAGCTCAGGTCAAGGAACCGGCTCCCCGAGGAGTTCGGTGGCGCCGTCCTCCACCATCTCGGCGGCGAGCGCCCGGCCGACCTCGGCGGCCCGGCCCGGCGGACCTGCGGCCGACCTCCTGACGGTGAGCGCTCCGTCCAGGGACAGGGCGACGGCACGGACCCACAGCTCCTCGCCGTCCTCCCCCTCGACGACCTCGGCGAGCGCACCGACCGGCGCGCTGCACCCGGCCTCGAGGTCGGCCAGGATCCGCCGCTCCGCGGTGACCGCCGCCCGGGTGTGAGGGTCGTCGAGCGCGGCCGCGACCGCGTCGACGAGAGCGAAGTCGGCCGACCGGCACTCTACCGCGAGCGCGCCCTGGCCCGGGGCGGGGAGCATCTGCAGCGGGTCGAGGGTCTCGGTGACCTCCTCGAGGCGGCCGATCCGGGCCAGCCCGGCGCGGGCGAGCACCACCGCGTCGACCTCGCCGGAGCGGACCTTCCCGATCCGGGTGTCCACGTTCCCGCGGATCGCCACGACGTCGAGCCCGAGCCCCAGCGCGTGCAGCTGCGAGGCCCGGCGGGGAGAGCCCGTGCCGACCCGCGAGCCGACGGGGAGCTCACCGAGGGTCAGTCCGTCGCGGGCGACGACCACGTCCCGGGGATCCTCGCGGAGCGGGACCGCCGCGAGCGCGATGCCGTCGGCGGCGCCGGTCGGGAGGTCCTTGAGCGAGTGGACGGCGACGTCGACCTCGCCGCGGAGGAGTGCGTCGCGCAGCGCGCCGACGAAGAGACCGGCACCGCCCAGCGAGGCGAGCGGCGCACGCGACACGTCGCCCTCGGTCGTCACGTCGACGAGGCTCACGTCACGGCCGAGAGCCGCGGAGAGCGCGTCGGCCACCTGGCCGGACTGGGTGCGGGCGAGCACGGAGGCACGGGTGCCGACACGGATCGGGCTGGTCACGGGCGCACCCCCCCGGGTCGCGTCACGGCGTCGACGGCCTGCTGGTCGAGCGAGAAGAGCTCGGCGAGCGCCGCCGCGTAGGAGACGGCGCCGGTGCTGTTCGCGAGCTCCTTCACCCGCACCGTCGGCCGGTGCATGAGCTTGTCGGCGACGCGACGCACGGCGAGCTCGAGCTCGGCGCGGATCACCGGGTCGAGCTGCGGGAGACGGGCGTCGAGCCGGGCCAGCTCGCCGTCCACCACGCCGGTCGCCATCGTGCGCAGGGCCACGACCGTCGGCGTCACGTTGGCGAGCCGTCGGGCGCTGAGGAACGCCTGGATCTCCTCGGTCACGATGCGCCGGACTCCGAGGACGTCCCCGACCCCCTCGGCCTCGGCCGGCGTGAGCTCCTCGGCGAGCCGGCGCAGCCCGATCAGCGCGACCCCGGGCACGTCGGCGATCGCCGGGTCGAGGTCGTGCGGCATCGCCAGGTCGATCGCGGCGAGGGGCGCGTCGACGCCGGCGCGGCTCTGGCGGAGCACCTCGGCGGTGAGCACCAGACCGACCGCTCCGGTGCAGGAGACCAGCACGTCGGCGCGGCCGAGCTCCTCCGGGAGCGCCTCCAGCGGAGCGGTGCGACCGCCGTACTGCTCGGCGAGCCGGACCGCCTTCGCCTCGGTGCGGTTCAGGACGGCGACGTGGCCGATCCCGGCCCGCGCCAGGGTGGCGACCGCGAGCGACGCCATCGCGCCCGCGCCGACGACCACGGCGCGCCTGCCGGCGAGCGGGCCGACGTGCTGCTCGGCGCGGTCGAGCGAGACGGAGACGAGCGAAGGCGCGGCGCGGTCGATCTCGGTCTCGGCGTGGGTGCGCTTGGCGACCCGGAGCGCCTGCTGGAACGCGGCGTTGAGCGCTGGCCCGACGGAGCCGAGCTCCTGGCCGAGGCGGAGCGCCTCCCGGGCCTGGCCCAGGATCTGCCCCTCGCCGACGACCATCGAGTCGAGCCCGGCGGCGACGTGGAAGAGGTGCGAGACGGCACCGTCGTCGTAGTGGACGTAGAGGTGCGGGATCACCTCGTCCGGGTCCTGCTCGGAGAGGTCGCAGAGCGCCTGGCAGATCGCCTCGACGCTGTCGTGGAACCGGTCGACATCGGTGTAGATCTCGATGCGGTTGCAGGTCGCCAGGACGGTGGCCTCCTGCACGTGGTCGGTGGACTGCACCGCGGTGATCAGCTTCTCCACGCGCGAGGGGTCCAGGGCGATCCGCTCGAGCAGGTCGACCGGGGCCGTGTGGTGGCTGACGCCGACGACGAGGACGCTCATGCGGTCACCGCCTCGGCCGTGCCGTCCACGCTGAGCGCGGACGCCTTGCGCTGCTCGTGGTAGGCCAGGATCTGGAGCTCGATGGAGAGGTCGACCTTGCGCACGTCGACACCGTCCGGGACCGTCAGGACGGTCGGCGCGAAGTTGAGGATGCTCGTGACTCCGGCGGAGACGAGCCGGTCACAGACCTGGTGGGCCGCCGGCGCCGGCGTCGCGATGACGCCGATCGCGACGTGCTCGTCCGCCACGATCCCCTCGAGCTCCTCGAGCCCCCGGATCGGGAGGTCGCCGATGCGCTCGCCGAGCCGGTCGGAGTCGCTGTCCAGGAGGGCGACGATCCGGAAGCCGCGCGAGGTGAACCCCGCGTAGTTGGCCAGCGCGTGGCCGAGGTTGCCGATCCCGACGATGACGACCGGAAGGTCCTGGGTCACGCCGATCTCGCGGGCGATCTGGTACCGGAGGTACTCGACGTCGTACCCGACCCCCCGCCGTCCGTAGGAGCCGAGGTAGGAGAGGTCCTTGCGGAGCTTCGAGGAGTTGACGCCGGCGGCCGCCGCGAGCTCCTCGCTGGAGCAGGTGCAGACGCCGCGGTCGGCCAGCGCGACGAGGGCGCGCAGGTAGACCGGGAGCCGTGCGACCGTCGCCTCGGGGATCCCCCCGGGTCGCGGCAGCCCCGGCTCGGGGGTGCCCTGCGCGGCGCCTGCTGGACTCACGGTGCTCCTGGCTCGCCGGTACGGCGGTGGAAGGACGTTCTCCCGGGAAGGCCACCGGGACTGTCGTCGACCCACTTTAGGAGTTTGTGAACGCGGGAACAAAATCCGTCCGCAGTGCGGCTACCACGCCGTGAGCTCGCGCACCCGTCGGGGTCCCTCGTTCAGCCCCGCAGCGCCCGGGCCAGCCGACCGGCGTCCACCCGCCAGAAGTCGTGCTGCACCCCGTCGACGAGCGTCACCGGGATCTCGTCGCCGTACCGGCGGGTGAGCTCGGCGTCGCCGTCGATGTCGACCTCGGTGAACGACTCCGCCAGCTCTGCGCACACAGCGGCGACGACCGCCCTCGCGTCGTCGCACAGGTGGCACCCGGGCCGGGTGTAGAGGGTCACCCGTGCGGTTCCCGTCACTCCAGGAGCCCCAGCTGCGTTCGGCGCACGGTCGCCCGCAGCCTGCCCTTGGCGACCTTGCCGGTGATCGTGTGCGGCAGCGCCTCGACCAGCTCGACCCGGCTGGGCTGCTTGAACCGCGCCAGCCGGAGGTGGCACGCCGAGCGGACCCGGTCCCGCAGGTCGTCGGCGTCGTCGCCCTCCCGAGCAGCGGTGCGGACGTAGGCCACGACGGCCTCACCGGTCGCCTCGTCGGGCACGCCGACCACGGCGGCCTCCTCGACGCCATCGACCTCCTCGAGCACCTCTTCGATCTCGCTCGGGTAGACGTTGAACCCGGAGACGATGATCAGCTCCTTGAGCCGGTCGACGAGGAAGAGGTCGCCGTCGGGGTCGAGGAAGCCGACATCGCCGGTGGCGAACCATCCGTCCACCGGCCCGTCGGCGCCATCGGGCCAGTAGCCGCTGAACAGGTTGTCCCCCGCCACGTGGATCTCGCCGGGGTCGGACCCCTCCGGCCGTTGGCCGGTCTCGTCGACGAGCCGCAGCGAGACGCCCGGGAGCGCAGCTCCGACCGATCCCGGCTTGGCCGCGCGGCTGCACAGCGTGGACGTCACGACGGGGGCCGCCTCGGTCAGCCCGTAGCCCTGGTGCACCGGCACCCCGCTCCGCTCGGCGAAGTCGGCGAGGACCTCCGGCGACAAGGGCGCCGACCCGGACATGATCGTGCGCACCCCGCCCAGCCGTTCGGCCAGGTCGTCGCGGTCCCGCCAGTGGGCGAGGACGGCGGGAGCCACGGGTACGACGGTGACAGCGTGGTGCTCGATCTCCTCCAGGGAGCCCGCCGGGTCGAACCCCTCCACGACGACGAGGGTCGCGTGCTGGCGGAGCACCTGACCCAGCACCGCGTTGAGCCCGTAGACGTGGAACATCGGCAGCACGCCGTACACCACGTCGTCGGGGCCGACCATCGGCGGCTCGACCGCGGCGCCCTGCTCGATGTTGGCGACGAGCGCGCGGTGGCTGAGCATCGCCGCACGCGGACGTGACGAGGTGCCGGAGGTGTAGAGGAGGACGGCGAGCGACTCGGCGTCGCGGGTGGGCGGCAACGGGACCCGGTCGGCGGCGAGCAGGGTGGCGAACTCGATCTCCCGGGACCCGGCCCGGCAGTCGAGGGCGACGATGCGGGGTACGACGCTGCGGGCGCGGAGCTCGTCGTCGGCCCCCGCCAGCGCCTCCTCCAGCCCCGCCGCGACAGCGCGTGCCGAGTCGATCGTGGTGGCGTCGGCGACGAGCAGGCGCGCCCCGGCGTCGGTGACCATCCGGAGCAGCTCGCCGGTCGCGGAGCGGGGGTTGACCGGGACCGCCACGAGGTGCGCCCGGAGGGTCGCGAGGTAGACGACGACGAGCTCCGGCCGGTTGGCCGTGGCGATGACGACGCGGTTGCCGGCCACGAGCCCCTGCTGCTCGAAGCCGCGGGCGACCCTCGAGGCCGCCTCGTCGAGCTCTGCCCAGGTGGTCCGGCGCCCGGTGCCCGCATCGACCAGCGCAACGCTGTCCGGGGCCTCGGCTGCGGCCCTACGCAGCAGATCGGCGAGGTTCGCGGTCACACCGGCGAGTCTGGCACATGGGCCCCTCCCGTACCGGGCACTACGCTGTCGGGGTGACTTCCGGACAGACCGGGTCGGGCCGGCAGCGCAAGGACCTTCGTCAGCGCTCGAGGCTGTCCGGTGAGGCCGCGTCCGCCGTCCGCGAGGTCGAGTCCTCCCTCGAGACGCCGCCCGATCCGACCGCAGCGGCGTTCTTCGATGTCGACAACACGATCATCCAGGGCGCCTCGATCTTCCACCTGGCCCGTGGCCTGCACCGGCGGCAGTTCTTCACCACGAAGGAGATCCTGGGCGCCGCCTGGAAGCAGGCCTACTTCCGCGTCGTCGGGATCGAGGACCCCGAGCACGTGGCCGAGGCACGCAGCTCGGCGCTGGCGTTCATCCAGGGCCACACGGTCGAGGAGCTGGAGGCGATCGGCGAGGAGATCTTCGACGAGACGATGGCCGAGCGGATCTGGCCCGGCACCCGGGCGCTCGCCCAGATGCACCTCGACCTGGGCCAGCGGGTCTGGCTCGTCACCGCCGCGCCGGTCGAGATCGCCCGGACGATCGCCCGTCGGCTGGGGCTCACCGGCGCCCTGGGAACGGTCGCCGAACACGTGGACGGCGTCTACACCGGGCGGCTCGTCGGCGAGATGCTGCACGGTCCTGCCAAGGCCGTCGCCGTCCGTGAGCTGGCGTCCCTCGAGGGGCTCGACCTGAGCCGCTGCTCGGCGTACTCCGACTCGCACAATGACCTGCCGATGCTGAGCCTCGTCGGCGACCCGTGCGTGATCAACCCCGACTCCCGGCTGCGGGAGCACGCGCGAGCGCAGGGGTGGCGGATCCGCGACTACCGCACCGGGCGCAAGGCGGCCAAGGTGGGGCTCTTCGCGGCGGCTGTGGCCGGCGCGGCCACCGGCACCGTGGCGGCCGCCGTGGCGATCCGTCGGCGGACCGGTTGAACCGCCCCTCCTGCTGCGTCGAACCGCCCCTCGCGCTGCGTTGAACCGCCCCTCGGGCTGCGTTGAACCGCCCCTCGCGCTGCGTGAGCCGATCCGTCCCCGGAGTGGGTCCACGACGCTGCTACTTCAGGCGGCCGCCGTAGCCCGGCAGGCGGTAGGCCCGCTCGTACCCTCTGCCGACGAAGTCGGTCCGCCGGTTCCCGACGTTCGCCACCAAGGTGTAGCCACGGTTGCGGAACTCCCTCCGGCAGCGCTGCTTGCCGTCGACGACCGACTCGCCCCGGTGGCGGCCACAGATGCGGGTCACCGGGTAGTCGGCCCGGCGGAGCATCCTCACAGCCCTGCGGAGGTTGCCGTCGCCACGTGGTCGCGCCGTGTTGAACAGGACGGCCATGTCGAGCCGGTGCGCGCGGCGTGCGAACCGGAGCACGGGCGGCGTCGCTCTACCGTGGTCGTAGTGCGAGGCGAGGGCGGTGTTGTCGATGTCGAGGTTGATCGCGAGGTGCCTCCCACCGCGCTCGGCGCGACGTCCGAGGTAGGCGCGACCGCCCGACATCACCTCGCGGACGTCGGCGCGCCACTCCTTCTCGTTCGGGAGCGGTCGCGCGGCCTCCGCCGAGGGCTGCACGAGCACCAGACCCAGGGCGACAGCCACCGACACGACCAGGATGAGTGCGGGGGAGGTCACCGGCGTGCGGCTCGAGGCGGTCACTCGTCGCGGGTCTTGCGCAGCACGTTGAAGTCGGCGTCCAGCTCGACGTCCCACTCGGCGTTGTCGGCATCGCGAACGTCGACCTCGTAGGCCTCGTCACCGTCGTCGTCGGCCTCCACATCGGTGACCGTCCCTCCGTCTACGGCGTTGAGAGCCGCCTTCTCCGCCGAGGCGCGCTGGTCCGCGCTCAGGGCCACGTCGTCGGCGTCCTCACGGTCGTCAGAGTCGTCGTCAGAGTCGTCGTCGGTGGCGTCGTCGGAGTCGTCGTCGGAGTCGTCGTCGGCGCCCTGACCGAGCACCTTGAGCTCCTTGTCCAGGGAGACCTCCACCTCGGTGCCGTCGTCCTGGCGGACCTCGACCTCGTACGCTTCGCCGAGGTCGAGGTCGTCGCTGGACTCGACGTCGACCGCCGTACCCCCGCCGACGGCTGCCACCGCAGCGTCCACGACGCGGTCGCGCTCATCGCCCTGCAGGTCGGCGCTCGCGGTGGAGCTCCACACCACGCCACCGACTCCCAGGACGGCGACCGATGCCGCGGTCGAGAGGATGACGCGCTTGCTGCGGAACCTGGCGATGTTCATGGGGATGTCCTTCCGGGACGGTGGCTCGACTTCGGACTCGATGGGACCAGCGTGGACCAACCTTCCTGAACCCCACCTGAACGCGCCTGAAGTCCGCTTCAGGTGGGCAGGTCAGCGGTGCGGCCGCCCGCAGGAGCGGGGATCCGTACGACGAAACGGGCGCCGCCGAGCGCGGACGAGCAGACCGCGACGGTCCCACCGGAGGCATGGACGATCTCCTTGACGATCGCCAGCCCGAGCCCGCTCCCGCCGGCGTCACGGGCACGTGCCTCGTCGAGCCGCACGAAGCGCTCGAAGACTCGTTCGCGTTGGTCCTCGGGGATCCCGGGACCGTCGTCCTCGACGGCGAGCTCGACGCTGGCGCCGTCGTCACGCACCACGAGCGCCATGGCGTGGTCGGCGTGCCGGGCCGCGTTGTCGACGAGGTTCCGCACCACTTGGGCGAGCGAGGTCGGGTCGCCTTGCACGCGCCCCGCGCCCACCCCGGAGGTGTCGACGTCCAGGCCGGCCCGCCCGACGCGTCGCGCCTCCCCCAGCGCCAGGTCGTCGAGGTCGACGTCCTGGTGTGCGCGCCCGACTGCCCCCTCGTCCGCCCGGGTGAGGAGGAGCAGCTGCTCGACGAGCCGTTGCATCCGTGCCGACTCCTCCAGCACCGCATCAGCCAGCTCACCCTCGGGCAGGGCGGCTGGATGGGCGCGCGCCACCTCGGCCGTCTGGCGGATGCTGGCCAGCGGTGAACGGAGCTCGTGCGAGGCGTCCGCGACGAACTGCTGCTGGCGGTCACGGGAGGTCTCGAGCCGCCCCAGCATCTGGTTCATCGTCTGCGCCATCCGGTGGATCTCGTCCCGGGAACCCGGCTCGGGCACCCGCCGGTCCAGCCGGTCACCGGTGATCAGCTCGACCTCACGCCGGATGCGTTCGACCGGTGCGAGCGCCCGGGAGGCGACGACCCACGTCGTGCCGCCCACGAGCAGCAGGACCAGAGGCAGCCCGAACAGCAGCGGGGTGACCAGCGCAGCCGTCGAGTCGTCCACCTCCTCCAGCGAGGCGGCGACCGCGACGTCGTACTCCCGCCCGGCCACCGACGCCTCGTCGGTCGTGACGACGTAGGGGGAGTCGCCACCCGGAAGCCGCACCTCGTCCGCGTCGTCGATGGGCAGCGGCACCACGAGTGGCTGTGAGGAGCGCACCACGGTGCCGTCGACATCGGTCACCTGCCAGACGAGCTCGTCGGGCTCGTCGGCATCCTCGTCGTCGTCGGCGGTCGCCACGTCCGGCAGACCTGAGGACTCGATCTGTTCGACCAGTGACGCGGCGCGTTGCTCCGCACCGGCTTCCACTCCGTCACGCAGCGAGTCACGCACCAGAGCCACCAGCATGAACGCCCCGACGGTCAGGGCGACCGCCACGACGACGACGGCGACCGCCGTGGTGCGGACCCGCACCGAGGCGGGACCCAGCCGCCGCTCACCCACCGTCGCTCCCCAGTCGGTACCCCGCGCCACGCAGCGTCTGGATCGCGACGCGGCCGAACGGCCGGTCGATCTTGTTGCGCAGGTGGCGGATGTAGACCTCGACGATGTTCGGGTCACCCTCGAAGTCGTCGTCCCAGACGGCGTCGAGGATGTGACGCTTCGAGATCACCTCCCCCGCGTGGCGGACCAGGAAGGCGAGCACCGAGAACTCCCGGGCGGTGAGCTCCACCTCGACCGCTCCCCGCCACACCCGACGCGTCGCCGGGTCGAGACGGAGGTCACCCACCTCCAGCTGGGTGGGACGTTCCCGCGCCCCACGCCGTGCGACGGCACGGAGCCGGGCGACGAGCACCGGGAACGAGAACGGCTTGGTCAGGTAGTCGTCGGCGCCGGTGTCGAGCCCCTCCACCTGGTCCCACTCCCCGTCCTTGGCGGTCAGCATCAGGATCGGTGTCCAGTCCTTCTCCGCCCGCAGGGTCGCACAGACCTTGTAGCCGTTGATCCCCGGGAGCATGAGGTCCAGCACGATCGCGTCGTACGTGTTCTCGCGCGCCAGCCAGAGTCCGTCGACGCCGTCGTGGGCCACGTCGACCGCGAACCCCTCCGCCTCCAGCCCGACCCGCAGGGAACGCGCGAGCCGCTGCTCGTCGTCGACGACGAGTACGCGCATGGGGACCTCCGATCGGGCAACGGCGCCCATCCTCGACCATCCCACCTGAACGCCGGCTGAAATCAGAACCGGCGCCCTCACGTCGTACCGCGTTTGGCAGGGTGGCTCCATGCACGCCGACGACCCAGGCTGGTTCCCCACGCCGATCACCGCGGACGTCGTGCGCGGCGCCCTCGACCTCGAGACCACCGAGCACGGCGTGCTCCCCCACCGGTTGCCTGCATGGGCGCGGAGGCAGATCCCCGACGACCAGCTCGCGATGGCCGAGTCGCAGCCCTCCGGCGTACGACTTGTCTTCCGCACCCGGGCCACGGCCATCGAGCTGGAGGTGCTGCCGACCAAGATGGCGTACGTCGGCGCGCCGCCCCGGCCGGACGGCTTCTACGACCTGGTGGTCGACGGCCGGCTCGCCGGTCGGACGAGTGTTCCCGACGGGAACGTGCGGACCATGGACCTGACGACCGGGTCGGTGAGCACCCGGCCGGGACGAGCCGGCACCGTCCGGTTCACCGAGCTGCCCGCCGGGATGAAGGACGTCCAGCTGTGGCTGCCCCACAACGAGACCACCGAGCTGGTCGGGCTCCGCACCGACGCCCCGGCCGAGGTCCTCGCCGACCACGGTGGCCCGGTGTGGCTGCACCACGGCAGCTCGATCAGCCACGGCTCGAACGCCGAGAGCCCGACGGGCACCTGGCCGGCGGTGGCCGCGCTCCGGAGCGGCGTCGAGCTGGTCAACCTCGGGTTCGGCGGCAGCGCGCTGCTCGACCCCTTCACGGCGCGAGCGATGCGGGACACCCCCGCGGACCTGATCAGCGTCAAGATCGGCATCAACCTCGTGAACACCGATCTCATGCGGCTGCGTGCGTTCGCGCCAGCCGTCCACGGTTTCCTCGACACCGTCCGGGACAACCACCCGAGCACCCCTCTGCTGGTCGTCTCGCCCCTCTTCTGCCCGATCCATGAGCGCACGCCGGGTCCCGCCGCGCCCGACCTCACCGCTCTGGCCGAAGGGAGGCTCAGCTTCGTGGCCACGGGCGACCCTGCGGACCGGACACGGCTGACGCTCGAGGTCATCCGGGAGGAGCTGGCTCGGATCACCTCCGAGCGGGCGGTCGACGACCCGGAGCTGCTCTACCTCGACGGCCGGGAGCTGTACGGCGAAGCGGACTTCGCCGAGCTGCCGCTCCCCGACCAGCTCCACCCGGACACCGCGACCCACCAGCGCATCGGCGAGCGGTTCGCCCGTCGCGTGCTCGACGGGTTCGGGTCAGCTCAGTGGAAGACGGACTTCCGCCGCATCAGCAGCGTGTAGAGCGTCTGCTGGATGGTCTCCCGGACCTGGTCGGTGACGTTGAAGACGAGCATCGGGTCGTCCGCGGCACCGGGGTCGTAGGAGTCCGTGCGGATCGGCTCGCCGAACTCGATGATCCACTTCGACGGCAGCGGGACGAGCCCGAGGGGGCCGAGCAGCGGGAAGAACGGGGTGATCGGGATGTAGGGCACGCCGAGCAGCCGGGCGAGGAACGGCACGTTGCCGACCAGCGGGTAGATCTCCTCGGCGCCCACGATCGAGCAGGGCACGATCGGAACACCGGTGCGGATCGCGGCCGAGACGAACCCGCCGCGGCCGAACCGCTGGAGCTTGTACCGCTCCGAGTAGGGCTTGCCGATTCCCTTGAACCCTTCGGGCCACACGCCGGCCAGCTCCCCGCCGCTGAGCAGCCGCGAGGCGTCCTCGTTGCAGGCCAGGGTCGCGCCCGACTTGCGGGCGAGCTCCCCGATGAAGGGAAGGCGGAAGACGAGGTCGGCGCCGAGCGGTCGCAGGTTGCGCCCGGTGGTCTCGTGGATCGCGAACATCGTCATAAGCCCGTCGAGCGGACCTGTGCCGGAGTGGTTCGCCACCACCAGTGCCCCGCCGTCGGCCGGGATGTTCTCCACCCCGCGCACCTCGACGCGGAACCACTTCGTGGCAAGGGGGCGGACGGTCTCCATGAGGAGCCGTTCGGCGACGTCCGGGTCGAGACCGTACTCGTCGACGCTGTAGTCGCCGGTCACCCGCCGGCGCAGGACGGCGAGCAGCTCCGCGAGCCGTCGCTCGGCGTCGTCCCCGAAGACGACGTGCGCCGCCCGGGTCGCCGCGGCGACCAGCTCCTGGAGAGGAAACCCCGTACGGCGGTCAGAGCCGTCGGCGCGCGTGTCAGGAGTCGACGACTCGACCGGTTCCTCGGCCGGAGGACGCGACGACTCGACCAGGTCTTCCACAGGAGGACGCGACGACTCGGCCGGGTCCTCCACAGGAGGACGCGACGACTCGGCTGGTTCGGCCGCCTGGCGGGGAGCGCGGTTGCCGGCGAGTGCCCGGGACGACGACGACGGGTTGTCCCGCCCGCTCCCCCGCCCGGGACGGCCTCGCGTGCCCAGCGGGATGATCTCTGCGTCAGCCATCTCGCCCTCCCAGGACGCCGCTCAGCAGCCGCTCGGCGGCCACGACCGGGGGCGGCAGCGTGCTCGGGGGCAGCGCGGCGGCGAGCTGCGCCACCGCCTGCTCGGTGGTGTACGACGGCACGAACCCGAGCACGTCACGCATCCGTGCGGTGTCGAGGCCGCGACCGTAGGTGAGGAACGCCAGCTGGTCGGCGTTGAAGTCGGCAAGCCCGAGCCGCGCCTGACGGGCCGCCGAGCCGACGGCGCTCATCGCGAACCGCGGCACGGGCACGACCGTGCGACCCAGGCGGCGCAACGCCTGGGACATGACGAGCACCCCGTCGCCGGCGACGTTGAAGGTGCCGTGCACCCCGGCCAGCGTCGCGTGGTGGAGCGCACGGACCAGGTCGTCGTAGTGCAGCAGCTGGAGCCGGGCGTCGAACCCGATCACCTTCGGGACCGGGTTGAGCCGGAAGTACTGCGCCAGCGGTGAGCGGGCGGTCGACGACAGGGTGGCGGCGTTGCGCAGCATCGTCACGGTGACGTCGGGACGGCGCCGGGCGAACCCGCGGACGTAACCCTCGACCTCGAGCACGTCCTTGGCGAACCCCGGGCCGGGGAGCCGCTTGGCCGGCATCTCCTCGGTGAACATCGCCGGGTCCCGGCCCGTCGAGCCGTAGACCTCGCTGGACGACTTCACGACGAGCCGCTCCAGCCCCGGCGCCCGCTGGCAGGCGGCGAGGAGCTGCATCGTCCCGATGACGTTGTGCTCCTTCATCGACACCCTTCCGCCGAGCCGCCCCGAGGCGACGACGGAGGTGTGCACGACCGTGTCGACGTCCTCGCCGGCGATCACCTTGGCGATCACCGGGTTGCGGATGTCGGCACGCACGAAGCGGACCTCGCCGAGGTCCTGACGGGGCGGCACCATGTCCACCCCGAAGACGCGGTCCACCTGCGGGTCGGCTGCGATCGTGCGCGCGAAGCGGCCCCCGAGGTCGTGCGAGACCCCGGTGACGAGAACGATGCGACCCATGGGTTCCCTCGACCGTTACTGGTGCGATGGTGCCGGTCTCCCGGCCTCGCTCACTTGCCCAGGCGGCGACGCTGGACGCGCGTCTTCTTGAGCAGCTTGCGGTGCTTCTTCTTCGCCATGCGCTTGCGGCGCTTCTTGATGACAGAACCCACGAAGGAACCTTTCGAGATGGTGCCCGGCAGGGGCATGCCCCACCGGTGCCGGAAGGGCTAAGCCTAACCGCCCCGGACCAGTCGCTCGTCCACGGTCCGGGAAGGGGCCGAGCAGGGCCAAGGGCGGGACGACGAGGGGCGCGGACCGACGGTCCGCGCCCCTCGTCAGGTCGTACCCCGCATCACCCGGTCTGGAAGAAGCTCCGGTGCAGGTACTCGTTGACCGCGTCCTCGGGGACCCGGAACGACCGGCCGACCCGAACCGCCGGAAGCTCTCCGGAGTGCACGAGCCGGTAGACCGTCATCTTGGAAACGCGCATCACCGCGGCCACTTCGGCGACGGTGAGGAACTTGACCCCGGAGATGTCCCCGGAGCTGCTTTCGGCCATGGTGCACCGCTCTTTCTGGGAGCCGCACGCCTCCGGCTTCCCCACCGGAGGAACGACGATGCGCTCGTGGTGCAGAGCCTAGTGTGACGGGAGGTACGACGGATACCTCTTGGGCAAAAAGTTAATGTCTTTGCTCAACTTCATCGGCGTGTCGGCTGGACACATCTAGGGCAGTGGGTCCAGTCCGTGGGTCGGGAAGACCGCGGTGCGGGTCGCGTTGATCGCCCGATCGAGCCAGGTGTTGGGGTCGTACCCCTGGCTCCAGTCACGGTAGACCGGGGACCGCCCGTCGGTCATCCGGAGCGGCCCCTGCCGTCCCAGCCGCTGCACCACGTGCGCCCGCCACCCCTCGGGCACCTCGGTGGTCGGCTCCACCGGGTTGCCGGCGACGATGGCCAGGAGGTGGGTCCAGGCCCGCGGCACCACGTCGACGACGGCGTACCCACCGCCACCGGTCGCCACCCACCTGCCGCCGCACACCTCGTGCGCCAGGTCGTGCAGGGCGAGGTACGACGCCCGCTGGCCGTCGACCGTGAGCATCAGGTGGCCGAGCGGGTCCTCGGTGTGCGAGTCGCACCCCTGCTGGGTGACCAGGACGTCCGGGGCGAACTCGCGGAGCAGCGGCGGCACCACGGCATGGAACGCCCGCAGCCACCCGGCGTCGGAGGTGCCCGGTGGCAGCGCCACGTTGACCGCGTGCCCCTCGGCGTCCGGGCCCCCGTTGTCGTCGGGGAACCCGGTGCCCGGGAAGAGCATCTGGCCGGTCTCGTGGAGGCTGATCGTCAGGACCCGGGGATCGTCGTAGAAGACGGCCTCCACCCCGTCGCCGTGGTGCACGTCGACGTCGACGTACGCCACCCGCTCGGCACCGTGGTCGAGGAGCCACCGGATCGCGACGGCGACGTCGTTGTAGACGCAGAAGCCGCTGGCCCGGTCCGGCATCGCGTGGTGCAGCCCGCCGGTGACGTTCGCCGCGTGCAGCACCTCTCCGGTCCACACCTTGCGAGCCGCCTCCACGGTGGCACCGACGATGTGCGCGGACGCATGGTGCATCCCCTCGAAGGTCGGGTCGTCCTCGGTCCCCAGCCCCCTCGCGAGGTCCAAGCGGGTGGGGTCCTCGCCGGCGCGCTTGACGGCCTCGATCAACCCCTCGTCGTGGACGGTCATGAGCAGCTCGTCCGAGGCCAGGGGGGCTCCGACGACGGCCAGCCCCCCGGACGCGCCCCGTCGTACCACCCCGAGCTCCTCGGCCAGCCGCATCGTCAGGTCGACACGGACCGGGTTCATCGGGTGCGTCTCGCCGAAGTCGTACTCGACGAGCGACTGCTCGAAGACCACGCAAGCAGGGCCGCTCACACGGCACCTTCCGCGAGCGCCCGGGACCGGTCCCGGGCGGCCTCCATGGCCGTCAGGAACGCGGCGCGGACCTTGTGGTCCTCGAGCTGCCGGATCGCAGCGGCGGTCGTGCCACCCGGCGAGGTGACCTGCTCACGCAGCACCGTGGGGTGCTCCCCGGTCTCGCGCAGCAGCTTCGCCGAGCCGACGACCGTCTGCACGACGAGCTCGGAGGCCGTGGTGCGCGGCAGCCCGAGGTGGACGCCGGCCTCGATCATCGCCTCGACGACGAAGAAGAGGTACGCCGGCCCCGACCCGCTGATCGCGGTGACCGCGTCCTGCTGGCGCTCGGGAACCTGGACGACGCGGCCGGTGGACGCCATCAGCGACTCCGCCTCGGCGAGGTGGCCCTCGTCGCAGTGCGAGCCGCGCGAGATCGCCGCCATTCCCTCGTCGACCAGCGCCGGGGTGTTCGGCATGACCCGGACGACCGCGATCCCCTCGGGCAGGTGCGACTCGATGTAGGCGGTGGTGATGCCGGCGGCGAGCGACACGACGAGCTGGCCGCGGCGCAGCTC
This sequence comes from Marmoricola sp., assembly GCA_035699145.1. Taxonomy (GTDB): domain Bacteria; phylum Actinomycetota; class Actinomycetes; order Propionibacteriales; family Nocardioidaceae; genus Marmoricola_A. The sequence continues at coordinate 60,945 of DASSBB010000128.1, forward strand.
CGGGGCGATCTCCTTGAGCAGCTCGCCCATGTCCTGCGGCTTGACGACGACCACGACGGTGTCCGCCCGGCGGGCCGCGTCGCGGTTGGCGACCACCTCCACGCCGTACCGCTGCTCGAGCTCGGCGGCGCGCTCGGGGCGCTTCTCGCCGACGAGCAGCGAGCCGACCGGACGGCCGGCGCGGACGAGGCCGGACAGCAGCGTCTCCCCCATCACCCCGGCTCCGAGGATGGCCACCTGTGCGCCCATGGTTCCCTCCTACTTCTGCGAGACCAGCGACTTCACGAAGAGGCCGAGGTTGCTGGGGCGCTCGGCGAGCCGGCGCATGAGGTACCCGTACCACTCCTGGCCGTAGGGGATGTAGACGCGGACGGTCTCGCCCTCGCCGGCCAGCCGGCGTTGCTCGTCCGGGCGGATGCCGTAGAGCATCTGGTACTCGTAGCTCCCGCGCGCCCGGCCGGTGCGCTCCGCGAGCACCCCGGCGATCTCCACCATCCGCGGGTCGTGGCTGGCGACCATCGGGTAGCCCTGCCCCTCCATCAGCACCTTGAGGCACCGGACGTAGGAGAGGTCGACCTCCAGCTTCGACTGGTAGGCGACCGACTCCGGCTCGACGTAGGCGCCCTTGCAGAGCCGCACCCGGGAGCCCGAGGTCGCCAGCGACCGGCAGTCGTCCTCGCTGCGCCGCAGGTAGGCCTGGATGACCGCTCCGGTCTCCGGGTAGTCGTTCCGCAGCTCGGCCAGCACCCGCAGGGTCGAGTCGGTGGTGGTGTGGTCCTCCATGTCGAGGGTGACCGTGGTGCCGGCCTCGCGGGCGGCCGCGCAGATCCGGCGCGCGTTGTCGAGGGCGACCTGCTCGCCGTCGCCGGGCAGCGCCTGCCCCACCGCGGAGAGCTTGACCGAGACCTCCGCCGGCCCCGCGAGCCCCTGCGCCGCCAGCCGCTCGAGGAGCTCGAGGTACGCCGCCACCGTCGCGTCCGCGAGCGAGCGGTCGGTGGTGTCCTCCCCGAGGAAGTCGAGGGTCGCCCGGAGCCCCGCGTCGACGAGGTGCGACACGGCCCCGACGGCGTCCGCGGTCGCCTCGCCGGGGACGTAGCGGTCGACCATGTGCTTGGTGACCGGCATCCGGGTCACCAGCCCCTTGATCCGGTCGCTGCGGGCCAGCAGGAGCAGCGGCTGTCTGAGCACGTCACCTCCAGGGGGAGTCGGGTGAGGTCAGGCTACGCCGTACGCCGGCGGAGGGTCGCGGCGCCGAGCCCGAGCAGGACGACGGTGCACCCGACCACCACAGCGAGCTCCGACCAGACGTCCCCGCCGTGCTGGGCCACCTGCGTCATCGCGTCGACCGCGTAGGAGAGCGGAAGCAGGTCGCTGACGACGTCGAGACCGGTGGGCAGCTGGTCCCGGGGCACGAAGAGCCCGCAGAGCAGCAGCTGGGGAAAGACCGCCGCGGGCATGAACTGCACGGCTTGGAACTCGGTGCGCGCGAACGCCGAGACGAAGAGGCCGAAGCTCGTGCCGAGCAACGCGTCGGCGACCGCGACGACCACGAGCTCACCGACGGCTCCCTCGACCGTCATCCCCAGCGGGCCGACGCAGAGCGCCACGGCGAGCCCGGACTGCAACGTCCCGAGCAGCCCGAACGCGAGCGCGTAGCCGAGCAGCAGGTCGAGCTTCCCGACCGGCATCGCGAGGAGCCGCTCGAGGGTCCCGGACGAGCGCTCCCTCAACATGGTCACGCTGGTCACCAGGAACATGACGATGAGCGGGACGATCGCCAGCAGCGCCGGACCCAGCAGGTCGAACATCGAGGGGCTGGCGTCGTACATCCAGCGGAGCAACGCCAGGATCAGGCACGGGAGCACCAGCAGCATCGCCAGCGTGCGGTGGTCGTGGCGCAGCTGCCGCAGCACCCGTGCGGCCACCGCCCAGGTGACCCGGGGGCTCAAGAGGTTCCCTCGACGATCGCGAGGAACGCCTGCTCGACGTCGTCGCTCCCCGTGGCGGCGAGGAGCCCGGGCGGGGTGTCGTCGGCGATCAGCCGCCCGTCGCGCATGAGGAGCAGCCGGTCGCACCGCTCGGCCTCGTCCATGACGTGGCTGGAGACCAGCACCGCTGTGCCGCCCGCGGCCAGCCGGTGGAAGAGCGCCCACAGGTCGCGGCGGAGCACCGGGTCCAGCCCGACGGTGGGCTCGTCGAGCACCAGCAGCGCCGGGGTGCCGAGCAGCGCGACCGCGAGGCTCACCCGGGACCGCTGGCCACCGGACAGCGCCCCGACCCGGGAGTCGCCCCGGTCCG
>DASSBB010000129.1:0-3272 GCA_035699145.1 Marmoricola sp.
CTGGCCACCGTTCGCGTCGTACTTCCCGGACGGCCTGCGGAACAGCGACGGCGAGCTGGTCACGGACCTCATCGACGAGTGCGTGGCCCGAGACATCCACCAGCAGCCGTGCCACGCCCGGTGGGTGGAGTGCCCGGACCGCGAGCACCAGTGCTTCTACATGGACCGCAACAACCCGGTGTGGCGGGAGTACCTCAAGGCGGTCATCAGGATCCAGGTCGACGCGGGGGTCGGTGGCATCCAGCTCGACGAGGCCGAGCTGCCGATGGGCGCGTTCCAGTACGGCGCCTGCTTCTGCAAGGACTGCATGAAGGGGTTCCGCGCCTACCTCTCGGCTTTGCCGGTGGCAGATCCGCTGCTGGAGGGTGAGGAGCTCTCGACGTTCCACTACGGGGAGTGGCTGCTCGCGCGCGGCCACGACTTCCAGGAGAACCGCGAGGGCACGCCGCTGTTCGGGCACTACTACGCGTTCCAGTGCCAGGCGATCAAGCGGTACTTCGCCGAGCTCGCCGGCTACGCCCGCGACTACGGCCGGTCGGTCGGCCGTGACCTCCAGGTCTCCGGCAACTTCTTCAACTGCGAGCCTATGTACCTCGCCCTGGTCGACGACGTCGACCTCGTGATCACGGAGATGCGCAACACGACGTACCGGCAGCCCGAGTGGTACCGCTACGTGTCGGCCTTCGCCGGCGGCAAGGACGTCGTCGTCGTCGAGAACCCGTACGGCGGTGTGGTGCCCGAGCTGATCGAGCTGCTGGGACGTGGTCGCGGCTACGACCTCTACCGCCTCTCGGCCTACGAGGCGGCCGCGATGGGGGCCAGCATGTCCGTCCCCTACGGCTCCTGGATGGGCAGCGTCATCGAGGACGCGTACTACGCCCCGCACGCTCTCGCCACGGAGGTGCAGGCCTTCCTCGCCGAGAACGACCGGCTGTTCGCCAAGGAGAGCGCCAACGAGGTGGCGGTCGTCTTCAACGTCGCGAGCACCCGCGAGCTCATCGGCCGCGCGGACGCCAGTGACAACATCACGAACGCTCGCGACTCGTCCGTCGTCGTTCCCTACCGCGTGGTGACCGAGATCCTCTCCCGGGCGTCGGTCCCCTTCGATGTCGTCATCCACCGCGACGGGGTCACCGCCGAGGACCGGGCGTCCGTGGACGAGCTGGCGCGCTACGCCACCGTCGTGCTGCCCGACTGCCACGAGCTGACCCCCCGCCAGGCAGGGGCGCTCCTGGTGTACCTGGACGGCGGCGGGACGGCGGTGGTCGTCGAGCGGTTCGCGGAGAACCTCGCTCCCGAGGAACGGACGAGGCTCCTCGACCACCCGCGCGTCCACCGGGCCGAGACGGCGGAGGTGGACGCTCTGCTTCCTCACGGGCGCCAGGTGACGACCGACGCGGGTTGCGCCACCAACCTGCACCGGCTGTCCTCCGGCGCGGTTGCCCTGCACCTGGTCAACTACGACTACGACGCCTCCAAGGACGCGATGCTTGTCGTCGCGGACGTCGAGGTGGCGGTGCGGCTGGAGGCCCCGCGTCGTCTCGCGTCGGTGGTCACGCCTGAAGGAGGGTGGCGGGACGTCGAGCTGCGCCACGACGGCGACACCCACGTCGTGGCCCTCGGCGACCTCGGCGTGTACGCCGTCGTGGTGCTGCACGACGGTGGGGAGTGGGTAGGCGCGTGAGGATCGCAGTGCTGCGCGGACCACGCGAGCTCGTGGTCGAGGAGGTCGACGTCCCGGCGGTCGCGGCGGACGAGGTGCTGGTCCGGGTCGCCGCCTGCGGCGTGTGCGCGTCGGAGCTCGAGACGTGGCGCGACGGCCCCGGAGCCGACACCCCGCGGCTGCTCGGTCACGAGGTGAGCGGCGTGGTCGCCGAGGTCGGGCCGTCGGTCTCCGGTCTGGCTGCCGGGGACCGCGTCGGCGTCTGGGTCACCGAGCGCGGCTACGCCGAGTACGTCGCCGTCCGCGCCGACCAGTGCCGCCGGGCCGGCGACGGTCCGCTCGAGGCGGCGCTCGCCGAGCCACTGGCGTGCGCGGCGAACGCAGTCGAGCTCGCCGACGTGCGGCTGGCCGACGACGTCGTCGTGGTCGGCGCCGGGTTCATGGGCAACCTGGTCCAGAAGCTCGTCGCACTCCGGGGCGTGCGCAACCTGGTCGTGGCCGACACCCGGGCCGACGCCCTCGAGCGCGCCGCCGCCCTCGGCGCCACCCGTGTCGTCGACGTGACCCGTGAGTCGCTCACCGACGTCGTCCACGTGCTCATGGACGGGCGCGGGGCCGACATCGCCTTCGAGTGCACCGGCACGCAGGCGGCGCTCTCCGGGATCGGGGAGGTCGTCCGGATGAGCGGGAAGGTCGCGATCGTCGGGTTCCACCAGGGACCCGCACGCGAGGTGCCGATGGCGCACTGGAACTGGATGGCATTCACGATCGTCAACGGGCACTTCCGGGAGCTGTCCACGATCATGCGGGGCATGACGGTCGGGATGCGGCTGCTCGAGTCCGGCGTGCTCTCCATGGAGGGCATGGTGAGCCACCGGTACCCGCTGGAGCAGATCAACGAGGCGTTCAAGGCGCTGGAGGCGAAGCCGCCGGGGTTCGTCAAGGCGGTGGTCACCTTCCCGATCGGCTAGTCGTGACGTCGTCGCCGTCGGATCCGATGCATGGAAGGGGATCACCGCATCCCGGGTCACCCGGCTCGAGACTTTCCTTATTTCTTGGGGATTCCTCCTCGTAGGAGCCGAAAGTGTCGGTGGGTGTCCGTAGGTTGAGGGTATGTCGAAGAAGCCAGCACCCGTCCCGGCTCCGCCTCCACCGGAGGGCGTGGAGGTCTTCGGGTTGGGTGACGCCGCGACGTTGGCGTTCGTGGTGGAGCGGCGCCGCCGTCAGGATGCTGCGGCGGCGGAGGAGCTGCGGGGGGTCGCGGCGTTCGCGGACGCGCACCGGGTGAACGAGTCCGACCCGATGATCGTGCGGGCGATCGAACCGGAGCTGGGGCCGTGGTACTACGGGCCGCTGCTCGGCCGGGAGCGGGAGCTCCGGCTGGCCGGTCAGGGCGGGTTCGCGGTGTGTGAGTTCGCCGTCTGCGAGCTGGCCGCGGCGCTGGGGATCTCCGAGGCCGCGGGCCGGACCTATGTGGGGCAGGCGGTCGAGCTGCGGGACCGGTTGCCCCGGCTGTGGGCCCGGGTGATGGTGGGACAGGTGCCGGCGTGGAAGGCCCGGCAGGTCGCCGCCGAGACGATCCCGTTGTCGGCGGAGGCGGCGGCGTACG
>DASSBB010000130.1:0-17088 GCA_035699145.1 Marmoricola sp.
CCCGCACGGTGGTGGCGAGGGCAAGACCTCGGGTGGTCGCCACCCGGTGTCCCCCTGGGGCAAGCCGGAGGGCCGCACGCGCAAGCGCAAGGCGTCCGACTCCCAGATCATCCGCCGTCGCAAGTCCGGCAAGGGTAGGAAGTAACCGACATGCCTCGCAGCCTGAAGAAGGGCCCCTTCATCGATGACCACCTTCAGAAGAAGGTGGACGCCGAGAACGAGAAGGGCAGCCACAACGTGATCAAGACGTGGTCGCGCCGCTCGATGATCGTGCCCGAGATGATCGGCCACACCATCGCCGTGCACGACGGGCGCAAGCACGTCCCCGTGTTCGTGAGCGACTCCATGGTCGGCCACAAGCTCGGGGAGTTCGCCCCGACCCGCACCTACCGAGGGCACGTCAAAGACGACCGGAAGAGCCGCCGCCGCTGAGGCGGCAGCGATACGGAGACGAGATATTCATGAGCACTATGGAGCGCCAGCAGGTCAGCGCCCGCCGCGAGAACCTGCTGGGTGACGAGCCCGGCGCCTTCGCGAGCGCACGCTTCGTCCGGATCACCCCCATGAAGGCCCGCCGGGTCGTCGACATGGTGCGTGGGATGGGCGTCGAGGACGCGCTGAACCTGCTTCAGTTCGCCCCGCAGGCTGCTGCCGAGACCGTCTACAAGATCCTCGCCAGCGCGGTCGCCAACGCCGAGACCACCGAGGGGCTGGACGCCGGCACCCTGGTCGTCTCCAAGGCGATGGTCGACGAGGGACCGACGATGAAGCGCTGGCGCCCCCGTGCCCAGGGCCGCGCCTCTCGCATCAACAAGCGCACGAGCCACATCACGCTGGTGGTTCAGCCCCGTGTCGACAACACGACCGGGAACAAGAAGGGACGGAAGGCCTGATGGGTCAGAAGATCAACCCGAACGGTTTCCGCCTCGGCATCTCCACCGACCACAAGAGCCGGTGGTACGCCGACAAGCTCTACAAGAGCTACGTCGGCGAGGACGTCGCGATCCGCAAGCTGCTGAGCAAGGGCATGGAGCGCGCCGGCATCTCGAAGGTGGAGATCGAGCGCACCCGTGACCGCGTCCGCGTGGACATCCACACGGCGCGTCCCGGCATCGTGATCGGCCGCCGCGGCGCCGAGGCCGACCGCATCCGGAGCGAGCTCGAGAAGCTCACCGGCAAGCAGGTGCAGCTGAACATCCTCGAGGTCAAGAACCCCGAGGTCGACGCGCAGCTGGTTGCCCAGGGTGTCGCCGAGCAGCTGGCCGGCCGCGTGGCGTTCCGTCGCGCGATGCGCAAGGCGATGCAGACCACGATGCGCTCCGGCGCCAAGGGTGTGCGGATCCAGTGCTCCGGACGGCTCGGCGGCGCCGAGATGTCCCGCTCGGAGTTCTACCGGGAGGGCCGCGTGCCCCTGCACACGCTCCGTGCGGACATCGACTACGGCTTCTACGAGGCGAAGACCACCTTCGGCCGCATCGGCGTGAAGGTCTGGATCTACAAGGGCGAGGTCGCCGCGACCCGCGCCGAGCGTGAGGCCCAGGCGGCCGCGCGCGCCGGTGCCCCGGGCCGTGGCCGTCCGACCCGCGGAGCCGACCGTCCCGGTCGCAGCACCCGCGGCGAGCGCCCGACCCGTTCCGCCCGCACCGAGGGCTCCGAGGCGACCGAGGCGCCGTCCACCGCGACGGCCCCCTCGACAGCCACCTCGACGGCCACGGCGCCTGCCGAGGCGACGACCGCTCCGACCACTGCTCCGACCACTGGGGAGGGCTGACCAATGTTGATGCCGCGCAGGGTCAAGCACCGCAAGCAGCACCACCCCAAGCGGACCGGTGCCGCCAAGGGTGGGACCAGCCTCGCGTTCGGCGACTTCGGGATCCAGGCGGTGGAGGGTCACTACGTGACCAACCGCCAGATCGAGTCGGCGCGTATCGCGATGACCCGTCACATCAAGCGTGGCGGCAAGGTGTGGATCAACATCTACCCCGACCGCCCGCTGACCAAGAAGCCCGCCGAGACCCGGATGGGCTCCGGCAAGGGTTCGCCCGAGTGGTGGATCGCGAACGTCAAGCCAGGCCGTGTCATGTTCGAGCTCTCCGGCGTGTCGGAGGACGTGGCTCGCGAGGCGATGCGCCGCGCGATGCACAAGCTCCCCATGAAGACCCGGTTCGTCACCCGAGAGGCAGGCGAGTTCTGATGGCAACGCAGCTGAGCGCCCACGAGCTCGACGACATGAGCAACGCTGACCTGGAGACCAAGCTCCGTGAGGCCAAGGAAGAGCTGTTCAACCTGCGCTTCCAGTCGGCCACCGGTCAGCTCGAGAGCCACGGCCGTCTCCGCACGGTCAAGCGCGACATCGCCCGCATCTACACCGTGGTGCGTGAGCGAGAGCTCGGGATCCGTCAGGCCCCGGGTCAGGAAGGTGCCGCATGAGTGAAGGAAGCAGCAACGTGAGTGTCAAGGTCGGCGACCGCGGGCCCCGCAAGGTCCGCGAGGGCCTCGTCGTCAGCGACAAGATGGACAAGACCGTGGTGGTCCTCGTCGAGGACCGCGTGAAGCACGCGCTCTACGGCAAGGTCCTGCGTCGCACCAACAAGCTCAAGGCGCACGACGAGCAGAACCAGTGCGGGGTCGGCGACCGGGTCCAGATCATGGAGACCCGTCCGCTGTCGGCCACCAAGCGCTGGCGCGTCGTCGAGGTCCTCGAGAAGGCGAAGTAGCCGTCGAACCGTCGAGCGAAGCGAGCTTGGTTCGGCGGAACGGAAAGACAGCCCGGCGTGAGCCGGACGAATCTACGAATCGAGTTCCACAAGGCTCCTGAGGTCCGCGAGGACAGGGAGAACCAGTGAGACCAGGAGAAAACAGTGATCCAGCAGGAGTCGCGACTCAAGGTCGCCGACAACACCGGTGCGAAGGAGATTCTTTGCATCCGTGTCCTCGGTGGCTCGGGTCGGCGCTACGCCGGCATCGGCGACGTCATCGTCGCCACCGTCAAGGACGCCATCCCGGGCGGCAACGTCAAGAAGGGTGACGTCATCAAGGCTGTCATCGTGCGCACCGTCAAGGAGCGACGTCGCCCCGACGGTTCGTACATCCGTTTCGACGAGAACGCCGCCGTGATCCTGAAGAACGACGGGGAGCCCCGTGGCACCCGCATCTTCGGTCCGGTCGGCCGCGAGCTGCGCGAGAAGAAGTTCATGAAGATCATCTCGCTCGCGCCGGAGGTGCTCTGATCATGAGCAGCAAGAAGAGCCCGAGCATCAAGAAGGGCGACACCGTCAAGGTGATCGCCGGCACCGACAAGGGCGCCCAGGGCAAGGTCATCAAGGTCCTCCGTGACTCCGACCGCGTCATCGTCGAGGGCGTCAACCTCGTCAAGCGCCACACGAAGGCCATGCAGCAGGGTGGTCGCGCCGGGAACACCGGCGGGATCATCACGCAGGAGGCCGCGATCCACATCTCGAACGTGATGCTGGTCGACGGCGGGGAGACCACCCGGGTCGGCTTCAAGCGCGTCGAGGCCGAGAAGCGCCGGAACGACGGCTCGACGTACACCGCTCAGCGCAGCGTCCGTGTGTCGCGCAGCTCCGGTGAGGAGATCTGATGACGACCGAGACCACCGAGAAGACCAACACGGCCGGCCCGATGCCGCGGCTCAAGCAGCGGTACCGGCAGGAGATCCTGCCCGCGCTCCACGAGCAGTTCGGCTACGGCAACGTCATGCAGGTGCCCGGCCTGACCAAGATCGTGGTCAACATGGGTGTCGGCGAGGCGGCCCGCGACTCGAAGCTGATCGAGGGTGCGGTCAAGGACCTCACCGCGATCACCGGCCAGAAGCCACAGGTCACCAAGGCTCGCAAGTCCATCGCGCAGTTCAAGCTGCGTGAGGGCATGCCGATCGGTGCGCACGTCACGCTGCGCGGCGACCGGATGTGGGAGTTCCTCGACCGGCTGCTCACGCTGGCGCTGCCCCGGATCCGCGACTTCCGTGGTCTCTCGGACCGTCAGTTCGACGGCCGCGGCAACTACACCTTCGGTCTGACCGAGCAGGTCATGTTCCACGAGATCGACCAGGACAAGCTGGACCGGTCGCGCGGGATGGACATCACGGTCGTGACCACGGCGACGAACGACGACGAGGGCCGTGCGCTCCTCAAGCAGCTCGGCTTCCCCTTCGCGGAGCGAAGCTGATGACGATCTGTAAGGAGAACTGACACATGGCCAAGACAGCACTCAAGGTCAAGGCGGCTCGCAAGCCGAAGTTCGCGGTCCGGGGCTACACCCGGTGCCAGCGCTGCGGCCGGCCGAAGGCCGTCTACCGCAAGTTCGGCCTCTGCCGGATCTGCCTGCGGGAGATGGCGCACCGGGGCGAGCTGCCCGGCGTGACCAAGAGCTCCTGGTGACCCAGGCACCGACCCACCCGACCGCAACACAGACGTTGAAGGTCGCCCGCCCTCCGGGTGCGGAGCGAAACCACGACGAGAAAGGTCCACAGCGACCATGACGATGACTGACCCCATCGCGGACATGCTCACGCGGCTGCGGAACGCCAACCAGGCGTACCACGACGCCGTGACCATGCCGTACAGCAAGCTCAAGGCCGGTGTCGCCGACATCCTCCAGCAGGAGGGGTACATCACCTCCTACAAGGTGGACGAGGCAGCCGAGGGCACCGTCGGCAAGAGCCTGACGGTGACGCTGAAGTACGGCCAGAACCGGGAGCGCTCGATCGCCGGCATCCGCCGCATCAGCAAGCCCGGCCTGCGGGTGTACGCCAAGGCCAACGGCCTCCCGAAGGTGCTCGGCGGTCTCGGTATCGCCGTCATCTCGACGAGCCAGGGGCTGCTGACCGACCGCCAGGCGAACCAGAAGGGCGTGGGTGGGGAAGTCCTCGCCTACGTCTGGTGATCAGGACCGAGAGGAAGTAAGCAGCATGTCGCGCATTGGCAAGCTCCCCGTCCCGGTCCCGTCCGGCGTCGAGGTCGCCCTCGACGAGAGCGTCGTGACGGTGAAGGGCCCCAAGGGGACCCTCAGCCACACGGTGGCCGCCCCGATCGTCGTCGACCGAGACGACGACGGCGCCATCACGGTGGCCCGACCCAACGACGAGCGGGAGTCCCGCTCGCTCCACGGGCTCACCCGGACGCTCATCGCCAACATGGTGACCGGCGTGACCCAGGGCTACGAGAAGAAGCTCGAGATCGTGGGCGTGGGTTACCGCGTCCTGTCCAAGGGCCCTACCCAGCTGGAGTTCCAGCTCGGCTACTCCCACCCGATCGTGTTCGACGCCCCCGAGGGCATCACGTTCGCCGTGGAGGGCCCGACGAAGTTCGGTGTCTCCGGCATCGACAAGCAGCTGGTCGGCGAGGTCGCCGCGAACATCCGCAAGCTGCGGAAGCCGGAGCCCTACAAGGGCAAGGGCATCCGCTACGCGGGTGAGGTCGTCCGCCGCAAGGTCGGAAAGGCTGGTAAGTGACGATGGCGATCGCACTCAAGCAGGGCAAGCACACCACGGGCCGCACCGCGTCGCGGCTGCGCCGCCAGGTCCGTGGCCGCAAGCGCGTTGCCGGTACGACGGAGCGCCCGCGTCTCGTCGTCACCCGGTCGGCGAGGCACATCACCGCGCAGGTCGTGGACGACTCGGTCGGCCGCACCCTGGCGTCGGCGAGCACCATGGAGGCGGACCTCCGGTCGACCGAGGGCGACAAGTCCGCGAAGGCCAAGCGGGTCGGCGAGCTCCTCGCGGAGCGGGCCAAGGCCGCTGGTGTCGACGGCGTGGTCTTCGACCGCGCCGGCAACAAGTACCACGGCCGCGTTGCGGCCCTTGCCGATGGCGCCCGCGAGGGCGGCCTCGCGTTCTGATCGCGAAGACGAAAGAGAGAAGGTAGTCCGATGAGCGGATCCCAGCGCCGTACCGGCGGTGGCGAGCGCCGCGGTGGCCGTGACGACCGTCGCGGTGGCCAGGCTCCAGACAAGAACGCCTACATCGAGCGGGTCGTCGCGATCAACCGTGTCGCCAAGGTCGTGAAGGGTGGTCGTCGCTTCAGCTTCACCGCCCTCGTGATCGTCGGCGACGGCGACGGCATGGTCGGTGTCGGCTACGGCAAGGCCAAGGAGGTGCCGGCCGCGATCGCCAAGGGCGTCGAGGAGGCCAAGAAGCACTTCTTCCGGGTCCCCCGGGTCCAGGGCACGATCCCGCACCCCGTGCAGGGTGAGAAGGCGGCCGGTGTCGTCCTCCTCCGCCCCGCAGCCCCTGGTACCGGCGTCATCGCCGGCGGCCCGGTGCGTGCGGTGCTGGAGTGCGCCGGCATCCACGACGTGCTGAGCAAGTCGCTCGGATCGTCGAACCAGATCAACATCGTGCACGCGACCGTCGCGGCCCTCCAGGGGCTCGAGGAGCCGGAGGCGGTGGCGATGCGCCGCGGCCTCCCGGTCGAGGACGTCGCTCCGGCCGCGCTGCTCAAGGCTCGTGCGGAGGTCACGTCCTGATGTCTATCAAGGTCAAGCAGACCCGGTCGTCGATCGGCTGCAAGCAGAACCAGCGCGACACCCTGCGCTCCCTCGGCTTGAAGAAGATCGGTGACGTGGTCGTCAAGGAGGACCGTCCGGAGATCCGGGGCATGGTCCACACCGTGCGCCACCTCGTGGACGTCGAGGAAGTCGAGGGAGGGGCCTGACATGGCAGCCTTGAAATTGCACCACCTGCGCCCGGCACCGGGCGCCAAGACCGCCAAGACCCGTGTGGGTCGCGGTGAGGCATCGAAGGGCAAGACCGCCGGTCGCGGCACCAAGGGCACCAAGGCCCGCTACCAGGTCTCGGCCGCCTTCGAGGGCGGTCAGATGCCGCTCCACATGCGGCTCCCCAAGCTGAAGGGGTTCAAGAACCCGTTCAAGGTGGAGTTCCAGGTGGTCAACCTCGACCGGATCAACGAGCTGTTCCCCGGGGGCGGCACCGTGGGTGTCGAGGAGCTGGCTGCCCGGGGCGCCGTGCGCGCCGGCCGGCCGGTCAAGGTCCTCGGCAACGGTGAGCTCACCTCGGCCGTCCAGGTGAGCGCGCACGCGTTCTCCGCCTCGGCCAAGGAGAAGATCGCCGCCGCCGGTGGCTCCACCACCGAGCTCTGACATCTCTTCCGGGGGTCCGGCCTCCGCTCCGGCGCATCTTCGGGTGTAGCCGTGGCGGGTGCCGGACCCCTGTTAGGCTTCCCGGGGCGTGAGCCCCCCACGGACTGAAATGAGGACTTGGTGCTAGGCGCATTCGTCAACGCGTTCCGCACGCCGGACCTGCGTCGCAAGCTGCTCTTCGTCTTGGGGATCATCGTGGTCTTCCGGCTGGGGTCGCAGCTGCCGGCACCCGGTGTCGACGTGGCCAACGTCCAGGAGTGCGTCGCCCTCGTCCAGAACGAGGGCGGGATCTACGGGCTGATCAACCTCTTCTCGGGCGGCGCGCTGCTCCAGCTGACGGTCTTCGCGCTCGGCATCATGCCCTACATCACCGCGAGCATCATCCTGCAGCTGCTGGTGGTCGTGATCCCCCGGCTGGAGGCCCTCAAGAAGGAGGGCCAGGCGGGGCAGACGAAGATCACGCAGTACACCCGCTACCTCACCTTGGCGCTGGCGATCCTCCAGGCGACCGGCATCGTCGCGCTCGCCCGCGGCGGTCAGCTGCTCAACTGCCAGCTCCCGCTGCTGCACAAGGACGACATGATGACCATGCTGATCATGGTCATCACGATGACGGCCGGCACCACCGTCATCATGTGGTTCGGCGAGCTGATCACCGACCGCGGCATCGGCAACGGCATGTCGATCCTCATCTTCGTCCAGGTCGTCGCGACCTTCCCCGCCTCGCTGTGGGCCCTCAAGACGACCCAGGGGTGGGCGGTCTTCGCGATGATCCTGGCGATCGGCCTCGTCATCGTCGCAGCCGTCATCTTCATGGAGCAGGGCCAGCGGCGGATCCCGGTGCAGTACGCCCGGAGGATGGTCGGCCGCAAGATGTACGGCGGCTCGTCGACGTACATCCCTCTCAAGGTGAACCAGGCCGGCATCATCCCGGTGATCTTCTCGTCCAGCCTGCTCTACCTGCCGGCCCTCGCGACGCAGTTCGACCCCGACAGCAGCAACCCGATCACGACCTTCGTCGGGAAGTACCTCGTCCAGGGCGACAACCCGGTCTACATGGCGGTCTACTTCGCGCTGACGCTCTTCTTCGTGTACTTCTACGTGTCGATCACCTTCAACCCCGAAGAGGTCGCCGACAACATGAAGAAGTACGGCGGCTTCATCCCCGGGATCCGGGCCGGCCGCCCGACCGAGGAGTACCTCAACTACGTGCTGTCCCGGATCACCCTCCCGGGCGGCATCTACCTGGGGCTGGTCGCGCTGATCCCCCTCATCGCTCTCGCGCTCGTGGGAGCGAACCAGAACTTCCCCTTCGGCGGCACCTCCATCCTGATCATGGTGGGTGTCGGGCTGGACACCGTGAAGCAGATCGAGAGCCAGCTGCAGCAGCGCAACTACGAAGGGTTCCTCAAGTAAATGCGCCTGATTCTCATGGGTCCACCGGGCGCCGGCAAGGGCACCCAGGCCAAGGTGATCTCGGACCACTACGGCGTCCCGGCCATCTCCACCGGAGACATCTTCCGGGCCAACGTGGCGGGCAGGACCGAGCTCGGGGTCGAGGCGCAGCGCTACATGGACGCGGGGGAGTACGTCCCGGACGAGGTCACCAACGCGATGGTGCGTGACCGGCTCGCCGAGCACGACGCCGAGAAGGGGTTCCTCCTCGACGGCTACCCGCGGACGGTGGCGCAGGTCGAGGAGCTGGACTCGATGCTCGAGGCGCAAGGGTGCTCGCTCGACGCCGCGGTCGCGCTCACCGCCGACCTCGAGGAGCTCGTCTCCCGGCTGCTCCAGCGCGCGCAGGTCGAGGGGCGCGCCGACGACACCGAAGAGGTGATCCGGCGCCGCCAGCAGATCTACGAGGAGCAGACGGCCCCGCTCATCGCGGTCTACCGCGACCGGGGCGTGCTGGTGGACGTCGACGGCATGGGCCAGATCGACGTGGTGACCGAGCGGATCCTCGCCGAGCTGAAGAAGGTCGGCTGACCGCGGTGTTCCGCGACCGCGGCGTCGAGATCAAGACCCCGGAGCAGATCGCGCTGATGCGCAAGGCCGGGCTCGTGGTCGGCCGCACGCTGGAGCTGCTCCGGGCGACCGCCCGGCCCGGGATGACGACCGGCGAGCTGGACGCGCTGGCGGAGGAGAACATCCGCTCCTCCGGTGCGACCCCGTCGTTCAAGGGGTACAGCCACCCGCCGTTCCCGGCGAGCATCTGCGCCTCGGTCAACGACGAGGTCGTCCACGGGATCCCGGGAGACCGGGTGCTGGCCGAGGGCGACGTGGTCTCCATCGACTGCGGCGCGATCGTGGACGGGTGGCACGGCGACGCAGCGGTGACCTTCGCCCTCGGCGAGCCGTCGGCGGAGGCGGCCGAGCTGATGCGGGTCACCGAGGAGTCGCTGTGGCGGGGGATCGCCGCGGCGCGGCGCGGCGGGCGGGTCACCGACATCTCGCACGCGGTGGAGAGCTACGTGCGGAGCCAGGGCGACTACGGGATCCTGGAGGAGTACACCGGCCACGGGATCGGCTCGGCGATGCACCTGCCGCCCAACGTGCCCAACTACGGGAAGCCGGGCAAAGGACCTCGGCTGATCCCGGGACTGGCGCTGGCTGTTGAGCCTATGGTGGTCGCCGGAAAGGCGGAGAATCTTCTTCGCGACGACGACTGGACGGTTGCAACCAAAGATGGCTCGCTTGCGGCACACTTCGAGCACACCTTCACCCTCACCGAGCGGGGCACCTGGGTGCTCACCGCGCTCGACGGCGGCGCCCAGCGGCTGGCGGCGCTGGGTGTCGCGTACGGCGGGGACTGACCGGACCCTCGGAGGGCTCGCGGTGGCGGCCCTGCTGGCAGGGGTCCTCTCCGCTCCGGTCGCCACCGCCTCGACCAGCCCCGGGCCGGTGCACCGCGCGCCTGCCCCGGACCGGTTCGTGGTGGCCATCTCGGTCGACGGCCTCAACCCCGGCGCGCTGCGCGAGCTGGGCCCCGAGCTGACACCGAGCTTCCACCGCCTCGTCGACCGTGGCGCCGGCACCCTCAACGCGCGCACGGCGGTGGAGATGACGGTGACGCTGCCGAACCACACCGGGATGCTCACCGGCCGCCGGATCAGTACCGTCACCGGCCACCACATCACGTTCAACACCGACAGCCGGCAGACGGATGTCCACACCCAGTCGGGCGCCTACCGCGCCAGCCTCTTCGACGTCGTCCATGACCGCGGCGGCCGCACCGCGCTCTACACGATGAAGGACAAGTTCGCGATGTTCGACCGCTCCTGGGGCCCCGAGCTGGGTGCCCCGGACCGGGTCGGGAAGGACGACGGCCGCGACAAGATCGACCGGTTCGTGCTCGGTTCTGCAGGCACGGTCACCGGCAAGGTGGTCCGACAGCTGAGGCGCAACCCGTTCGAGGCGTCGTTCGTCCACCTCTCCCTCCCCGACCACGCCGGCCACGAGCACGGCTTCATGGGGCCGGAGTACCTCGCTGCCGTGGAGGAGACCGACCGGCACCTCGGTCGGATCCTCGACGCGGTGCGGAGCACCCGCTACCTCCGGCGCCACGTCGACGTCGTGCTCACCGCCGACCACGGCGGTCGCGGGCAGCACCACGGCAAGGCGAGCGACCCCGACAACTACACCGTGCCGTTCTTCGTCTGGGGCGTGGACGTCGAACCCGGCGCCGACCTCTACGACCTCAACCCCGAGCGGGTGGACCCGGGCACCGGACGGCCCGGCTACCACCTGGATCCACCGATCCGCAACACCGACCTCGCCAGCCTCGTGACCACGCTGCTCGGCCACCGCGCCGTACCCGGAGGCGTGCTGCCGGGCACCCAGCCGCTCCTGGTCCGCTAGCCGCGAGAGGTCCGCCTAGACTCCTGGGGTGGACTACGTGGAATCGATGCTGGACCTCGTCGGCAACACCCCGCTCGTGCGCCTCGACAAGGTGCTCGACGGCTCCGAGGGGCCGCTCGTGCTGGCGAAGGTGGAGTACCTCAACCCCGGCGGCTCGGTGAAGGACCGGATCGCGGTCCGGATGATCGAGGCGGCCGAGGAGTCCGGGGCGCTGAAGCCCGGCGGCACGATCGTGGAGCCGACGTCGGGCAACACCGGCGTCGGGCTCGCGATGGTCGCGCAGTCCAAGGGGTACAGCTGCGTCTTCGTGGTCCCGGACAAGGTCAGCGTGGACAAGCAGAACGTGCTCCGGGCGTACGGCGCCGAGGTCGTCGTCTGCCCGACGGCCGTGGATCCCGAGCACCCGAGCTCCTACTACAGCGTCTCGGACCGGCTGGTCCGCGAGATCGACGGCGCCTGGAAGCCGGACCAGTACTCCAACCCGCACAACCCGCGCTCGCACTACGAGGACACCGGCCCGGAGCTCTGGCGGCAGACCGAGGGACGGATCACCCACTTCGTGACCGGGATGGGCACCGGCGGCACGATCAGTGGCATCGGCCGCTTCCTCAAGGAGCAGAACGCCGCGATCCAGGTGATCGGCGCCGACCCGGCGGGCTCGGTCTACAGCGGCGGCACCGGTCGGCCCTACCTCGTCGAGGGAGTCGGTGAGGACTTCTGGCCGTCGACGTACGACGCCTCCGTCGCCGACCGCGTCATCGAGGTCTCCGACGCCCACTCGTTCGCGATGACCAGGCGGCTCGCCCGCGAGGAGGGGATGCTCGTCGGTGGGTCCAGCGGCATGGCGGCGTACGCAGCGGTGCAGGTCGCCAAGGAGCTCGCCGGCACCCCCGAGGGGAAGGACGCGGTCGTCGTCGTGCTGCTGCCGGACTCGGGCCGCGGCTACCTCGGGAAGATCTTCAACGACGAGTGGCTGGCGAGGTACGGCTTCCTCCCGGCCGCCCACGACCAGACCGTCGGCGAGGTGCTCCGCGGCAAGGACGGCCGGCTGCCGGACCTCGTGCACACCCATCCCAGCGAGACGATCGCCGAGGCGGTGCAGATCCTCAAGGAGTACGCCGTCAGCCAGATGCCGGTCGTCCGGGCGGAGCCGCCGATCGTGGCGGCCGAGGTGGCCGGCTCGGTGTCGGACCGGGTCCTTCTCGATGCGCTCTACTCCGGGGAGGCGAGGCTGAGCGACCTCGTCGAGAGCCACATGAGCGAGCCGTTCCCGACGGTCGGGGCCACCGAACCGGTCGAGACGGCGGTCGCGGCGCTCGAGGGGGCCGACGCCCTGCTGGTGCAGGAGGACGGGAAGCCGATCGGGGTGCTCACCCGCCAGGACCTGCTGGCGTTCCTCGCCCGGGACTGACCGACCCCCGTGGAGCCGTCCACCTCGGTCCTGGCTCTGCTCGCACTTGCCGGGTTCTTCGCCGGGTTCGTCGACGCGGTCGTCGGAGGCGGGGGGCTGGTCCAGCTGCCTGCGCTGGTGCTCGGGCTGCCGGGCGCCTCACCCGTGCAGATCCTCGCGACCAACAAGCTCGCCTCGATCTGCGGCACGTCGGTCAGCTCGGTCACCTACTACCGGCGGGTGAAGCCGCACGCCGGGACGTTCATTCCACTCATGCTCCTGGCGTTCGCCGGCTCGCTCTGCGGCGCGCTGGCCGCGAGCCGGATCCCCGAGGAGTCGTTCGCGCCGATCGTGCTCGCGGTGCTCCTCCTGGTCGGCTCCTACGTGCTGCTCAAGCCGTCGATCGGCGACGTGACCACGTTGCGGTTCAGCGGCCACCGGCACACCGCGGTCGCGATGGGCGCGGGGTTCGTGATCGGGGTGTACGACGGCGCGCTCGGCCCGGGGACCGGGTCGTTCCTGGTCTTCACGCTGGTCGGGCTGATGGGCTACTCGTTCCTCGAGGCGTCCGCGAAGGCCCGGATGGCCAACTGGGCGACCAACCTGGCGGCCCTCTGCGTCTTCGTCCCACAGGACGCGGTGCTGTGGAGCACCGGGCTCGTGATCGGAGCGGCGAACCTCGTCGGCGGCTACTTGGGCGCCCGGACCGCGGTGGCCCGGGGCGCCGGCTTCGTGCGGGTGTTCTTCGTCCTCGTCGTCTCGGCGTTCATCATCCGGATCGGCGGCGAGGTGCTCGGGTTGTGGGCGTGACCGCCTACCGCGTCCCGGCGCGACCCGCGAGCGCGACCGTCGAGGTGAAGCGGTCACGGTTCCTCTGCCGGCTCGAACGGGTCTCCTCGGAGGAGGCCGCTCGCGCCGTGGTGGACGCCGCTCGCAAGGAGCACTGGGACGCCCGGCACCACTGCTCCGCCTTCGTGCTCGGCCCGGACGGCCGGATCGCGCGCTCCTCGGACGACGGTGAGCCGGCCGGCACCGCGGGGGCGCCGATGCTCGAGGTACTGCGGGGCGCCGAGGTCAGCGACGTGGTCGCGGTGGTGACCCGCTGGTTCGGCGGCGTCCTGCTCGGTGCCGGAGGACTGGTCCGGGCGTACCGCGACGCGGTCCGTGCCGCCCTGGAGGTGGCCGGGACCCGGGAGCGACAGCTGCTCTCGCTCGTCTCCGTGACCGTTCCGCACGCGGACGTGGGGCGGTTCGAGAACGAACTGCGGTCACGCGGCCACACCGTCCGCGGAGTCGAGTACGCCGACGCCGCGACGGTCCTGCTCGCCGTCGACCCGGGGGTGGCCGTCGGGCCGCTGCTGGCCGAGCTCACCGCAGGTACGGCGACGTGGTCGGTGCGCGGCGAGGAGTGGGTCGACCTGATGTGAGGAGGTCAGCGGAGTCCCAAGCAGCCGGAGACGTCCGGCTCCCACGGCAGGGTGGCGTCCCCCGCGATGCGCTCGTCCAGCGCGGCGGCCACGTCGTCGGGCCAGGGCGCCGTACGGCGGGTCTCGATGTCGATGTGGAGGAAGATCTCCTCCATCACGTAGCTCAGCCGCTGGTGCGACTCGTCGAGCAGGTAGACCAGCACGTGCGCCGCCCGCTCCGAACGTCCCAGCAGCCGCACGCGCGCCGACATCCGGTCGCCGGTGCGCAGCTCCGCGAGGTAGGTGAGGTGGTGCTCCGCGGAGAAGCAGGCGTGCCCCTTGGCCGGCCAGTTCTGCGGGATGCCCAGCGCTACCAACGACTCGTCGAGCCCTTCGCTGGCGATGCCGGTGTAGTGGCGGACGTTGAGGTGGCCGTTGACGTCCTCGAACGCGACCGGCACGGGCTGCTCGACAAAGGCGGGCAGGTCGGCGAGCTGTTCGTACGTCGGCTGGGGTGGCTTCACGGGTCGAGACGATACCGGTCCGCGGCCGTCGTACCCGTGCGGAAGCCGGCCTCGGAAACAGGTGTAATGGCCGCATGGACGGGACCGTGACGATCTCCGGACGCCGCAGGCTGCGGTCGGTAGGTGGTCGCACGGCGACCTGGCTCGTGGGGTCGGCTGTGGGAGCGACGATCATCGCCCTGCCGGACACGGACGACCGCGTCTTCTCCCTCAGCCGGACGCACGGCCCCTCGGGCGTCGACCTGGTCGGCGTCGCGGTGCTCCTGCTGGGCTGGGCGCCGGTCGCAGCACTGCTCTGGTCATCACGTCGCCGACTGGCCGGCGGTCCGGGCCGGCTTGCGGCGACCCTGGCGCTCGTCGGCGTTGCCTGGCTGGTGGCGACGGTGGCTGCCGATGTCGCCGGCCTCTGGCTGGTGGGCGTCGCGCTGCTCACCGCCGCCCAGCTGGTCGCTCTCGGCCGGCTATGGTCAGCGGATCGCGACGACCGGCGTCCTCGCATGTGACAGGAAAAGTCCAGTCGGATAGCGGACAGCAACTGACCTCAACAGGTTCTACGGTCGTTCCATGGAGATGAAGCTGGAGCTGGTAGGAGTGCCCGTCACCGATGTGGACCGGGCCAAGGCGTTCTATCTGAAGGTGGGCTTCGCGCTCGACCACGACCACACGGTCAGCGACGAGGTCCGCTTCGTGCAGATGACGCCGCCGGGGTCGGCGTGCTCGATCGCGTTCGGCAAGGGGCTGACGGGGATGACGCCCGGATCGCTCGACAGCCTGCAGATGGTGGTGGCGGACGCCGCCGCCGTCCACGACGAGCTCGCCCGTCGCGGCGTCGAGGTCAGCGACGTCGACGAGCAGCCGTGGGGGAGGTTCGTCTACCTCAAGGACCCGGACGGCAACGGCTGGGCGCTGCAGCAGCTGCCGGAGTGGTCGACCGGCGCCGGCGGAAGCGGCGAGGCCCCCGGTGCCTGAGCCCCGGACCTATCCCGAGGGCGTCCCCTCCTGGGTCGACGTGGAGGAACCCGACCTCGAGGCAGCGGAGGCGTTCTACGCCGGGCTGTTCGGCTGGGCATTCGAGGACGTCACACCGGTCGGAAGCCCCACCCGGTACGCCGTCGCGCAGCTCGACGGCCTCGCCGTCGCCGGCCTTGCCGGCTCGCTCGACTCCGCCACGCCGAGCTGGAACACGTATGTGGCCGTCGACGACGCCGAGGAGGCCGCTCGACGGGTCCGGGCGGCAGGTGGTCAGGTGCTCCACGGGCCCGTCGCGGCGGGCGACCACGGGCGGTACGTCGTGTGCGCCGACCCGGCCGGCGTTCCTTTCCGGCTCCGGCAGGCCGGCACGCACCCCGGCGCACAGGTCGTCAACGCCCCCGGCGCCTGGAACTTCAGCGACCTCCACGCCACAGCTCCGGCCGCCTCGGCGGCGTTCTACACGAGCGTGTTCCCGTGGGCGTTCGACGACGTCGGCTTCGCCGCGATGATCCGTCGACCTGGTTACGGCGACCATCTCGCTGCGACGATCGACCCGGACATCCGTGAGCGTCAGGCCGGGATCGGCGTCCCGCCCGGGTTCGCGGACACAGTCGGCTGGCTGGTGCCGGCCGCGGCCGAGGAAGCGCCGCACTGGCACGTCGCGTTCACCGTCGCCGACCGGGACGCGACCGCGGCCGCCGCCGAACGGCTCGGCGGCACGGTCCTGCGCCGGGACGACACGGACTGGACGCGCGAGGCACTGATCCGCGACCCGCAGGGGGCGCTCTTCACCGCCAGCCAGTTCACGCCGAGCGCCTAGGCCGCCATGGTCCCGCACGTGTTTCGCGCCAGCCTGTGGGAGCACTCACCCGACGGCCCGGGCTCATGGCACTTCCTGACTCTGCCGGCAGAGGTGTCCGAGGACATCGCACTCGAAGCCGGCCCCCGCAACGGGTTCGGGAGCGTCCGGATGGAGGTCTGCATCGGGTCCACGACCTGGCGCACCTCCCTCTTCCCGGACACCGCCTCAGGCAGCTTCGTGCTTCCCGTGAAGAAGCAGGTGAGACAGGGAGAGGGGCTACGCGCCGGCGCCACCTGCGAGGTCCGGCTCGACGTCGTGTCGCCCGATCGGCCGTAGACGTCGGCCGTCCTCTTGCGCTCATTGCCTTGCCGCCCGAGTCGGAGGAGCTCAGGGCCGCGCCTCCAGGACCATGTTGAACGGGTTCTCCGCAGCCCGTCGAACGCTCGAGAACCCCGCATCCGGCGAGATCGAGGCCCGCCACGACCCGGGTTGTGGGGTGACCCGATTCCGTGAAGCAGCCGCGGAGGCGGAGCGGATCGGCGCGGCCCACATCAGCCAGGTCTCCCGGCTCGCGCTGTTCGCCGTACTGGTGCGGCAGCGCCACGACGACGAGGCGCTCGAGCTCGCGGCGCCGTTGCTGCAGGACGTACGCCGGGCGGGGGCCTGGCCCCAGGTGTGGACCACGCTGCGGATCGCGGCCGAGCTCCTCGCAGCCCATGGAAGGCGCGAGGACAGCGTGTTCCTGCTCGCGGCCGCCGAGGCCGCGCCGACCGCGCCTCCGCTCGTCAGCGAGGACGTCAGCCGGTACGCGCGTCTGACGGAGCAGCTCCGTCACCATCTCGGAGGGACCGTCGTCGCACGGATCAGCGACCTTGCGGCCGGAGTGCCCCGCTCCCACGTCGTCGATCGGGCAGCGGCCCTTCTCGCCGACCTTCGTCGCTGAGGTGCCGTGGCTACACCGTGGTGCGCTCCCTAGGGCCGTCGGCGTCGGGTGCGGGTGATCTGGGTCTTGCCGTC
>DASSBB010000131.1:0-27253 GCA_035699145.1 Marmoricola sp.
TGGCAGCCGGCCTCCTCCAGCTTGCGCGCCCACTTGATGTTCGCCCCCTCGTCGAACCGTGCCTTGATCTCGACGATGACGAGGACCTCCTTGCCGGCCTCGGCCGCGTCGATCAGGGCCTCGATGATCGGGGAGTCGCCCGAGGTGCGGTAGAGCGTCTGCTTGATCGCGAGCACCGCCGGGTCCGCGGCGGCCTGCTCGAGGAACCGCTGCACCGACGTGGAGAACGAGTCGTAGGGGTGGTGCAGGAGCACGTCGTGGTTCCGGACGTTCTGGAAGATGTCGACCGGCGACGCGGACTCGACCTCGGCGAGGTGGGCATGGGTGGAGGGGAGGAAGGCAGGGTACTTCAGCTCGGCCCGGTCGAGGTCGGCGATGTCGTGAAGGCCGCGGAGGTCGAGCGGGCCGGGGACCCGGACCACCTCGGCGGCGTTCATCCCGAGCTCGGTGACGAGCAGGTCGAGGACGTGGGCGTCGATCGTCTCCTCGACCTCGAGCCGGACCGGTGGGCCGAACCGGCGCCGTTGCAGCCCCTTCTCGAGCGCGGTGAGGAGGTTCTCCGCGTCGTCCTCCTCGACCTCGAGGTCCTCGTTGCGCGTCACCCGGAACGTGTGGACGGCGACGACCTGCATGCCGGGGAACAGCGGCTTGAGGTGCTCGGCGATGACGTCCTCGAGCGGGACGAACCGCTGGTCCTCGACCGCGACGAACCGGTCGAAGATCGGCGGTACCTTGACCCGGGCGAAGTGCTCCTTGTCGGTCTTGGGGTTGCGGACCAGGACGGCGAGGTTGAGGGAGAGCCCGGAGATGTAGGGGAACGGGTGGGCCGGGTCCACGGCGAGCGGGGTGAGGACCGGGAAGACCCGCTCCTTGAAGAGCTTCTTCAGCTGCTTCTGCTCGTCCTTCTTGAGGTCGGCCCAGCGGAGCAGCTCGATGTCGTGCTCGGCGAGGGCCGGCACGATCTCGTCCCGGAACAGGTTCGCGTGCCGCTGCATGAGGTCGGTCGTCACCCGCCGGATCTGGCTGAGCACCTCACGCGGCTGGAGGCCGCTGGCGCTGGGTACGGCGACGCCGGCGACGATCCGCCGCTTGAGGCCGGCCACCCGGACCATGAAGAACTCGTCGAGGTTGGAGGCGAAGATCGCCGCGAACCGCACCCGCTCGAGGAGCGGAACGGTCGGGTCCTCCGCGAGCTCGAGGACCCGCTGGTTGAAGCGGAGCCACGACAGCTCCCGGTCGAGGAACCGGTCGTTGGGGAGCTCGCCGGCGTCGGTGTCGTAGGCCGGCTCCAGGTCGAACGAGTCGCGGCCGTCGTACTGCTCGTCGGGGTCGAAGGCGCCGGTCAAGGACTCGGCGCTCGGGGCCGGCGCGACCGCAACCCCTGGGTCTGGGCTCATGACGCCATGGTGTCACCTCGTTGGCTACCCCTCCCAGCTCGCGGCCGCGCTCAGGAGCCGACCGTCGCGTAGAGCACGTCGGTGTCCCGGGCGGCGTGGGTGAACCCGTAGGACTCGTAGAGCCGGATCGCTCCCGAGTTCGCCGCCTCGACGTAGAGGACGACCTCGGGCGTCCCCGACAGGTGCTCCAGCCCTGCGGCGAGCAGCGCCCGGCCGATCCCGCTGCCCTGGGCGCTCGGGTGGACGCCGATGACGTAGACCTCGCCGAACCCCTCGGGGTGCACCTTGGTCCAGTGGAACCCGACCAGCCTGTCGTCACGCTCGGCGACCAGGAAGCCGGCCGGGTCGAACCACGCCTCGGCCTTCCGCTCGTCGAGCCCCCGCTGGTCGAGCGACCCCTGCTCGGGGTGGTCGGCGAACGCGGCCGCGTTGACCGCGAGGAACGCCTTGTCGTCGACCCCCGGCTCGAACGGGCGGATGGTGAACCCCTCCGGGACGTCATCCGAACCGGGCGCCGGAGGCGCCGGTTCGGATGACGTTGCCCCCCGCCCTGACGCAAGGCGGGGCCGGCGCATCAGCCACAGCTCACGGACCGCCTCGAGGCCGAGCCGGCGGGCCAGCACCGCGGCGGCCGGGTGGTTGCCGTGCGACCAGGCGGTGACCGGGATGCCGTCGACGGCCTCCAGAGCGGCCTGCGCGAGCGCCGTACCGATCCCGCGGCTGCGTGCGGAGGGGGCGACGGCGACGTCGAGCTCGGGGCGGCCGCCGCCGGAGAGCCCGTGGACGTAGGCGAACCCGTCCTCACCGGAGAGGAAGAGCATCCCCGTCTCGAGCCCCCGGTTGCGCAGCGTCAGGACCGCGGCCTCGTTGAGCGCCTCACGGCCGTCGTGGCGGAGGGCCGAGTCGGCGATCCGGCGTACCTCGGCGGCGCCGCCCGCACCGCTCGCCCAGTCGAAGCTCGCGTGGTCCAGCCGCGTGACGGTCATGGGGAGACGTTAGTGGGCGCGCGGTCGGGCTGCTCCTTGGGCGGCAGGACGAACCGGTAGCCGACGTTGCGCACCGTCCCGATCAGCTGCTCGTGCTCGGGACCGAGCTTGGCGCGGAGCCGCCGGACGTGGACGTCGACGGTGCGGGTGCCTCCGTAGTAGTCGTACCCCCAGACCTCCTGGAGCAGCTGCTCGCGGGTGAAGACGCGACCGGGGTGCTGGGCGAGGTGCTTGAGGAGCTCGAACTCCTTGAAGGTGAGGTCGAGGGGACGCCCGCCGAGCTTGGCGGTGTAGGTGACGTCGTCGACGGTGACCTCGCCGGAGCGGATGACGTGCGCCTCGGGGTCGTCGCCCGCTTGCTGCTGCGCCAGCCGGGCGATCGCGAGCCGGAGCCGGGCCTCCACCTCCGCCGGCCCGGTGGTGGTGAGGACGAAGTCGTCGAACCCCCAGTCGGCCGCGGCGACCGACAGCCCACCCTCGGTGAGGATCAGGAGGACCGGCGAGGCGGTGCCGGTCGTCCGCAGGAGCCGGCCGAGGTCGCGCGCCTTGGCGAGGTCGTGGCGGCCGTCGACGAGGACCAGGTCGACCGGCGGCGCCTCGAGGAGCGCGGTCCCCTCGGCGGGCAGCACGCGGACGGTGTGCGGGAGCAGCGCCAGGGCGGGGAGCACGTCGGCGGACGGCTGCAGGGCGTTGGTCAGCATGAGAAGAGCGCTCACGTGACCTCCTCCGTCTCCGTCGAGGGTGCCCGTCACGGACGGGCCTGGGTCGACTCGCCGTTGAGCCTGAGGTCGGTTGAGGCAGGATATCCGACATGGTCTCCAGCGGGCAGGGCGTCGTCACCGTGCGGATGTGGGCGGGTGCGCGCGCGGCAGCGGGTACGTCGGAGGTGGTGCTGGACGTGCCCGGCCCGGTCTCCGTGGCGTGGGTCCGGGACGAGGTCCTGCGTCGGCTGCCCTTCGCCGACGGGCTGGAGAAGGTGCTCTCCGTGTGCTCGGTCCTGGTCGGCGAGACGCCGGTCGGTACGGCGGACCCGGCCGGTGTCGAGGTCGCTCCCGGAGGGTCGGTCGAGTTCCTCCCGCCCTTCGCCGGCGGCTGACCCGCACGGAGGTCAGGCCAGCAGGGCGAGGTCGGCGTCGACCATGATCCGAGCCAGGTCGTCGGCGTGGGTCTGCGCCTTCCAGCCGAGCGTCCGGTGCGCCTTGGACGCGTCGCCGACCAGCGCGTGCACCTCGGCGGGCCGCTCGAACCGCTCGTCGTGCCTGACGTGGTCCTCCCACGACAGCCCGGCATGGGTGAAGGCGGTGTCCGCGAACTCCCGGACCGTCGTGCCGGTCCCGGTCGCGAGCACGTAGTCCGACGGGGTGTCGCTCTGGAGCATCAGCCACATGCCCTCGACGTACTCCGGGGCGTAGCCCCAGTCCCGCACGGCATCGAGGTTGCCGAGGACGAGCTCGTCCTGGAGGCCGGCCTTGATCCGCGCGACGGCGCGGGTGATCTTGCGGGTCACGAAGTCCTCGCCGCGGCGCGGCGACTCGTGGTTGAAGAGGATCCCCGAGACCGCGAAGAGGCCGAACGCCTCGCGGTAGTTCACCGTGCACCAGTGGGCGAAGAGCTTGGAGGTGCCGTACGGCGAGCGCGGGTGGAAGGGCGAGTCCTCGTTCTGCGGAGGAACCGTGAGGCCGAACATCTCCGAGGTCGAGGCCTGGTAGTAGCGGCAGTCGAGCCTCGCCGCCCGGATCGCCTCGAGGAGGCGGACCGTGCCGCCGCCGTTGGTGGAGGCGGTGTACTCGGGCACGTCGAAGGAGACCTGCACGTGGCTCATCGCGCCGAGGTTGTAGACCTCGTCGGGCCGGATCTCGTGGACGAGCCGGGTCAGCACGGTGCCGTCGTTGAGGTCTCCGTAGTGGAGGTGCGGGCCGCCGTCGGACTCGCAGACCGCGTCCGCGCGGCTCGCATCGAGCCGGCCGGTGTTGACCGTGGAGGCGCGACGGACGACCCCGTGGACCTCGTACCCCTTGGCGAGCAGCAGGTCGCTCAGGTACGAGCCGTCCTGACCGGTGATCCCGGTGATGAGTGCGCGCTTCATGGTCGGAGAAGCATAGGTCACCGCTCGACGTATCAGAATGTGGATGCTTGTCTCACAAGGCAAGACAGCAGTTCCGGTGCTGGGGCCCGCCCCCTAGTCTCGACGCATGCTCACGACGATGCTGACCCGGCGCCGCGCCGTGGACCACTGCCGCATGCGCTCGTCGCTGTGTCCGGCCTCCTGACCGCCCCTAGCATCTCTCTTGTCAGGCCGTCCCTCGCTGACCGGCCGTCTCCAGACCACGCAACTCGAAAGGCACCTCCATGAGCCGCGAAAACAGCCTCGTCACTGCCCAGTGGGTCGAGGAGCACCTCGACGACGACGGCATCGTCCTGGTCGAGGTCGACGAGGACACCTCGTCGTACGACCAGGGCCACCTCAAGGGCGCCATCAAGCTCGACTGGACGACCGACCTGCAGGACCAGGTCCGTCGTGACTTCGTCAACAAGCAGCAGTTCGAGGCACTCCTCTCCGACCGCGGCGTCAGCAACGACGACACGGTGATCCTGTACGGCGGCAACAACAACTGGTTCGCGGCCTACGCGTACTGGTACTTCAAGCTCTACGGCCACCAGGACGTCAAGCTCCTCGACGGCGGCCGCAAGAAGTGGGAGCTCGACGGCCGTGAGCTGGTCAAGGACCTGCCGGTCCGGGAGAAGACCTCCTACACCGCGCAGGAGCAGGACCACTCGATCCGCGCCTTCCGCGACGAGGTCGTCGAGGCGATCGGCAAGAAGAACCTCATCGACGTGCGGAGCCCCGACGAGTTCGCCGGCCGGCTCATGGCGCCGGCGCACCTCCCGCAGGAGCAGGCCCAGCGCGCCGGCCACATCCCGACCGCCGGCAACGTCCCGTGGAGCAAGGCCGCCAACGACGACGGGACGTTCAGGTCCGACGACGAGCTGCGCAAGCTCTACCAGGACGCCGGGCTCGACGAGGCCAAGGACACCATCGCCTACTGCCGGATCGGGGAGCGCTCGTCGCACACCTGGTTCGTGCTCGCCGAGCTGCTCGGGGTCAAGAACGTCAAGAACTACGACGGCTCCTGGACCGAGTACGGCTCCCTCGTCGGCGTCCCCGTCGCCCTCGGCGACGAGCCCGGGGAGGCCTGAGATGTGCGGTGCCACCAAGGGAGGCGTCTCCCTCGACGGTGTCGACGTGGCCAAGGAGGCGATCGTCCAGGGCGTCGTGCTCCGGGACGGCGAGCCGGTGTCGCCGGCATACGTCCGGCTCCACGACCGGACCGGTGAGTTCACCGCCGAGGTGCCGACGTCCGCGACCGGGCAGTTCCGGTTCTTCGCGGGGCCCGGCGAGTGGACCCTGCGGACGCTGGCGCCGGGTTCCGAGCCGGTCGACCGGAAGGTGCAGGCGACGATCGGCGAGGTGGTCGAGGTCGAGATCGCCGTCTGAGGGCCTGCCAATTCCCACGGTATGCAGAGGATTGTGAGCTCCCCATGGGTTGTAGCCCATGGGGAGCTCCAGTTCTTCTGCATCCCATGGGAATCTGCAGCACCCCACGTAGGCTGTCGCCCCAGTCCGCCGGCACGCCGCGGATGCTGACGGAGAGGTACGACGTGGCGGAGCTGGATTCCGAGGACCGACCCTGGGGGTCGTGGCACGTGCTCGACGTGGGCGTCGGCTACAAGGTCAAGCGGATCCACGTGAGACCAGGCGCCCGGCTCTCGTACCAGACCCACGAGCACCGCTCCGAGCACTGGGTCGTCATCTGCGGCGTCGCCACCTGCACCATCGACGGCACCATCACCAGCGCCATGGCCGGTCACACGATCGACGTCCCGCAGGGCGCGAAGCACCGACTGTGCAACGACGGGGCCGAGGAGCTGATCATCGTCGAGGTGCAGCGCGGGCACTACACCGGCGAGGACGACATCGTCCGCTACGCCGACGACTACGGCCGGACCACGCCGATCAGCTGACCTGCGGCCGGCCCTCAGCTGCTCGCGCGGCTCAGGTCGGCGCCGCCCTCGGCGCTGCGGTCCCGGCCGTGCCGTCCGTACCAGTCCAGGCACAGAACCGTGGCGTCGTCGGTCAACGCGTCCCCGGTGGCGGCGAGCACGCTGTCGGCCAGCGCGGCGGTCGCCTCGCGAGGGTGCAGCGACGCCGACTCACGGATCGCTCCGGGCAGATCGATGGCCCCGGCGTTACGTTCCAGCATGCCGTCGGTCACGAGCACGAGGCGGTCGCCGGGCTCGAGCTGCAGGTCGACGACCTCGTAGGCGCTGTCGGGGAACATCCCGAACGGAAGGTTCGGCGGCAAGCTGACGGCTGCGACCTCGCCGCCGCGGGAGAGGTACGGCGGGACGTGGCCGGCGTTGAGCAGGCTCATCACCCCGGAGCGCAGGTCCATCCGGCCGACGAGCCCCGTGACGAAGTCGTCCAGCCGGCTGTCCGCGCCATGCTCGAGGATGGCGGTGTTGGCGTCGGAGGCCTGCAGGACCAAGGAGCGCCCTCGGCGGCGGGCGCCCCGCAGCGCGCCGACGCACAAGGTGGCGGTGAGCGCGGCGGCTACTCCATGACCCATCGCGTCGGACATCGACACGTGCAACGCGTCGCGCGCGAGGCTGTAGTCGAACGTGTCTCCGGCGATCGTGGCAGCGGGCTCGAGCCAGGCCGAGAGCGTGAAGGAAGCTGCCTCGCAGGTGCGGGGGCCTGGCAGGAGGCGTTGCTGGATCTCCGCCGAGAGGCTCAGCGGCCGGCTGCGTTGGCCCCACTCGAAGAGATCGGTGTGGCGCCGGTTGGCGATGACCACGAACGCGAGGAGGTGCGCCAGGGTCGCGATCGTCTCGATGTCGTCGTCGCCCGGCTCGTGGGGCATCCGCAGCTCGAGGACCCCCACCACCTCGCCGCGTTCGGTGACGGGTGCGAGCACCGTCCACCCGGCCGCGTCGGACGGTTCCGTGGGTGACAGGACCACTCGTTGCTGGCTGCGCACCACGCGCTCCATGGGCCCGCCGTCGAACATCAGCCGGCGTGCCGACTCCTCACCGTGCGCCCGGTGCTCGCCCCCGGGCACCGTCGCGGGTGCGGGGGCGGAACCGGCGAGCGGGACGTGCGCCAGCTCGACCAGGGCACGGCCGGAGATGTCCGCCACCAGGAACGAGACCTCCAGCGCCCGCAGCCGGACCCCCATCTCACGGGTGATCGCGTTCACCGCGTCCACGGGCGCGGCTGACTCCGCCGCGGCGAGCAGGGACGCCAGTGCGCCGAGGTCCGACATCCTCGGATCATAGGGGTGACGGCAGCCGCGCCCCGTCCCGCAGGGCCCGTCGGCGATCACCCGTCTGTCGAGGCCTAGGCGTTCTCGAGGACCATCGTGACCGGCCCGTCGTTGACCAGCGCGACCTGCATGTCCGCCCCGAACACGCCCCGCGAGACCTTCGCTCCCAGCCGGTCGAGCTCGTCGCAGAACGCGTCGTACGTCGGCTCCGAGAGCTGCCCCGGAGCAGCCGCGATCCAGGTCGGTCGTCGTCCCTTGCGGGCGTCGCCGTACAGGGTGAACTGGCTGACCACCAGCACCGGCGCGCCGAGGTCCGAGGCGGACCTCTCCTCGCGCATGATCCGCAGCTCCCAGATCTTGCGGGCCATCCAGGCGACCTGCGCCGGGCCGTCGTCGTGGGTGACGCCGAGGAGGACCACAAGCCCGGGTTCCGAGACAGAGCCGACAACCTTCCCGTCCACGGTGACGCTCGCTGAAAGAACTCGCTGGATCACCGCGCGCATCCGAAGGATCTCCTCTCCGCCGGGTCGACCGGCCGGGGGAAGTCTGACACGATGACCGCCGTGACCGCCCTGACCGCCCCCACCGACAAGCTGCTGATCACCGTCGCGCCGACCGGCGCGGAGTCCAGCAAGGCCGACGTCCCTCAGCTCCCGACGACCCTCGGCGAGCTGGTCGAGACCGCCAAGCGGTGCGAGGCCGCAGGGGCCGCGATGATCCACGTCCACATCCGCGACGACGAGCACAAGCCGACGCTGGACGTACGCCGGCTCACCGACACCGTCGACGCGCTGCGCGCCGAGACCGCCCTGGTCGTCCAGCTCTCCACCGGCGGCTCGGTCCACGACCCGCTGGAGAACCGGCTCAAGGTCCTCGACGCTGCCCCCGACTCGTGCAGCCTCACGATGGGGACGACGAACTTCGGCGACGACGTCTTCCTCAACCCGTGGCCGTTCATCAAGGAGCTCTACCAGCTGTCCCAGGAGCGGCAGGTGGTCCCCGAGTTCGAGCTGTTCGACCTCGGGCACGTGCACGCGCTGTCGCGGCTGCTGAAAGAGCTCGGCCTTCCGTACGGCGAGCGGGTGCACGTCGACCTGGTGATGAACGTCCCGGGCGGGATGCCCGGCACGGCCGACGCCCTGGTCGCCGCTGTGGCCGCACTGCCGCCGGAGACGACGTCGTGGTCCGCCACCGGGATCGGCCGTTCGACCCTCGCCGTCGGGCTCGCCGCGCTGTCGAAGGGCGGCCACCTCCGCGTCGGCATGGAGGACGTCCTCACCCTCGCCCGGGGCGTCCCGGTCGAGCACAACGAGCAGCTGGTGCTGCGGGCCGCCTCGATGGGGCGGCTGGCGCAGCGGGAGCCGATGACCCCCGACGAGGCCCGGCAGCTGCTCAACGTCCGTCCGGTGTGACGGCGGCTCAGCCCGCCGTCGTGAACGACCAGGTCATCGGCTTCAGCGCGTTGCCGGCGTCGTCGGTGATGCCGGTCTCGAAGGCGACGATGAGCCGCGTGTTCGGGGGCAGACGCCGGTCCGGGTTCATGGTGACTTCCCGTGAGGCGGAGTCGTAGCTCAGGTTGGCGCCGAGCTGGTCACCGTTGGCCGCCCTGGTCAGCGTCATCGTGGACTCGTTGACCCCGGTCACCTGCTCGCTGAAGGTCGCCTTGACGTTCGCCCCGCGACGGACGCCGGTCGCGTCCGCGTTCGGGCTCGTGTCAGCGACCGTGGGTGCTGTGGTGTCGGCGCCGCCACTGTCGCCGCCACCGTCGCCGCCACCGTCGCCACCGTCGCCGCCGTCACCCCCACCGGCGCCGCCGGCGATGGCGAAGTGCACGTAGTCCATCTCGCCGGAGAAGTAGTCGCAGCTCACCCTGACCTGGTCGCAGTTCGGCTTCCCCGCGAAGGTGAGCGGCACGTTGTTGCTGATCGACCCCGTCGCGCCACGGGCACGGCGCACCTTCGACGAGCCGTCGATCCTCAAGGTCACCTGGTCGGCGGTGCGCTCACAGGTGAGCGTGTGCCACTGTCCGTCGTTGAGAGGGGTCGTCCCGCTGTTGACCGCCTTGCTGAGCCGGTTCCCCTGCTCGTCGTACCCGCGGACGAGGCACGTGATCTTGCCGCGGACGTTCTGCCACTTGAAGTAGCCGCCCTTGTTGGTGGCCTGGCCCTTCTGCAGCATGTTGCCGGCCGAGTGGGTCGTGCGGAAGCGCACCGTGATCGCGAAGTCGCGGTAGCCCGGGTTGAGCCGCCCATCGTCCACCGTGACGAGCCGCTCCGGCTTCGCCGGAGGCTCGTTCGGGTTGGTCTTCGTCCACTGGTAGCCGGTGGCTCCGGCGAAGGTGAAGCCGGTCTTGACGGCGGACCCGATCTCGCCGTCGATTCCGTTGCCGCTGCTGTCGCGCATCACGGCGCCAGAACTCTCGTTCATCTCCCACTGGGCCACGATGTCGCTGCTGTCGACGGCTTGAGCCAGGGGCTGCACGCCCATGGTTCCGAGTGCAGCGGCGCCGAGGGCCGCGAGGACGGTGCGTGTTGCCTTCATGTCTTCCTTCGATCAGAGGTCGAGCCCGAGTGCATGACCCGCGCATCCTGCAACACTCACCCGGCAGAAACCAGGGCCAACGGGCAAAACTCCTACTTTGTCTCGCAGAACCTGACTTTGGTCCCCTTCGCGCCGGCGGCGTGTCGCGGAGGGCGCCCGCCGTGAGAAGGCCCGAAAGATAGGATCGCCGCCATGGCTTCCCTCCTCGTCGCACTCATGGTGGTGCTCTTCCTGCTCCTCGGTCTCGGACTCGTCCTGGCGTTCACCAAGCTGGTCCGGGCCGAGCAGCAGAAGGTCCGCGAGATGACCGCGACGAACCGGGACGCCTGAGATGCCCTTCGAGATCCCCGAGAACCTCCACCCGGACCTGTCCAAGTTCGCCTGGCTGCTCGGCCGGTGGGAGGGGAGCGGGGAGGGCGACTACCCGACGATCGAGCCGTTCCGCTTCACCTGGGAGGTGCTCTTCCAGCAGGACGGCCGGCCGTTCATGCACTACATGGCCAAGGCGACGCTGGTCGACGCCGAGGGCACCAAGATCCGCGACGCCGCCCAGGAGACCGGGTTCCTCCGCTGCCAGGAGGACGGCTCGGCCGAGCTCCTCCTCAGCCACAACACCGGCTTCCTCGAGCTCTGGCTCGGCAAGGTCGACGGCGCCAAGCTCGAGCTGACCACGGACGCCGTGCTGCGCACCGCCACCGCCAAGGAGGTCACCGCCGGGCACCGGCTCTACGGGCTGGTCGAGGGTGACCTGTGGTTCGCGTTCGACATGGCGGCGGTGGGCCAGGAGCTCCAGCCGCACCTGTGGGGCAAGCTCGTACGACGCTGAGAGGAACCCCATGATCACCGCAGTGCACACCCTCGTCTACGCCGAGGACCCCGAGGCGGCCCGCGCGTTCTTCCGCGACGTCCTCGGGATGCCGGCCACAGACACCGGCGGCGGCTGGCTCATCTTCAGGACCGGCCCGAGCGAGCTCGGCGTCCACCCCAGCTCCTGGGAGTACGACGGGCGCACCGGCTCGACCGACCAGCGGTTCGACATCTCGCTGATGTGCGACGACCTGGAGGCGACGATGTCGGAGCTGGCGGCCAAGGGAGCCGAGTTCGGCGGCGGTGTCGAGGAGCAGCCGTGGGGCACCACCGTCCAGCTCAAGATCCCCGGCGCCGGCGCGATGACGCTGTACCAACCGACCTACGACCCGCCCGCCACCTCTCTGTGAACGTGACCCTCACCGAGTGGCTGCTGACGAAGTCCGAGCGCGCCAACCCGAACACCCGGCTCGACGCCGACCATCCGGGGGAGCAGGCCTGGTCGGAGGGCAACCTGGTCCGCCCGCTGATCCACGGGGCGACGTACTTCCGGGAGCTCTTCGAGCGGCTCGAGGCGACCCGCGAGGGTGACCTCGTCCTCTTCACCGACTGGCAGGGCGACGCCGACGAGCGGCTCACCGGCGAGCCGGGCAGCGAGGTCGCGGCCGTGCTCGCGCGCGCCGACGAGCGCGGGGTCGACGTACGAGGCCTGGTGTGGCGCTCCCACCGGGAGCTGTTCGGGTTCACGTCCGGGCAGAACCGCCGGCTCGGCCACGAGCTGCAGGACCACGGCGCCGAGGCGCTGCTGGACATGCGGGTGCGGCTCGGCGGCTCGCACCACCAGAAGCTCGTGGTCATCCGTCACCAGGACGACCCGACCCGCGACGTCGCGTACGTGGGCGGCATCGACCTCTGCCACGCCCGCCGCGACGACGCTTCGCACAACGGCGACCCGCAGTCCCTGCCGATGGCCAAGGAGTACGGCGACACGCCGCCGTGGCACGACATCCAGGCGGCCATCTCGGGGCCGGCCGTCAAGGACGTCGAGACGGTGTTCCGGGAACGGTGGGAGGACCCGACCCGGCTGAGCCGGAACCCGGTGTACTACCTGGCGGACCGGTTGCACCGGCTCGACGTCACGCCCGACCCGCTTCCGCCGCAGGCGCCGGCGCCGCCACCGGTCGACGGCGGCACGCACGTCGTCCAGCTGCTCCGGACCTACCCGAACCTGACGCACGGGCGCGACCACCCGTTCGCGCGAGGTGGCGAGCGCAGCGTGGCCCGCGGCTACTCCAAGGCGGTCAAGCGCGCCCGGCGGCTGATCTACGTCGAGGACCAGTACCTCTGGGGCAACCTCATCGGCGACGTCTTCACCGATGCGCTCGAGGCCAACCCTGGCCTGCACGTCGTCGCCGTCGTGCCCCTGCACCCCGACCTGGACAGCTGGCTGGGCCGCGTGCCGCAGCTGCTCGGCCGGCAGCAGGCGATGGCGAAGGTCGACGCGGTGGCGCCGGGCCGGGTCGCGGTCTACGGCGTGGAGAACGAGGCCGGCACCCCGATCTACGTCCACGCCAAGTGCTGCCTCATCGACGACACCTGGGCCTCCATCGGCTCCGACAACTTCAACCGGCGCTCCTGGACGCACGACTCGGAGTGCTCGGCGGTGGTGATCGACACCGCGTCGGCCCCCGACGATCCCGGCGACCTCGGCTACGCCCGTCGGCTCCGGCTCACCCTTGCTGCCGAGCACCTCGGACGGTCCTTCTCGCCCGGGTCGATGAGCGACTGCGTCGACCCCGAGGGGATGTACGACGCGTTCGCGCGGTGTGCGGCGGAGCTCGACGCCTGGCACGAGGGCGGGTGTGTGGGGCCGCGTCCCCCCGGAAGGCTGCGCCGACTGGGGGCCACCTCCCTGGGCCGGGTCAGCCAGGTGCTCGCACGCCCGCCGTACCTCGTCCTGCACGACCCCGACGGTCGACCCGGCCCGCTGCGCGGCACCGACCAGTTCTGACCCCGGCGCCTGAGGGCCATGTCACAGCCGGGACGGGTGTCAGGAAACCCACGCCGGGCATGACTTACTCATGAGTACTGACAAAGCAGCAGAGGCCCGAGAAGGACTGTTCGACAACGTCGCGGGCAAGGCCAAAGAGGTCGCCGGCGCCGTGACCGGCAAGGACACCCTGGTCGAGGAGGGCCAGCTCCAGCAGGCCGAGGCGCGCAACCGCAAGCAGGCGGTCGCCGACGAGGCCATCGCCGACGCCGAGCGCGACGAGGCGACGCAGGACATCAAGGAAGCCAACCGCGAGGCCGCCCAGGAGAAGAGCGCGGCACGCGCCCAGGCCGCCCGCGAGGAGGCCGTCGTCGAGCGGCAGCAGGAGAGCGAGCGCGCCGCCGCCGAGCGCGAGGCCACGCTCAAGGAGGCCGCGGGCCGCGAGGCCGCCGAGGAGCGGGCCGACGACCTGGCCGAGCAGCGGCTCCGCGAGGCCGAGAACATCGCGGCCGACGCCGGCTCCACCGAGCAGCGTGCCACCGCCGAGCGGGCCCGCCTCGAGCGCGAGGCCGCCGCCGCCGACCAGCAGGCCGCGCAGCTGCGCGCCGAGACCAACTGAGGACCATGATGATGAAGAACCTTGTCTCCCTTCCCTACGAGATCGCCCGGCTTCCGCTGACGGTGATCGACAGCACGCTGTCCGACAGGCTGCCGGAGGGCTCGCGCCTGACGCTGGACCGAGCCATCGGCTCGGCCGACAAGCTCGCCGGCACCGTGCTCGGCAACCGCGGCATCGCCGAGCGGGGTGCCGAGCGCCTCGAGCGCACCTCCAAGGTCGCCACCGCGGCCCGGCTCGAGGAGGAGGCCGCGTCCCGTCGGGCGCAGGCCCGCGAGACCGCCGCCGAGGGCCGCCAGAAGGCCACGCAGAAGCGCAACGCCGCCCAGGACCGCGCCGCGAGCGGGCTCGACGAGGCCGACGCAGCCGAGGCACGCGGCAAGCAGGAGGCGAAGGCCAGGGCCGAGAAGACGGCCGCTCAGAAGAAGGCCGCCGCGGACCAGCGCGCCGCGAGGAGCACCGCCCAGGCCGAGCAGCGCAAGCAGCGTGCGGCGGGAGCGGCCGAGACGAAGAAGAAGGCCGCCACGAAGAAGGCGAAGGCCGATCTCGACGATGCCCGCGAGACGAAGCAGGAGGCTGCGCAGGCCCGCGCCGACGCCGACCGGCTCAGCGACCTCGCTGACGCCAAGAAGCAGGAGCGCAAGCAGGGCTGAGCGACAGCAGTACGCCGGGCCGCCCGCACGTCGTGGGCGGCCCGACGTGCCATCATCGACTCGGTCCCCTGACCGAGGACGGGTGGCATGACGACGGAAACCAGGACCAGCACGCGGCCGGCGTACGACGAAGCCGTCCTGCGGGAGATCGCCCAGCGGGTGCTCTGGCTCTCCGCGGCGATCGTCGACGCCGCGAACGCCGGCCGGCCCAACGACTCGGGTGTGAAGGCCGGCGGGCACCAGGCCTCGAGCGCTTCGATGGTCGACGTCATGGTCGCGCTGTGGTTCGCCGAGCTGACCGGGCTCGACCGGGTCTCGGTCAAGCCGCACGCGTCCCCGGTGCTGCACGCGATCAACTACCTGCTCGGCGACCTCGACGAGAGCTACCTCCCGACGCTGCGGGCCAAGGGCGGGCTGCAGTCCTACCCGTCGCGGCTGAAGGACCCTGACACGGTCGACTTCTCGACCGGCTCGGTCGGCATCGGCGCCACGGCCCCGCTCTGGGCGGCGATGGCGCACCGGTACGTCGCCTCGCAGTTCCCCTCCGCCCCACCCGCCGGCCGGTTCGTCAGCCTGGTCGGAGACGCCGAGCTGGACGAGGGCGCGATCTGGGAGGCGGTCGCGGACCCGGCGGTCGCGAAGCTGGGCGAGCTGCTCTGGGTGGTCGACCTCAACCGGCAGTCGCTGGACCGGGTGGTGCCCGACATCCAGATCGAGAAGCTGCAGGGGATGTTCGCCGCCGCCGGCTGGGAGGTCGTCATCCTCAAGTGGGGCCGGCGGATCAGCGAGCTCTTCGAGCGCGACGGCGGCGACGAGCTGCGCAGCCGGCTCGAGGCGATGTCGAACGAGGAGTACCAGCGGATCCTCCGCGCCGACCCCGCCGAGGTCGCCGACCGCATCGACACCGGGAGCGTGCGGTTGCGGAGGCTCCTCGACGACCTGTCGCCCGCTGAGCTCGCCGATGCCGTCCGCGACCTCGGCGGCCACGACCTCGGCCTGCTCGTCGACACGTTCCGCGGCGTCGAGGGACACCGCCCCACGGTGGTCTTCGCCTACACGGTCAAGGGCCGCGGCCTCCCCACCGAGGGCCACCCCAACAACCACTCGGCGCTGCTGACCGCTGCCCAGCTGGACGCCCTGGCAACCGCGTCCGGCATGGACGGTGGAGCCCCGTGGCGCCGCTTCGACAGCAGTACGCCGGCGGGGCGGCTGTGCGAGCGCCGCGCGGACGACCTTCGTCGTACTCCCG
The DNA here is from genome assembly GCA_035699145.1 of Marmoricola sp. Taxonomy (GTDB): domain Bacteria; phylum Actinomycetota; class Actinomycetes; order Propionibacteriales; family Nocardioidaceae; genus Marmoricola_A. The sequence continues at coordinate 15,564 of DASSBB010000131.1, forward strand.
TCGCGACCGCCTCCGCGCTGACCGTCCCCGGCTCGCTCGGCCACGCCCACCGCAAGCCGATCTCCACCCAGGCCGCTCTGGGCCGCCTGCTGGCCGACCTCACGCGGGACGCCCCGGAGGTGGCGGCACGGGTGGTGACCTGCAGCCCGGACGTCGCCTCGTCGACGAACCTCGGCGGCTGGATCAACAAGACCGGGGTGTGGTCGGTCGAGGCCCGCCGCGACTGGTTCGCCGACGACACCGAGCGGGTCCTGCGCTGGCAGGAGGTGAGCAACGGCCAGCACATCGAGCTCGGCATCGCCGAGGTCAACCTCGTCTCGCTGCTGGGTGAGCTCGGCGCGACGTGGTCGCGGTGGGGGGAGCGGCTGATCCCGGTCGCCACGATCTACGACCCGTTCGTGGCTCGGGCGCTGGAGCCGTGGTCCTACGGGATCTACGCCGGCGGCCAGTCGATCCTGGTCGGCACTCCCTCGGGTGTCACCCTGGCGCCGGAGGGCGGCGCGCACCAGTCGATCACCACGCCGTCGATCGGGCTGGAGCAGCCGGGGTGCATCGCCTGGGAGCCGGCGTTCGCCCAGGACCTCGAGTGGTGCTTCCTCCACGCCATGGAGCGGGTCGGCGTCGACGGCGGCACGTCGTCGTACTTCCGGCTCTCCACCCGCCCCCTCGACCCGTCACTCGCGCAGCTGCCTGCCGACGAGGCGCTCCTGTCGCAGCGGCGGCGGCAGGCGGTCGCCGGCGGCTACCGGCTGCCGGCCGAGTTCTCGCCTGAGGAGGAGGACGTCACGCTGGTCGGCGTCGGCGCGATCATGCCCGAGGTCCTCGCCGCCGCCGGGGCACTCGCCGAGGAGGGCGTGAACGCCGGAGTGGTCTGCCTGACCAGCCCCGACCTCGTCTTCCGCTCGTACCAGGAGCAGGGCCGGCTCCTCGACGAGCTGTTCCCCGCCGCCCACCCGGCGCCACTCGTGACCGTCCTGGACGGGCACCCGCACACGCTGTCGTTCCTGGCGGCGGTGCGCGGTGACCGGATCCGCTGCCTCGGCGTGACGGAGTTCGGGCAGTCGTCGGGGCTGGCGGACGCCTACCGGTTGCACGGCCTCGACACCGGTTCGGTCGTCGACGCGGCCTTGGCGCTGCTCGCTCGCTGAGCGGGCGACCCGCCGGACGTGCAACCCTCGTCCCGGAGGGCCTTTCCGGGGGTGTTCCGGGCCAGGTTGCACGTCCGAACGGACCAGGCCTGCGACGCATCGCTCAGGTCAGGAGGCGACGAGGACGTCGTTCATCTCCCGGTACTTCCCCGCCCGGGCGGAGAGCTCGGCGTGGGTGCCGGCATCGACGACCCGCCCTCGGTGGATGACGTAGACCCGGTCGGCGTCGCGCAGGGTGGAGAGCCGGTGGGCGATGACCAGGACGGTGCGTCCGGCGGTGAGGCGGGCCAGTCCCCGCATCACGAGGGACTCGCTGACGGAGTCCAGCCCGCTGGTCGGCTCGTCCAGCACCACGATCGGGGTGTCGGCGGCGAGGGCGCGGGCGATGGCGATGCGCTGGCGCTGCCCGCCGGAGAGAGACACGCCCGCTTCGGCGACGTGGGTGTCGTAACCGTCGGGAAGCCGGTCGACGAACTCGTCGACGTACGCCGCCTCGGCTGCGGCGAGCAGCTGGTCGCGGTTGGCATGCGGTGCGCCGTAGGCGATGTTGTCGAGCACCGTCCCGGAGACCATGAGCGGGTCCTGGAGGACCACGGCGACCTGGCTGCGGACCGACTCGAGGGTGAGGTCACGGACGTCGTGACCGTCGAGGAGGACCTCGCCGGCGCTGACGTCGTACAGCCTCGGGATGAGGCTGGCGATCGTCGACTTGCCGGCCCCGGTGGCGCCGGCGAGAGCGATGACCTGGCCCGGCCGGGCGTGCAGGGACACGTCGTGGAGCACCGGTCGACCGGGCTCATAGCCGAAGCTGACGTTCTTGAGCTCGATCCCACCGCGCAGCGGGGGAGCGGGCACGGCGCCGGACCGTTCCTCGACGAGCGTGGTGGAGCGGAGGACCTCTTCGACGCGTTCGGCTCCGGCCTGTGCCTTGCTGATCGTCGAGGTGAGCCGGGCCAGCGCCTTCATGGGGGCATAGACCTGCTGGAGGTAGGCCATGAGGACGAGCAGGACACCGAGGCTGAGCTGGCCGCGGAGCACGAGGACCGCTCCGAGGAAGAGTACGGCGGCGCGGCCGCCCTGGGCGATGAGCTCGACGGCAGCGGGCAGCCGGGACTGAAGATCGACCTGGCGCAGCCCCGCCCGGAGCCGGGCGTCGGAGTGGGTGCGGAACCGCTCGAGTCCTCGGCGTTCGCCGGCGAAGGACTGCACGAGGCGGATGGTCGACAGCGTCTCGGTGACGTGGCTGGAGACCCTGCCCTCGTGGGTGCGGGCCTCCCGGGAGGCCTGCTTGATGGCGCCGCGGTAGTGCCGCACGACGGCGTACAGCGCCGGAGCGACGCAGAGCAGGAGGAGGGCGAAGAGCGGCTCGATGGCGATCGCCACGGCGACGATCCCGACCAGCAGAGCGAGGTTGGGCAGCAGCGTGCTGAAGACGGCGACCAGCAGCGCCTGGATCGCGTTGACGTCACCGGTCAGCCGGGCCGACAGGTCACCGACCCGTTGCCGGTCGTGGAACGCGAGGGAGAGCCGCTGCAGGTGGGCGAAGATGTCGGTGCGCAGGTCGGTGATGATCCGCTCGCCCACGCTGAGCAGGAGCCGCGACGATACATAGCTGCCGAGGGCGGCGAGTGCGGCGAGCGCCACCATGGTCAGGACGCAGATCGCCAGGACCGCCGTCGGGGAGTCGGCGGCCGGCCCCAGCAGGCTTCCCACCAGCCCGCTCGGCGGTCGCTCCCGCAGCACGTCGTCGACGACGACCTTCAACGGCCACGGCAGGGCGAGCTCGACGGCCGCCACGACCAGCACCAGGGCTCCGCCGCCCAGGAGCGCCCGCCGGTAGGGCCGCAGGGTGGGGTGGAAGCGGCGCAGGATCTCGAGCACAGGTCACTCCTCGTCCGGGACGTCGTTGAAACCGGGGTGTTTCACACCGTCGCCACCGTGGCGAGGTCGGCGGCGAAGCGGCTCGCGGCGGGGTGCAGCGTGCAGTCGGCCGCGGCGATGAGCGCGGGGCCGGTGTCGTCGTCGACGGGGCCGGTGCCCAGCACCAGGTGCAGGTGCCGTCCGGCGCCGTCGACCGCGCCGACCACGGCGTGGCCTGTGGTGGGGCTGGTGGCGACCAGCTGGCCGGTCTGCTCGGCCGGGTCGTGCGCGACCCAGGCGTCGACCGCCTCGCCCTCCGCGGCCCACCACGTCGCGCCCTGACGCAGTCGCATCGCACCGCGACCGGTTCGGAGCAGCGTGGGGTAGTCGGGCGACAACGCAACCGTGGTGCGCAGCTCGCCGGGGAGGACGGTACGCCGCACGCAGACCACCAGCTCGGTGCCGCCGGTGGTCAGGTGGACCTGCTTGGCCAGCCCCCGGTCGGGGCCGGGCTCGACGTCGACCAGCTCGACGACCGCGGTGTCGGAGGTGACCTCCACCCGCCCGACCTCGAAGCGGTGCGACTCGGTGCCCAGCACGGACAGGGCACCGGGGTGGTTCGGTGGGCTCTGCATGTGCTGGTGGAGCTCGGTCTGGAAGTTCCAGTGGTCGGCCGGGTTGCCGACCACGACGACACCGCTCGCGGTCCCGTCCGGTGCGACGTCGCGGCGAACGAGCAGGGTGAGCCGGCCGCCGTGGAAGGGGGAGACGACGGCGAAAAGCCGGTCGCTGCTGAGCACGAGCTCCTCATTACCGTCGTCGTCGAGGTCGGTGAGTGCCACCCGGAGGCCGGGGCCGGCCGGGTCGGTGGCCCACCGGGCGGCGGCCAGCACCGGCAGCGCGTCGGCGGCGTGGGCCGCGGTCGCCCGCACCCAGGGAGCCGGCGCCCGACCACCGTGGCCGTCCGGGTCCTGCCACGCGGTCTCGTGCCTGCCGAGCATCACCAGCCGCTCGGCCAGTCCGCACAGGCCGGCGTCGGCGCCGTCGTCCTCGGCTCGGTCCAGCGCCACCTCGACGCGGTCCAGGGAGTCGGCGTAGCCACGCCACCGAGGGTCGCCGGCCCACCGGCCGTAGTCCTCCCCGGCGCCGTGCTGGTGCGCCAGCTCGTAGTAGGTCCCAGGCTCGACTGCGAGCTCCGGCCCGGGCTCCACCGGGTCGCACCAGGCGTCGAGCGCGACCGGTTCGAGCGCCTGGTTGCGGGCGAGCCAGCGCAGGAACCGGGCGTACCGCTCCAGCCCCTGCTCCCAGCCCGCGACACCGGCCACCCGCTCCAGGTCGTCGGCGAAGACGAGCAGCGAGTCACCGGCGGCGCGGGCGGCGTCCTCGGCGAGCTCGGTCAGCAGCCCCAGGTGGTCCGGGTCGTGCGGCGGCACCAGGTAGCGCAGGTGGGAGGCGATGGGTACGGCGACCAGCCCGTCGCCGTCGGCGATCCGGTAAGGCGCCAGCGAACCGCCGTGGAGCCGCCCCCGGAGGGTCGTCGGGAACCCCTCGTCGTGCCAGCGGTAGGGGCCGCCGGCGTCGAACGCCTCCCGCGCGCTGCCGTCGTACTGTCCCTCGCGCAGGGGGTGGACCAGCCGGTCGTCGAGCAGCACGCGTTCGTAGCGGACCCCGGTGGCCGCCTCGTCCCGCAGCGGCGCGGCACAGGCGTCGGTGTCCCATACCCGCTCGGGGACCCAGGCGGTCCTCAGCTGCTCGCGGGAGATTCCCAGCAGCTCCTCGGCCAGGTCGTGGAACGCACGCAGCTGTCGCCGGTTGTGGCGCGGGGAGGACAGCGGCATCACGTTCTCGCCGTAGGTGCCGCCGACCAGGGTGATCACCCCGCTGGCCAGGTGGCGGCGGAGCCGGGCGAGCAGCGCGGGGCGGTGCCAGGCGATGGCCTCGAGCACCGGGCCGGAGATGTGAAGCGCCGCGGGGACGCCGAGCTCGACGTGCAAAGACAGCACGGCGTCGTAGCCGGCGGCGGTGAGGCTGAGCCCGTCGCGGTCGGCGTACCCGTCGGTGATCACGAACTGGTTGGCGTGGTGCACGAAGGCGATCGGTGCGGCGCTCATGGCGTGGGCTCCTCGGTGAGTGCAGCGAGGGCGGTCGGGAGATCGGTGGTCAGGACGGTGTCGGCGACGTGCAGCCAACGGTTGATCAGCTCGGTGCGTCCGGTCCGGTAGGTGACCAGCTCGAAGTGGAGGCTCTGGACCAACGCGCGGGCGATCTCGGCCGGCACCGCTTCGGCGTCGACCGCGCTCCCGGCGGCCCAGTGCCGCCAGAACCGGGCTCCTGCGTCGGCTCCGGTCTCGAACGAGCCGGTGTGCAGCCAGGAGAGGATGAGCAGCTGGGCAAGGGCATAGCCGACGTCGTAGGAGGGCCGCCGCAGCCCGGCGGTGTCCACGTCGATCGCGGTCACACCCATGTCTGCGGCCAGGAAGAGGTTCTCCGGGTGCAGGTCCCCGTGGGAGGCCACGAGGTCGGGAGCCGGGGCGCCCTGGTCGTCGTACAGCACCCGGTCGACGGAGTCGACGACCCGTCGCAGGTGGGCGGCGTGGCGCGGGAAGCGGTAGGCGAGGCGCGCTGCCTCCAGGTGCAGCTCCATGCCGGCCCGGTGGTCGGTCCGCCGCGGCAGGGCGACGAGCAGCGACTGGAGCTCGGTCACCCAGTCGGCGGCCGCGACGGCGGCGGACTCCCGGTCGGCGGTCGACGTCAGGGTCCAGTCGGCCCAGGGCCGGCCGGTCGCCAGGTCGGTGACGAGCGTGCGGTGCCGGCCCGACCACCCACGGGCCGGCGTGACCGTGAACCTCGAGGGGGCGGTCAGTCCGGCGTCGGTCAGCCGCTGCAGCCAGCGCCGCGTCCAGGCGCCCCGGTCATCGGCGTACTGCTTGAGCGCGAGCGGCCGGTCCCCGGAGACGGTCACCACGGCGAGTCGCTTGGGTCCCTCGCGCAGCACGCGTACGTCGGCGACGTCGGCTGCCAGGGCCGGGACCGTGTCGACGAGGACGCCGTACGCCCATTGCATCGCGGCAGGAGCCGGCGGCGTTCCGCCCTGGCGAACCGCCGTTCGGGGTTCCGTCGATGGCGTCGCTGGCGGGCGCAGCCGTTGCTGCTGCTCTGGGACGGTCATGGTTGCGAGCATGTACGGCCGATATGAGGGCTTTGTAAGCCCTCGGTGAGAGAACTCTCATCCGGGTGACCGACGATGGCCTCATGGCTGCACCACCGGCGATGAACGCCGCCTACGTCACTGCGCGCGGCCCCGCGGAGTCGGTCCGGGTCGGGACCCTGCCGATGCCGACGGTCGGGCCGACGGACGTCCTGGTCGCTGTCGAGACCGTCGTGGTCAACCCCGTCGACACCTACGTCCGCTCCGGGCAGTTCCGCACCGCCGTACCGCTGCCGTTCGTCGTCGGGCGCGACCTGGTCGGCACGGTCGTCGAGGCCGGGTCCGCCGCGTCGCCGTTCGGCCCGCGGGAGAGGGTCTGGTGCAACAGCCTCGGCCACGACGGTCGGCAGGGCTCCTTCGCGGAGTACGCCGCCGTGCCGGCCGACCGGCTGTACCGGCTGCCCGCCGGTGTCGACCCGGAGACCGCGGTCGCGGTCGCGCACCCGGCTGCCACGGCGTACCTCGGCTGGTTCGTCCACGCCCGTCTGCGCCCGGGCGAGACGGTGTACGTAGGCGGTGGGGCCGGAAACGTCGGTACGGCGGCGATCCAGATGGCGAGGTTGGCCGGTGCCCGTGTCCTGGCCAGCGCCCGACCGGGGGCCCACGACGCCTGTCGGGCGGCGGGGGCCGACGTCGTGGTGGACTACCGCGACGCTGACCTCGGCGAGCGGCTCGTCGAGGCCGCGTCGGCGGGTGTCGACGTCTTCTGGGACACCTCCGGCACCAATGACTTCCAGCTCGCTGAACGGGTGGTCGCCACCGGTGGGCGGGTCCTCGTCACCGCCGCCACGGCCGCGGAGTCGACGGTTCCCGTGCGGGCGTTCTACACCCGCGACATCGCCGTGCTGGGCTTCGTCATCAGCCGGGCCACCGTCAGCGACCTGGCTGACGCCGCGTCCCTGATCAACCGGATGCTTGCCGACGATCGCCTCACGACCGTGATCGTGGACCGGCTGCCGCTGGACGAGACAGCGGCCGCACACCAGCGCATCGAGGCCGGCCAGGTGTCCGGTCGACTCCTGCTGCATCCGTGGAGCTGATCGCCATCGGCGGCCCGCCGCAGCGCGGTCCGAACGTTGCTCGTGCAGAGTCGGAGGGGTCAGGTGCTACCCGGCGGGCGGTGCCGCGGGCGGACGCGAGGCTTCTGCAGCCGTCGCTCCGGGCGGCAGGCCAGGCAGGGCCCCACGGCGGCGGCGCCGAGGAGCACCGCGGGTCCGTGCACGTCGGCAACGGCGGTCAGCCCGACCCCGGCCAGCAGCGTGAGCGCGGCAGCCACGGTGACCGCGCCCGGACGGCGGAGGTCGAGCAGCACGAGCAGGGCGACGGCACCGGCCAGCCCGAAGTTGGCCACCGAGTTGCCCGCCCCGACCGGCTGCCACACCAAGGCCGGCAGCTGAGCGAGGACACCGACTCCGACGAAGACGAGGGCGGTTCGGCCCCCGCTCAACAGCAGCTCGGCGACACTGCCCACGACCAACAGGGCCACGACGTTGCCCACCAGACCGAACAGGCCGCCGTCCTGCTGGACGAGCGCGGTGAGCAGGCGCCACACCTGACCGTCGGCGATGCGGCTCGCGTCGCGCTCGAGCGCGTGCAGCACCTCGGGCACGAGGAGACCGACCACCGACGGCACCGTCACGACGACCGCCAACGTCGCCGTGACCCGCCCCGGCCTGAGCCGGCGAGCACCACGCGCGAGCGCCAGACGGGCACCCGCCCCGGCACTGAGGTAGGGCAGCGTCGCGTAGACGACGAGCTGTGGAACAGAAGCCATCCCCCCAGCCTGCCCCCCGGAGCGGATGAACTGCCTACCACCTGCGCCGGCGCAGCTGCTGGGCGGCCTGGGTCCGGTTCGACACCTGCAGCTTGGTCAGGATGTTGCTGACGTGGTTGCGGGCTGTCACCGGGGAGATGAAGAGTCGCTCGGCGATCTCGGGGTTGGTCAGCCCCTCGGCGATCAGCTGGAGCACCTCGTGCTCCCGCTGCGAGAGCGGGGGCCGGGTCGGATCCGCTGTGGGGGCCGGCGCGAACAGCCCGAGCATGCGGGCGGCCAGGGTCGGCCCGAACACGGCATGGCCGGACGCGACGGCGCGGACCGCGGAGACCACCTGGTCGGCGGCGACGCCTTTGACGAGGTAGCCGGAGGCTCCCGCGCGCATGGCCGCCAACACGTTCGCGTCTTCCTCCGACAGGGTCAGGACGAGTACGGCGGAACCGGCCGCCACGGCGGCGGGCGTTGCCGCGAGCCCGTCGAGCACCGGCATCGCCAGGTCCATGACGACGACGTCCGGCTTGGTCCTGGGGAGTGCAGCGACGGCCTCGGCCCCGTCGGTGGCCTCGCCGACCACCTCGAGATCCGGCTCGCGAGAGAGCGTGAAGCGCACCCCCTCCCGGAACATCGCGTGGTCGTCGACGAGCAGCACCCGCGTCACGACGCGACCTCGGACGTCCGGCCGAGGGGGAGCCGGGCCTCCACGACCGTGCCGCCGTTGACCGCCGTGCGACTGATCGACAGCGTGCCGCCGAGCTCCTCGGCACGTTCGCGCATGGCCTGGGTGCCGACCCCGGACCGGAACTCGTCGCTGCCGCAACCGTCGTCCCCGACCGACAGCACCACGTGGTCGTCGACGCGCTCGAGCGAGAGTCGGGCCTCGCCGGTCCCGGCATGGCGGGCGACGTTGAGCAGTGCTTCGGCGCCGATGCGGTACGCCGCCACCTCCACGGCCGCGGCGAACGGCTCGGTCGATGTGGAGCTGACCGCAAGGGAGAGCCCGGCTTCGCGGGCGGCCTGTTCCAGGGCGCCGACCAGCCCGAGCTCGTCCAGCGCCGGCGGCCGTAGCTCGCGGCTGACCCGGCGTACGTCGTCGAGGGCCTGCCGCGCCACCGTCTCCAGCCGGGCCAGCCGCTGAGAGGCGAGCTCCGGCTCGTCGCGCAACAGTGCCTGCAGCCCGTTGAGCTGCATGGCCAGCCCCGCGAGGGTCGGCCCCAGCTCGTCGTGCAGGTCGCGGCGCAGGCGGGAACGTTCCTCCTCGCGTGCGGTGACGAGCAGCTGCCGGTTGGCGAGCAGCGCGTCGCTCAGCAGCACCGCGTGCACGGCACGACCGCCGTGGTCGGCGAGCTCGACCAGCAGCGCGCTCTCCCCGGTGCCCGGCCGGCGCCCCAGACCGAACCCGACCTCGAGGGTGCCGACCTGGAGGTCACCCGACACCAACGGAAGCCGGGCCAGCGGCCCTTCGGTCAGGGTGCCGTGGGTCCCGCGATGCCCCTCGACGACGACCTCGACCCAGGGCGCGCGCAACGATGCGGCCGTGGTCCGGGCCAGGCCGCTCACGACCGCGTCGAGGGTGGTGGCGGCGCTCACGGTGTCGGCCAGCCGACGGACCGCGACGTGCGGGCGCCGGGTGTCGCCGTACATCGCCAGGTCGAGCAGTCGCTGCAGCCGCTTGCGCAGCGGCATCAGCAGGAGCGCGAGCACGGCCGTGACCACGCCCACCCCGAGCGGCGGCAGGTCGGACCCGCGCGATCCGAGCAGCGCCACCACCGCGACGTACCCGCCGGCGATCAGCGCCGTCAGCACCGAGTAGACGAACGCGTGGTGGATGACCACGTCCACCTCGTGGAGCCGCTTGCGGAGCACCGCCGCAGTGAGTGCAGCGGCCAGCAGCGCCGAACCCACGACGTCGAAGACGTCTGCCGCGGAAGGCCACAGCGCCCGGCCGGCGACCACGAGCAGGCCGAACACCACGGCGGCGGCGAGGACCCCCGCCAGCCGGCTGCGCTCCGCCGGCCTCCGGAACCGTACGACGACCGCGGCGACGCCGAGCAGCAACGGAACCTGGAGCAGCCAGGCGTCGAGCCCCTCGAGAACCGGTCCCCAGCTCGCGGGCAGCACCCCGACCGGGTTCGGCGGGTCGACCGGCCACGTCGACTCCGGGGCGGCGGCCGGCCCCGCCACCGACGACCAGGCGATCACCAGGAGCACCTGGACCGACAGCGCTGCGAACGCCGCCGGCCGCCACCGGGGCGAAGGGAGGTGGCCGTCGGGCAGCAGCAGCAACACCGCGAGCACGCACGGCACCAGCGCCGCGGAACCGCGGTCGGCCGCCCACACCGCCCACGCTGCCCCCGTGGCGTGGCCCGACTCCGCCCACCGGGTGCCGAACGCCGCGACGGCGAAGAGGATCCCGACCGCGAGCATCAGCCAGCCCAGTGGGTTGCGTGACCGGCCGGAGGCGATCAGCGCACCCGGCACCACCCAGAACGCCGGCAGCAGCACGAGCTTCCAGGGCTGTCCGCCGGCGTCGACGAGGACGGCCGCCGCCACGAGTGCAATGGCCAGGCACGCCGCCAGCCAGGCCGGGGTGGTCGCCGACCTGGCCGCCGGGGGATGCTTCATCTGCTCAGTATTGGCCGAAGGTGACGGCGTGTCAGTCAGTCCCGCCGAGCCAGACCCGGTGCGGCAGCCGGACCAGGTGGATGCCGAGCCAGACCAGCGCCACCATCAGCAGCAGGTGCGGCTCGAGCGGCCCGGACGACGGCAGGGTGAAGTCCCAGACCAGGAAGGCGATCAGCAGGACCAGCGGCGGCTTGGGGAACACCCCGGACTTCCAGGCCGCGACACTGAGCAGGATGAGTCCGAGGAACGAACCGATCAAGTGCGGGAAGAGGGCGCTCGCCAGCACCCCGGCGTGCTCGACGAAGGAGTCGTTGAGCTCGACCGAGGCGTCCACCCCGATCGCTCCCGGGCCGACCGACCCAGCGGCGTACCCGAGCCCGATGACGTTGCCGAAGCCCCACATCCCCCAGGTCGTGAGCAGTGTCGCCGCGACCGTGAGTCGAGGCCGGTGCCAGCGCGTCACCTGGGCGATCGCGAGGAAGCCGAGCGGGAGGAACAGCATGCTCACTATCAGCGCGAGCTGCTCGCCCTGGTGCAGCACCGGGTGGTCCAGGCCCCACTGGAACTGGTCGCTGAACTCCTCGTGGTCAGGGGTGAGGAGCTCGACCAGGTACTGCGCACCGCCGTTGAGGATCCCGCCGAGCACCAGGCAGAGCCCCAGCCCCTTCCGGATCACGGCGGAGTACGGCGGCACCACGGCCGGCTGCGTGGGTGAGGTCTCGAGTGTCGTCATGCGTCGAGGATGCGGCCGCGAGCGGTTGCGCCACATGGTGCAGCCGCACCAAATGTCAGCCGGACCGAGGGGCCCGTCCAACGTGCAACCCCGCCCAGAAGGGCACGTTTCCGGCCCGTCGACGGCAAGGTTGCCCGTCCGAGCGGCCCCCGTCGCAGCGAGCCGACGGCGACGGGCTCCCCGACAAGGACAACAGTCTGCGCAACCCACTCCGAAGGTCTCTGTCCTCACGGCCCGGCTTCCGATGGAGTTCGAGGCGAGCGGAGGCTCGCTCGACGACGTCCTCCCGGGCGGTGACGAGGAGGTTGCTCACGAGCAGGAGGAGCTGACCACGATCGAGGACGT
>DASSBB010000132.1:0-21907 GCA_035699145.1 Marmoricola sp.
CCCAGCCCGAACACCTCCACCCCCTCCGGCGGAGGCGGAGCCGGGACGGGTGCGGGCTTCTTCGACATGCCCTCAACCTACGGACAGCCACCGACATTTTCGGTTCGGAAGCTGCTCGAGCCCCTAGAAGAACAAGGGAAATCTCGTCTCATGGGCAGACCTCGGCGCGCGGTGCGCCACATCCCTCTCCGGGGTTGAGAGGAGCGATTCAGGTCACTGCGCGGCCCAGACGCCGAGCTCGTTGCCGCTCGGATTCGTGAAGTGGAATCGGCGTCCGCCGGGAACGCGTATAGACCTTGGGTGACGACACCGCCCGCTGCCTCGATGGCGTGCAGCGTCGCGTCCAGGTCGTCGGAGTAGAGCAGGACCGTGGCCGCCAGGTTGTTCAGAAGAGACCGGCAGACCGCCGCCCTGCTCCTCGGTCGATGGATCGCGGATTCCCGCGTACTCGAGGCCGCAGTCAGCCACAGTCAGCCGCGAGCGGACTCCGGCCCGACCACCGCGAGGATCTCCGGCTGGCGGAGGAGCGTCCGGGCCAACGTCCGGACGTCGTCGAGGGTGACCGCGTCGACCCGGTGCAGCACCTCGTCGATGCTCGGCAGCTCGTCGTACAGCAGCTCTGCCTTCGCGATCCGCGACATCCGTGAGGCGGAGTCCTCGAGGCCGAGCACGAGGCCGCCGCGCAGCTGGCCCTGGCCGCGGGTGAGCTCCTCCTCGGTGATGCCGTGCTCGGCGAGGTCGGTGAGCTCGGCCCGGACGACCTTGAGGACGTCGTCGAGCTTGCCCGGCAGACAGCCGGCGCCGACGCAGAACATGCCGGCGTCGGCGTAGTGCTGGGGGTAGGAGTAGACCGAGTAGGCCAGCCCGCGGCGCTCCCGGATCTCCTGGAAGAGCCGGGAGGAGGGGCCGCCGCCGACCGCGGCGTTGAGCACGCCGAGGGCGTAACGGCGCTCGTCGTTGCGGGCCAGCCCGTTGACGCCGACCAGCACGTTGGCCTGCTCGAAGGGGCGGGCGAGGAACGCCTCCCCGGCCACGGCCTTCCGGAACCGGGAACCGCGCCGGGGCGGGACGGGGCGGGCGGACGGGTCGGTGAGGAATCCGCTGCCGGCGAACGCCTTGCGCACCCGGCGTACGACGCTCGCGTGGTCGAGGTTCCCGGCCGCGGCCACGACAAGGTTCTCCGGCCGGTAGGCCGCACGGTAGAACCGCATGACCTGGGGGCGCGTCAGGTTCGTGATCGACGCGACCGTGCCGGCGATCGGCCGCCCGAGCGACGACGAACGCCAAGCGGTCGCCGCATGCAGGTTCGTGACGACATCCTCGGGGTCGTCGTCGTGCATGGCGATCTCGTCGAGGATCACCTCGCGCTCGGCCTCGACGTCCTCCGGCGCGAGCACCGACGAGGTGATCATGTCGCCGAGCACGTCGATCGCCAGCGGCAGGTCCTGGTCGAGGACCCGCGCGTGGAAGCAGGTGTACTCCTTGGCGGTGAAGGCGTTGAACTCACCGCCGACCGCGTCGAGGGACACCGAGATGTCCATCGCGGTCCGGCTGGGCGTCCCCTTGAACAGCAGGTGCTCGAGGAAGTGTGACGCCCCGGACATCGTCGGGGACTCGTCCCGGGAGCCGACGCCGGCCCAGACGCCGATGCTGGCCGAGCGGACCCCGGCCATCGCCTCGGTGACGACGCGGAGCCCGCCGGGAAGGACGGTCCGGCGGACCGTGGAGACCACGGATCCGCCGGCGTCCTTCTCGACGAGCAGCGTGCGTGTCGTGCCGGGCGCCTGCTGGGCAGACGTCAGCACAGCCGGTGACCTGGTCCGGTCACTCGGAGTCGTCGGACGCGTCCGACGCGTCCGAGGACTCGCTCTCGTCGACCACCGGGACCAGCGACAGCTTGCCGCGGTCGTCGATCTCGGCGATCTGGACCTGGACCTTCTGGCCCACGCTGAGGACGTCCTCGACGGCCTCGACGCGCTTGCCACCGGCGAGCGAGCGGAGCTTGCTGATGTGCAGCAGCCCGTCCTTGCCGGGGAGCAGCGAGACGAACGCGCCGAAGTTCGTCGTCTTCACCACGGTGCCGAGGTAGCGCTCGCCGACCTCGGGCATCGTCGGGTTGGCGATCGCGTTGACGGCCTGGCGGGCCGCCTCGGCGGCCTCACCGTTGGTGGCACCGATGTAGATGGTGCCGTCGTCCTCGATGCTCAGCGAGGCGCCGGTGTCGTCCTGGATCTGGTTGATCACCTTGCCCTTGGGGCCGATGACCTCGCCGATCTTGTCGACGGGGATCCTCACGGTGATGATCCGCGGCGCGTTGAGCGACATCTCGGCCGGGGCGTCGATCGCCTCCGCCATGACGTCGAGGATCGCGTGGCGGGCGTCCTTCGCCTGGTTCAGCGCGGCCTTGAGCACGTCGGCGGGGATGCCGTCGAGCTTGGTGTCGAGCTGGAGGGCGGTGACGAACTCCCGGGTTCCGGCGACCTTGAAGTCCATGTCGCCGAAGGCGTCCTCGGCGCCGAGGATGTCGGTGAGCGCGACGTACTCGGTCTCGCCGTCGACCTCGCCGGAGATGAGCCCCATCGCGATGCCGGCGACGGGCGCGCGCAGCGGCACACCGGCCTGGAGCAGCGACAACGTCGAGGCGCACACCGAGCCCATCGAGGTGGAGCCGTTGGAGCCCATCGCCTCGGAGAGCTGGCGGATCGCGTAGGGGAACTCCTCGCGGGTGGGCAGCACCGGGAGGATGGCGCGACGCGCAAGCGCGCCGTGTCCGACCTCGCGGCGCTTCGGCGAGCCCACGCGGCCGGTCTCACCGGTGGAGAACGGCGGGAAGACGTACTTGTGCATGTAGCGACGCGTCTTCTCCGGGGAGAGCGTGTCGAGCTTCTGCTCCAGCGTCAGCATGTTCAGCGTGGTGACGCCCAGGATCTGGGTCTCGCCCCGCTCGAACAGCGCCGAGCCGTGCACGCGCGGGATGACCTCGACCTCGGCGGACAGCGTGCGGATGTCGCTCAGGCCCCGCCCGTCCATGCGGACCTTGTCGCGCAGCACGCGGTTGCGGACGAGCTGCTTGGAGACCGAGCGGAACGCCGCGCCGACCTCCTTCTCGCGACCCTCGAACTGCGGGGCGACGCTCGTGAGGACGGTGTCCTTGACGGCGTCGATCGCGGCCTCGCGCTCGAGCTTGCCGGTCACCTTGAGCGCCTCGGTCAGGTCGGCGGTGGCAGCAGCCTCGACCGCGGCGTACACGTCGTCCTGGTAGTCCAGGAAGATCGGGAACTCCTGCACGGGCTTGGCGGCCTGCTTGGCAAGCTCCACCTGCGCCTCGCACAACTGCTTGATGAAGGGCTTGGCGGCGTCGAGCCCGTCGGCGACGGCGGCCTCGTTGGGAGCGTGGGTGCCGGACTGGATGAGGTTCCAGGCGGTCTCGGTCGACTCCGCCTCGACCATCATGATCGCGACGTCGCCGGAGTCGGTGACGCGGCCGGCCACCACCATGTCGAAGACGGCGTCCTCGAGCTGGCTGTGCGAGGGGAAGGCGACCCACTGGCCCTCGATCAGCGCGACGCGGACGCCGCCGACCGGGCCGGAGAACGGCAGGCCGGAGATCTGGGTGGAGAGCGACGCGGCGTTGATCGCGAGGACGTCGTAGGGCTGGTCGGGGTCGAGCGCCAGGACCGTGATGACGACCTGGACCTCGTTGCGCAGCCCCTTCTTGAAGGTCGGCCGCAGCGGGCGGTCGATGAGCCGGCAGGTGAGGATCGCGTCCTCGCCCGGGCGTCCTTCGCTGCGGAAGAACGAGCCGGGGATCTGGCCCACGGCGTACATCCGCTCCTCGACGTCGATCGTCAGGGGGAAGAAGTCGAAGTGCTCCTTGGGGTGCTTGCCGGCGGTGGTGGCCGAGAGCAGCATCGTCTCGTCGTCGAGGTAGGCGGTGACGGAGCCGGCGGCCTGACGGGCGAGCAGCCCGGTCTCGAACTTGACCGTGCGGGTGCCGAACTTGCCGTTGTCGATGACGGTCTCGACGGCGGTGATGACGGGTCCCTCCATGGGGTGCCCCTTTCGTTTCGCGGAGCGACACGCGAGGGCGCCTTGGTGCCGATGATCGGCGGGGCCGGTCTTCGATCGAGGCCTGCGGAGCGCGCTGCTCCGAGGGCCACTACCGAGGACCGGGCCAGACGTCGCGGTCGCTCCTGTGTGTGGGTCGTGTTCAGTTGTGGTGTCGTGCAGACCTGCAAAAGTGGCGGAAGCGGCCACCCGTGGCGGGTAGCCGCTCCACGACACTCAACGGCGCAGGCCGAGGCGCTCCACGATGGAGCGGTAACGGTTGATGTCTTCCTTCTGCATGTAGTTGAGAAGGCGACGACGACGACCGACGAGCAGAAGCAGGCCACGACGCGTGTGGTGGTCGTGCTTGTGCTGCTTGAGGTGGTCGGTCAGGTGGGCGATCCGGTGGCTGAGGAGCGCGACCTGGACCTCGGGGGAACCGGTGTCACCCTCGGACAGGCCGTACTCGGCGATGATCTGCTTCTTGGTCTCAGCGTCGGTACCTGTGGACACGTAGTTCCCTTCGGGGTGTGGTTGCGCGGCGCGCCGGGGCCTGTTCACCCGGGCACTCTCAAGTCCGCGGCCGTCAGACGGCAACGCCCAAGACTATCAACGCCCCGCCAGATCTCCGAATCGGCGACTGTTTCCCACGGGATGCAGCAGCTTGCGAGCTCACCATGGGTTGTGCATCGCCGTACCACCGAGCTCCCCATGGAGAACTGGTGCTTCCCATGGGCTGCAACCAAGGGGGAGCACCAGTTCCGCGGCATCCCATGGGAAACCGTCGAGCCCCCTCACCCGGCGAGGACCGCCCGGACGGCCGCCCGGGCCTCGTGCGGGTCGATGGCGGCGAGGGCCGCCTCGGCGGCGTCGGCGCACGCGGCCTCGGTCACCTGTCCCAGCTGGGCGCCGACCGCGCGCACCGCGGCGGGCGCCATGGACAGCGACGTGATGCCCATGCCCACCAGGACCGCCGCCAGGGCCGGGTCGGCCGCCGCTTCGCCGCAGACGCCCACCGGCTTCCCGGCCCGCTTGCCGGCGCTCGCCGTCATCGCGATGAGCCGGAGGACGGCCGGCTGCCAGGGGTCGGTGAGGTGGGACAGCCCGGAGGCCATGCGGTCGGCGGCCATCGCGTACTGCGTGAGGTCGTTGGTGCCGATCGACATGAAGTCGACGACCTCGAGCATCTGGTCGGCGAGCAGGGCCGCGGAAGGGACCTCCACCATCACGCCGGCGGTGAGGCCGTGTGACCGGACCTTCTCGGCGAACTCGGCGGCCTCCGCCACGGTCGCGACCATCGGCGCCATCACCCAGGGAGAGGTGCCGGTGAGCCGTCCGGCCTCCGCGACCGCCTCCACCTGGCGGTCGAGCAGCCCGGGGTTGTCGAAGGAGAGCCGGAGCCCGCGGATCCCGAGGGCGGGGTTCTCCTCGCCGGCCGGGGTGGCATAGGCGATCGGCTTGTCGGACCCCGCGTCGAGGGTCCGCACCACGACGGTGCGTCCGTCGGCGAACGGCCGCAGCACCGCGGCGTACACCTCCGCCTGGGCGGCCACGTCCGGCTCCTCCGTTCTGTTGAGGAAGCAGAGCTCGGTGCGGAAGAGCCCGACACCCTCCACCGGTCCCTCGGCGGCGGACCGGGCGGAAGCGCCGTCCGCCACGTTGGCGAGGACCTTGACCGGGACGCCGTCGGCGGTTGCGGCCGGACCGCTCCAGGAGGCGAGGGCGGCCCGCCACTGCCGGTCGGACTCCACCCGGTCGGCGGCGAGCGTCTGATCGGGGTCGCTCTCGACGGTGCCCGCGACACCGTCCACGAGCACCGGTCTCCCGGCCGGGAGACCTCCGGCCTGCTTCACCCCGACCACGCACTGGATCCCGAGCGGGCGGGCGATGATCGCCGTGTGGCTGGTGGGCCCGCCCTTCTCGGTCACGAGCGCCACCACCAGCGCCGGGTCCAGCCCCGCGGTGTCAGCGGGCGCGAGGTCCTCGGCGACCAGCACCGACGGCTCGTTGGGCACCGGCACCCCGGGCTCCGGTGCGCCGACGAGCTGGGCGACGAGCCGTCGCTCGATGTCGCGCAGGTCGGTCACGCGCTCCGCCATCACGCCGCCGGCCGCGGAGAAGAGCTGGACGAACTGCTCCGCGGCGCCGTGCACGGCGGCGAGCACCTTGTCCCCGGCGGTCAGCCGCTTGCGCACCGCTCCGCGCAGCCCCCGGTCCCGCACGAGGGCGGCGGTGGCCACGAGGACCTCGGAGGTGGCGCCGGAGGCGTTGGCCGAGCGGGCGACCAGCGAGGACGCGACCGCCTCGACCGCCTCGTCGAAGAGCGCCAGCCCGGTGTCGGGGTCGTGCTCCTGCTCGTCGAACGCCGCGACCGCATCCTCCGGCACCGCGGTCGACACCCGCAGCACCGGGCCGAGTGCGACGCCGGGAACGACGGGCGTGCCGGAGAGGAGGGAGGAAGCTGGCTTGGAAAGTGCGTCGGATGGGGAGGTGATCTGGGCCATGCGGAAAATGTAACCCGGGTCACCCCTTGACAGTCAACACGTTCGGGCATAAAACAACAGATACAAAGAACCGTGAGGGGGTCCGATGTACGCCGAGGAACGCCAGCAGGCCATCGTGCGGTCCGTCACCCACGCCGGCCGCATGTCGGTCGCCGAGCTCGCCCGAACCTACTCGGTCACCACCGAGACGATCCGGCGCGACCTCTCCTCCCTCGAGCGCGCGGGGCTGCTCCGCCGCGTCCATGGAGGAGTCGTGCCTGCGGATGCGCTCACCGTGCTCGAGACCGGTGTCTCCGACCGCGACCGCGCCAACGCCGCCGAGAAGGACCGGATCGCCACCCAGGCGCTCGAGCTCGTCCCGGAAGGGGGCAGCGTGCTGCTCGACGCAGGCACCACGACCGCCCGGCTCGCCGGGCTGCTGCCGCTCGACCAGGAGCTCGAGGTCATCACCCATTCCGTCCCGATCGCGGGCCGGCTCGCCGGGCACCCGGCGATCGGGTTGCGGCTGCTCCCGGGCCGGGTCCGCGCGACGACCCAGGCGGCCGTCGGCCCGGAGACGGTCGAGGCCCTGCGCCGGCTGCGGACCGACGTCGCGTTCCTCGGCACCAACGGCATCTCGGTCACCCACGGCCTCTCGACCCCCGACCACGACGAGGCGGCCGTGAAGCACGCCATCGTCGCCGGCGCCCGGACGGTGGTTCTCCTGGCCGACGCCGACAAGCTCGGGCAGGAGCACCTGGTGCGGTTCGCCGACCTCGCCGAGGTGGACGTCCTCGTGACCGACTCGCGGTCGAGCCGCGAGGAGCTGGACCCGATCGAGGCCGCCGGCGTCAAGGTCGTGGTCGTGTGATCGTCACGCTCACCGCCAACCCGAGCTTCGACCGCACGATCGAGCTGGCCGGCCGGCTGCAGCGCGGCGGCGTGCTCAGGGCCGACGCGGTGCTCGAGCAGGCCGGCGGCAAGGGCGTCAACATCTCCCGCGCCGCGACGGCCGCCGGAGTGGAGACGGTCGCCGTCTTCCCGGCCGACAGCGACTCACCCTTCGTCACGGAGCTGGAGCACGACAGGATCGCCTGCCGCCCGGTGGCGCCGACCGGTCCGGTCCGGGTCAACCTCACCCTGACCGAGGCCGACGGCACGACGACCAAGATCAACAGCTCCGGCGCCACTGCGGACGCCGGGCTCCTCGACCGGCTGCGGACCACCGTCACCGACCTCGCCGGCGACGCGCGCTGGGTGGTTCTCGCCGGTTCGCTCCCGCCGGGAGCGCCCCCGGAGTGGTACGCCGAGGTGGCCGCCGGACTGGCCGGGACCCCGGCCCGGGTGGCGGTGGACACCTCCGACGCGCCGCTGGCCGCGCTGGCGGACCGGCTCGGAGCCGCCCGCCCCGACGTCCTCAAACCGAACGCCGAGGAGCTCGCGCTCCTCACCGGTGACGACCCCGGCGCCGTCGAGGCCGACCCGGTCGTGGCCGCGTCCGCCGCTGCCCGGCTCGTGGCGTCCGGGGCCGGCGCCGTGCTCGCAACCCTCGGCGGCGCGGGCGCGGTGCTCGTCACGGAGGAGGGCGCCTGGCACGCCGCCGCTCCGGCGATCGCGGTCGTGAGCACCGTGGGCGCCGGGGACTCCAGCCTCTTCGGCTACCTCCTCGGCGAGGTGCGGGGCGACGCCCCGGCCGACCGGCTCCGCCTCGCGGTCGCCTACGGCAGCGCCGCCGCCGGGCTGCCCGGCACCACGATCCCGGTCCCGCACCAGGTCCACCCGGACCTCGTGTCCGTCCGCTCCCTACCGACCCCGGACCACGCCACACCTGTACCCGCTGCTCCGACCGACTGAGAACCGAGGCTGAATCCGTGACCACTCCCCTCCTGACCGCCGACCTCGTGCGGCTCGACGCCGACCTCGGTGCCGACAAGCACGACGTGATCCGAGCCCTCGCGGAGGTCGTCGGCGCCACCGGCCGCAGCTCCTCGGCCCCCGGGCTGGCCGACGACGCCCTGGCCCGTGAGTCCACGTCAGCGACCGGCCTGCCGGGCGGCATCGCGATCCCGCACTGCCGCACCGAGCACGTCGACGAGCCGACGCTCGCCTTCGCCCGGCTCTCCCCTCCCTGCGACTTCGGGGCGAAGGACGGTCCGGCCGACCTCGCGTTCCTGATCGCCGCCCCCGCCGGCGGCGACGCCACGCACCTCCAGCTGCTCACGAAGCTGGCCAGGGCGCTGGTGAAGAAGGAGTTCACCGCCGGGCTCCGCGAGGCGACGTCGGCCGACGAGGTCGTCCGCCTCGTCTCCGGGGTGGTCGAGCCGCCCGCCGCCGTGCCTGCCGCCGCCCCTGCGCCGGCCCCTGCTCCGGCGGCGGCCGCGGAACCCACGGGCCCCCGACGGCTCGTCGCGATCACCGCCTGCCCGACCGGCATCGCCCACACGTACATGGCGGCGGAGGCGCTCGAGGCCGCCGCTGAGCGCGCCGGGGTCACCCTCGCCGTCGAGACCCAGGGGTCGGCCGGGTCGAAGCCGCTCCCCAGCTCCACCATCGCCGAGGCCGACGCGGTCATCTTCGCCACCGACGTCGGCGTCAAGGACCGCGCCCGCTTCGCGGGCAAGCCGTTGGTCGCGTCCGGCGTGAAACGCGCCATCGACGACTCCGACGCCATGGTCCGCGAGGCGCTCGCCAACGCCGACAACCCGAGCGCCCCGCGCGTCGAGGGTACGGCGGCAGCGGCCGCCGCATCCACGGACGGGCACGGCGACGAGTCATGGGGATTGAAGATCCGCCGGATCCTGATGACCGGCGTCTCCTACATGATCCCGTTCGTCGCAGCGGGCGGGCTTCTCATCGCGCTCTCGTTCCTCCTCGGCGGTTACGACATCACCGACCACGCCGGCGAGATCGCCACCGGCAACACCCTGTTCGACCTGCCCGACCTCGACTCACTCGGCCTCACCCACGCGCTCTTCGACTCGCAGTTCATGGCCTACCTCGGAGCGGTCTGCTTCGTGCTCGGCGGCACGGCGTTCAAGTTCCTCGTGCCCGCGCTCGCGGGGTACATCGCCTACGCGATCGCCGACCGACCCGGCATCGCCCCCGGCTTCGTCATGGGTGCTCTCGCCATCGACCTCGGCGGCTTCGGCACCCCGCAGACCGGCTTCCTCGGCGGCATCATCGGCGGTGTGATCGCCGGTGTCATCGCGGCCTGGATCGCCGGCCGGCGTACTCCTGCCTGGATGCGCGGGCTCATGCCCGTGCTCGTGATCCCGCTCGTGACCACCCTGGTCGCAGGGTTCATCATGCTCATCGTCCTGGGCAAGCCGCTCGGCGCGCTCATGAACGCCCTCAACGACGGGCTGACGAGCATGGCCGACGGCGGCGCCGGCGTGCTGCTCGGAGTCGTGCTCGGCCTCATGATGGCCTTCGACATGGGCGGGCCGCTCAACAAGACGGCGTACCTCTTCGCCACGACCGGACTCGCCGCCGCCGCGACCGCTGCCGGCGACGCGGCCCAGCTCAACGTGATGGCCGCTGTCATGCTGGCCGGCATGGTCCCACCGCTGGCTCTCGCCCTGGCCACGGTCGTGCGACCGGTGCTCTTCACGCCCCTGGAGCGCGAGAACGGCAAGGCCGCCTGGCTGCTCGGCGCCTCGTTCATCACCGAGGGTGCCATTCCGTTCGCGGCCGCGGACCCGGTTCGCGTGATCCCGTCGATCATGGCCGGCAGTGCGGTCACCGGCGGCCTCTCGATGGCGTTCGACGTCGGCGTGCGCGCGCCGCACGGCGGCATCTTCGTGCCGTTCGCCGTCACCGGCCTCGCCTGGTTCTTCCTCTCGCTGGTGATCGGCGTGCTCGTCGCCGCTGCCTGCGTCGTCGCACTCAAGACGATCTCCGGCGAGGAGGCCGAGGTCGAGGAGCTTGCCGAGTCCCGCGCCTGAACCGTCCCGCAACCCGCAACCCGCAACCACCGCCACCCACCCGAGGAGTCACCAGATGCCCACCCAGACCGTCAACGTCGGCTCGTCCGTCGGCCTGCACGCCCGCCCCGCCGCCCTCATCGCCGAGGCCGCCGCGGAGCTCGACCACGAGGTCACCCTCGCCGTCCCCGGCGGGGAGCCGGTGGACGCCAGCTCGGCGCTGCTCATCATGACCCTCGGCTCCAAGCAGGGGGACCCGGTCGAGGTCAGCAGCGACGACCAGGCCGCCCTGGAGAAGATCGCGGCACTCGTCGAGCAGGACCTCGACGCCTGACCGACCCGGTCACCGCTCCACCACCGGGCGCCGGTACCGGGTCGGCTCGACATCGGAGTGTTTTCGGCAAGACCAGCCGGAAACACTCCGATGTCGGTCAGACGTGGAAAGCCGGGGACCGGTCACGGGCCGGCCGCGAGGAGCTCGCGGGCTCGTGCCACGTCGTCGTCCATCGCGGCGAGGAGCTCCTCGACCGAGTCGAAGCGAAGCATCCCCCGGAGCCGGGAGGCGAAGACGACCTCGACCTCTCGGTCGTAGAGCTCGAGGTCGTCGCGGTCCAGGACGTAGGCCTCGACACGGCGCGACCGCTCCCCCGTGAACGTGGGGTTGGTGCCGACGCTGATCGCCGCGGGCATCCCCTCCCCGGCGTGGGCCTGCTCGCCGGCGTCCGTGTCAACCTGCCTCAGCCACCCCGCGTAGACGCCGTCGGCGGGCACCGCGGACGCCTCGGCCGGCACGTTGGCGGTCGGGTAGCCGAGCTCGCGACCCCGCCGGTCACCGCGTGCGACGACACCGCGCACGGCCACGGGGCGACCGAGGGCCTCGGCGGCGCCCTCCACGTCGCCGGTCGCCAGGCAGGTCCGGACGTACGTCGAGGACCAGACCTGCGGGCCACCGTTGAGAGGGATCCCCTCCGCGGAGAAGTCGTGCTCGGACCCCATCCGGCGCAGCAGCTCCACGTCCCCCGCTGCGCGCTTCCCGAACCGGAAGTTGGCGCCGACCACGACGCCGGACGCGTGCAACGTCGCGACGATGATCTCCTCGACGAACCGCTCCGGAGACCAGTCGGCGACCTCACGCGTGAACGGCACGACGAGGACGTCGTCGATCCCTGCCGCGCCAAGGAGCGCCGTCCGCTGCTCGACGGTCGTCAGGGTCGGCGGCGCGTGCTCCGGACGCAGCACCGCGATCGGGTGCGGGTCGAAGGTGACGGCGACGACTCGTCCGACGCCGAGCCGCTCCGCGACCTCGCGGGCCCGGCCGACCACGTGCTGGTGGCCGAGGTGGACGCCGTCGAAGTTCCCGATGGTGACCACGGTGCGCCCGAGGTCGTCCGGCACCTCCGCCGTCGAGCGCCACACCCGCATCCATGCACCTCCGTCGTCGTCCGCCCGGTGTACGCCGAGGCCGTCTCGACAGTGGCAGCCCGCACCGGTCAACCGGAAGCCTGCCACAGGGATCAGACGAACACGGCCACCGGGCGCGCGGGCGCCCCGCTCACCTTGCCCTCCTCGTAGAGCGCGAGGAACGCGCCGTCCGGACCCAGCACCGCGACCGGACCGGTCCCGGGCAGGTCGACGTCGAGGAAGCGCCCGAAGCCGACGTCCCGGGCGCCCGCGGCGTCGACCTCGACGACCGGGAAGAACCTCCGGGCAGCGGCCTCCAGGGGCATCAGGTCGACGGAGCCGGCTTCCTCCGAGGCGGCCAGGGGGGTCGCCTCGGCGACCCCGACGGGTCCCACCGCCGTACGCCGCAGGGCGGTCAGGT
This sequence comes from Marmoricola sp., assembly GCA_035699145.1. Taxonomy (GTDB): domain Bacteria; phylum Actinomycetota; class Actinomycetes; order Propionibacteriales; family Nocardioidaceae; genus Marmoricola_A. Next base: position 12,276 of record DASSBB010000132.1, read on the forward strand.
GGCCACCGACCCCCAGTGCCTCGCCGAGGTCGCGGGCAATCGCCCGGACGTAGGTGCCGCTCGAGCAGCGGACCTCGAGCGAGACGTCGAGAAAGCCGTCCCGAGGTGCCGGCTCACCGACGGTGAGCTCGTGGACGGTGACCGGCCGGGCCGACAGCTCCACGGCCTCGCCGTCGCGGACCCGTTGGTAGGCGCGGCGCCCGGCAACCTTGACCGCCGACACCGACGAGGGCACCTGCTCGATGGCACCGACGAACCGCTCCGCGACGGCGCGAACGGTCTCGAGGTCCAGCACGGCGACGTCCTCCGGCGGTGCGGTCGCGACCACGTCGCCCTCGGCGTCGTCCGTCGTGGTGGAGGCGCCGAGCCGGACTGTCGCCGTGTAGGCCTTGTCTGTCAGCGCGAGGTGGCCGAGGAGCCGCGTGCCCTTGTTGACGCCGAGCAGGAGCACCCCGGTCGCCATCGGGTCGAGCGTGCCGGCGTGCCCCACCTTGCGGGTGTGCGCGAGCCGGCGGACCCGTGACACGACGTCGTGCGAGGTGAGCCCGGAGGGCTTGTCCACGACGACCAGCCCCGAGGCCGTCGACGACGGCGGCCTGGGGCTCGAGCGGGTCACTCGTCCTCGTCGGACCGGTCGTCGTCGTCGGAGAGCTCCTCGTGCGGCTTGCGGTACGGGTCGGCTTCCCCGGCGTACGTCTTCCCGGCCGCCTCGGCGGCCACCGCGGCGTCCGACTCGCGCACCTTGGCGAGCAGCTCCTCGATGTGGCGGGCGTTCTCCGGCAGCGCGTCGTGGATGAACTCCAGCGTCGGCACGTGGCGGGTGCCGAGCTGCTTGCCCACCTCGGCGCGGATCAGCCCCTTGGCCGACTCGAGAGCCGCGGCGGACCCAGCCACCTGCTCCTCCTCACCGAACACGGTGTAGAAGATGCTGGCGTGCTGCGTGTCGCCGCTGACCCGCACGTCGGTGACGGTGACGAAGCCGAGCCGCGGGTCCTTGACCCGCCGTTCGAGCATCTCCGCCACCGTCACCTGGATGCGGTCCGCGATCTTGCGAACTCGAGGGCTGCTCATCCCCGCGGGATCTCCCGCATCTCGAAGGCCTCCACGACGTCACCGATCTTGATGTCCTGGAAGTTGCGCAGGACCAGACCGCACTCGAAGCCCTCGCGGACCTCCGCGGCGTCGTCCTTCTCCCTCTTCAGCGACGCGAGGTCGAGGTTGTCCGCGACGACGGCGTTGTCGCGGAGCACCCGGACCTTGGCGTTGCGGCGGATGACGCCGTCGGTGACCATGCAGCCGGCGATGTTGCCGATCTTGCTGGAGCGGAAGATCTCGCGGATCTCGGCGGTGCCGAGGCGAGCCTCCTCGAACTCCGGCTTGAGCATCCCCTTGAGGGCCGCCTCGATCTCCTCGATGGCCTGGTAGATCACCGAGTAGTACCGGATCTCCACGCCTTCCTTGTCCGCCAGCTCCGTCGCCTTGCCCTGCGGGCGGACGTTGAAGCCGATGATGATCGCGTCGGACGCGGCGGCGAGCATCACGTTGGTCTCGGTGATCGCACCGACACCGCGGTCGATGACCCGCAGCGAGACCTCCTCGCCGACGTCGATCTTGGCGAGCGAGTCCTCGAGCGCCTCGACCGAGCCGGACACGTCGCCCTTGAGGATGAGGTTGAGCTCCTGGCTCTCGCCCTCCTCCATCGACTTCATGAAGTCCTCGAGCGTACGACGGACGCGGCGCTGGGCCTGGAGGGCGGCGCGCTCGCGGGCCTCCCGCTTCTCGGCGATCTGGCGGGCCATCCGGTCGTCCTCGACGACGAGGAAGTTCTGACCCGCACCGGGCACCGCGGTGAGACCGAGGACCATCGCGGGACGCGACGGGTCGGCCTCCTCGATGTTGTCGCCGTACTCGTCGAGCATCGCCCGGACCCGGCCGTGCGCCGGACCGGCCACGATCGAGTCGCCGACGCGGAGCGTGCCGCGCTGGACGAGCACGGTCGCCACCGGGCCGCGACCGCGGTCGAGGTGCGCCTCGACGACGAGCCCCTGGGCGTCCTGCTCGGGGTTCGCCCGCAGGTCCAGGGACGCGTCGGCGGTGAGCACGACCGCCTCGAGCAGCTTGTCGAGGTTGAGCTCGGACTTCGCCGAGACGTCGACGAACATCGTGTCGCCGCCGTACTCCTCGGGGACGAGGCCGTACTCGGTCAGCTGGCCGCGGACCTTCGTCGGGTCGGCGTCCTCCTTGTCGATCTTGTTGACCGCCACCACGATCGGGACACCGGCGGCCTTGACGTGGTTGAGCGCCTCGACCGTCTGCGGCATGACGCCGTCGTCCGCGGCCACCACGAGGATCGCGATGTCCGTGGCCTGCGCACCACGGGCGCGCATGGCGGTGAACGCCTCGTGGCCCGGGGTGTCGATGAACGTGATGCGCCGCTCGTCGTCGTCGACGTCGGTGGTGACCTGGTAGGCGCCGATGTGCTGGGTGATCCCACCGGCCTCCTTGGCGACGACGTTGGCCTTGCGCAGCGCGTCGAGGAGCTTGGTCTTTCCGTGGTCGACGTGACCCATGACGGTGACCACCGGCGGACGGACCGCGAGGTCGCCCTCGTCGCCCTCGTCGGAGCCGAACTCGAGGTCGAAGGACTCGAGCAGCTCACGGTCCTCGTCCTCGGGGGAGACGACCTGGACGACGTAGTTGAGCTCGTCGCCGAGCAGCTCGAGGACCTCGTCGTTGACCGACTCGGTCGCCGTCACCATCTCGCCGAGCCCGAACAGCATCTGCACGAGCGCGGCCGCGTCGACGTTGATCTTCTCCGCGAAGTCGGTCAGCGAGGCGCCACGGGCGAGCCGGACGGTCTCACCGTTGCCCTTGCGGACGCGCACGCCGCCGATCGTCGGCGCCTCCATGTTGTCGAATTCCTGCCTGCGCTGGCGCTTCGACTTCCGGCCGCGACGCGACGGGCCACCGGGACGCCCGAAGGCACCCTGGGTGCTGCCGCGTCCGCCGGGACGGCCGCCGCCACCGGGGCGGGCCGGGCCGCCACCCGAGGGACCGCCGCCGAAGCCGGGACGACCACCGGGAGCGCCGCCGCCGCCCGGGCCACCACGGCCAGGAGCGCCGGCGCCGGCACCCGCGCCGGGACGGCTCGGAGCACCCGGGCGACCGCCGGGACCCGGACGACCCGGACCACCGCCGCGGCCGGGAGGGCCGAACGAGGAGGGGGACTTCGGCATCATCGCCGGGTTCGGGCGCGGCATGCCGGGCCGCGCGCCCGGAAGCCCACCGGTGCGACCCGGGGTGCCGCCCTCACGACCGGCCGGCGGGCGCGGGGGACGGTCGCCACCACCCGGGGCAGCGCCCGGGGTGGGGGCGGGGCGTCGGCCCATGCCCTGGCTCGGCGCGAAGGGGTTGTTGCCCGGACGAGGTGCGCCGGGACGTGGCGCACCACCGGGACGCGGTGCCGGACGGCCGGCCTGGCCGGTGTCGTCGGACGCGTCGCCCGGAGGCTGCGCGGCGGGCGGCCCCTCGGTCTCGGCGGGCGCTGCCGAAGCGGCCGGCGCCGCCGGCGCTGCCGGCGCGGGTGCTGCCGGGGCGGCGGGCGCCTCGACCTGGGGCGCGGGAGCCGGGGGCTCCTCGGCCGGGGCCGGCACGCGGGGGCCGGGGCGCGGACCAGGCTGCGGCGACTTCGCCGCGGGAGCCTCGGCTGCCGGCGTGGACTCAGCCGCCGGAGCGGCGGCGGGCTCGGCGGTGGCCGCCTCGGGTGCAGCCGCCGACTTCGCGGGCGTCTTCTTCTTCGCTGCCTTCGCCTCGGCGGCTGCCTTCAGCTCGGCACCGTAGGTGTCGTTGAACCGCTTGACGACAGGGGGCTCGACCGTCGACGACGCCGACTTGACGAACTCCCCCATCTCGCTGAGCTTGGTCAGGACGACCTTGCTCTCGACTCCGAGCTCCTTGGCGAGCTCGTGGACTCGGACCTTAGCCACGCTTCTCCTTCTGGTCCGAGTCGGAGGTCGACTTGGACCGCTAGCTGGTGTGCATGCTCATCGGGAAGTACTCATCGAGTGCTCATGAGCTGCTGCTCCATCTTCTGTCGGTCGATCACGGTCGGTGATGCACCGGCGGCCACCATCACGGCGGTCCACCAGGTCGTTCCCACTGTCGCACATGCTCCTCGAGCCGCTTGGTGCCCAGCCCGGCAGGCACCCGGAGGGCCCTGGGAAAGGCTCGGCGACGAAGCGCCAGCTCGAGGCAGTCGGTGGAGGGGTGCAGGTGCGCCCCTCGTCCCGGCGCCCGTCCCCTCGGATCCGGGACGACCTCAGGGCCGGCTCCCAGGTCGTCGGCGACGACGCGCAACAGCTCGATCTTGGCCGATCGCTTCCGGCACCCGACACAGGTGCGAACCGGTTGCCTGGACATGCCTGAGCGCATTTCGTGAGGGGCTGGGAGCGAGCTGCCGTTGGTCAGTCTACCGCGCCGCGCCCGATGGTTCGACCAGCCCGCCGGTGGCCGTCCGTCAGCCCTGGTCGACCGGGGCCTCGTCGGAGCGGATGTCGATGCGCCACCCGGTGAGCCGCGCGGCGAGCCGTGCGTTCTGCCCCTCCTTGCCGATCGCCAGCGACAGCTGGTAGTCGGGGACCACCACCCTGGCCGAGCGTGCGGCGGCGTCGACCACCTCGACGCTGGACACCCGGGCCGGCGACAGCGCGTGCGCCACGAGCTGGGCGGGGTCGTCGGACCAGTCGACGATGTCGATCTTCTCGCCGTGCAGCTCGTGCATGATGTTCCGCACCCGCTGCCCCATCGGACCGATGCACGAGCCCTTCGGGTTGACACCCGGCACGGTCGAGCGGACCGCGATCTTGGTCCGGTGGCCCGCCTCCCGCGCGATCGCGCAGATCTCGACGGTGCCGTCGGCGATCTCGGGCACCTCGAGGGCGAACAGCTTCTTGACCAGGTTGGGGTGGCTGCGCGACAGGTTCACCTGCGGTCCGCGCATCCCACGGCGGACGCTGACCACGAGGCACTTGATCCGCGTCCCGTGCTCGTAGCGCTCGCCGGGCACCCGCTCGGCCAGGGGCAGGAGCGCCTCGAGCCGGCCGAGGTCGACCAGGACGTCCTGCGGGTCCCTGCCCTGCTGGATGATCCCGGAGACGATGTCGCCCTCGCGCCCGGAGAACTCTCCGAACTTGATGTCGTCCTCGGCGTCCCGGAGCCGCTGGAGGATCACCTGCTTGGCGGTGGTCGCCGCGATCCGGCCGAACCCCTCGGGGGTGTCGTCGTACTCGCGGAGCACCTCGCCCTCCTCGTCGACCTCCGCCGCCAGGACGGAGACGCGCCCGGTCTGCCGGTCGAGCCGGACCCGCGCCTTCGGCTGGGCGCCGGGCGTCTTGTGGTACGCCGTCAGCAGCGCCTGCTCGAGGGCGTCGATGAGGATGTCGAAGCTGATCTCCTTCTCGCGCTCGAGGGCCCGCAGGAGCGTCAGGTCGATGTCCATGGCGTCACTCGCCCTTCCGGTTGAACTCGACCTGGACGTAGGCCTTGGCCACGTCGGCGTAGGCGACCGGACGGGTCGTGCCGTCCACCGTCAGGCTCACCACCTCGTCGTCCTGGTCCTGGATCCGCCCCGTGACCGTCTCGCCGCCGACGGTCGTCACCTTGACCAGCCGGCCGAGGTTGCGCCGCCAGTGACGCGGCAGCGTGAGCGGCCGGTCGACCCCGGGCGAGGTGACCTCGAGCGTGTAGGGGTGCTCCCCCATGACGTCGGAGTCGTCGAGGAGCCCGGAGACCTCCTTGGTCGCCTCGGCCACGTCGTCGAGCGTCACGCCCCCGTCCTTGTCGACCGCGAGCTTGAGGACCCGGCGGCGGCCGGCGGGGGTGAGCTCGACCGCTTCGAGGTCGAGGCCGATCTGCAGCAGGGGCGGGGTCAGCTCCTCCACGAGTCGCTCCCGGGTCCGGTCGATCGCCACGGGTCTCCTCCTGCTCTGCGGTTGTAGGGCGAGCGGGTCCTGAGCCCCCGCTGCGCTGCACAGGACACTAGCCGATCCGCCAAGGTCGACGACGACCGCCGGAGCTCCCCCGGGTTGTACCGTTCCGCCATGTCAACGTCCCGGCCGGTGGCACTCGGCGGCCCCTCGTCGAGCCGTCACTCCTGCCGGTCCGCGCCGGCGGCACCCGCCGGTCCGACCCGCCGCCAGCTGGCCGCGGGCGGGGTCGCTGTGACGCTGCTCGGGCTCACCGGTTGCACCGAGGAGCGCCCCGACGAGCCGGCGGCCCTCCCCCGGCTGCGGCGGAACCCGGACCACGAGCTCGTCGTCGCGTCGCTCGCCGTGGAGCAGCGGCACCTCGACCGAGTCCGCGCCGTACGCCGCCGGCACCGCAGCGTCCGCGCTGCCCTGGCCGCCTCGCTCGCGGTCCACCAGGCGCACGTCGAGCTCCTGCGCGGAGCGGTCGAGGACGCCTCCGGCCCCGAGGCCGCGAGCTGGTCGGTCCCCGGCAAGCCCGAGCGCGCCCTCGACGCGCTGGCCGCCTCCGCCCGCGCCGCCTACCGGGAGCAGGTCGACATCGCGATGGCCGCGGAGAGCGGCACCTTCGCCAGGCTGGCGACGGGCATGGCCGCCGCCGCCGCGCAGCAGGAACGGTTCCTCACCGACCTGCGCCCGCGAAGCCGAGGCGCGGCCCGATGACGCCTGTCGAGGCGCTCCAGACCACGTTGGCCGGCGAGCACGCCGCCGTCCACGTGTTCGCGACGCTCGGCGGCCGGGTCTCCGCCTCCGCGAACCCGACGACCGCGGCGCGGCTGCGGGAGGGGTACGAGACACACCGGGCTCGCCGCGACCACCTGCGGTCCTGGCTCGCCGACCTCGGCGAGCAGCCCGTGCCGCCGGCCGCCGGCTACGACGTCGACGACGACAGCCGCGACCCCGAGCGGCTCACCGCCTCCGCCCGACGGGCCGAGGAGCGGTGCACCGCCGTCTACGCCCAGCTCGTCGCGTCGTCGACCGGCCCGACCCGACGGTGGGCGGTCCAGGCGGCCACCGACTCGGCCCTCCGCTGCCTCTCGCTCGGCGGCACCCCGTCGGCGTACCCGGGGCTCCGCGAGCTGTCCTGACCCCGGCCCGTCACCGCCAGCGGCTGACGATCTCGTGGACCTCGGCGAGCCGGTGCGCGACCGCGTCCGGCTCCCCGACGGTGTGGCCGAGCTGCTCCACCGGGATCTCCGAGTGCGGCACGTGGATCGTCCGCATGCCGACCTGCGCGGCCCCCCAGATGTCGTCGAAGAGCCGGTCCCCGACGAAGACGCAGCGCGCCGGGTCGGGAACGCCGACTGCCTCCATCGACGCACGGAAGGCCTCGGGGGACGGCTTGGTCCAGGGCACCTCGCTCGTGTAGACGGCCCCGTCGACCAGCTCCAGGACACCGTCGCGTGCGAAGAACTCCTCGTGCCAGCTCCGCGGCCAGACCGTGTTGGAGAGCACGCCGATCCGCAGCCCGTCGTCGTGCAGCCTCCGGAACAGCTCCGGCACGTCGGGATCGGTCACGGTGTGCGGCTCCCAGAACTCTCGGTACGCCGTCAGCATCCCCTCGTCGTGGGTGAGCCCGGCGTGGCCGAAGATGTCGGCGAGCGTCGCGCTGCGGTGCTCGTCGCGGGCCAGCCCCCACACCACCCCGGCCGCCTCGCGCAACGCCTCCGCCGCGTCCGGGCCGGCGTCGACCGCGGCACGCGCGAGCGCCGTCGCCTCCTCGAGGAAGTCGACGGTGTGCCACGGGGTCAGCGTCCCGCCCCAGTCGAAGATCACCGCCTCGACACCGGGCCGGTGCCCCTCAGCCACCGGGGCCGCCGCGCACGAGGTCGGTCAGGTGGTCGAGGGCGTCGGCGAGCCGCACCTCGACCCGGGTGCCGCTGGCCCGGTCCTTCACCTCGATGACGCCGTCCGCCAGGCCGCGGCCGACCACCACGATCGTCGGGATCCCGATGAGCTCGGCGTCCTTGAACTTCACCCCCGGCGAGACCTTCGGACGGTCGTCGAGCAGCACCTCGACCGCACGGTCCGACAGGTCGTGCGCGAGCCGCTCGGCGGCCTCCAGGATCGCCGGGTCCTTGCCGGTCGCGACCACGTGGACGTCGACCGGGGCGACCTCGCGCGGCCACACGAGCCCGGCCTCGTCGTAGGTGTTCTCGGTGATCGCCGCGACCGCCCGGGACGGGCCGATCCCGTAGGAGCCCATCGTCACGGTGACGAGCTGGCCGTTCTCGTCGAGCACCCGGAGGTCGAGCGCCTCGGCGTACTTCGTGCCGAGCTGGAAGATGTGGCCGATCTCGATGCCGCGCGCCGCTTCGAGGACCCCGTCGCGGCCCTTCGCCTCGCACCGGGGGCACGTGTCCCCCGGACGCACCTCGGCCGCCTCGATCGTGCCGTCCGGGGTGAAGTCACGGCCGGCGACGAGGTCGAGCACGTGGTTGCCGGGCGAGTCGGCGCCGGTCACCCACCGCGTCCCCTCGACGACCCGTGGGTCGACGAGGAACCGGATGCCGGAGCTGCGCTCCTCGCCGAGGGCGCCGGGGCCGATGTACCCCTTGACCAAGGCCGGGTGCGCTGCGAAGTCGGCCTCCGTGAAGGGCGTCGCCTCCGCGGGCTCGAGCTGTGCGGCGAGCCGCTTCTCGTCGACCTCCCGGTCGCCGGGCACGCCGATGGCGAGCGGCTTCCGGGTGCCGTCGGGGTGCCGGACCATGAGCAGCACGTTCTTGAGGGTGTCCGCCGCCCCCCACGGCCGGTCGGCGCGGGGGTGGTGCTCGTTGAGGTGGTCCACGAGGGTCTGGATCGTCGGGGTGTCCGGGGTGTCCTCGACATGGGCGGCGGGCGCGTCGTCGTACGGCTCGAGATCGGGCACCGGCACCCGGACCGCCTCCACGTTGGCGGCGTAGTCGCACCTCCGGCACCGGACGTAGGTGTCCTCGCCGACCTCGGCGCTGGCGAGGAACTCCTCGCTCGCCGAGCCGCCCATCGCGCCGGACATCGCCTGCACGATGACGTAGGAGAGACCGAGCCGGTCGAAGATCCGGATGTACGCCGCGCGGTGCGCGTCGTACGACGCCTGGAGCCCGGCCTGGTCGACGTCGAAGGAGTAGCTGTCCTTCATCCGGAACTCGCGGCCCCGCAGGAGGCCGGCCCGCGGACGTGCCTCGTCGCGGTACTTCGTCTGGATCTGGTAGAGCGACAGCGGCAGGTCCTTGTAGGAGGAGTACAGGTCCTTCACCAGCAGCGTGAACATCTCCTCGTGCGTGGGCCCGAGCAGGTGGTCGACGCCGCGGCGGTCCTTCAGGCGGAACAGGTTGTCGCCGTACTCGGTCCACCGGCCGGTCGCCTCGTAGGGCTCGCGGGGCAGCAGGGCCGGGAAGTGCACCTCCTGCGCGCCCATCGCGTCCATCTCCTCGCGGACGACGCGCTCGACGTTGCGGAAGACCCGGTAGCCCAGCGGCAGCCAGGTGAACCCGCCGGGGGCGGCTCGCCGGATGTACCCGGCGCGCACGAGCAGCCGGTGACTGGGGACCTCGGCGTCAGCCGGGTCGTCCCGAAGCGTGCGCAGAAACAGCGTCGACATCCGAAGAAGCACGGGACGAGTCTCCCAGG
>DASSBB010000133.1:0-95915 GCA_035699145.1 Marmoricola sp.
GAGGCGGCAACGCGGTGCTGGTCATGGCAACCAGGTTCCCGGCCGGCACCGACAGTTCCACCGGCCGATCCCACGTGTTGAGACGATTTGCGAAAGTTTCTTCGAACGCAGGGGCGCCCTCCCCGAGCGGCAGGTCGCTCAGGCGAGCCGCGCCGCCGCGGCCTCGACGCGCTCGTCCGTGGCGGTGAACGCCACCCGGACGTGGCGGGCGCCGGCCGGGCCGTAGAAGTCGCCCGGCGCCACCAGGATCCCTCGGGCAGCGAGCCACGCGACGGTGTCCCAGCAGGGCTCGTCCCGGGTCGCCCACAGGTAGAGCGACGCCTCCGAGTGGTCGATCCGGAAGCCGGCCCCCTCGAGCGCGCGACGCAGCACCAGCCGGCGCGCGGCGTACCGCTCGTGCTGCTCGGCGACGTGCGCGTCGTCCTCGAGCGCGGCCTGCATCGCGACCTGCTGGGGGCCCGGCATCATCAGCCCGAGGTTCTTGCGGACCGCGAGCAGCTCGGCCACCACGGCGGGGTCGCCGGCGACGAAGGCGCACCGGTAGCCGGCGAGGTTGGAGCGCTTCGACAGCGAGTGCACCGTGAGGATGCCGGTGTGGTCGCCGTCGCAGACGTCGGGGTGGAGCACCGAGAGGGGCGCGGCGTCCCAGGCGCACTCGAGGTAGCACTCGTCGGAGACGAGCAGCGCACCGCGCTCCCGGCACCAGGCGACGACCTTGCGCAGGTGGTCGACGGGGAGCACCCGTCCGGTCGGGTTCGACGGGGAGTTGACGTAGACGAGCGACACGCGGCGTGGTCCGAGCGGGGTGAGCGCGTCCGTCGCCACGCAGTCGGCGCCGGCGAGCGCGGCGCCGACCTCGTACGTCGGGTAGGCGAGCCCCGGAGCGACGACCACGTCCCCGCGGCCGAGGCCGAGGTACGAGGGGAGGGTGGCGATCAGCTCCTTGGAGCCGATCGTGGGGAGCACGCCGGACGCGTCGAGCCCGGTGACGCCGAACCGGCGCGCGAGCCACCCCGCGCACGCCTCACGCAGCCCCGGGCGGCCGATCGTCATCGGGTAGCCCGGCGAGTCACTGGCGCTCCGCAGCGCCTCCTGCACGACCTCGGGCGTGGGGTCGACCGGCGTCCCGACCGAGAGGTCGACGATGCCGTCGGGGTGCGAGCGCGCCTCGACCGCGAGCGGGATCAGCTTGTCCCAGGGGAAGTCGGGCAGCCGGCCCGAAACCGATCGTGCCGCCCACCCGGACTTCCCGGGAGGCGGCACGATCGAAGAGGGGGGAGGAGGTGTGGTCACTCCGCGTTTTCCTGCGGCGGGAGCGCGGCGACGATGGGGTGGTCCTTGTCGATGACCCCCATCTTGGCGGCGCCACCGGGCGACCCGAGGTCGTTGAAGAACTCCACGTTGGCGGTGTAGTACTCCTTCCACTGCTCCGGCGTGTCGTCCTCGTAGTAGATCGCCTCGACAGGGCAGACCGGCTCGCAGGCGCCGCAGTCGACGCACTCGTCGGGGTGGATGTAGAGCATCCGCTTGCCCTCGTAGATGCAGTCCACCGGGCACTCGTCGACACACGCGCGGTCCTTGAGGTCCACGCAGGGCTGGGCGATGACGTAGGTCACCTGTTATTCCTCCTCGTCCGCGGCGGCGGTCGGTCGCGACACCCAACAGCCTAGTATCCCTGCGGCGCCACCTTCGGAGGAACCCTCGGCGATGGACAGAAAGGGGTCACGACATGAGCCTGCCCTCGTCGCTCGGGCCTTCCTGCGTGGGGCTCCGGGTCGTCGTACGGCGGCTGCTGCCCGGCGAGACCGGGCCGACCGGCGGACCGGCGATGACCGACGTGCTCGGGATGCTCGAGGAGTGGGGCGGCTCCACGCTCACGGTCCGGACCGAGGACGGGACGCGGGTGGTCGTCGAGCGGGCGCACGTCGTGGCCGGCAAGCCGGTCCCGCCCCGGCCTCCGGTGCGGCTGCGGGTCCCGGTGCCGGTGGCCGAGCACCGGGCGCTCGCGTCGTGGCCGGCGGTCGAGGTCGAGCGGGTCGGCGACTGGGTGCTGCGGGCGTCCGCCGGCTTCAGCGCCCGCGCGAACTCCGCGCTGGTCCTCGGCGAGCCGGGGCTCCCCTGGGACGACGCGGTGGCAAGAGTCGTCGCGTTCTACACCGACCGGGAGCTGCCGGTCTGGGTCCAGGCGATGCACGGCTCGGTCGAGCTCGGAAGGCTCCTCGACGGGGGGTGGGTGACGGCCCGGCCGGGCGAGGCGGACACCGGGTTCTACCTCGCCGGGGTGGCCGGGGCGGCGCGCGCCGTACGCCGCCTGCTGCCCGCCGAACCGCCGCCGGTGCTGCTCGACGACCGGGCGAGCGAGGCCTGGCTCGCCGACGACCAGCGGGCGCTCTTGCACCGAGAGGCGGCGCACGCGGTCCTGGAGGGACCTGACGCTGTTGCGTTCGCCACCCTCGCCGAGGGGGGCGTCGTGGTCGCCAAGGGGCGTGGTGCGCTGACCCCGGGCGACGACCCGTGGCTGGGGATCACCGATGTCTGGGTGCATCCGAGTCACCGCCGGCGGGGCCTCGCCGCGGTCGTCCTCCACGCGCTCTTCGGGTGGGCCGCCGAGCGGGGTGCCGCGACGGCGTACCTCCAGGCGCGGCAGGACAACGCGGGCGCGCTGGCGCTCTACGGACGGCTCGGCTTCAGCCGGCACCACAGCTACCGCTACCTGCGCGCCCCCGACCCGGGCTAACGGCAGACGACGGTGTCCGAGGGTGTGTACGTCGTGTGCATCACCTCTCGGCGGACCACCTCGGACTCCCCCGGCCGGCGGAAGACGCGCGTCACGTCGATCTGGAAGCCACCGTAACCGTCGTTCGGGATGCACTCCTCACCAGTGAGGACACGCGTCTCCGGCGAGGTGAACGCATAACGCTCACCGGTGATGCTCTCGATGTCCCAGACCTTCGTCGACCACATCCGCACGGTGAGCGCGCCCTGGTTGGAGAACGACGACGGCGTGTGCACGGTCTGGATGAGCACCCCGTGGTCGGTGTCGTTCTTGAACCTCAGGTCGACGACCGGCCAGGCGACCGTCGCCTCACGGCCGACCGGGTAGCGGTCGATGTAGAACGAGTGGGGCTTGTGCTCCACGTCCTCCAGACCGGCGAAGAACGCGGCGTTGAAGGTGGTGGTCGCCACTTGGCTGACCCCGCCGCCGAAGTCCTCCTTGAAGACGCCGTTGCTGATGATCGTCCCCTGGGCGAAGCCGTTCTCGGCGGTCCGCTCCCCCACGGTCTCGTTGAGGCTGAACGTCTCGCCGGGCTCCAGGATCGTGCCGTCGATCAGCTCCGCCGCCCGGCCGATGTTGATGTTGCGGTAGTCGGCGTGCGGGTAGTAGGTCGTGAACTCCGAGACCTCCTCGACGATGCCCAGCTCGCGCGCCTCCTTGGTCGTGCGTTCCGGGCGCTTGAGCGCCGTCGGCATCTCGAGCTCGCGCTTCCCCTCCTCGGCCGTGACCAGGCGCAGGAACGACCGCTCGACCCGGTCCCAGTCGATGGACACGCCGTTCTTCGCCGGCACGACGCGGGGGCGGCCGTCGACGATCTCCACCGTCGCGTTGCGGGGCTTGGCGGCGAGCGTCACCATCGCCGGCCGGAACACCTTGCGCAGCACCTTGGTGTCGACGGCGGGGACCAGCTCGCCGTCCTCGGCGCGCATCGACAGCGCCCGGGCGAAGCGGGACGGCTGCAGGACCACCGGTTCGCCGCCGACCGTGTAGGTGACCGGCGCCGACATCGCCGGGTTCGCGAACTCCTTCATCGCCCGGCCCACCTCGTCGGAGGTGATCTCGGGCTCGTCGACGACGCGCTCGAGCTCCACCGGCTCTCCGCCGGAGGGGTACGCCGCGGTCACCGCCGCCTCTGCGGCCTCGACGTCGAGGACCCGGCCGGCGTCGGGGTAGGTCGGCTCGGCGCCGCTCCGGGTGAACCGGACCCCGCCCTCGACGGCCGGCTCCGCGACCTTCTGCGCGATCTCCTCGAGCCGGTTCGTGAGGAGGTCGTCGATGGTGATGACGACCGCGTCGTACTCCCCGCCACCCACGAGGTTCTCCCACATGTCGGCGGGGTTCCAGCTCCGGCCGACCGGCACCTGCGCGACCGAGGCCGCCACGTCGACGTCGAGCCCGGACGCCTCGGGGTCGACGGAGAAGGTGCGTGAGCCGACGACGAGCTCCACCGGGTCGTCGAGGCGCGGACGGAGCTCGCGGGCCAGGTCGCGTCGCGCCTCGTCGGGATGGCGCCCGCCGACGTCGACGCCGGCGACCTCGGTGCCCTGGGGCAGCCGGTCGCTCGCGAACGCGTAGCCGGCCAGGTAGACGGCCGCCACGACCGCGAGCACCACGACGAAGAGCCAGCGGAGCAGGTTGCGGTCGCGGTGGCCGCGTTCGGTCCCTGCTCCGGTGTCCCCGGAGTCGCCGGTCTCGTCGTGGTCGTCGCGATCGGGGCCGAAGAGGGAGCTCACGGGCCAAGGCTACGGAGCGCGTCAGACGATTTCCGTCAGCGCCCTCGTCACAGCCCCGCGAAGAGGTCGGTCTCCCAGCCTTGCTCGCCCACCGGCCCCTGCCGGCCCTTGGCGAGCCGGTAGCTCTCGACCCCCCACACGTGGTTGCCCACGTTGTTGGAGAGCGCGAAGAACGGGCCGTCGACGGAGATCTGGGTCCGGTGGGCGGCCATCGCGGCCATCTTCGCGTCGGCGAACTCGGTGCCGTCGATCTCGGCGGCGATCGCCTCGTCGGGCACGAAGAACCGCGGCGGGTTGTCGAGGTCCATCCCCTCGAACGGGTTCTCCACGCCGTTCTCCTCCATCAGCCGCATCTCCTCGCGGAACCGGGAGAGCGACATCGCCGTCCAGTAGATCTTCGGCACCTCCCACGGCTCGCCGAGCTCCGGCCGGTACGACGGCACCGCGGCCAGCTGCGCGCCGTACATCGCGACCCGGTGTGCCTGCACGTGGTCGGGGTGGCCGTAGTTGCCGAACTCGTCGTAGGTGACGAGCACGTGCGGACGGAGCTCCCGGATGAGCTCGGCCATGAGCGTGGCGGCCTCGGTGAGGTCGGCCTTCCAGAAGGTGTCGTCGCGGACGGTCGCCATCGCCTTGGCGTGGCCGGTCTCGTCCCACTCCATCCCGGAGTCGCGGTAGCGGCCGGGTCCGCCGAGGAACCGGTGGTCGGTCACCCCGAGCGCCTTCATCGCCTCGGCGAGCTCGCCGATCCGGTGCTGCCCCAGGTCGTCCTCCTGGTCCGCGGCGATGTGGGCGAGCTCGGGGACCAGGATCTCGCCCTCCTCGCCGAGGGTGCAGGTGACGAGCGTGACGCCGTGCCCGGCGGCGACGTACTTCGCCATCGTCGCGCCGTTGTTGATCGACTCGTCGTCGGGGTGGGCGTGGACGAGGAGGAGGCGTCGCGGTTCCATGGGTTTCACCCTAGGACCCACCACCGACGATCCGGTTCAGGTCGTGCTCTCCAGCCTCGTCCGGAGCTCCGCCAGGAAGGGTACGTCGGAGGGCAGCCACCGGACCGATCCGAGCTCGTCGGCCCGCAGCCACCGCAGCGCGTCGTGCTCGAGCGGCGCCGGCTCCCCGGAGACCAGCTCGCCGACGACCACCTCGAGGGCGTAGCCCGGCTTGACCGGCACCGCGCCCTGGAGCCGCCCGGTCACCCGAACCTCGCAGGCGAGCTCCTCACGGACCTCCCGGACCGCGGCCGTCTCCAAGGACTCCCCCGGGTCGCACTTGCCGCCGGGGAACTCCCAGCCGCCGGCCGCATCGGGAGGTGTGGTCCTCCGTGCGGCGAGGACCCGCGGGCCGTCCGGGAAGCGGTGCAGGAGAGCCACGCCCACGACGCGCACGTGCTCCATGGCGACGCTCCTCGTGGCGGTGGGTGGCAGACTCGACCCGCCAACCTACTGCGAAGGGGGTCCCGGCTTGTCGGTGCACCTCGTCCGGGGCCGCGAGCGTGGCATCGAGAACGACGCACTCGCTGCGGCGACGGGCGGCCGGGTCGGGCTCGGTGCTGTCCTGGCCGACCTCAACCGGACCGGCCAGGTCGTCGCGCCGCCGCAGGCAGCCAGCTATGCGTTCTCCTGGGACGAGGAGGACTCGCGGAGCCGCCGTTGGTGGCCGCAGGGCATCACGTCGTCGTCCGACGCGTCCCCCGACGAGCAGTACGACGGCCGCGACGTGCTCGTGACGACGTCGTACTCGAAGGTCGTCCGCAAGCTGGGCAAGGGGTGCCGGCTCAGCGTCGTCGACGTCACCAACCCCGACCGGGTCCGTTACCGCCACGTGCTGCTGGTCACCGCGGTGCTCGACGGGTCTGGCCGGGTCACGTTGGAGCCGGTCAACGCGCACGCCGGCGGCATCGTGTGGAACGGTCCCTACCTCCACGTCGCAGGCACCGCGAGGGGGATCCACACCTTCCACGTCGACGACGTGGTGGCGGTGACCGGCACGGACCGGCCGGAGCTGCTCGGCCCGCTCCCCGACGGCGGGATGGCCGGCTTCGGCCACCGCTACGTGCTCCCCGTCCGCTGCGCGCACAAGGCGGTGACGGAGAAGGGCGTCGAGCCGCTGCGGTACTCGTTCCTGTCGCTGACCCGGGAGACCGGCGCTCCGGAGCTGGTGGCCGGCGAGTACGGCCGCGGCCGGATGACGACCCGGCTCCTCCGGCTCGGGCTGGGTCCGACCGGGCTGCCCACCGCCGACCCGGCCGGCGCCTCTCGGCCGCGGCTCGTCGACCCGGGCGGCGTGGAGCGGATGCAGGGCGCGGTGAGCGTCGAGGGGCGGCTCTACGTGACCACGAGCGCGGGGACCCGAGGGATGGGCAGCATCTGGGTCGGGGAGCCCGGCGGGCTCCGGAAGTACCCGTACTCGTTGCCACCCGGCCCCGAGGACATCTGCTACCGCCCGCGCGGCGACCGGCTCTGGACGGTCACGGAGTACCCGCGTCGGCGCTTCGTCCTGGCGCTCGACCGAGGCCACTTCGGTTGAGCGGCTACCGCTGCTGGGTGGGGACCCTGGCCAGCTGACGCGCCTGCGCCACCAGCCGGTCCTGGGAGTCCCAGACCTCGGCGTCCTCCTCGAGGAGCCCGCCGGCGAGGTTGCGGGTGGAGACCCGGACCCGCAGCCACCCCGGAGCCGGCACCGCCCGGACATGGGCGCTCAGCTCGAGGGTCGGGGCCCAGCCGGCGATCCCCATGTCGAAGGTCACCGGCGGGAAGGCGTCGACGGCGAGCAGGAGCATGATCGGGTCCGGCTCGCGGTCGTCGGCCATCCGCAGCCAGCCCTGGATCACCCCGCGCCGGGAAGGCTCGCCGAGCGCCCACCCCGCCGTCGCCGGGTCGAGCCGCATGTCGAACCGCTTGATGAACGCCGCCGCCGGCCCCGGCCCCCCGGCGGACGCGCTGAGGCAGTCCCCCGGGTCGGGCAGCGCGGGCGGCTCCGCGGTGGTGCAGACCTCCCCGGTGAGCCGCGACAGGTCGCCGTACGTCGCGAGCACGCGGAGCCGCTCGACCGGCTCGCCGTCCGGACCTTCCTGCACGAGGCTCGCCTGACCGGTGGCCATGCTGCGGCCCTCCCGGATCACCTGGGTGGACAACGTCGCCGGGCCTGATCGTCCGGCCGACAAGAAATAGCCGCTCACGGCGAGCGGGTGTGGGTGGCTGCGGCCTTCGAACGTGGTGGCGAGCGCCTTGCCGACCATGGCAAGGAGGACGCCGCCGTTGACCGCGGGGCCGATCGCCCAGCCGTCCTCGATCTCCGCGCGGTAGCTCCCGCCCTCCGCCGCGGACAGCGTGAGGAGCCGGTCGAGCTCGCTGGTCCCCCTTCCGTGCCCCGGGGTCACGTGGCGGGGGCGACTGCCGGCCGGCGCCAGGACCGGGGCGTCCGCTGAGCCGGGATCGGGGCCTGCTGAGCCACGACGTGGAGCGTCACGTAGTGACCGCCGGAGCCGGTGCGGGAGGCCGCCTCGAGCTCCACCTGTCCGCGGGCGACGATCAGGGTGTGCGCTTCCCAGAAGTCGTAGCGCAGGCGGTCGAGCCAGAGCTGCTCGAGCCGGGCGGCGACCTCCTCCACCGGAAGCTGACCGGGAAAGCGGCACATCGCGATCACGAGGCGGTCCGGGTCGTCGGTGTGGCCGACCTCGACGTCGGCGAAGGTGCCGGCCGACACGAGCGCCGACCACAGCCTCTGCTCGACGCCGAGCACGTCCTCGGCGCTGCCGCGGCCGGCGTTCTCCTGCACGGCGGTCCGCATCTTGTGAAAGTCGATCAGGTTCATGCCGTCCCCCGTGCGTCGGTCTCCCGGTCGCGTGCCCCCGCACCGACCATGGGCTGCATTCTCTCGTCGCGACCGGCCGCGCCGCCACTTTTGCGGGTGGGTTTCACCACAGTGAGGACCTCGTGCCCGTCCGGGTCGGGACCTGGGTCGGTATCGAGACCGCGGAATTCGCTCGTCGTCTCCGGCCGCCTCCTCGACAGCCCGTCAGTAGCTCTTCGGTAGTCCGAGCATCTGGGTGCCGATGTGGGCGAGGATCAGCTCCTCGGCCACCGGGATGTTCTTGCCGATCCGGGCGTCCCGGAAGAGCCGCTCGACGGGGTACTCCTTGGAGTAGGCCATCCCACCGAAGGTCTGGAACGCCTGGTTCGCTGCGTCCCAGGCAGCGGCTGCTGCGGTCAGCTTCGCCACGTTGGTCTCGTTCCCGCACGGCTGGCCCTGATCGAAGAGCCACGCCGCCTTGTAGGTCATCAGCCGAGCCAGCTCGGTCTGTGCCTTGATCTTCGCCAGCGGGAACTGGATTCCTTGGTTGGCGCCGATCGGGCGGTTGAAGACGACGCGCTCCTTGGCGTACTCCGCCGCGACGGTCAGCGCCGCGTCGGCGCTGCCGACCCCGCCTGCTGCCGCGAGGATGCGCTCCGGGTTCAGCACGTCCCACAGCACCGAGAAGCCGCCGTCGACCTCACCGATCACGTTGTCCGCCGGAACCCGCACGTCGTCGAGGAACACCTGGCTCGAGGTGAGCATGTTCGTGCCCATCTTCGGGATCGGTGAGTAGGAGAGCGTCCCCGCGGCCAGTGCCTCCTTGACGTCGACGAGGAGCAGCGTGAAGCCGGAGGTCCGCGGGGTTGCGTCGGCGGCCGCGACGGTCCTCGTCACGGCGATCATCCAGTCGGCGTTCTCCAGGTTGGAGATCCACACCTTCTGTCCCTTGACGACGAACTCGTCCCCGTCGCGGCGCGCGGAGGTGCAGATCTCGACCGCGTTGCTGCCGGCGTCGGGTTCGGTCAGCCCGAGGCAGAACTGCAGCCGGCCGTCGGCCAGCCCCGGCAGGAGCTGCTGCTTCTGCCGCTCGCTGCCGTGCCGCACGATCGTCGTCGCGCCGAAACCGGGGTTGAGCACGAACAGGAAACCACCCGCCGTGCCTCCGGACGCGCAGAGTGTCTCGTTGGCGACGGCGAGCTCGAGAAGCCCCTGGCCGCCGCCGCCGTACTGCTCCGGGATGGAGAGGCCGATCCAGCCACCCTCGCAGAGGTCGGCGTAGAGCTCGGCGGGGAACCGGTGCTCCTCCTCGCAGCGCGACCAGTAGTCGTCCCGGTACTTCGAAGCGACCGCGCGGACCCCGTCGCGGACGGCCAGGGCAGTGTCGGGCAGGTTGAAGTCCACGTCAGATCCCCAGTGACCTTCCGATGATCTCCTTCTGCACCTCGGTGGTGCCTCCGTAGATCGTGCTGATCCGGCTGTCGATGAACGCCTTGGCGACGGGGTGCTCCAGCATGTAGCCGTAACCGCCGTGGAGCTGGACGGCCTGGCCGGCCATCTTGTTCTGGAGCTCGGTGGTCCACCACTTCGCCATCGAGGCGAGGGTCGAGTCGAGCTGCCCCCCGAGGTGCTTCCGGACGCAGTCGTCGATGAACACCTGGGCGATGCGGGCCTCGGTCGCCATCTCGGCGACGAGGAACCGGTTGTGCTGGAACGTGCCGATCGGCCGGCCGAACGCCTCGCGCTCCTTGGCGTACTGCAGGCACATGTCGACGAGCCCCTGGCAGGCGGCGGCAGCCTGCATCGCGATCGCGAGCCGCTCCTGGGGGAGGTTCATCATGAGGTAGATGAACCCCTCGCCCTCCTCGCCGAGGAGGTTCGCCTTCGGCACCTCGACGTCGTCGAAGAAGAGCTCGGCGGTGTCCTGCGCCTTGAGCCCCACCTTGTCGAGGTTGCGACCACGCTCGAAGCCCGCCATCCCGCGCTCCACGACGAGGAGGCTGATCCCCTTGTGACCGGCCTCCGGGTCGGTCTTCGCGACGACGATGACCAGGTCGGAGAGGATCCCGTTGCTGATGAAGGTCTTGGACCCGTTGAGGACGTAGTGGTCGCCCTTGTCGACGGCGGTCGTGCGGATGCCCTGGAGGTCGCTGCCGGCGCCGGGCTCGGTCATCGCGATCGCGGTGATCGTCTCGCCGGAGACGCAGCCCGGCAGCCAGCGCTGCTTCTGCTCCTCGGTGCCGAGCGAGGTGAGGTAGGGGACGATGATGTCGGTGTGGACCGAGAACCCGGGGCCGCCGGCGCCGGACCGGGTCTGCTCCTCCGCGAGCACCTGGTTGTAGCGGAAGTCGGCGACGCCCGGGCCGCCGTACTCCTCCGGGACGTCGAAGCAGAGCAGCCCCGCCTCGCCGGCCTTGAGCCAGACGTCACGGGAGACCACGCCGTCCTTCTCCCACCCGTCGTGGAACGGGACGACCTCCTTGTCGAAGAAGGTCCGGGCGGTCTGGCGGAACGACTCGTGCTCGGGCTCGAAGAGCTCACGCTTGGCAGACATCTCAGGTGGTCCATTCCTTGAGCTGGGCGACGGTGGCGGCGGGGTCCTCGGTGGCGGGCACCACGTTGAGGTGGGTGACGCCGGACTCGGCGAAGGCGGCGATCCGCTCCTTGACGTAGGACTCGGGGCCGACGAGGTTGCACATCTCGAGCAGCTCGGTGGGGACGAGCGCGGCCGCCTCGTCCTTCTTCCCGTCGAGGTAGAGCTCCTGGATCCTCTCCGCCTCGGCCTCGTAGCCGTACTCACGGACCAGGTCGTTGTAGAAGTTCTTCCCCTTGGCGCCCATGCCGCCGATGTAGAGCGCGAACATCGGCCGGGCGAGGTCGAGCATCCCCTTGACGTCCTCGCCGATCGCGACCATCCCGCCGGCGGCGATCTGCAGGGGGCCGAGCTCGCCTGGGCGCTTCTCGGCGCCCTTGCGCAACGACTCACCCCAGACCTTGTCCGCGAGCTCAGGCGCATAGAGGTGCGGCAGCCAGCCGTCGGCGTACTCCGCGGTGCCCTGGACGTTCTTCTGGCCCAACGAGGCGATCCAGATGGGCAGGCTGGGCCGCTCGGGTCGGGTCAGCATCTTGAGCGGCTTGCCGAGCCCCGTGCCCTGCCCCTCGGGGAGCGGCAGCTTGAAGATCCCGTCGTTGGTGAGCACCTCGCGGCGGATCGCACGGCGGACGATGTCGACGACCTCGCGCGTGCGGCCGAGCGGCTTCTCGTAGGGCAGCCCGTGCCACCCCTCGATCACCTGGGGGCCCGACGCCCCGAGGCCGAGGATCGCACGGCCCCCGGAGACGTTGTCGAGGCCGGCGGCGGTCTGGGCGATCAGCGCCGGGGTGCGCGAGTAGATGTTGATGATCGCCGCGCCGATCTCCACGGTCTCGGTCCGCGCCGCCAGGTAGCCCATGAGCGTCGGGGAGTCGAAGCCGTAGGCCTCGGCGACCCAGACGGTGTCCAGCCCCGCCTTCTCGAGCCTGGCTACCGCGTCCGCGGCGGAGCGCGGGTCGCCGTCGTACATGAGCGGGGTGGAGAGCTTCATCGACCGTCCTTCGCGTGGTGGCTCGTCGGCAGCGATCCTGCCACGGTGAGGGCCTGACCCACGTAGCCGCCGCCGTAGACCACAGCGTGCACGAGCAGGCAGTGCAGCTGGTGGAGGCCGACCCGTTCCGGCCAGCCGTCGGCGAGGGGCTGGACCTCCTCGTAGCCCCGTCTGATCTCGTCGAGGTGCGGTGCCCCGAAGAGCGCGAGCAGCGCGAGGTCGGTCTCCCGGTGGCCGCCGTGCGCGGCCGGGTCGATGAGGGTGGCGCCCTCGGCGGTCCACATCACGTTGCCCGACCAGAGGTCGCCATGCAGCCGGGCGGGGCGGCCGTCGGTGTCGAACGCACCGGCGGTGAGCCGCTCGACGACGCGGTCGAAGGTGCGGGTCGCGCGACCGTCGTACAGCCCCGCGTCGCGGGCGGTCCGGACCAGCGGGGCGACCCTCGCCTCGGCGAAGAACGACCCCCAGGTCTCCCACGCGCCGAGGACCAGGGGCAGCGGCTGCTCGAGCGGCCCGAAGAACCCGTCGCCCTCCCAGCCGGGCGGCCCGGCGCCGTACGCCTCCGCGCCGGCGGCGTGCGTCCGGGCGAGCCCCGCGCCGAACGCCCGGGCCGCATCGACGCTGGGCGCCGTCGGCGACAGCCGGCGCAGCTCGAGGTGGTGGTCACCGACCTCGAGGAGCGGTACGACGGCGGCGCCGCCGACCTGGGCGGCGGACGCCAGCCACCTGAGTCCGGCCGCCTCCCACGCGAAGTAGCCGGACGGGACGTCGTGGCTCTCCTTGCGGAAGCCGGAGTGGCTCAACGGTGAGGAATCAGGCGATGACTGCGTCGATCGACTTCTTCAGCGCGCTCGGCTGGCTCGGCTTCTTGGGGGCCTTCTTCTTCGCCTGCAGCAGGTCGGCGCCGAGCTCCTGGAGGGTCTTCCGGCCGAGCCCCTCGCGGACCTGCGGGAACCACTCCTTCTCCTCCTCCTCGATGTGGTGCTCGACGTTCTCGATGAGGACGGTGGTCTTCGCGGTGAACCGCTCGTCGGTCGGCTTCATCGTCGAGAGCTCCAGGACGAGGACGTCCGCGACGTGGTGCTCCTCGTAGGACTCCAGCACGTCGTCCTCGACCTCGGGGAGGAGCTCGCGGACGCGGGGGTACATGACCTCGTTCTCGATGTAGGTGTGCACCGTGAGCTGCTCGATCATCTGCTTGACCAGCTTGCCCTTCTCCTTGTGCGCGTTCTCGCCCGCCTTCTTGAAGGCGTTGAACGTCTTCTTGATCTCCTTGTGGTCGTTCTTCAGCAGCACGATGGCGTCGGTCGACATGGCTCTCCTCGGCGTGGTGGCACGGGCGGGCGGTGGTCCTGTCCCTTCCTACCCCGATGGTCCTCTGCACAACACCCTGTCGTTCACTCGGTGATCTGGCCGGCGATCACGTCGGTGAACACGTCGACGTACTGGTGGAGGTGACGGTCGACGAGGAAGAGGTCGCGGACGCGTTCGCGCGCGGCGGCCCCGAGCCGCTCCGCCCGCTCCGGGTCGTTCACCAGCTCGAGCACCCGCTCGGCGAAGCCGTCGAGGTCCGTCGGGTCGGGCAGCAGCAAGCCACACTCCCCGTCGACGATCTGGTCCTGGATCCCGCCGACGGCCGAGGCCACCACCGCCTTGGCCTTCCACATCGGCTCGGCCACCGTGAGCCCGAACCCCTCGACGAGGCTCTTCTGCACGACCACGCTCGCGTGCCGCTGCAAGGCGTTCACGAGGTGGGCGTTCTCGTCGACGTCGTCCATCGGCAGTGTGCACAGGTGGATCCGCTCGCGCGCGGTCTCGCTCTGCTGCTCCCAGATCTCCTTGCACTCCGCCAGCACCTCGGCGCCTTCGGGGTCGTCGGTGACGCCGCTGACGTCGGGGCCGACGAGCATCAGGTGGACGTCGTCCGGCGTCTCGTCGAGGTGGTCGACGAAGCCGCGGAGCACACCGCTCATGTCCTTGAGCCGGTCCCAGCGGCTCACCTGCATGATGAGCCGGACGTCCGCGGGGACGACGTGGTCGCCGTGGATCAGCCCCCTGTGCTTGCGCACCTCTCCTTCGTCGCCGTCCCGGCGCAGGAAGGTGGTGCTCCCGTGGTCCGGGGGGAAGTCGACGAGTCCGGCGCGCCGGAGGCTCGCCTCGACCGACCCCCGGTCGAGCTCCACGTTCTTGGCGCTGAGCGGGTCGAGCGAGGGCGGGATGATCCAGATCCGGTCCTCCGGGATCCAGTCCGGGACGTACTCCCACCGCGTGAAGACGTGGGCCTGCGCCTGCTCCACGTAGGGCTTGAGGAACCGCCACGCCTGCCGGGACTGCTCGTTCGGGGTGTCACGGCCGACGTGGCACCGCCACACGACGTGGGCTCCCGACTTCCGCAGCCCGGCGGCGAGTCCGGCGGTCTGCGGGTCGTGGAGGAGTACGACGTCGCCCGGCTGCACCTGCTCGCGCATCGAGTCGAGGTTGTCCGCCAGCACGTCCTCGTAGGTGCGCCGTTCCTCGTCACCCAGTGGCCCACCGTCGCCCTCGGAGCCGTGGAGGAGGTTGTGGATCCGCTTCGTCAACCGGAAGAAGTCGGGGGTCCCGTCGAGGACCAGCCACCGGTTGTCGACGTCCGCCCCGCGGGCGTAGGCGAGCAGCACCTGCAGCATCTCCGCGACACCGCCGCCGGTGGCGGTCGCGTTGACGTGCCAGACGGTCCGGTCGCGCAGGCCGTCGACCGCCCGCTCGGCGTACTCCCTGAGCAGCTCCGCTCGATCGGGCTCGAGCATCTCGGCCAGCCGGTCGAGCGGGATCGGGTCGATGTGCACCTCTTGCATGTTGCTGATCGTGGCATGCCCGCGCCGGAGTGGTCAGGTAGCAACCCGCCGTGGGTGACGCGCGCCGTGCTTGGATGGGCGGATGACCGATGCCTCAGACGGACAGCGCACCGCCACGGCGAGCCGCGAGATCGCGGCTCCGGCCGGGGCGATCTTCGAGCTCATCGCCGACCCCGCGCAACAGCCGCGCTGGGACGGCAACGACAACCTGGCGCAGGCCGAGCCTGGGCAGCGCGTCCGTGCGGTGGGCGACGTCTTCGTCATGACGAACACGTCAGGCAAGGTCCGCGAGAACCACGTGGTCGAGTTCGAGGAGGGGCGCCGCATCGCCTGGCGACCGGCCGAGCCCGGTTCGGAGCCGCCCGGTCACCTGTGGCGGTGGGAGCTCGAGCCCGTCGACGACTCACACACGCGAGTCACCCATACCTACGACTGGACGCAGCTGACGGACGAGAAGCGGATGCCGCGGGCCCGGGCGACCACGGCCGAGAAGCTCCAGGCCTCCCTCGACCGGCTCGCGGACCTCGCGTCAGCGGGGTAGCGGCGGTCAGTGGGAGGGCAGCTCGCCGGTGACCCGGTACACCGCGGTGACCTCGCCGTCGCGGGTCTCCACCACCTCGCGGTGGGTCGCGGTCAGGTGCGCGACACGGCGGGCGAACAGCGTCATGGCGACGAGTACGCGGATGGCGAGGTTGTGAGTGGCAACCACGACGACGACCGTGGAGAGCATCACGGCGGTCTCGGACCTGGGCATCCGTCGCAGGTGGCGGGCTGGATGCTGTGCCAGTCGAAGCTGCCGACCGACTCGAGCAGATGAGCGCGGCGATGCGGGACCTCGAAGCGATACGAGAACCAAGCGGCGGAGCCAGCGCCACGGAGGCGCACAGCCGGCTGACCGAGCTCCTGGAGGAGGCAGTCGAGCCGCGCGCGAAGCTCGTGCGGCCGCTCGGGATGGCCGACGAGCTCATCGGGCTGCTCAGCGAGGAGCTCGGCTGAACGGGAGCCAGCCGATCCGGTGTGCTCATCCCTTCGACGATGGGAAGTCTTGGGACGAGTCGCAGACTGGCGTTTGTGGTAAGCGCCCTCCTGTCCATCACCTTCGCCTGTGGAGTGGTGATCGCGGTCGCCCACGTCCTCAACCGGGGGTTCATCGCGCCGGTCTACGACGTCCTGGCGAACCTGACCGCCTTCTCGTGTGCCGTGGCCGCCTCGCTCTTGTTGGGTCACTGGACGCCCGCTCTGCTGTCGGCAGGAGCGGTGGTGTGTTGGCTGCTGCTGGCCCGCCGGACCGTCCTGGCCCGCCGCGCCCGGCTCACACGTTGAAGCCCGGTCAACAGCGACGCCCGGGCAGCCACTCCGGCGCGTACCGCAGCTGCGCCGACCAAGGTCAGAGCTGGCGGCACTTCGAGTCGGCGAACACCGACCAGCAGATGTCGTTGCGGCGGGCTTGATCTTCGAGCGCGAGGTGTCGAACTCGGCCCGGCAGCTCGTTGCCGCCGCCAGTCGCGCGCTCGACTCGGCCGGCGTCAGCGTTGTCCGGTTGAGCAACCTGAGCGGCCCTGATCGCGTGCGCGGCAGCACCGAGGCCCCTGTTCAGGAACATGACCGACCCAGGCCGCTTGACCCGCGGTCAGTCGCCAGCTCCGGATCGGGATCCGATCGGCCGGGCGCCGCGCCGGCGAGCGGAGGCTCAGCCGGCCACGACGTCTACGGAGGGCGCGACGCGGAGACGGCGGTCGGTGGTGACCAGTGGAAGATCACGGACGACAGCCAGCTGGACATACAAGGCGTCAACCAGCCGCAGTTGATGGCGCCGCGACCAGGCGCCGCTGAGAAGGTCGGTCACATCGTGGCGCTCGATCGGCGCAGCCACGAGGTAACGGAGCCTGGACTCGACGTCCTCGGCCCCAAGTTCGCGAGCACGAGCCAGCCGTCCCAACGCAGAGAGGACCTCGGCGTCGAGGTGCACCGGTGCGTGCAGCGCGTGACCGGCGAGCCGCCGACGAACAGCGGCCCCCAACTCGTTGTCGAGCAATAGATCCACCATCGCGGAGGCGTCGACGACGACCTCAGCCATGGCGCGTGGGGGCCTCGTCCCGTGCGGCGTCGAGCGCGTCGAGGGCGCGGTCGTGCGGCACGCGTTCAGTCGAGGGACTGGTGGCCAGGGTGGCAAGCCAGGCGTCGGTCGAGCGCTCGGCGAGAGTGCGTCTCACGGCCTCCTGCGTCACCGCCGAGAGGTTCAACCCCGCTTTCTTGGCCTCTGCCGCGAGCTCGTCCGGGAGGTAGACGTTCAGTCGAGTCACAACACACAATATACACACACGCTGGTCCCTGCGTCGCCTTGATCCATGCCGGGTCTCTCTGTACGCCGACGACGGCGAGCAGGTCAAGACGGTCATCGCCGACGAGGTAGACGGCCATGTACGGGAACCGCTTGAGCAGCGCACGACGGTAGACCTCGAACAGAATGGCGCCGGACTCGGGAAACAGCTCGATCCTCTCGACCTGCTCCATCAGCCGGGCTCGGGATCGCCCGGGCAGCGCGGG
Source organism: Marmoricola sp. (assembly GCA_035699145.1). Classification (GTDB taxonomy): domain Bacteria; phylum Actinomycetota; class Actinomycetes; order Propionibacteriales; family Nocardioidaceae; genus Marmoricola_A. The sequence continues at coordinate 17,267 of DASSBB010000133.1, forward strand.
ATCAAGCACTGCGTAATGGGCAACGATCGCGTCGAGATCTTCTTCAACCTTGGGATGGAAGATCAGACGGCGATGAGTCACGTCCAGCGAGAGCCCATCCGGGCGTCCAACTCGTCCCAGGGCCGCACCTCGACGATGTCGACGTAGCACTCGGAGACGTCAGCCTCGACCCTGACGTGGTCCCACAGGTGCACCACCCGCTCACGAGCCCACAAGCGGAGGCGGCGGAGGTCTGTCTCGGGGAGCGCCAACGCACCAGCGTGCCACTGTTGGACGGAACAGCCGCCGGGCCCGGCGCTGGCGGAAAGCCGCAAGGTCAACCGGCGTGCGGGTCACCTGCGGACCAGGTCGACCCCGAGAACCAGCAATCCTCAACGGGCTACGAGCGATTCCCGACGACGCTAGACGTTGAAGCGGAACTCCACGACGTCGCCGTCTGCCATGACGTAGTCCTTGCCCTCCATGCGCACCTTGCCGGCGGCCCGGGCTGCGGCCATGGAACCCGCGGCGACCAGGTCGTCGAACGAGACGATCTCGGCCTTGATGAAGCCGCGCTGGAAGTCGGTGTGGATCACACCGGCGGCCTCGGGCGCGGTGGCGCCCTTGCGGATCGTCCAGGCGCGTGACTCCTTGGGGCCCGCCGTCAGGTAGGTCTGGAGCCCCAGGGTCTCGAAGCCGACTCGCGCGAGGACGTCCAGCCCCGGCTCGTCGACCCCCATCTCGGTCAACATCTCCCGTGCCTCGGCCTCGTCGTCGAGCTCGACCAGCTCCGACTCGAACTTGGCGTCGAGGAAGATCGCCTCGGCCGGTGCGACCAGCTCCCGCATCTCCTTCTTGAGCGCCTCGTCGCCGAGCTCGTCGGAGTCGCAGTTGAAGACGTAGATGTAGGGCTTGGCGGTGAGCAGGCTCAGCTCACGAACCAGGTCACGGTCGATCCTCGTCGCAAGAATCGGGGTGCCCGCTTCGAGGGCGGCGAGCGCTTCCTTGGCCGCCGCGAGGTTGGCGGCGAGCTCCTTCCTGCCTCGCGCCTCCTTCTCCAGCCGCGGAATTGCCTTCTCCACGGTCTGCAGGTCGGCGAGGATCATCTCGGTCTGGATCGTCGTGATGTCCGAGGCCGGGTTCACCTCCCCGTCGACGTGGGTGACGTCCTCGTCGCGGAAGACCCGGGTCACCTGGCAGATCGCGGCCGACTCGCGGATGTGCGAGAGGAACTTGTTGCCCAGCCCCTCCCCCTCGGAGGCACCCTTCACGATCCCGGCGATGTCGACGAACTCCACGGTGGCCGGGAGGATCCTCGCCGACCCGAAGATCTCGGCCAGCGTCTGCAGCCGAGGCTCCGGCACGCCGACCACGCCGACGTTCGGCTCGATCGTCGCGAACGGGTAGTTCGCCGCGAGGACGTCGTTCCGGGTCAGCGCGTTGAAGAGGGTGGACTTGCCGGCGTTGGGGAGACCGACGATCCCGATGGTGAGTGCCACGGGGGTCAATCCTACGGTCGGTGGACTCCCTCCCGTCCCCCGCCTCGACTACCCTCGTGGTGGACCCTCGGCGGAGTTCACTCGAGGGCGGAGGGGGTGTGCGCTTGAAGTTCACGTCGTCGATGGCGGGCGGGGACCCGCTGCCGGTCGAGCCTGTGTCCCCGGGTCAGCAAGCGCTGGAGGCGCTCAGCCGCATCGGCGACTCCGATCTGCGCGAGATCGTCAACCTCGTCCAGAGCATCTGCGGCGTCGAGGCAGCGGCGATCTCCATCCTCGACGGGGAGACCTACCACCTGCTCGTCGCCGCCGGCCTCGAGCCGATCGCGACGAGCTCTCACGGCTCTCTCTGCGAGCACACGATGGATTGCCACTACACCGTGGTCGTCGACGACGCCGTGACCGACGAACGGTTCAGCACCAGCCCCTACGTGGACGGGCGGATGCACCGCCTCCGCTTCTACGCCTCTGCCCCCATCTACGGCCCCGACCACGCCATGGTCGGCCGGCTCTGCCTCTTCGACCGAAGACCACGGTCGCTGACCTCGTTGCAGGAACGGACGCTGAGCACCCTCGCGGCCAGCATCACCAAGGTGATCGAGCTGCGGATCCTCCAGCAGGAGGAGGACGCGACCGAGCGGGAGCAGGCCGTCACGACCGACGACGCCGTCCGGGTCGCCGCGCAGATCAGCCACGACATGCGCATCCCGCTGACCGCTCTGACCACGAGCCTCGAGATGCTCCGGGAGTCGTCGCCTTCCGAGCAGGACGAGCACGACGAGGTGCGCGAACAGCTGTACGCGACCGCCCGCCGCTCCGCCGACCGGATCAGCCACATGATCGAGGGGCTGCTCCAGCTCAACGACGCCGGACGAGACCTCGTGCTCACCGACGTGGACCTGACGCGGCTGGCGCGCCAGGTCGCCGCCGACGTCAGCCCGCTGCTCCGCGAGGCCAAGGCGGCTCTGCGGATCGGCGGGCTGCCGGTCGTGCGTGCCGACGCCGACCAGCTCTACTCCGTCCTGCTCAACCTCCTGACCAACGCCGTGAAATTCGCCCGCCCCAGGGTTCCGCCGGTCATCCGGATCGGGAGCCACCGGGTCGACGCGGGGTGGCGGGTCTCCGTCGTCGACAACGGCCGGGGCGTCCCGGTCGACAGGCGGGACGACGTCTTCTCGATGTTCTCGCGGCTCAACACGGCCGTCGAGGGCCACGGCATCGGCCTCGCCACGGTCCGCCGGATCGTCGAGATGCACGGCGGGAAGGTCGGCGTCGGTGAGGGGGACGACCACGGCGCCGAGATGTGGTTCGAGCTGCCCGACCCCGTCGGGTGACCCTCAGGTCGCCGCGACGCCGATCCGACCCGACCTGAACGCCTCCACGAACAGCGTGTGGTCGCGGCGTACCGTCGCGGCGTAGCCGACCGCGAACTCGGTGACCGCGTCGACGAACGCCTTGCGCCGCCCCTCGAGCGACGCGGCCACCGCCTCCTCCACCTGGAAGGTGACCAGCGACTGGTCGCTGTCCTCGTCGGAGGCACAGTGGACCTTCGCCGTCGCCCGGCCCAGCTGCTCGACGACGCTCGCCATCTCGCCCGGCTCGTTGAGCTGCCCCCAGTCGAGGTCGATCTCGTAGGGCGAGACCTCGGAGACGACGTACCCCGTCCCGTCGACGGTGGTCCAACCCAGCAGCGGGTCGGTGTGCGCCTGGAGCGCGCGCTGGCTCACGACCGTCCGGTGCGCCTCGTTCTCGAAGTACGCCTCGACCCTGCTCCGGTCGACGAAGCGGCTCACCGCCGGCACGTTGGCCTGCTTCATGCCGAGCACGACGTCGTTGTCCAGGGACTGGTTGTACCCCTCGACGAGCACCTGGTACGCCGGCAGCCCGGCGCTCCCGATCCCGAAGCCGGTCTTCCCCACCAGGTCACGGACGTCGTAGAAGAGCTCGCGGTCGAACTTCTTCGACTCCGGGATCGTCTCGAGATAGCTGCCGAAAGCGCGCTCCACCTTGCGCCTCTCCGCCTTGCCGAGGCGCCGGATCGTGCCGCTCTCCCGGAAGAGCCTGATCCCCGGCTCGATGGAGGTCATCGAGTCGAGGAGGTCGACTCGGCTCTTCATCCGCGCCTGCCGCAGCAGGTGGTGCACCGGTCCGTCGGTGTTCCCCAGGTTGAGGGAGAAGTCGTCGTCGTCGGGTGAGGAGAGGTAGTGGTTGACCTGGCTGAGGTAGCCGCGCAGGTAGCGGCCGACCAGCCCCCGGACGTCCTCCTCGGGCAGCGCCTTGCGCCACCCCATGAGGGCCAGGCTCGCCGCGAACCGCTGCAGGTCCCAGGTGAAGTGACCGATGTAGGCCTCGTCGAAGTCGTTGACGTCGAAGACCAGCCGCCCGTCGGAGTCCATGTAGGTGCCGAAGTTCTCGGCGTGCAGGTCGCCGTGGATCCAGATGCCGCCGCTCCGCTCGTCGACCCACTCGTCATCCCGCCCGGTGACGTCGGCGTAGAAGAGACAGGCGGTGCCGCGATAGAACGCGAACGGGTCCATCGCCATCTTGCGGTACTTCACCCGGAACGCCGCCGGGTCCGCGGCCATCAGAGACGCGAACGCCTCGTCGAGCACGTGGATGATCTGCTGGGTGCGTTTCTCGGCGTTCTTCGTCATTCGTCGACCCTAACCACGGACCCTCGGCTGCCGGACCTTCCCGGTAGCCTGCCGGACGTGCGCCTGGCCACCTGGAACGTCAACTCCGTCCGCTCCCGCATCGACCGGGTGGAGGCGCTGCTGCAGCGCCACGACATCGACGTCCTCGCGCTCCAGGAGACCAAGGCCCGCGACGACCAGTGGCCGACCATGGGACTGGAGCTGCTCGGCTACCAGGTGGCGACGTACGGGCTCAACCAGTGGAACGGCGTCGCGATCGTCTCGCGCGTGGGGATCGAGGACGTCCAGCAAGGCTTCGAGGGGATGCCGGAGTACGGCGACCCGCCGACCGCCGAGGCCAGGGCGATGGGGGCGACCTGCGGGGGGATCCGGATGTGGTCGCTCTACGTCCCCAACGGGCGGAAGGTCGGCGACCCGCACCTCGACTACAAGCTCCGCTGGCTCGAGGCGCTGCGGGTCGCCGCGGCGACGTGGCTGGAGCACCAGCCGGAGCTGCCGACCGTCCTGGCGGGCGACTGGAACATCGCCCCACAGGACGAGGACGTCTGGGACATGGCGGTGTTCGCGAAGAGCACCCACGTGACGCCTCCCGAGCGGGCGGCCTTCCAGGCGATCGTGGGGGCGGGGTTCGCCGACGTCGTCCGGCCGCACACGCCGGGGCCGGGCATCTACACCTACTGGGACTACTACCGGCAGCGCTACGAGCGGAACAAGGGGATGCGGATCGACTTCGTGCTCGGCTCCCCTGCCCTGCAGCGCCGGGTCACCCGTGCGTTCGTCGACCGGGAGGAGCGGGCAGGCAAGGGCGCCAGCGACCACGCCCCGATCGTCGTCGAGCTCGCGGAGTGAACCCGCGTCCCCGGTTCTGTCGGTGGGCTGCGCGATGCTGGGCGCATGGATGCAACGACCGCTCTCGGACTCCTCACCGCTCTCCTCGCAGGCGTGGTGCTGGGAGTGCTCGCCGCGCACGTCGCCGGCCGGCTGAGCGGCCGCGCCCGGGTCGAGGACGACGCCCGGCTCGCCCTGGAGGCGCGGGCAGCCGACCAGGCTCTGGTCCGGAAGGGGCTCAGCTCGCTCGAGGAGCAGATGCGCGTGCTGCAGGACCAGCGGGTCTCCTGGCAGGCGCAGCTCCAGCAGCAGGTGGCGGACGTGCGGCACAGCACCGACCTGCTCCGACGGGAGACGACGAGCCTGGCGACCGCGCTGCGCCGCCCCGACGTGCGGGGGCGGTGGGGTGAGCTGCACCTGCGCCGGGCCGTCGAGCTCGCCGGGCTGGTGGCCCGGTGCGACTTCGACGAGCAGGTGACCGTCCGCTCGGCCGACGGTTCGGCGCTGCGGCCCGACCTCGTGGTCAACCTCGCCGGCGGCAAGCAGGTGGTCGTCGACGCCAAGGTCGCCCTCGACGCCTTCCTCGACGTGACGGAGACCGACGACGAGGACGAGCGGGCGGCGCACCTCGCCCGGCACGCCCGCCAGTTCCGCCAGCACGTCGACACGCTGGCCGCGAAGGCGTACTGGCGCAGCCTGCCGGTCACCCCGGAGTTCGTCGTCATGTTCGTTCCGGGAGAGTCGTTCCTCTCCGCCGCACTGGAGGCGGAGCCTGCGCTGCTGGAGTACGCCGCCGAACGGAACGTCATCCTCGCCACGCCCACCACGCTGATCGCGCTGCTCCGGACCGTCGCCCACGCCTGGACCCAGGAGGCGCTCGCCGAGAAGGCCCGGGACATCCACCGGCTCGGCCGCGAGCTGCACGAGCGGCTCGCCACGATGAGCGGCCACTTCGACAAGATGGGCCGCTCGCTGGCCGCTGCGGTCGGCGCCTACAACCAGGCCGTGGGCTCGCTGGAGTCGCGGGTGCTGGTCTCCGCCCGCCGGCTCACCGAGCTCGAGGTGACCCGCGACGAGCTCCCCGCCCCGCAGCCCGTCGACGTGGCGCCGCGCACCCCGTCGGCCCTGGAGCTGGTCGAGGACGAGCGGTCCGGCGTCCACGCAGGGGGCGTGTCGTCCCTCGGCGTGGCGTCGGGCCCGTCCGGCTGACCCGTCGTACCTTGACCTCGTGCCGAGCCGCAACGCGCCCGCCAGGACGCTGTGGGAAGAGGGACGACACCCGGGTCGTCTCGTCGTCCGTGCCGCCACGCTCGCCCTTCTCGTCGTCGTCCTGGTCAGCCTGCTGCTCGGCAACCGGATCGGCCTCGTCTTCGACCTCGCGTTCGTCGTCGTCTGTGTCGCCGCGGCGCTCGCGGTCAGGCCGCGGGACTTCTTCACGGTCGGCGTGATGCCTCCGCTCCTGCTCGCCGCGACGGTGGCGGTCCTCGCGTTCGTGGATCCGGCCGCCGTGGCGCGGGCCGGCGACGCGGTGGCCCAGGCAGTCGTCTCGGGGCTCGCGCACCACGCGATCGCCCTCGTGATCGGCTACGCCCTGACCCTCGGCATCCTCGCGCTCCGACAGGTCGCCCTGCGTCATCACGGACGGCTCCGCATCAGTGGTGAGCAGTCCTCGGGACGAGCAGCCGCACCGGCGACCCCCCGGCCGGACCGGACCATGCCCGTCGTACAGGTCCCCGGTCAGAGGCGGGCCGAAGGTGACCTGTCGTCTGCCACGGCGGCAGACCGTGATCGACGGCGCTGACGTGCGTGCCCGCCCGGGTCTTGCCCGCGTCTTCTGATTTCGCTGCCGGCCGGCAGCGGAGTCCCTAGGATCAGCCCGAGCACCAGGTCCGAGCGGGCCCTTCGTCACTCGACCCTGTCGCCACCGATTGATACCTTGCGGCGCCGGACCAACCCGGCCCCCGTCGCCACCCTCTCGAGGACTCCCATCGTGAACCGTGCCCTCCATGTCCGCGTCCCGGGCTTGCTCGTGGTCATCCTCGCCCTCGTGGTGTCCGTGGTCCCGGCGGCCTCGGCCTGGGAGCCGCAAGGCGGAGCCGTCTTCAACAACCCCAAGGGCCCCCGCGCGGCGCAGTACAAGATCGTCAACGCGATCACGCGGGCGGTGCAGGGAGCTCCCCGCGGTTCCACCATCCTGATGTCGGCGTACATGTTCGACAACGGCGGAACGTACAACGCCCTGATGCGCGCCCACGGCCGTGGGGTGCACGTGCAGATGGTGCTCGACAGCGCGCACGCCAGGAACGGCAGGACCCACAGGCTGGCGGCCCGCTTCAACCGCGACAACGAAAGGGGCCCTCAGCCGGGCCGGTGGGGCCCTGACCAGAGCTTCCTCGTGTTCTGCCAGCAGGCGTGCCGGGGAGCCAACGGCTACAACCACACGAAGTTCTACGCCTTCAGCCGGAGCGGCACCGCTGACGACGTCGTCATGGTCAGCTCCTCCAACCCGAACGCCGGCGGTGCCATCAAGGGGTGGAACGACATGTACGTCGCGAAGCGCAAGCCGCGGCTGTTCGAAGGCTTCGCCCGCGTGCTCGCCGAGATGGCGGAGGACTCCCCCAACGACGGCGACCGCTTCATGCAGTTCCGCGAGGGCAACGCACTGGCGCAGTTCTATCCGAAGCGGACCGGCGCCCACCCGGTCATGGCTGACCTCAACCGGGTCCGCTGCCGGGGCGCCACGGGCGGCGCCGGTGTGGGCGGGCGCACCGCGATCCGCGTGTCGATGTTCCGGTGGAACCGCAAGTGGGGCAAGCGGATCGCCCAGAAGCTGGTGAGCCTCGCGGACAACGGCTGCCGGCTCGACATCATCTACGGGGCACCGTCGCGCGAGCTGCGGCTCTACCTCACCGACGCCGCCCGCCGCAGCGCACGCATCAGCCTGTGGGACAGCCGCTTCGACCCCAACGGCAACGGCGAGGTGAACCTGCGCGTCCACACCAAGTACCTGCTGGTCAGCGGTGTGCACGGAGGCGACCGGTCCTCATGGCGCGTGACGACCGGCAGCCAGAACTGGGGAGCCTCCCTGCGGACCAGTGACGAGAACACCATCACGATCGACGACCGAGCGGTCCATGCCGCGTACGTGCGGAACTGGCAGCACGTGGTGAACACCAGCGCGCGCCGGATCGACTGAGCCGGAGGGCACCGAAGGGTCGTCTCAGCGGCCGCTCGGGTCGACACGGCCGAGGGCCGGTCGGCTCACCCTGCCTTCTCCGCCGCTCGCAGGTCGCGCCGCAGCTCGGGCGGGAGCGCGAAGATCAGCGACTCCTCGGCGGTGTGCACCGCGCGGGCGTCGGGGTAGCCCCGCTCGGCGAGGAAGTCGAGCACGCCGGCCACCAGCTCCTCCGGCACCGACGCCCCCGAGGTGACGCTGACCGTGCCGACCCCGTCCAGCCACGCCTCGTCGATCTCGGAGGCGTCGTCGACCCGGTACGCCGCACGGGCCCCCGCCTCGAGCGCCACCTCGACGAGCCGCACCGAGTTGGACGAGTTGCCCGAGCCGACGACGATCACGAGGTCGGCCGCGCGCGAGATCTCCTTGACCGCCATCTGGCGGTTCTGGGTGGCGTAGCAGATGTCGTCCGACGGCGGGTCGAGCAGCAGCGGGAACCGCTCCCGGATCGCGTCGACGACGGCCAGCGTCTCGTCGACCGACAGTGTCGTCTGGGAGAGCCAGGCGACCTTCGCCGGGTCGCGGACCACGACGTTCGCGACGTCGGCCGGCGTCTCCACCAGCTGGATGTGCTGCGGCGCCTCCCCCGCCGTACCTTCGACCTCCTCGTGGCCGGCGTGGCCGATCAGCAGGATGTCGTAGTCGTCGGTGGCGAACCGGCGAGCCTCGTGGTGGACCTTGGTGACCAGCGGGCAGGTCGCGTCGATGGTCTTGAGCCCGCGCTCGGCGGCCGCCTCGTGGACCATCGGCGAGACCCCGTGGGCGGAGAAGACGACGGTGGCCCCCTCCGGCACCTCGTCGAGCTCCTCGACGAAGATCGCGCCCCGCGCCTCGAGGCCGGCCACGACGTGCTTGTTGTGGACGATCTGCTTGCGGACGTAGACGGGGGCGCCGTACAGGTCGAGCGCCTTCTCCACGGTGATGACCGCCCGGTCGACGCCGGCGCAGTATCCGCGCGGAGCCGCGAGCAGCACGCTGCGCTCCTCGGCGGTGCGCGGATCCAGGACGGGTGGCATCCCCAGGTCGGACGGTGACATGGCTCAATCGTAGGAGGTCGCCGTTAGGGTGCGGTTCGTGGCGCTTCAGACCAGTCCCGAGCAACCGGCCCCGGTCCGGCAGATCGCGACGCTCATCGCCGGCTACATCGACCGGCTGGGCGCGGTCTGGGTCGAGGGGCAGATCGCCCAGCTCAACGTCCGGCAGGGGATGACCACGGTCTTCCTCACGCTGCGCGACCCGCTCGGCGACATGTCGATGACGGTGACCTGCCACCGCCAGGTCCTCGACTCCGCCGACCCGCCCGTCGTGGAGGGCGCCAGCGTCGTCGTGCACGGCCGGCCGCGCTACTACGCGCAGCGGGGGTCCCTGAGCCTGGTGGCCGACGAGCTCCGGATGGTGGGGCTCGGCGAGCTGCTGGCCCGCCTGGAGCGGCGCCGCCGGCTCCTCGCAGCCGAGGGGCTCTTCGCACGGGAGCGCAAACGGCCCCTGCCGTTCCTCCCGCACACCATCGGGCTCGTCACCGCCCGCGGGTCGGCCGCCGAGCGCGACGTGCTCGAGAACGCGCGCCGCCGCTGGCCGGCGGTCACCTTCGAGGTCGCCTACGCCGGGATGCAGGGGCCGCACTGTGCCCGCGAGGTGATCGAGGCCGTGCAGCGGCTCGACCGGGACGAGGCGGTCGACGTCATCGTGGTGGCCCGCGGTGGTGGGTCGGTGGAGGACCTGCTGCCGTTCTCCGACGAGGGCGTGGTCCGCGCGGTGGCGGCGGCCCGCACGCCGGTGGTGTCGGCGATCGGCCACGAGCAGGACACGCCGATCCTCGACCTGGTCGCCGACGTGCGGGCGTCCACGCCCACGGACGCCGCCAAGCTCCTCGTCCCCGACGTCGCGGAGGAGCAGCAGCGGGTCGTCCAGCTCCGGGACCGAGGTCGTCACCACCTCGGCACGTGGCTCCGTCACCAGAGCGACTCGCTGGCCGCCCTGCGCGCCCGGCCGAGCCTCGCCGACCCCCGGTCGGCCGTCGACGACCGGGCTCGGGAGGTCCGTGACCTCGTGGAGCGTTCGCGCCGTACCCACCGCCACCGGCTCGACCGCGCCGCCGACGACGTGGCGCACGCCCGGGCTCGGGTCCGGGCGCTCTCGCCGGTCGAGACGCTGCGCCGCGGCTACGCGGTGCTCCAGGACGCCGACGGCCACGTCGTCACCGGCGTCGACGCGGTGGCTCCCGGGGCGGCCCTGAGCGCGCGCGTCGTCGACGGCCGGCTCGACGTGGTCGTCGACGGCGTGCACCCCGACCCCCACCCGACGGAGGAGCGAGATGGCTGACGAGACGCTGGGCTACGAGCAGGCGCGTGAGGAGCTGATCGAGGTCGTCCGCACGCTCGAGCAGGGCGGGACGACGTTGGAGGAGTCGCTCCGGCTGTGGGAGCGCGGCGAGCAGCTGGCCCGGCTCTGCCAGGAGTGGCTCGACGGCGCCCGCCAGCGGCTCGACGCCGTCGTGGCCGACCGCGACAAGGACTGATCACCGGCCGCGTTGAGCCGCCCCTCCCGCTGCGTTCAGCCGCCCCTCCCGCTGGTCTTCGTACGTCGCCCACCAGCACGAAGGGCGGCTCGACCCAGCACGATGGGCGGCTCGACTCAGCGGAGGGTGTGGACGAACTCGACGAGGGTCTCCTGGGGAGCGGTACCGACGACGAGCGTGGTGACCTCGTCGGTCTCCTTGACCAGGGCGGTGTCGCCGCCCTCGTCGGTCCAGCTCTGCCACTCCTCGCCGTCGATGGTGACCGGGTCGCCCTCGGTCGCCTCCTCGTCGACGTGCTGCTCCACGAGGTTCTCAGCGGTCTCGTCCGCCTGCTCCAGCCCGACGTACTGGTCGGCCCCGGTCAGGAAACCGACGTGCCAGGCCTGGTCCCGGCCGTTGGTGAACCGGACGCTCGTCGCCCGCCACCCCTCGGGCAGCTCGGTGGGTGCGAGGATCGGGAACCGGGCCTGCTCGCGCGCGAACTCCGCGGGGCGGCTGTAGTCGACGGCATCGACGTGGTGCTCGGGCTCGTTCCGGTTGATCGCGCGGAACGCGACGAAGAGCCCAACCACGAGGACGAGCACGATCATGGCGCCGACCATCCCCGAGACCGACCGCTGGTAACGCCCCGGTCGCTCGCTCATGGCCGCCATTGTTCCAGCCGGTCCCAGCAGCGGCGGCCACCGGCCCGAGTTCCGCAGCTGCGGACAGAAATTGGTCACCGCTCCGCAGATGCGGGAGCATAGTGCGCATGGTGCACCACCGGATCGCGGACGCGGCCGCCGTCCTCGGCGTCAGCGACGACACGTTGCGGCGCTGGGTCGACGCCGGCCGGCTGAGCTCGACCACAGGTCCCGACGGGCGCGCCGCCGTCCCCGGCGACGAGCTCGCCGAGCTGGCCAGGACCCTGGCGGAGCAGGGGCCGGACGGCCTCGTCGACCCGCGACGGGCTCAGGCGGTCAGCGCCCGGAACCGGATGCGCGGGATCGTCACGAGGGTGGTCCGGGACACCGTCATGGCGCAGGTCGAGATGGTCTGCGGCCCGTACCGGGTCGTCTCGCTGATGAGCAGCGAGGCCGCCGACGAGCTGGGGCTCGCCCCCGGCGTCATCGCGATCGCGTCGGTCAAGTCGACCAACGTGGTCGTGGAGCTGTCGTGAGGCGGCCGGTCGGATGCGTCGTCCTGCTGCTCCTCGCCTCGTGCGGCTCAGGCGGCTCCGACGGACAGCGGACTCTCGACGTCCTCGCCGCGGCCTCGTTGACCGGTGCGTTCGAGCGGCTCGCGGCCGACTTCGAGGACGACCACCCGGGTGTGGACGTCAGGATCAGCCTCGGGTCGAGCGCGACCCTCGCCCGGCAGGTGGTCGAGGGTGCCCCCGCCGACGTCCTCGCCACCGCCGACGAGAGGACGATGCAGGTCGCGGCCGACGGAGGTGGGGTGACCGACCCCGTGCAGTTCGCCACGAACGAGATGGTGCTGGTCACGACGGCTGCCAACCCGGCCGGGATCCGGTCCATCGAGGATCTGGAGGACACCGGGTACGTCGTCTGCGTCGAGACCGCCCCCTGCGGGGTGGTGGCAGCCGCCCTGCTCGAGCGCAACGAGATCTCCAACCCACCGCTCTCCTACCAGTCCGACGTCAAGGCTGTCGAGCAGCTGGTCCTCGCCGACGAGGTGGACGCCGGGCTCGTCTACGCCAGCGACGCCGCCGCGCACCCCGACCGGCTTCTCGCCCTTCCGGTTCCCGGGTCGGCGGAGCACCGGAACCCCTATCTGGTGGCGGTCACCGAGCAGAGCGACGACCCCGGGCCGGCCGACGCGTGGGTCGAGCTGCTCACCGGCGACCGCGGCCGTGCGGTCCTCGCTGAGGAGGGGTTCGAGCCGTGACCCGCCCCGACCGCGCCGCGCTCGGCCGTCCACCGGCCCTCCTCGTCGTACCCGCCGCGCTGGCAGTCCTCTTCCTGCTCGTCCCCCTCGCCGGGCTGGTGGCGGAGTCGCCGTGGCGACGGCTGCCCGACCTCCTGACCCGGCCCGAGGTCGGCGAGGCCCTCGTGCTGTCGCTCGGGGTCGCCGCGGCGGCCGCCGGGCTCAGCCTCGTCCTAGGGCTCCCGCTCGCCTGGGTGCTCGCCCGGGTCGACCTCCCCGGTCGCGGCGCGCTGCGAGCGCTCGTGACGATCCCCCTGGTCCTCCCACCGGTCGTCGCCGGCGTCGCGCTCCTCGCCGCGCTCGGTCGCAACGGGCTCGTCGGCGGCCCGCTCCACGCCGCGACCGGGGTGACGATCCCGTTCACCACCGCTGCCGTGGTCATCGCCCACACCTTCATCGCGATGCCGTTCTTCGTCATCAGCGCCGAGGGTGCGCTGCGCGCGTCGGGGCGGGAGTACGACGTCGTGGCGGCCACCCTGGGCGCGACCCGGTGGCGGACCTTCCGCACGGTGACCCTGCCCATGGTGCTGCCGGGCATCGCGGCCGGGCTGCTGCTCGCCTGGGCCCGCTCCCTCGGTGAGTTCGGCGCGACGATCACGTTCGCCGGCAACTACCCCGGGGTCACCCGCACGATGCCGCTGCTCGTCTACGGCGAGCTGCAGCGGGACCCGCGCGCGGCGTACGGGCTCAGCCTCGTCCTCCTCGTCCTCTCCGTCGCCGTCCTCGCGCTCCTGCGCGAACGGTGGCTGGGAGCGCTGCGATGAAGGGGCTCGACGCCCGCGTGCTCGTCCGTCGCCCCGCCCACGTCCTCGACGTCCACCTCACCGCCCGCCCCGGGGAGGTCGTCGCCGTCGTCGGCCCCAACGGCTCCGGCAAGACCACGCTGCTCCGGGCCCTGGCGGGGCTGGTGCGGTTGACCGACGGTCGGGTGACGCTCGACGGCACCGGCTGGGAGGGCGGCGGCACGCGGCTCCCGGTCCAGGACCGGCACGTGGGCGTGGTCTTCCAGGAGCTGCTCCTCTTCCCCCACCTCACCGCCCGCGACAACGTCGGCTACGGCCTCCGGGCCCGCGGCGCCGACCGGCGTACCTCCCGGACGGCTGCCGACGCCTGGCTGCACCGGCTCGGGGTCGGCGACCTCGGCAACCGTCGCCCCGGCCAGCTCTCCGGGGGCCAGGCGCAGCGGGTCGCCATCGCCCGCGCCCTGGCGCCGCGCCCCCGGCTCCTCCTCCTCGACGAGCCGCTCGCGGCTCTCGACGTCGGGGTCGCGATGACCCTCCGGCTGGAGCTCGCCCGGCACCTCTCGGCGTACGACGGCGTCACGCTGCTCGTCACCCACGACGCCGTCGACGCGCTCACGATGGCTGACCGGGTCGTCGTCCTCGACGACGGGCGGGTCATCCAGGACGGCACCCCCGAGGAGGTCGCCCGCCGGCCGCGCACGCCGCACGTGGCGCGACTCGTCGGGCTCAACGTCCTGCACGGCCGCTCCCGGGACACCCGCATCGAGCTCCCGGGCGGTGAGCTCCTGCTCACCTCGACCCCGTACGACGGAGCCGTGCACGCCACCTTCCCGCCGGCTGCCGTGACCGTCGGGGTCGACGCACCGACGGGCAGCGCCCGCAACCAGTGGCAGGGGCAGGTGGTGTCCGTCGCCCCGCACGGGCTGGCGGTGCGGGTGCACCTCGACATCACCGGCGGGCTCATCGCCGACGTGACCGCCGAGTCGGCGGCCCGGCTGGGGCTCGTGCCGGGCCGATCGGTCTGGGCGACGGTCAAGGCCACCGAGGTCGAGGTCCACGGCGCCGGGGCGTCGGAAGCGGCTCCGCTACCCTGACCCCATGCCACCGCTTTCCCCAGCAGAGGATGCCCCCGACCGGAACCTGGCCATGGAGCTCGTCCGGGTCACCGAAGCCGCAGCCATGGCGGCCGGCCGCTGGGTGGGGCGAGGGGACAAGAACGGCGCCGACGGCGTCGCGGTCAACGCCATGCGGACGCTGATCTCCACCGTCGGCATGCGCGGTGTCGTCGTCATCGGCGAGGGCGAGAAGGACAACGCGCCGATGCTCTACAACGGCGAGGAGGTCGGTGACGGCACCGGCCCCGAGTGCGACGTCGCGGTCGACCCGATCGACGGCACCACGCTGACCGCCAAGTCGATGAACAACGCGATCGCCGTCATGGCGGTCGCCCCCCGCCACTCGATGTACGACCCCTCGGCCGTCTTCTACATGCAGAAGCTCGTGACCGGACCGGAGGCCGCCGACGTCGTCGACATCCGCTACCCCGTCGCGGAGAACATCGCCCAGGTCGCCAAGGCCAAGGGCGGCTCGGTCAACGACGTGACCGTCGTGCTGCTCGACCGTCCCCGGCACGCCGGCCTGGTCGACGAGATCCGGGCCACCGGCGCCCGGATCAAGTTCATCACCGACGGCGACATCGCGGGCGCGATCATGGCGGCCCGCCAGGGCACGGGGGTGGACCTCCTGCTCGGCATCGGCGGCACGCCGGAGGGGATCATCGCGGCGTGCGCGATGAAGTGCCTCGACGGCGTCATCCAGGCCCGGCTGTGGCCCAGCGACGACGACGAGCGGCAGCGCGCCCTCGACGCGGGGCACAACCTCGACCCGGACCACGTGCTCACCACCGACGACCTGGTCAGCACCGACGACTGCTTCTTCGTGGCGACCGGGATCACCGACGGCGAGCTGATGCAGGGGGTGCGCTACCGGGGCGGCGGCGCCACGACCCACTCCCTGGTGATGCGCTCGCGCAGCGGCACGATCCGCAACATCATCTCCGAGCACAAGCTCCAGAAGCTGAAGGCCTACGCCACCGTCAACTTCGAGAACTGAGCCGATGCCGTTCGTGGTCGCCGGCGAGGCGCTGGTCGACATCGTCGTGCCACGGACCGGCCGCACCGAGCACGCCCCGGGCGGCTCTCCCCTCAACGTCGCCGTCGGGCTCGCCCGGCTGGGCATCGAGACGCTCCTCGTGACCCGGCTCGGTGCCGACGAGCACGGTCGACTGGTGCACGAGCACGTCGAGGCGAGCGGGGTCCGGCTCGCCGAGGCATCGGTCGACCCGACGGGGCGGACGAGCACTGCGACCGCCCACCTCGACGAGCACGGCGTCGCGACGTACGACTTCGACCTCACCTGGGAGCTGCCGCCCCTCCCGCTCCCCGCTGACGCCACCGCACTCCACGTCGGGTCGATCGGAGCGGCGCTGAGACCCGGCCGGGAGGCGGTGGTCCGCCTCGTCGAGGAGGCCGCGGCGAAGGGGCTGCTCGTCAGCTACGACCCGAACATGCGGCCGGTGTTCACCCCGGACCGCGAGCAGGCCTGGGCCGACGTCCGCGAGGTCTCCGCCGCCAGCCGGCTGGTGAAGATGAGCGACGAGGACCTCCACTTCCTGATTCCCGGTGGAACCGCCGAGGACGCCGCCCGGGCACTGCTCGGCGGGCGGACCGAGGTCGTCGTGGTCACCCACGGCGGATCGGGCGCGGTGGCGTTCAGCGGTGGGACGAGGGTCGAGGTGCCGTCGCGGCGCAGCGCGGTCGTCGACACCGTCGGCGCCGGGGACTCGTTCATGGCAGCCCTGCTCGCCGTCGTCGCCGAGCAGGGGCTCGCGACCGCCGAAGAGCTGCTCCGCAGGCAGATCGGGGCCGCGCACGAGGCAGCCGCGGTCACCGTCTCCCGGCGCGGTGCCGACCCGCCGCGCCGCGACGAGCTCCCGGAGGAGTGGGCTCGCCGCTGAGCCGGCGGTGAGCACCCAGCACGAGGGGCGGCTGAACGCAGCACGAGAGGCGGCTCGACCCAGCACGAGGGGCGGCTGAACGCAGCACGAGGGGCGGTTCGACGGAGGACGCTTCCGCCGCCGTACCCTGGCGCCATGAGCGACGCCGCCGACCGCCACGCTTCTCCCGAGCAGCTGGTGACCCTGCCGAGCGGGGTGGAGCTCTGCTTCCAGACGTTCGGGGACCCCGACGCGACCCCTCTCCTCCTCGTCATGGGGCTCAGCGGGCCGATGACGTGGTGGCCCCTCGGGCTGTGCCACCGGCTGGTCGACGAAGGGTTCTTCGTGGTCCGCTACGACAACCGCGACACCGGCCGCTCCACGAAGCTCGACCGGCACCGGGTATCCCGACGGCACCTGGTTCGTGCGGCCCTCGGCCGCCGGGTGCCGGCCCCCTACACGCTGAGCGACCTGGCCGAGGACGGGCTCGGCATCCTCGACCACCTCGGCCTCCGGGCCGCCCACGTGGCCGGGGTCTCGATGGGCGGGATGATCGCGCAGACGATGGCCGTCGAGCACCCGGACCGCGTGCTCTCGCTCACCTCGATCATGTCGACGACCGGACGCCGGCTCTCCGGCTACCAGGACCCGATGCTCCTGCCGGCGCTGCTCCGACGGGCGGCCCGCACGAAGGAGCAGTACGTCGAGGGGTCGCTCATGTTCTGGAGGCGCATCGCCTCCCCCGGCTACCCGACGACCGACGAGGCGGCCCGCGAGCGCGCCGCGGAGACGTGGGACCGCGGGGTCAGCTACACCGGCTCCGCCCGCCAGATCCTCGCGATCCTCACCCAGGCCGACCGGACCGCCCGGCTCGCCCAGGTGCGGGTCCCCACCACCGTCGTCCACGGTCTCAAGGACCGCATGGTGCACGTCTCCGGCGGCCGCGCCACGGCCCGTGCCATCCCCGGCGCGGAGCTGCGCCTCGTCCCCGGCATGGGGCACGACATCCCCGAGGGGCTCTTCGACCAGCTCGTCGACGCGATCAGCAGCTCAGCCAGGCGAAGCTCCAGGGCTCCATCCGAAGCCCACCGTCACGGAACGTCAGCTCCCCCGTCGTCGAGTGCAGGTGCACCGGCGACGTGATCCCCGTGTGGTGCAGCACCGCACCGTCGACCACCTCCTCGTCGTCGCTGAAGCACGCCAGGCAGAGCACCGGCGCGGCGCGCGGGTGCGACCGGACGTAGGCGAGGACCCGCGGGTTGGTGTGGTGCAGGTAGCGCGTCTCCGCGTCGGAACGCAGCGACGCCGTCGTCCGCCGGGCCGCGGCCAGCCGTCGCAGCGCGGCGAACATCCGCCCCTCCACGGTCGCGGGGTCGGTGCGACGCGCCGCCGCCTCCCAGTCCATGCGCGGTCGGTGGAGCCACCGGTTGTCGTCGGCGTGGCTCGGGTCGGCCGCCCAGGTCGGATCGTTGACCGTCGCCAGCTCGTCGCCCATGTAGAGCAGCGGGATGCCGCCCGACGAGAACGCCACGGCGTACAACATCTCGAGGCGGGTGAGCGCCGCGTCGACCTCCTCCGCGGAACCTGACTCGAGCGCCTGCTCGAGCCCGGCGAGCGATGCCGCGGAGCCGGAGGTTCGGACGTCGCCGGTGTCCGGGTTGAGCCCGAAGTCGGCACCGCGCGCGAACGACCCGGCGTGCCGGCCGGCGTAGAACGCGGCGAGGAACCGGCGGTGCTCGGTCGGAGTGAGGCCGGCTGCCCAGGCGTCCTCGTCGGAGACCGCCCAGCCGATGTCGTCGTGGCACCGCACGTAGGTGACCCACCCGGTCTGCGGCGGCGTCCTCGGCCGCCGGCTGAGCGCGTTGGTGGGCAGTCGCGCGTCCCGTGCCGCCAGCGCCGACCACAACATGACCATGAGCTGGTTGTCGTAGGCGAGGTCGCACTCAGGGCGGTAGTGCTGGTGGCCGCCGAGGTAGGGCACCAGCTGGTCGGGCCCCACGATCGCCTCGGCCTTGAGGAGCAGCCCCGGCATCGCGAGCCGGGTCACCGCCCGCAGCGCCTGGAGGATCCGGTGCGCCTCCGGCTGGTTCTGGCAGTCGGTGCCGAGCCGCTTCCACAGGAACGGCGCCGCGTCCAGCCGAACCACGTCGACCCCGCGGTTGCCGAGGGTGAGGAGGACCCCGAGCATCGCCCGGAAGACCTCGGGCTCGGACCAGTCGAGGTCCCACTGGAACTCGTGGAACGTGGTCCACACCCACTCGCCGCTGTCGAGCCGGGTGAAGCTCCCCGGCGCCATGTCGGGGAAGACGTCGGGGAGCGTCCGCTCGTAGGCGTCGGGCTCGGTGCGGTCGGGGAAGAAGCGATAGAACCGCCGGTACGACGGGTCGCCTGCGGCGGCCTTGACGGCCCAGGGGTGCTCCCGGGCGGTGTGGTTGAGGACGAGGTCCACGCAGAGCGCGATCTCCCGCTCGTGGAGCCGCGCGGAGAGCGTCTCGAGGTCCGCCATCGTCCCCAGCCGCGGGTCGACCTCGTCGTACTCCACGACCGCGTAGCCCCCGTCGTTCTCGCCCTCCCGCGGCCGGAGCAGCGGCATCAGGTGGAGGTAGCGGACTCCGAGCTCCTCGAGGTAGTCGAGCCGCTCGGCCACCCCCGCGAGCGTGCCGGCGAACCGGTCGGTGTAGCAGACGTAGCCCACCATCTCCTCGGAGAGGAACCAGCTCGGGTCGACCTCGCGGACCCGGTCGAGCACGCGCAGCGGCGACGGCCGGTCGGCCGCCGCCGCGAGCGCCTGGTCGAGCAGCTCGTCCACGAAGGCGGAGACGTCCGTGCGTCCTGCGTAGACGGCCGTCAGCGCCTCGACGAGGTCGCCGTGGACCAGCCGCGCACGAGCGAGGAACGCCTCTGCTTCGAGGGGCCCGAGCAGCGCTGCCGCCCGGGCCCGGAGCTCACTCAGACAGCCTCTCCCCGGTCTCGGTGTCGAAGACGTGGACGTGCTCGGGGTCGGTGGTGAGGTAGAGCATCTCGCCCTTGTGCATCCGTTGGCGCCCGGAGACGCGGACGATCACGGTCGACGGCGTGCCCTCGACGTCGCTGCTGCCGTAGACGTAGTTGTCGGCGCCGAGCTCCTCGATCACCGTCACCTTGACCGGCAGCCCCTCCGACTCGGACACGACCCGCCAGTTCTCCGGCCGCACCCCGACCGTGACGTTGCCGTTCATCTTCGCCGAGGCCTTCGGGTCGACCGGGACGGCGTAGTTGCCCAGCTGGACCTTGCCGTTCGCGGCCTGCCCGGCCATGAGGTTCATCTGCGGCGACCCGATGAAGCCGGCCACGAAGAGGTTCACCGGCCGGTCGTAGAGGTTGAGCGGGGAGTCCACCTGCTGGAGGTAGCCGTCCTTCATCACCGCCACCCGGTCACCCATCGTCATCGCCTCGACCTGGTCGTGCGTGACGTAGACCGTGGTGACGCCGAGGTCGGCCTGGAGCTTCGCGATGTCGGTGCGGGTGGCCACCCGCATCTTGGCGTCGAGGTTCGACAGCGGCTCGTCCATGCAGAACACCTGCGGCGAACGGACGATCGCCCGGCCCATCGCGACGCGCTGCCGCTGGCCGCCGGAGAGCGCCTTCGGCTTCCGCTCGAGGTACTCCTCCAGCCCGAGGATCCGCGCGGCCTCCGCGACCCGCTTGCGCTGCTCCTCCTTGGGGACCTTCGCCATCTTCAGCGCGAACCCCATGTTGTCGGCCACGGTCATGTGCGGGTAGAGCGCGTAGTTCTGGAACACCATCGCGATGTCCCGGTCCTTCGGCGGCGTGTGGGTGACGTCGCGGTCCCCGATGTAGATGTGCCCGTTGGTGACCTCCTCGAGGCCGGCGAGCATCCGGAGGGTGGTGGATTTGCCGCAGCCGGACGGACCGACCAGCACCATGAACTCGCCGTCGCCGATCTCCAGGTCGATCCCTGGGACAGCGGGCTTGTCAGCGCCTGGGTACCACCGTTGGGCCTTGTCGAACCTGACTGTTGCCATGGGGTGTTGCTCCCTTCACCGGCAGGTACGTGCCGGACGATCCGTCGTGAAGTGACTGCGCTCACACTAGCGTTGCCTACCCTCGCCGTCGACGCAGGAAACAACGAGGACGTACGCCGACTCCGGCGACGTCGGAGGGAGCCGGACCCCGACCCGGGCCAGCAGGGCGCCCGAGGTGACCACCGGCCCGCCCGCCGTCCACGGTGTGTCGAGGTGGGCGACATGGGCGGTCTCGGACGGCCGCACCGGCTCGACCCGGTACCGCAGCTCCTCCGCGAGCCCCTCGAGGAGCACGACGGCCGGGGTCTGCGTCGCGGGGCTGTCGGTCACCGCGACCACGTAGACCGCCTCCGTGCGGTCCTGGGCGACCATGCCGGTGACCGTGACCGCGGGATCGGGGTGGTCGGGGCGGACCATGGTTCCCTCGGCGACGAGGTGGCGGAGCTGCTTGTGCAGGGCGACCCAACGGGCCACCTCGGCCCGCTCCCCGGGCGACGCCCGGGTGAGGTCCCACTCGATCCCGAAGTGGTTCAGCAGCGCCACCGCGGCCCGGAAGCCGAGCGGCGACACCCGCCCAGTGGTGTGAGCCACGGGGCCGCCGACGTGGGCGCCGACCAGCTCGGGCGGCACGAGCAGCGTCGTCCACCGTTGGATGCCGACCCGCAGCAGCGGGTCCATCGTGTCGCTCGGCCAGACCCGGTCGGTGCGGCCGAGCACCCCGAGGTCGATCCGTCCGCCGCCCGACGCGCACGACTCGATCTCGATCGAGGGGTGGGACTCGCGGAGCTCGTCGAGGAGGCGGTAGAACGCCAAGGTCTGCCCGTGCACCGCCGGCCGGCCACCGTGCGCCACGTCGACGAGGTCGCGGTTGTGGTCCCACTTGAGGAACGCGATGTCGTGCTCCTCGAGGAGGGCCAGCAGGGCGCTCCGCACGTGGTCGTAGGCGTCCGGGTGCTGGAGGTCGAGCACCTGCTGGAACCGCCACGAATCGCGCCGCGCACCACGCCCGCGCAGGAGCCACTCCGGGTGGTCGCGGGCGAGGTCGGAGTCCTCGTTGACCATCTCCGGCTCCACCCACAGGCCGAACTCCATCCCCCGGGACCGGACGTGGTCCACGAGCGGGCCGAGCCCCGCCGGCCACACCTCGGGGTCGACCGTCCAGTCGCCGAGCCCGGCGCGGTCGTGGCGACGGCCGCGGAACCAGCCGTCGTCGAGGACGAACCGCTCGGCCCCGACCTCGGCCGCCACGTCCGCGAGGGCGGAGAGCCGGTCGAGGTCGTGGTCGAAGTAGACCGCCTCCCAGGTGTTCACCACCACGGGGCGGGTCCGCCGGCTGCGCGGCGAGTGGCGCCGCGTCCACCGGTGCAGCCGGTCGGCCATCCCGTCGAGCCCCGCGTCGGCGAAGGAGCCGACCAGCCACGGAGCGGCGTACGACTCCCCGGGGTCGAGGACCACCTCGCCGGGGCCGAGCAGCTCACCGCCGCCGAGGAGGCACTCGCCCTCCGGCGTCCGCTCGGCGTAGCTCTCGTGGTCACCGCTCCAGCCGACGTGGATCCCCCAGACGCTGCCGCGCCGGAACCCGAAGCCGGGGGTGCCGGCGACCAGGAGCAGCGTGGCGTCGTGACCGGTCCGGCCGTGGCGCCCGCTGCGTGTCCAGGTGCCCTGCGGCCACGGATGCCGCTGAGGGGTCCGTTCGCGGGTCCACCGGCCGGTGAGGTCGAGCAGCTCCGTCGCCTCCGCCGGGACCGGGAGGGTGGCGCGGAGCGCGTCGACGGCGTACGACGTGGGGCCGTTGTTCGTGAGCGTGCTCCGGACCCGCACCAGCCCTTCCTCGGTGACCCCCAGCTCCCAGCGGACGGCGAGGCCCGCCTCGTCGTCGGCGGAAGTCAGCACCGCGCTGTCGTCGTCGGTCTCCCAGGACCAGGAGAGGAACCGTGGCGCCCAGGGGCGGGTGGGGTCGGGCTCGGGCCGGCGTCCCTCCACCGCCGGCGTGCCGGTGAACCCGGAGCCGTTGTCGGGCAGGACCGAGAGGTGGCGGGGAAGGTCCAGCGCCGAGTGCGGGACGCCGGGCCGTCGGAGCTCGAGGTACGCCGCGAGGTCGTCCATGGTCGGCGCACCGACGTCGGCACCCCAGTGCAGGAGGGTCGGAACGCCGAGCGGCGAGGGTGCGAGCAGGATGCTCACACCCCCGCCGCTCAGGTGGACGGGCCGGTCGGTCACCCCTTGACGGCGCCCGCGGTGAGCCCGCGGACGAAGTACCGCTGCAGGGTGAAGAAGACGATCATCGGGACCAGCATCGAGATGAACGCTCCCGCGGTCAGCAGCTCCTTGCCCTGCCCCTGCGTGCCCAGCAGGGTCTGCAGCTCCACGATCACCGTCGTGTTCGCGCGGCTCAGGAACAGCTTCGCGATCAGCAGGTCGTTCCAGACCCACAGGAACTGCAGGATGGCGAACGCCGCCAACGCGGGCACCGACATCGGCACGATCAGCTTCCAGAAGGTCTGGAAGTGCGTCGCGCCGTCGATCTTCGCCGACTCGATCACCGTCCTCGGCAACGTGCTCATGTAGTTGCGGAGCACGTAGATCGCCAATGGCATGCCGAACCCGGTGTGCATCAACCACACCGAGAGGTAGTCGCCGGAGATCCCGAGCCCACGCGGGCCGAGGAAGTTCAGCATCGGCTGCAGCGCCACCTGCAACGGCACCACCATGACCGCCACGATCGCCACGAACAGCAGGTCCTTGCCCCTGAAGTCCATGAACGTGAAGGCGTACGCGGCGAACGCGGCGAACATGATCGGGATGATCGTCGCCGGGATCGCCACCACGATGCTGTTGACGAACGCCGTGTCCATCGCCGTGCCGGCGAACATCCGGTCGTAGTTGTCCAGCGTCCACCCGGTGCCGAACGGGTTGAAGACCGCCGTCCACCAGCCGGAGTTCACGATGTCGTCCCGCGAGCGGAACGACGTGACCAGCAAACCGAGCGTCGGGATCGTCCACAGGATGCAGAGGATCAGCATCACGATGATGGCGACCCAGCTGCGCTTGCTGGTGTCCTTCGGACCCGACATCGGGTCCGGCATCTTCTCGTCCCCGCCCTTGGGAGCGTTTGCGGCCGCCTGGTAGGTCATGCGTTCGCCTCCTCGTTCCGGAAGTGCCGCACCTGGTAGATCAGGATCGGCGTCACCGCGAGGAGCAGGATCACCACGATCGCGGAGGCCCTGCCGGCCTGGCGGGCGGCGAACAGCTCGTTGAAGAACAGGTTCGCGATCACGTTGCTGTTGAACCGGCCGTTGGTCGTCACGTAGACGATGTCGAACACCTTGAGCACCAGGATCGTCACGGTGATGAACACCGTGATCATCGTGCCCTTGACCTGCGGGATGACCACCCGCCAGAAGATCTGCCACTCCGAGGCGCCGTCGATCCGCGCCGCCTCGATGGTGTCCTCAGGCACCCCCTTGATCGCGGACGAGAGCAGGATCATCGCGAACCCGACCTGGAGCCAGATCAGGATCACCATCAACAGGAACGAGTTGAGCCGGAAGTCCGAGATCTGCAACCAGGTCTGCGGCTCGCCGCCGAACGCGGTCCAGATCGCGTTCAGCAGCCCGGTCTGGTTCGCGCCCGGGTTGTCGTAGGCGTAGACCAGCCCCCAGATCGCCGACGCCCCGACGAACGAGATCGCCATCGGCAGGAAGATCGTGCTCTTCGAGATCTTCTCCGCCTGCGCCCCCAGCTTGTCGCCGAGCACCGCCACGACGGTGCCGAAGGCGACGGTGATCGCCGGGACCACCAACAGCCACAGGATGTTGTTGAAGATCGACGACCGGAACGCCTCGTCCCCGAAGATGTCCTTGTAGTTCTGGAACCCGACGTAGGCGTCGCTGTCGGCGTTGGCGAACGAGTAGTTGATCGTCTGGATCGTCGGGTAGATCAGCATCAGCCCGATGAACCCGAAGGCCGGGAGCACGTAGGCGTACGGCATCGCGCCCCGCGACGCCCTCCCGGGCAGCCCCTCGACGAACATGTTGAGGAAGAAGAAGAAGAGGGCGGCGCCGCCCACGCCGATGATCAGCGCCACGATCCCGATGACGATGCGGCTGTCGAGGAAGAGCTCGGGGTAGAGGCTGAACGCCAGGAAGGCGTTGACCAGCAGCCACACCGTCACCGCCATGCCGACCAGGCCGATGACGAGCTTCTGCGGGGACGCCTTGTCGTAGTCGGTGGCCTCGCGCGACTGGCCAGGCTCCAGCGCCGCCTCCGCGGCGCTGGAGCCCTTCGGCGAGCTCATGACGACGGCCAGTCCGCTTCGATCGCGGCGAGCGTGTCCTCGCTCGACTGACCGTCGATCCACTTCACCATCTCGGTCCAGAAGGTGCCGGAGCCGATGACGGCGGGCATGAGGTCGGAGGCGTCGAACCGGAAGACGTCGGCGCTGGACGCGATCTCCGCGATCTTCCGCGTGGTCTCATCAGGGTAGTTCGACCCGTCGAACGTCTTGTGCGGCGAGAGCCACCCGCCGGCCTGTGCCCACTCGGCACCGAACTGGTCGGACGTCAGCCACTCGAGCACCTCCTGGGTGTCCTCGTCGTCGCCGTTGAAGGTCGCCGCGAGGTCACCACCGCCGAGGATCGGCTGCCCCTCGTAGCCGCCCTCGACGGGCGGGAACACGAAGAGCCCGACGGCCTCGTCCAGGTTCGCCTGCACCTCCTCCGGGTAGAAGGTCGTGGCGAAGTTGCCCTGCCGGTGCAGGTAGCACTTCGGCGGGTCCTGGAAGGCGGGCGCCATCGCGTCGGCGAACGCGGTGTTGAGGATCGCCTTGCTGCCGCCGAGGACGTTGCCCTCCTCCTTGAGGATCTCGCCGGCCGCGTCGAGCGCGTCGACGATCTGCGGGTCGTCGAAGGGGATCTCGTGCGCGACCCACTGGTCGTAGACGTCGGGACCGGCCGTGCGGAGGACCATCTCCTCCAGCCAGTCGGTGCCGACCCAGCCGGTGGCCTGGTCGGACTCCCAGCCGACGCACCACGGCGCCGTGCCGTCGGACTTGATCTGGTCGGCGACCTCCGCCAGCTCGCCCATCGTGGCGGGCTCGGTGTTGTA
Organism: Marmoricola sp.; assembly: GCA_035699145.1. Classification (GTDB taxonomy): domain Bacteria; phylum Actinomycetota; class Actinomycetes; order Propionibacteriales; family Nocardioidaceae; genus Marmoricola_A. The sequence continues at coordinate 42,772 of DASSBB010000133.1, forward strand.
GCCGGCGTCCCCGTAGGCGGGCATCGGGTACCAGACCAGGCTCTTGACCGCCATCCGCATCGGGGCGCCGTAGACGTCCCCGTCCTGGGTGGCGGCGTCGAGGAAGCCCGGGATCAGCGTCTCCTCGATGGCCGGGAGGTCGATCACGTCGTTGAGCGGTGCGATCAGGCCGTCTTCGGCCATGTCGAGCAGGCCGCCGGGCTGCGGGAACAGCGCGATGTCGGGGGCGTCGCCGGCGTCGGCACGGGTCCGGATCGTCGTGGTGAAGTCCTGGTCACCGGTGTACTCGACCGTGAGGCCGCTCTCCTCCTCGAAAGCCGAGACGGACTGGTTGAACGCCTCCTCCTCGGCGCCGCCGAAGGCGCCCAGGATCGTGACGGTCTTGTCGCCGTCCTCCGACCCCAGGTCGTTGCCCGCACCGCCGCTGCTGCCGCCGTCGCCGCCGTCGTCGCTCGAGAGACACCCGGAGGTGACCATGGCCAGGGCCAACCCCAGCCCCATCGCCGACAGCTGCCGGCGCCGCTTGTGTGTTGCCATCTGCACTCCTTCGTCGGTGCCGGGCACGACCCGCCCCTGCAATGTGATGTCCTTCACACCCTGTCGTCATTCCTACCGTCGTCGGGGACCAAAGTCCACGACACCGACGGTCACAAGGCGGTATCACTGTTGTCCGTGGGGCGCGAGTTGTAACCCTCGCCGATGGTTAAAGTCCTCGGATGAGCACCGTCCGCCCGCATCAGGAGACCGAGGACTGGTGGCGCAGTGCGGTCGTCTACCAGATCTATCCGCGCAGCTTCGCCGACTCCGACGGCGACGGGGTCGGTGACCTCCGGGGGATCCTGGCCCGGCTCGACCACCTCACCCGGCTCGGGGTCGACGTCGTCTGGCTCTCACCGATCTACCCCTCGCCCCACGACGACGCGGGCTACGACATCAAGGAGTACCAGGACGTCGACCCGGTGTTCGGCTCGCTCGCCGACCTCGACGCGCTCCTCGAGGGGTTGCACGCCCGAGGCATGAAGCTGGTGATGGACCTCGTCGTGAACCACACCTCCGACGAGCACCCCTGGTTCGTCGAGTCGCGGTCGTCGGAGGACTCACCGAAGCGCGACTGGTACTGGTGGCGGCCGCCCCGCCCGGGCATGGAGGGCGGCGCGCCGGGCGCCGAGCCGACCAACTGGGCGAGCCACTTCTCCGGCTCCGCCTGGGAGTACGACGAGGCGAGCGGGGAGTACTTCCTGCACCTCTTCTCCCGCAAGATGCCCGACCTCAACTGGGAGAACCCGGAGGTCCGCTCCGAAGTCCACGCGATGATGCGCTGGTGGCTCGACCGCGGCGTCGACGGCTTCCGGATGGACGTCATCAACATGATCTCCAAGGACCCCGCGCTCCCCGACGGGGTCGTGCACGACGGCAGGTACGGCGACGGGTCGCCGTACTTCCTCACCGGACCGCGGCTCCACGAGTTCCTCCAGGAGCTGCATGGAGAGGTGCTCGCCGGCCGCACGGGGCTGCTCACCGTCGGCGAGACGCCGGGGGCGACCGTCGACGACGCCCGGCTCCTCACCGACCCGTCGCGCCACGAGGTCGACATGGTCTTCCAGTTCGAGCACGTCGGGATCGACCACGCCCGCTCGAAGTGGGATCTGCTGCCGTTCCGCCTCACCGACCTCAAGGCCTCGCTCGGCCGCTGGCAGGCAGGGCTCGCGGACGTCGGCTGGAACAGCCTCTACTGGAACAACCACGACCAGCCCCGGGTGGTCTCCCGGTTCGGCGACGACGGTCCTTGGCGGGTCCGGTCGGCGAAGGCGCTCGCCACGGTGCTCCACCTGCACCGCGGGACGCCGTACGTCTACCAGGGCGAGGAGCTCGGGATGACGAACGCGCCGTTCCGGACCGTCGACGACTTCCGCGACATCGAGTCGGTCAACCACTACCGGCACGCGGTCGACGCCGGCGCCGACCGGGACGAGGTGATGGCCGCCCTGCGGTCACGCAGCCGGGACAACGCGCGGACGCCGATGCAGTGGGACGGCTCCCCCCACGCCGGCTTCACGACCGGCGAGCCGTGGCTCCCGGTCAACCCGAACCACACCGAGATCAACGCGGAGGCCGCCGTCGGGGACCCGGGGTCGGTCTTCCACCACTACCGGCGGCTCGTCGAGCTGCGGCACGACGTGCCGGTGGTCGCGCACGGCGACTTCACGATGCTGCTCCCCGACCACGAGCAGGTCTACGCGTTCACCCGCGCCCACGAGGGCACCGAGCTCCTCGTCCTCGGCAACCTGTCCGGGTCGGCGGTGGAGGTGGAGGAGCCGCCCGGCTGGGGCGACGCCGAGCTGCTGCTCACGAACCTCGAGGAGCCGCGGGCCCACGGAGCGCTCGAGCCGTGGGAGGCCCGGGTGCTGCGCAGGACGGTCACGTGAGGTCCCGCAGCTCGAGCAGGCGGAGGTGGACGCCGCCACCGTCCGGAAGGAGCAGGAGCGGCTCCGTCACCGGCCGGGCCGGGAAGACCAGGTTGGTCAGCACCACCGCGCCTCCGTCTGCGAACAGCTCCACCGAGCAGGTGTCGACGACGACGCGCAGAGGGAGCTCCCCGCCGACGGGCACCACCTGCGCCGCCGGGTCGGCGCCGACCAGCCCGTCGACGCTGCGCGTCACGTGGAGCCGGCCGTCGCGCCACGTCACGTGCGCCGCTCCGTCGAGAAGGACCAGCTCGAGCCCTGCACCGGTGGCGAGGACCAACCGGAGGTCGAACGCCTCGCCGACCTGCGGACGCCACGGCTCGGACACCGTCACGTCCTTCGCCTCGAGGACCGCACGCCCACGGTCGTGGAGCTCGCGGACCGGACACTGCACGAGCGCCACGCCGTCGGGGCCGTCGCGCAGCGACAGCTCCCGGGGCACCGTCATGACGCCCCGCCAGGTGTCCGCCGGAGTCGTGCGGCCGTAGGCCCAGTTGCTCATCCAGGCGACCCACACCCGCCGGCCGTCGGGCGCGTTCGACCACGACTGCGCGGCGTAGAAGTCGCCGCCACGGTCGACCCACCGCACGACCTCCGGCCCGTCCGCAGGGACGAACGCCGTGCCGTCGAACGAGCCGAGGAACCACTGGGTGCCGCTTCCGCCTGCCGGGCCTCCGCTGATCACCGACACCACCAGCACCCAACGCCGCTCGCCGGCGCCCTCCACCTCCAGCTCCAGGAGGTCGGGGGTCTCCCAGACGCCATCGTGGGCACCGTGCTCCCGCCCGAACCGGCTGACCGGCTCCCACCGGAGCAGGTCGGCCGACGCGTAGAACACGACCTCGTGGCCGGCCGCCAGGACCATCACCCAGTGGCCGTCGGGTCCGGCGCCGCCGTACCGGAGGACCTTGGGATCGCGGAAGTCGACGAGCCCCTCGGGCGCCCGAAGCACCGGATTGCCGTCGTACGGCTGCCAGGTCGTCCCGCCGTCGGTGCTCCCGGCGACGCCCTGGGACTGCGGGAGCCCCTCCTCGAAGTGGGTGAAGAAGGCCACGATCGCACCTGCGCCGAACCCCGCCACGCCGTCTCGGTCGACGACGGCGCTGCCGGAGAAGGCGGTGCCCAGGTGGTCGGGGCGCAGCGCGACCGGCTCATGGTGCCAGGAGACGAGGTCGGTGCTCGTGGCGTGGCCCCAGTGCATCGGCCCCCAGGAGAGGTCACCCGGGTGGTGCTGGTAGGCGAGGTGCCAGGTGCCGCCGACGTGGACGAGCCCGTTCGGGTCGTTCATCCACCCCGACGGAGGGGTGAAGTGGACGTGCGGACGCCCCGGGACCCGGCTCACCGGTCGCGCAGGCTCCGCAGCTTCTTCTCCCCCGGCATCGCCTTGCGCTTGACGCTCACCCCGGCCATCAGCGCCAGCCCGCGGACCCGCACCACCGGTGAGTCGGGGCGGAGGTCGGGGGCGACCCTGGAACGGGCCTCGCTGAAGTCGCCCATGACGCCGAACCCCTCGACGACCACCTGGGTCCAGGGGTTCACCACGATGTCGATGCCGGCCATGATCGCGTAGGCGTCGATGACGGTCTCGCGGGCGGTGAACCGGGCCTCGCGGAGGTCGATCGTCACCGAGCCCATCATCGAGAACGAGGTGTGCCGGTCGGGCACCTGCCACACCCCACGGCGGGTGCAGTCACCCATCACGGCCAGCGAGGAGGAGTACGACGGCCCGCCGACCGGCGGCGTCGTCGGGAGCGGCGCCGCAGGGGGCAGTGGTCGAGGCGTCGGACCGGCGAGCGGGAGGTCGGCGGTGATCGGGACCAGCTCGCCGTACGTCTTGGCGCTGTAGGTCGCCTCGAGCCGCTCGTCGAGCTCCTCGAGGTCGATCCGGCCCTCCCCCGCCGCCTGGCGCAGCACCTCGGCGACCGTGTGCCGGTCCTCGTCCGAGACGCGCAGCAGCCTCGGGTCCATCTCTCGCCCCTCCGCCATGGCCCAACCCTATGCGGTGTGCTCGGCGGTTCGGCAGCCGCTCAGTCGGCGACGACGAGCACCGCGTCGTCGCCGGTCGTGAGCCGGACCCGGTCGTGCGGCGTGAGCGTGGCGCCGAGCGAGCTCGACACCTGGACCAGGACGGTCTCACCGTCGTCCATGGTGCACATCACCCGCGAGATCGGTCCGAGGAAGGCGACGGTGAGCACCCGCGCGTTGCCGTCCTCGGCCCGCTCGAGCCGGATCGCCTCGGGGCGGACCAGCGCCCGCCCGGAACCCGAGGCGGCCGACCCGTGGAGGGTCGCCACCCGGTTGCCGAGCACGTGTGCGCTGCCGCCCTCGAGCCGGGCGGGGAGCCGGTTGCTCAACCCGACGAACTCGGCGACGAACCGCGTGGCCGGCCGGTTGTAGAGCTCGGTCGGCGCCGCGAGCTGCTCGAGCCGGCCGTCCTTCATCACCCCTACCCGGTCCGCGACCGCGAGCGCCTCCTCCTGGTCGTGGGTGACGAAGAGGGTCGTCGTGCCCACCTCGAGCTGGATGCGGCGGATCTCGTCGCGCAGCTGCACCCGGACCTTGGCGTCGAGCGCCGAGAGCGGCTCGTCGAGGAGGAGCACCGAGGGCTCGATCGCGAGCGCCCGGGCGAGCGCCACCCGCTGCTGCTGGCCGCCGGAGAGCTGGTTGGCGTAGCGGTCGCGGTGCTCGGCGAGCCCGACCAGCGCCAGCATCTCCTCGGCGCGGGCCAGCCGCTTCCGCTTGTCCACGCCGCGCAGCTTGAGGCCGAACGCGACGTTGTCCACGACCGTGAGGTGCGGGAAGAGGCTGTAGGCCTGGAAGACCATCCCCATGTCGCGCTTGTTCGCCGGGACCCGGGTGATCTCCTTGCCGCCGACCAGCACCTGACCGCTGGTCGCGGTGTCGAGCCCGGCGAGGATCCGCAGCGCGGTCGTCTTGCCGCACCCGGAGGGGCCGAGGAGGACGACCATCTCGCCCGGGGTCATCTCCAGGGTGAGCCCGTCGAGGGCGCGGACCGGGCCGTAGTGGCGGTGCAGGTCAAGCAGGGTGACGGCGAGCGCCGTCGAGCTCTCCATGTCGAGACTGGGCACGGGTCAGGTCCTCTCGGCGTGCCGGGAGCGCCCGGCGAACGACAGCAGCAGCAGCAGGACGAACGCGAACATCAGCGCGGCGAGCGACGCGGCCACCGACACCGCCGCGTCGCTCTTCCCGAGGAGCGCCACCACCACAGGCAGGGTGTCGAAGTTGAGCAGGGACGCGAAGACGTACTCACCGAGCACCAGAGCGGCGGAGATGAACGCCGCGGCGAGCACGCCGGTCCAGATGTTCGGCAGCACCACCCGGAGGATCACCGTCACCCAGCCCGCGCCGAGCGAGCGGGCGGCCTCCGACAGCGTGACCGCGTCGACCGACGCCAGCGACGAGTCGACCGCTCGGTAGGCGTAGGGCAGCACGAGGACCACGTAGGCGAACGTGAGGGTCAGCGCCGAGTTGCCGAGGAAGTAGCTCACCCACGCGTAGACACCGGAGATGCCGACCACGATCACCAGCGGCGGGATCGCCAGCGGCAGCAGGCAGAGGAACTCGATCATCCGGGACGCCCGCGGGACGCGCAGCCGGACCCAGATCATCGTCGGCACGAGCAGCACCACCATGAGCACGACCGTGAAGAGTGCGAGGAGCAGCGAGCTGATGATCGCCTCGCGGAGCTGCTCGTTCTCGACGAGCGCCGCCCACGCCCGCCCGCTGCGGCCGTCGCCGTCGCGGGTGCTGAAGTCGAGCATCGCCAGCAGCGGCACGAGGAAGAAGACCGCGAACGGCACGATCAGGAGCCCTCGGACCAGCCGCCCCTTCACCGCAGCCACCTCGACGTACGACGCAGCAGCAGGGCGTAGAGCGTCATGACGATGACCACCACCACGATCATCTCCAGCGCCAGGGCGAACGCGAAGTTCTGCCGGCCCAGCAGCACCTCGCTGGTGAGCCCGGCCCGGATCATCAGCGGCAGGATCGGGCTGCCCTGGGTGACCAGGGCGGCGGCGGTCGCGTAGGCGGCGAACGCGTTGGCGAAGAGCAGCAGCATGCTGCCGAGGAAGGCCGGCCGGAGCAGCGGCACGGCGACCTGCCAGAAGTACTGCCACCGGGTCGCGCCGAGGCTGACCGCTGCCTCCCGCCACTGGGGGCGCAGCCCTTCCAGGGCGGGCAGGAAGACGATCACCATCAGGGGGATCTGGAAGTACGTGTAGACGAGGATCAGCCCGGGCAGCCCGAAGAGCCACCCGGAGCCGAAGATGTCCACGCCCACCAGCGAGCGGAACATCTCGGTGACGACGCCGCTGAACCCCAGCGTGGCGATGAACGCGAAGGCGAGGAAGACGCCGCCGAACTGCGCCAGGACGCCGGCCATCGACGTCACCGTGCGGCGCAGCACGCTCCGGGGCGATGCCGAGACGACCAGCCAGGTGAGGAGGGCGCCCAGGGTCGCGCCGAGCACGGCCGTGGTCCCGGAGAGCACCACGCTGCTCCACAGCCGGCGGAGCGGTGCCGGGTTCACGAGCGCCTCGATGTTGGTCAGCGAGAACCGGCCCTGCTCCTGGAACGCACCGATCGCCACCGCGATCGTGGGGATCAGCAGGAAGATCGTGAGGTAGGCGAGGAACGGCGCCAGTCCGAGGGTGGGTGCCAGCCGGGCCAGCCGGCCGGCACCTCCCTCACCTCGGTCGGCCATGGGTCAGCCGACGACCTTCGCCCAGTTCTGGTTGAGGTACTCCGCAGCCTTCTCGGTCTGCTCGACGGTCGGGATGACCGGGTCGCCCTCGACCGGCGGGAGCGCGTCGTACAGCTCCTCGTCGATGGTGCCTGCCTCGGCCATCGCCTCGGCGCGGACCGGACGGGCGCCGCCCTCGAGCCAGAGGTTCTGGCCCTCGTCGGAGTAGAGGAACTCCTGCCAGAGCCGCGCGGCGGCCGGGTGCGGGGCGTCGGCGTTGATCGCCTGGTGGTAGTAGCCGGCGACGACCGCGTCGGAGGGCACCAGGAGCTCCCAGGTGTCCAGCTTCGCGCCCTCGGCGGCGTTGAGGTAGTCCCAGTCGATGACGACCGGGGTCTGCCCGGACTCGATGGTGGCCGGCGTCGGGTCGACCGGGAGGAAGTTCCCGGCCTCCTTGAGGTCGCCGAAGAACTCGACGCCCGGCGCGACGTCGTCCGCCGAGCCGCCGTTGGCCACTGCGGCCATGACGACGCCGGAGAAGGCGGCGCCGGCCTGCGTCGGGTCGCCGTTGAGAGCGACCTTCCCCTTGAACTCGGGGCCGAGCAGGTCGTCGAGCGAGGTCACCTCGGGCACCTCGGCCGAGTCGTAGCCGATCGACATGAAGCCGCCGTAGTCGTTGACCCACGTGCCGTCCGGGTCCTTGAACTCCGCGGGGATGTCGTCCCAGGTCTGGACCTGGTAGGGCGCGAACATGTCGGTGTTCGCCAGGGCGACCGACTGGCTGAGGTCGAAGACGTCCGGGGCACGCTCGGTGCCCTCGAGCTGGTTGGCCGCGTTGATCTCGTCCTGGCTCGCCGCGTCCGGCTGGGCCGAGTTGACCTCGATGTCGTACTTCTCCGAGAAGGTGTCGATGATCTCGCCGTAGTTGGCCCAGTCGGGCGGGAGCGCGATGACGTTGAGCTCACCCTCCTCCTGAGCCGCCTTCTCGAGCTCCTCCATGCCACCGAACTCCTCGGCGGAGGTGGCCGTGGCGGCGTCGGTGCCACCCTCGGACGTGGTCGACTCGTCGTCCTCCGGTGGCGAGCAGGCCGCCAGCGCGCCGACCGACAGCATCGAGGCGAGAGACAGGGTCACAGATCTGCGGAACCGCATGGAACCTCCACAAGACAGGGCGACCGACGTCGCCTCCGCTCGGAACGTAGCAGAGCGCCGGCCCCCTGATCCTCGCGACGAGCCGAGTCGCGCGCCCGCGCCCTTGCGTCATCCCCGCTGGCTGCCGGGGTGACCCCTTCGCATGACGTCCGGCGCACGGCTCCCGGGACGTCATCGGTGGCGCTCGCTCGAGCAAGCACCGGGTATGACGTCGCGGGGAGGGTCAGGCGCTGGCCGAGAGGCCGGGCCAACCGCCGTCGCGCAGCGCCTGCTCGATCTGGGCGTAGAACGTCTCGGCGTCGAGCCGCAGCCCGAGCAGGGGGACACGCAGGACGACCTTGCGGGTGAGCGCGATGTCGTTGTGGCGTACGGCGTCGGCGACGATGTTCTGGACCCACGAGTGGTGGATCCCGTCGATCTCGACCACGACCCCCCACGCGTCCCACAGCACGTCGAGGTAGTACTTGCCTCGCCGTCCTCGCCGGAGCACCTGCCGACTCGGTTCGGGAAGGCCCCGCCGGCGGCACTCGGCGGCGACCTCCAGCTCGCCGAGGGAGGTCGCCCCGCCCAGGAGGTCGAGGATCACCGAGTGGATGAAGCCACGGCGCTTGTCGCGGCGTACCTTCAACATCGCCTCGCCGAGCTCCTCCGCGGTCGCGAGCCCCTGCTGCACGGTGAGGCTGAGCACGAGCGCCGCCTCCTTGTTGCTGCGCGCCCACAGGGCGTGGCGTACGGCGGCCACGGCGTTGCGTGTGCGCGGCAACGGGTCATGGACGACCTCGTCCGGGTCCCACCGGCGGGTCTGGCGGATGTCGAGCCCCCTCGATCGCCACACCCGGGCGCCCCGAGGGACCGACACCCGGATCCGCTCCATCTCGAAGTGCTCGAGCCCCGCGGCCAGGAGGGACGACCCCGCGTCGAGGTGGGCCCGCGGACCCGCCTCGAACACGGCGGTCCAGTGACGTGCCACCTGGTCCAACGGGCCACGATGGATGCACACCGACTGACGGCCGACCCGACGCCAGCGGTCGGCCCTCACGTTCGCCCGCACCTCGGCACGGGTCACGCCCGCGGCGTAGAGCTGGCGCCGGCTCAGGACGCCGGCCTGCGTCCACGCGAGCCGCTCGATGCGGCGCCGACGGAGGAGCCGGGCCCGGCTCGAGGAGGGCAGGTGGCTGAGCGTTCCCATCGGGCGATGATCGCCTGGCCCGGCGGAGAGACCAATGGCCATCCTCCGCCCTGTGGATGACGACCACCACCACCCCTCCCCCGGACGTCATCCCAGGTGGTCGTCGGGGCGCCCAACCCCCATGACGTCCTGAGCAGCCCAGCCCGGACGTCATCCGGATCGGTCCCCCGGGCGACCACCTCGGATGACGCAGGCGGGCACCCGAACGGCTCGCGACGCCACCGAGACGGCAAGATGGCCCCCATGGAGTACGTCGAGGTGGCGCGCGCCTCCTCCGAGCGGGGCGAGGTGGTCCTCCGGCAGCGCCGGGACCCCGACGCACCGCCGGGGTCGCCGACCGTCCTCGAGCTGCGGGTCAACGGCATCTTCGTCATGGACACCCTCGAGACCGAGACCGAGACCGCCCTCGCCCGGGCGGCGCTGAAGGGGCTGGACACACCCCGCTCGGTCCTCATCGGGGGCCTCGGCCTCGGTTTCACCCTCCACGAGGTGCTCTCGGACCCCCGTGTCGAGCACGTCGTGGTCGCCGAGCTCGAGGAGCCCCTCGTCACCTGGTTCCGTGACGGCACGATCCCGCACGGCCCGACCTACCTCGCCGACGGGCGGGTCCACCTCTCGGTCGCCGAGGTCCAGCAGGTCGTCGCCGAGGCCGCGCCCGGCTCGTTCGACCTGGTGCTGCTCGACGTCGACAACGGCCCGGACTTCCTGGTCCACGAGCGGAACGCAGGAATCTACGAGCCCCCGTTCCTCCGCGAGGTCCGCCGGACGCTGAGCCCGGGCGGCGCGGTCGTCGTCTGGTCGTCGGCCGAGTCCGAGCACCTCGAGCGATCACTCCGCGAGGCGTTCGGCGACTGCCGCGCCGACCCGTGCGCCGTCCTCCTGCAGGGCCGCGAGGAGACCTACTGGCTGTACACCGCCCGACACCACCCCGAGGAGAACGACGATGGCTGACCACGACACCCGCGAGACCCGGATCGAGCACGACAGCATGGGCGAGGTAGCGGTCCCCAAGGACGCCCTCTGGCGGGCGCAGACCCAGCGTGCCGTCGAGAACTTCCCGATCAGCGGCGCCCGGCTCGAGGCCGACCACGTCCAGGCGCTCGCCCTGGTGAAGGCGGCCGCGGCTCGGGTCAACGCGCGGCTCGGGGTCCTCGACGAGGAGCTCGCCGAGGCGATCGCCACCGCCGCCGAGGAGGTCGCCGGCGGGGCACACGCCGACGCGTTCCCCGTCGACGTCTTCCAGACCGGCTCCGGCACCAGCTCCAACATGAACATGAACGAGGTGCTCGCCACCCTGGCCACCCGGGCAGGTGCGGAGGCGCACCCGAACGACCACGTCAACGCCAGCCAGTCGAGCAACGACGTCTTTCCCACGTCGATCCACGTGGCCGCCGTACGCTCCGTGCAGCGTCAGCTGCTCCCCGCGCTCGACCACCTCGCCGAGGCACTCGAGCGCAAGGAGGAGGAGTACGCCGACGCGGTCAAGTCGGGCCGCACGCACCTCATGGACGCGACCCCCGTCATGCTCGGCCAGGAGTTCGGCGGCTACGCCGCGATCGTGCGGCTCGGGATCGAGCGGGTCCGCTCGGCGCTCCCGCGGGTGGCGGCGCTGCCGCTCGGCGGTACGGCGGTGGGGACCGGGATCAACACGCCGCCCGGGTTCTCCGCGGCCGTCATCGAGGAGCTCGCGTCGATGACCGGGCTGCCGTTCACCGAGGCGACTGACCACTTCGAGGCCCAGGGCGGCCGGGACGCGCTCGTCGAGCTCTCCGGCCAGCTCCGCACGTTCGCGGTGGGGCTGACCAAGATCTGCAACGACCTCCGGTGGATGTCCTCGGGGCCGCTGACCGGGTTCGCCGAGATCAACCTGCCCGACCTCCAGCCGGGGTCGAGCATCATGCCGGGCAAGGTCAACCCGGTGCTCCCCGAGGCGACGCTCATGGTCTGCGCGCAGGTCATCGGCAACGACGCCACGATCACCGTGGCGGGCGCGTCAGGCAGCTTCGAGCTCAACGTGATGATGCCCGTGATGGCCCGCAACCTGCTCGAGTCGGTCCGGCTGCTCAGCACCTCGAGCCGCGTGCTCGCCGACCGCTGCATCGCCGGCATCACGGCCAACACCGAACGGATGCAGCGCTACGCGGAGTCGTCACCGTCGGTCGTCACCCCGCTCAACCGCTACATCGGCTACGAGAACGCCGCAGCGGTCGCCAAGAAGGCGGTCAAGGAGGAGAAGACGATCCGGCAGGTGGTCCTCGAGGAGGGGTACGTCGACCGCGGCGAGCTCACCGAGGAGCAGCTCGACCAGGCGCTCGACGTCCGGCGGATGACTCACCCCTGAGGTCACTGGGTGGAGTTCTTGACGCACCTGGTGCGTCACGGACTCCACTCTCGCTCCGGAAGAGCGGCTCAGTACCAGCCGCTCGCCTGCGAGTGCGCCCAGGCGCTGCACGGGGTGCCGTAGGAGTCGGCGATGTAGCCGAGCCCCCAGCGGATCTGGGTCGCCGGGTTGGTCGCCCAGTCGGGGCCGGCGGAAGCCATCTTGGACCCGGGCAGGGCCTGCGGGATGCCGTAGGCCGACGAGGTCGGGTTGTCGGCGGCCGGGTTCCAGCCGCTCTCCTTGGTCCACAGCGCGTCGAGGCAGGAGAACTGGTCGGCGGAGAAGCCGAACTCCGGCAGCAGCCCCTGGGCGATGAGCCGGGGGTCGCCGCCGCCGAGCTCCTTGTCGCGGGTCACCTGGCCGCCGGAGCGGGACTCCCGGGTCAGGCGCTGCGCCTTCGTCCGGTCGACGTCGGTGCGGCGGTCGGAGCGGGAGAGGCGCTGCTCGCGGCTCGCGTCGAGGGCGGCCCGCTCCTCGGCCGAGACGCCGCTGGAGACCAGTGCGGCGGCTGCGACGGCCGGGTCCGGCGGCTCGGCGGCCGTGACACCGACGGTCACCACGGTCGCGGTGGCGGCGACGGCGACCCCGGCGAGGGCCGCATGGCGGTTCAGTGTGTGGCGGAGCCGGGTGGTACGGCGGGCGCGGTGCTTGGGCGCGACGGCACGTCGTGACATAAGGGGGGAATCTCGCAGACGCTCGACTACAGGGCGTCCGACGCTCTTCGATGAGGCCGGAGGGCGGTCGTCCACCATGACCCGCAGTGGGTCGTCCGACCAAATCGAGGGCGTGTGAGATAGGACTCGGCTAGACCGTGACGCTCTCCAGCAGGTCGGTGACCAGCGCCGCGATCGGCGACCGCTCGGAGCGGTTGAGCGTGACGTGGGCGAAGAGCGGGTGCCCCTTCAGCTTCTCCACGACCGCCACCACGCCGTCGTGCCTGCCCACCCGCAGGTTGTCCCGCTGGGCGACGTCGTGGGTGAGCACGACCTTGGAGTTGGCGCCGATCCGGGAGAGCACGGTGAGCAGCACGTTGCGCTCGAGCGACTGGGCCTCGTCGACGATGACGAACGCGTCGTGGAGCGACCGCCCGCGGATGTGGGTGAGCGGCAGCACCTCGAGCATCCCCCGGTCGAGGATCTCGTCGATGACGTCCGCCGTGGTGAGCGCGCCGAGGGTGTCGAACACCGCCTGGGCCCAGGGCGACATCTTCTCGTTCTCCGACCCGGGGAGGTAGCCGAGCTCCTGGCCGCCGACCGCGTAGAGCGGCCGGAAGACGACCACCTTCTTGTGCTGACGCCGCTCCATGACCGCCTCGAGCCCGGCGCAGAGGGCCAGCGCCGACTTGCCGGTGCCCGCCCGGCCGCCGAGGGAGACGATGCCGATCTCGGGGTCCAGGAGCAGGTCGAGCGCGATCCGCTGCTCCGCCGACCGGCCGTGCAGCCCGAAGGCCTCCCGGTCGCCGCGGACCAGCTGGACCGCCTTGTCGGGGCGGACCCGGCCCAGCGCGCTGCCCCGGTCCGAGAGGAGGACCAGCCCGGTGTGACACGGCAGCTCCCGGGCCTCCTCGAGGTCCACGTGCCCGTCGTCGTACAGGTCGTCGAGGTCGGCGCCCGCGACGTCGAGCTCGACCATCCCGGTCCAGCCGGACTCGGGGGCGAGCTCGGCGCGGTACTCCTCGGCATCGAGCCCGACCGCGGACGCCTTGATCCGCAGCGGAAGGTCCTTGGAGACCAGCGTCACGAGGGCGCCCTCGTCGGCCAGGTTGCGGGCGACGGCGAGGATCCGGGTGTCGTTGTCGCCGAGCCGGAAGCCGGACGGCAGCGAGGAGGCGTCGGTGTGGTTCAGCTCCACGCGCACGGTGCCGCCGAGCTCGCCGATCGGGACCGCCCGGTCGAGCCGGCCGTGCCGCACCCGGAGCTCGTCGAGGTGGCGCAGGGCGACGCGCGCGAAGTAGCCGAGCTCCGGGTGGTGGCGCTTGGCCTCCAGCTCGGTGACCACGACGACGGGGAGCACGACCTCGTGCTCCTCGAAGCGCGAGAGCGCGCCGGGGTCGGCGAGCAGGACGCTGGTGTCCACCACGTAGGTGCGCACCGGCTCGGAGCCGGTGCGGGGAGACGTGCTCGTCGGGTGAGCCACTGTTCGCTCCTCTTGGGCCGGCACGCGCACTCAGCGCCCGGTCCTAGATCGACTGCCTGGACCGGGACCGGGCCCGAAGGTCCGAGTGCGGACCTCCGGCTGCTGCTGGGTCGTGATCTCTCACGAGCGGGCCTCCCGACGCACCCGGCTTCCCCACCCGGTGCTGCCTCCGACGGTAGGTCGCGGCTCAAGTCGCGCGCGACCGACACGCGGCAAAATTCGGTCAAGTTTCCGCCGTGGAGCGGTCAGGCCCCGAACCGGCGCTGGCGCTCGGCGTACGCCCGCAGCGCCCGCACGAAGTCGACGCGACGGAAGTCCGGCCAGTAGGCCTCGCAGAAGTAGAACTCGCTGTGCGCGGACTGCCACAGCAGGAAGCCGCCGAGCCGCTGCTCCCCCGAGGTCCGGATGACGAGGTCCGGGTCGGGCTGGCCCTTGGTGTAGAGGTGCTCGGCGATGTGCTCGACGTCGAGGATCGCGGCGAGCTCCTCGATCGAGGTGCCCTCCTGGGCGTGGTGCAGGAGCAGCGAACGTACGGCGTCCGCGATCTCGCGGCGGCCGCCGTACCCCACGGCGACGTTGACCCACGTCCCGTCGACCTCCCGGGTGACCGCCGCGGCCTCCTTGAGGACGCGCGCGGTGGCGTCCGGGAGCAGGTCGAGCGCGCCGACCGGGTTGATCCGCCACCGCTTCTCCGCCGCGAGCTCGGTGACGACCTCCTCGATGATCGTGAGCAGCGGCGTGAGCTCGCGCTCGGGGCGGTTGAGGTTGTCGGTCGAGAGCAGCCACAGGGTGACCAGCTCGATGCCGACCTCCTCGCACCAGCCGAGGAACGGCGAGATGTTCGCGGCCCCGGCGCGGTGGCCGGCCGCGGTGTCGGCGCCGACCGCGCGGGCCCACCGCCGGTTGCCGTCCAGCATGACGCCGACGTGCTTCGGCAGGCGTTCGGGAGGCAGGTGGCGCACCACCCTGGCTTCGTAGGCGGGGTAGAGCACCCGCTTCACCGCGTCCTTGAGCGAACCCACGTGGCCTGCCTATCACGGATCCGGCGACCGGTTTGGCCTTACGCCGGCGTAGGTACGCTCGATCCATGGATCGGAAGCCCGCTGTCGTCGAAGCCGGTCACCAGGCCGTCGACCAGCTCGGGGAGCAGGTCTCCGACGCGCTCGACGAGGTCAAGCCCAAGCTTCGGGGCTGGCTCCACGCCGTCACCTCACCGCTCACGCTCGCCGCGGGGATCGTCCTCATCGCGCTGTCGCCGACGCAGGAGACGCGCATCGGCAGCATCGTCTTCACGTTGACGGCGCTGCTCCTCTTCACGGTCTCCGCCGTCTATCACCGGGGCACCTGGAGCCCCCGGACCTGGGCGTTCCTGCGCCGGTTCGACCACGCCAACATCTTCCTGCTCATCGCCGGCAGCTACACGCCGTTCACCCTCCTCATGCTCAAGGGCAGCAACCGCACCACGCTGCTCTTCGTGGTCTGGGGCGGAGCGCTGCTCGGGGTGCTGTTCCGGATCTTCTGGACCGATGCGCCGAGGTGGCTCTACGTCCCGATCTACGTCGCGCTCGGCTGGGCGGCGATCTTCTTCGCCGACGACTTCGTCCGCAACGGCGGGGTCATCGTGCTGGTCCTCATCGCCACCGGCGGCCTCCTCTACACCATCGGGGGCGTCGTCTACGGGCTCCAACGGCCTGACCCGTTCCCGGCCTGGTTCGGCTTCCACGAGGTCTTCCACGCGCTCACGATCCTGGCGTTCGTGACGCACTACGTGGGGCTCTCGGTCGCGACGTACTCCCTGCGCTGAGCCGACGTCGCGTCCCGGCCCAACGCCGCGAACCCGGACGAACCGAACGGGTTCCACCTGCGTGTCAACGCTGGACCTCCAGGCGATCCCGGCCTACCGTCGAGGCAACGGATGTCGTCCGATCGGAGGTGCGTCTCGTGTTGCCACGTCGCTCTCACCGACAGCCCGAAGGGCCCTGAACAGCCCCAGCACGACACCGACGAGGGGAAGGCAGCGATGCCTTCCCCTCGTCATGTCCGGCGCCGGCTCCCCAGCTGCCGCTCGAGCTCCTCGACGGTGGTGGCCGGCCGGTCGCAGACCATCCCGCGACAGACGTAGGCGGTCGCCTTGCCGTCGACCAGCGCCCGGTCCGTCAGCAACGGCACGGCGGTGTCGCCCGGCGGCCCGGCAACAACCACCGCCCCCGGGCTCGCGGTACGCCGGGCAGCGGCGAGCAGCGCCTCCCGCCCAGGCTCCCCTTGCTCCCCGATCACCGCGACCTCCAGCGGTCCGACCAGCGCCGCCTCGGCAGCCGCCAGGGACCAACCGGCGAACCGCGGCGCCTTCTCGGCCAGGGGGCGCACGGTCCGCAGCGCTGCCTCCGCTGCGTCCCGGTGGCGGCCCGAGCCGGTGATCGCCGACCAGGCGAGGAGTGCGTGGACGAGCGCCGACTGACCCGAGGGGCTGGCGTTGTCGGACGGGTCGCGCGGCCTGGCCACCAAGGGTTCTGCGTTCTCCGCGGTGTCGTGGAACCCGCCGTCCCCGGCCGCGAAGTCGGACAGCGCCACGTCGAGCAGGGCCCCGGCCGGTTGCAGCCAGCTGTCGTCGCCGGTCGCCTGGAAGAGCGCGATCAGCCCGTGCGCCAGGCAGGCGTAGTCCTCCAGGACGCCGGCGTGCGCACCGGCGACGCCGTTCCGCGAGACCCGTCTCAGCTCACGCCCGTCCAGATGTACGTCGAGGAGCAGCCGGGCTGCCCGGGCGGCGGACTCCACAAGGGCCGGTTCCTCCAGGAGTACGCCGGCCTCGGCCAGCGAGGCGATCGCCAGCCCGTTCCACGCAGCCACGACCTTGTCGTCCCGCGCCGGCCTGCTGCGAGTCGCGCGCGACGTGAGCAGCGCTGTCCGCACCCGCCCCCACCGTTCGACGTCGTCCGGGTCGCGCCGCAGCTGCAGCGTGGAGGCGCCCTCCTCGAACGTGCCCCCGGCGGTGACCCCGAGCAGCTGCGCAGCCCAGGCGCCGTCCTCGCTCCCGAGCACCGCGTCGAGGTCACCCTCGCTCCAGACGTAGAACCTCCCCTCGACGCCCTCGGTGTCGGCGTCGAGCGCCGAGGCGAAGCCGCCCTCGGCGGTGCCGAGCTCGTCGACGAGGAACCGGGCCGTCTCGTGCGCGACCCTCCTCCCCAGCGGGTTGCCGGTCTGCCGCCACCAGCGGACGTAGAGCCCGAGGAGCTGCGCGTTGTCGTAGAGCATCTTCTCGAAGTGCGGAACCACCCAGTCACGGTCGGTGCTGTAGCGGGCGAAGCCGCCGGCCAGCTGGTCGTACATCCCGCCGCGGGCCATCGCCTCGCAGGTGCCGTGCACCATCCCCGACGCGTTCGGCGAGCCGGTCCGGGCGGCGTGGCGCAGCAGGAACTCCAACACCATGGTCGGCGGGAACTTCGGGGCGGAACCGAACCCGCCGGCCTGCGCGTCGTACTCCCGGGCGAGGAGCCGCACGGCTGCGGTGAGCACCTCCGCGTCGAGCGGCTCCTCGCCGGTCGCGAGCAGCTCGGACCGGAGGTGCGACCGGACCTCCGCGGCCACCTGCTCGACCTCGTCGCGACGGTCCCGCCACGCCTCGCTCAGTGAACCGAGCACCTGCGAGAACGCCGGCTGGCCGTGCCGCGGCTGGTCCGGGAAGTAGGTCCCGCAGAAGAACGGTTCCCCGTCCGGCGTCATGAGGACGGTCATCGGCCAGCCGCCGCTCCCGGTCATCGCCGTCGTCGCCTGCATGTAGACCGCGTCGACGTCCGGGCGCTCCTCCCGGTCGACCTTGATGTTGACGTAGCGCTCGTTCATCAGCGCCGCCGTCGTCTCGTCCTCGAACGACTCGTGCGCCATCACGTGGCACCAGTGGCACGCGGCGTAGCCGACGCTGAGCAGGACCGGGACGTCTCGCCGGCGCGCCTCCTCGAACGCCTCGGGACACCACTCCCACCAGTCGACCGGGTTGTCCTGGTGCTGGAGCAGGTAGGGGCTTGTCGCGTTGGCGAGACGGTTGGCCATTTCCTGTGACTCCTGTCGAGAGGCACGTGGATCATTTTGATCAGTGATACACGAAGCAGGTCCCTGGGACTCCGGCGCGACTCCCACTCGCCCAGCCTAGAGAGGACACCGATGGCGCCCCGCGAGAAGCCCACGCTGCTCGCGCAGGGGACGCCACGGACCGTAGGCGGCAGCGCCCGGCCGTGACGGGTGCGGCTCTACGCGCCCGAGGACGGCGGCACGAAGTACCAGGTGATGTTCCGAGCGCCTGCCGGTGAAGCCGAGCCGTGGAAGCGAGTGCTCCGACGGGCCAGCTCCGAGGAGGAGGCACGCAAGATCTTCGCCCAGGCGGAGGCCGCGCTGGACACCGAGAAGGAGATTCCAGCCGGCGCCGATGTCCGCGCCGTCCGCAGGATTCGGATGCAGCAGATGGGCTCTGGTCCGCCTCTCGACAACATTCGATCGGACGCATTTGACCCTCGGTTGGCAGAGCCCTCCACCTACCTGTCGGCAGCGGATCACGCGGACCCGCGCCAACCAGGAGGAACCATGCACAACCACACCGAGATCCCGCTCCACGCCCGCCGCGAGGACGAACTGCTGACCCTCGACGAGGTCGCCGATATCCTGCAGACCTCGCCGAACACCGTGCGTTGGTGGCACCAGACGGACACCGGCCCCGAGTTCTTCAAGATCGGCCGGCGGCTCTACACGACTGTCGGCGACCTGCGCCGCTGCATCCGTGTTCAGCGGTTTGGCGCCCGACCCGTCATCGGTCGACGCAAGGCGGTGTGGCAACCGTGGACGATCCGCCACCTCTTCCTCAGCGCGAGCGAGGTGATGGTCGCTACGGCTGGGGCAAGACGAAGGGCTGAAGAACCTCACGGACCGAGAGCTGGTCCCGCAGCCGGTGATGGCCCACCCCGACCGCTGCCTCGACCAGCTGCTCGCCCGGAGGGAGAAGCGCATGGCGCTGGCAGAGGCGGCTTTGGAAGCCCTCGTCGAGTCCGGCCACGAGCCGAGCCCCGTCACCGACCTGCTCCCCCAGCCCAGACGACGGCGGACCTCCGCATGACCCGGGTGATCCGAGGTCGACGTCCGCCGTGTCTACTGCAACACCCGCTTTACAGTAGATCTTTACAGTGGGTGTCCCGGATCCCCGTCGGCGAGGGCGAGTTGAGATCTACTGCAAAATTGCTTCAGTAGATCTACGGCGACGTCCCCCGCCATCCAGTTGGGCATGCCTGCCAACCTGCCACGCCTCCGCACGGAAGCCTCCATGAGCGCTGTTGGCCCAGCATTCCGCGTAGACTCCGCCATGACCAGCACCGTGCCCGGCTTCGACCGGCTGACCGTTGAGCCCGGCAAGCTCGGTGGGCAGCCGTGCATCCGCGGCTACCGGTTCAGCGCCCAGCAGCTGCTGGAACTCCTGGCAGCCGGCAAGACGTTCGACGAGATCCGCGAGAGCTTCGACGTCCTCGAGATCGAGGACGTGCGCCAGGTTCTCGGCTACGCGGCAGCCCTGGCCGACCGCGACTTCTACCTCTCGGCCGCCCAGACCGCGTGAAGTTTCTCGTCGATCAGAACCTCCCGTCGACACTCGCCGTCCGGCTCGCAGCCGCAGGGTACGACGCGCAGCACACCCGCGATGTGGGCATGGAACGTGCCCTCGGTTTCGTCGAATTTCGCGAACCGCCGCCGATGCGCCGACCTCGTGGCGGGGACCAACGTGCCCGGGGCCGGGGGCCGAGGATCCCGGCCGGAGGCGCGTCCGGACAACGGTCAGCACGGTTGCTCCTTGGTCCGGTGAAGCAGCCAGTTCTTGCCGTCGGTCCGGATGAGCGCGTAGCGGACCGGTTCGCCGCGGCCGTGCAGGACGAACAGCAGCCGTCGCTCGTTGCTCCCGACGTCCTCCCACCACCCGATGTCCGCGATCGACTTGTGCTCGTCCTCGTAGGTGAGGTGGTCGAGGTCGTGGTCCGGCACGGCCACCGCGAGCCGGTCGGAACGGCTGTCGGGAGGCAGTCCCCGCGGCACCGCCCAGGAGCGGAGCACCCCGTCCTGCTCGAGACGCAGGTCGAAGTGCGGCCGGGGCTTGCGGTGGTCATGCACCACGAAGGCAGGCTCCCGGCGCGCACTCGTCACCCTGACTCGTCGCCGAAGCCGATGACGACCTTGACGTCCTCCGCGTGGGGCTCCAGCACGTCTGCGTAGTTGTCGAGCGTCGCGGTCCGCGTGATGAGGCGGCGCAGCCACTCGCGGTCCGCCGCAGCGAGCGCCTCCGCCCCCTGCTGGTAGTGGCGCAGGTTGGCGTTCACCGACCCGACGACGGCGTCGTTCTCCAGCACCACCTCACGGTTGATCTGACCGGCGTCGACGGTGAGCGAACGGCCGGCCGACGAGACGCCGGTGAGACAGACGATGCCGTAGGGCCCGGTCGCGGTCAGTGAGTCGAAGACGAGCGCCCCCACGCCGGTCGCCTCGATCACGACGTCCGGCTCCACGTGCGCCACGATGTCGTCCATGGTGTCGTGGTGGTAGACCGCGCCCAGGTCCTTGACGAGGCCGGGCTTGGGGCCGTCGGTGACCCGGTCGAGGACATGGACCTCCAGCCCGCGCTGGACGCCGATCAGGGCGGCGAGCAGCCCGATCGGCCCGGCGCCGGTGACCAGCGCCGTACGAGGCTCGAACCACGCGCGGTTGCCGACCCGCTCGACCTGCTCCCAGGCCTTCGCCACCACGCTCGCCGGTTCGGTGAGCACCCCGCAGAGCCCGAGCGCCGGGTCGACGCGGACGGCGTAGTCGGCCTCGACGGTCCACCGCTCCGCGCCGTACCCGTCGAGCTCCTTGATGCCTCGCTCGGTGTAGCGGCCGTTGCGGCACATGTCGAACTCGCCGGCCGCGCAGGCGCCGCAGGGCACCGGGTCGGGGCGTCGGACGACTCCGGCGACGAGGTCACCAGCGGAGAAGCCGCTGCCGTCCGGCGCCTCGAGCACCCTGCCGAGCGACTCGTGGCCGAGCACCAGCCGGTCCGCGCCCGGAGGCGCCCAGCCGTACTCGCCGGCGGCGATCTCCCGGTCGGTGCCGCACACCCCCATCGCGACCGCCTGGACCAGCAGCTCGCCCTCTGCGGCCTGCGGGTCGGGCCGCTCCTCCACCGAGGCGGAGCCGGCACTCTTCGGGATCACGGTCAGTGCGCGCACCTGGTTCACGCTCCCTTCATGGCGTCACCATCACTTGCGCCGCGCTCTCCTTGAGCTTGGCGTTGGCCCAGCGCAGCTGCCGCAGCGTCTCCGGATGGAACCGCTCCGCGAGCTCGAGCAGCTCCGTGTCCTTCAGCGCCTGCGCGGTCTGGGCGAGGATCTCCCAGTCCAGCGAGACGCCCGCGGCCATGCGGTGGATCTTCCGGAGGTCGCGCAGGAGGAGCAGGGCCGGATCGTGGCGCCTGCCGAGCAGCTCGTCGCCCTTCTGCCGCACCGTCGCCAGGATGCTGTCGTCGCCGGGAGGCTCGGGGTCGAGGTCGAGGCCGTGGTCCCGTCCGATCTCCGCCAGGCCACGGACGTGCTCCTGCGACCAGCGGGCGATGTCGCGGGCGACGTAGAAGATCTCGTGGTCGGCCTTGTGGGAGTCCGACGCCCGGAGCAGCTCGCCGGCCAGGTCGTTCTCCGACCGGTGCAGCTCCTCCAGCGCCATCGGCACCTTGCTCATGGCTGCCTCCTCGCTTCGACCAGCTGCTCGACCGCGCTGCCCGCCTCGCCTCCGCTGGTGGGCGGCACGCCGGCGCTGACCGGGCGGGAGCCGGTCGTCGTCGGTGCCGCGGACGGCTCGCCCTCTCCCAGCCGGACCCGCTCCACCGCAGCAGCGGCGGTCTTGAACAACGGCTGCTTGGAGACCGGGTCCCAGTCGGTGACGGTGAGCTCGTTCGCGGCACGGCCCTGACCGTCCGGCTCGTGCCCACCGGGCTGGTCCCAGTAGCCGTAGTGGAACGGCAGGAAGACCACGCCGCGCCGGATGCCGCTGACCCGGAGCTGCGCGGTCACCTCGCCCCGTGGGGTCGTGACCTGCAGCAGGTCGCCCTCGTCCCAGCCGCGGTCCGCGGCGTCCGAGGCCGACATCTCCACCCAGACCTCGGGTGCCGCCGCCTGGAGCTGCGGCGCGCGGCCGGTCTTGGTGCGGGTGTGGAAGTGGTAGAGCGTCCGGCCGGTGATCAGCTGGAACGGATGCTCCTGGGACACCAGCTCGTGGGGCGGAAGGTACTCCGCGGCCTTGATGACCGCCTTGCCGTCGGGGTTGAGCGCCTTGTACTCCGTCGGTTCCATCGGGGCACCCGTCACCATGTCGCGACCGTAGGCCTCGCAGTAGTCGGGCGCCGACCAGAACTCCCCGTCGACGTAGATCCGCTCGGTGCCGTCGGGGTGCTCGTCGTTGCAGGGCCACTGGATCCCGCTGCCGCCGCGGAGCTTGTCGTAGGTGATGCCGGTGTAGTCGCACGGCCGACCGCGGGTGCACTCCTTCCATGCCTCGAACGCGCCCTCGGCGTCGCTCCACTTCACCAGCGGCTCGCCGTCCTTGTCCAGCAGCTCGAGCCGGTGTGCGTAGTCGATGAAGATGTCGAGGTCGGGCCGCGCCTCGCCCGGCGGGTCCACCGCCTTGTCCGACAGGTGCACCGTGCGGTCGACGTTGGTGAAGGTGCCGGTCTTCTCGCCCCAGGTCGCGGCGGGGAGTACGACGTCGGCGAGCTGGGCGGTCTCGGAGAGGAAGATGTCCTGGACGACGAGGAACAGTCGGTCCTGGGACAGGATCGAGCGGATCCGCCGCAGCTCCGGCAACGAGACGGCGGGGTTGGTGCCGCTGACGTACAGGAACCGGATCGAGCCGTCCTCGACGTACCGCATCATCTGCATGAGGTGCGTCGGCGCGGTGTAGTGGGGGATCTCCATCGGGTCGATGTTCCAGACCCGTGCCAGGTCCTTGACGTGCTCCTTGTTGGACCAGTTCCGGAAGCCGGCCATGTCCCCGTCCGCCCCGCACTCGCGGGTGTTCTGGGCGGTGGGCTGACCGTTCATCTGCAGGAGCCCGCAGCCCGGCTTGCCGAGCATGCCGCGCACGATGTGGATGTTGTTGACCTGCACGGACGCTGCTGTCGCCTGGTGCGACTGGTAGAACCCCTGGAGCACCGTGGAGAACAGCCGCTCGGCGGTGCCGATCAGCCGCGCGGCCTCACGGATCTCTGCCGCCGGCACGTCGCAGACCTCGGCGGCCAGCTCGGGCGTGTAGCCCTTGAGCATCTTCTCCAGCTCGTCGAAGCCGACGGCGTGCGCCTCGACGTACTCGTGGTCCACCCAGTCGTTGTCGAGGACCTCGTGGAGCAGGGCGTTCATCAGCATCACGTTGGTCCCCGGGCGGGGCGCGAGGTGGAGGGTCGCGGCGCGGGCGACCGGTGTCTCGCGTGGGTCGACGCAGATGACCGCCGGCGGGTTGGACCCCTCGAGGCGGTCGAGGACGCGGCTCCAGAGCACCGTCTGGGTCTCGGCCATGTTGTGGCCGTAGAGCGCGATGACGTCGGCGTGGTCGATGTCGGTGTAGGACCCGGGCTGCCCGTCGCAGCTGAACGACTCCTTGAGCGCGGCCGCGGCCGTGGCCGTGCACAGCCGGGTGTTGCCGTCCATGTGGTTGGTGCCGATCCCGCCGTGGCCGATCAGGGCGAGGGTGTAGTACTCCTCGAGGAACAGCTGCCCTGTGGTGTAGAACCCGACCGAGCTCGGGCCGTGCTCGTCGAGCAGCTCCTTCGTCCGGCCGGCGACCGCATCCATGGCGGTCTCCCAGTCGGTCTCGACGAGCTCGCCGTTGCGACGGACCAGCGGGCGGGTGAGCCGGTCCGGCGAGTGGTTCGCCTGCCACCCGAAGAGGTCCTTCGGCCCGAGCCGGCCGTGGTTCACCCGATCCACCGCGCGGCCACGGACGCCGACGATCCGCTCGTCCTTCACGGCGATGTCGAGGGCGTCACCGTTGGAGTGCAGGATCGTCGCGCTCTGGACCCACCGGTCGACGTCGGCCTCGTCCAGCCCCTCGTCCAGCCACATGTCGACTCGCCTGGGCCACGCGTCTCCGGGTCCGTACGGCGTCCTCGTCCCCCACGGCTCCGCGATCCGGTCCAGTCGTCCCATGAAGGGCCTCTCCCCGCCCGGATGATTGCGCAAACGCAACGATCCCGCCGCTGCCCACTCCCGCGTCCACTCAGGCTGCGAGGATGTCGCGTTCCTGGCGGTCGCGGCGTTGTCGGCTGGGCCATCGGTGGCGGAACCGGATCTGCCCGGCCGGTGTTCGTTCGTGTTCGTAGTGGTCGTCGTGGATCCGCCGGTGGTGGTGCCCGCACAGAGGTAGGGCGTTGGCCAGGTCGGTCGGCCCGCCATGGCTCCAGGGTCGGAGGTGGTGGAGCTCGCACCAGGAGAACGGCCGCTCGCACCCCTCGGCGGCGCAGGTGGTGTGGAACGCCGACAACGCGACCCACTGGGCCTTGGAGAACAACCTGGTGGTGGATCCGAGGTTGAGCTGCAGCATGCTGCCGCCCATCACCATCGGCATCTGACCGGCCTCACACGCCAGCCGGAGCGCCTCTCCGACGGTGATCCGGCCGCCGGTGGACAGCGTTGCGGCGCCGACCCGGGACCGCAGGGTCTCCTCGTCGATGTGGACGACCATGGTGATCCCCGATCGGGCGTGGCCGTCGGTGGGCAGGTGCTCGATCAGCTCACAGAACCCCGATCCCAGGGATTCCGCGACCCGGCGGTACTTGAACCCCACGGTCACGTCCTCGACCGGTTCCCCCTCCTTGCTCCGGCCGTGCCGGCGGGGCGCGGTGAGCCGCTCCAACGCTTGGAGCAACAGCTGCCCGTGGAGCTCGGGGATGGTGAACCGGCCACTGTAGGTGCCGTCCTCGTTGGCGAAGATCTGGAAGAACGTGTCGTGTTCGGCCCTCCTGCTCGGCCAGGAGCTGCTCCTCGTGCTCGTCGGCCGCGGCCTTCGACAACGGGTCCAGCAGCCGGCGGGCCGCGCGGCGCAGGTTCCGTGGGGTCATGTGGCCGGCCTTGTCGACCAGGACCGCCTCGCAGTCGGCGAGCTCCGCGTCGGTCACGGTCTCCGGCACCCGTTGCGCGGCGCGGACGATGATCACCGCATGCTCCTCGCTGATCTGCCCTCGAGCCAACGCCCGTTGCACGTGGTGGTAGCGGGCGGTGAGCAGGTTCGCCAGCCAGGTGCTGCCCCACTCCCGGGTCCGGCACCCGCCGGCCGACCTCGCCGCCCACGCCCCGGTGCCGGTGGCCGCGACCACCTCGGCGGCATTCGCGACCTCCGCGGCGGCGACCACGTGCAGCTTCAGCCCGCGGTGCGGCCCTCCAACCTCGCCGCCAACCGGACCACCTCGGCCAGCTCGTCGACATCGAGGCCGGTGATCGACGCCCACCCTGACGGCAGCCCATCCTCACCCAGGACCGACACCGCATCCAGCGCCGCATGCGCCGACCGCAGCGCACTCACCAGATCCACCCTCGGGGTCACCGTCGGAGTCACTGTCGCCGTCGCGTCGTCCATGACCCGACTCAACCGGCTGCCACCGACAGTTCAGCTCGCCGATCTCAGCATGCAAGACAGTTCTCGAAAGTTTCTTCGAGCCTTCGCTACGAGCTCCGCCGGGCCGCCCGCTTCGCCTCGGCGGCGTCACGCTGCTCGACGAACCGGCTGGCCGCGCCGTCGAGCGCCTCGACCGCCTCGGCCAGCTCGTTCCGCGCCTTCTCCCCCTCGGCGTCCAGCCCCTCGAGCTCGAAGACGCCCCACTGCCGCAGCAGCGGCGCGACGATGTCGTCGTGGTGGATGCGGAGGTCGTAGATACCCGCCTTCGCGATCTGGACCGCCTTGCGGTTGAACCCCGGGATGATGCTGCCGGGCATCTGGAACGAGACCACCTCGTCGCGGATCGCCCGCATCGTCTGGTCGGGCGCGATCTCGAGCGCCGCGGCCACGATGTTGCGGTAGAAGATCATGTGGAGGTTCTCGTCCTTCGCCACCCGGGTCAGGAGCTTCTCGGCGATCGGCTCCTCGGTGTAGCGGCCGGTGTTGCGGTGCGAGACCCGGGTCGCGAGCTCCTGGAACGACACGTAGGCACAGACGTTGAGCAGCGGCTTGTCGTCGGAGTCGTAGCCGATCTCCATCGTCTCCATGCGCGCCCGCTCGAGCTCGTCGGGGTCGACGCCGCGGGTGACGAGCAGGTAGTCGCGGATGCAGAACGCGTGGCGCCCCTCCTCGGCGGTCCAGCGGTTCACCCAGGTGCCCCAGGCGCTGTCGCGGCCGAACGCCCGCTCGACCTCACGGTGGTAGCTGGGCAGGTTGTCCTCGGTGAGGAGGTTGACCTCGAGCGCGGTGCGCGCGATCGGGGAGAGCGGCGACTGCTCGACCGACCACGCCTCGCCGCCGAGGTCGGCGAAGTCGCGGCCGAGCGACCACGGGACGAACTCGTGAGGCATCCACTCCTGTGCGGCACTCAGGTGCCGGTTGAGGTTCTCCTCGACGACGGGCTCGAGCTCGGCCAGCAGCTGGGAATCGGCGAGTACGTTCATCTGAGGCTCCTCGGGGCGGGAGTTCCTGCCTACCACCTCGGCGCGGAGCAGAGCCAGGGGTGCGCCGAAAGTCGTCCGTGCGGACGAGGATCCGGCTGCAGGTGCGCGGGGAGGCCGAGAAACCGTCCGGACGGACGACTCTCGGCCTCGCGACCGCGTGGCCCAGCGAGTGCGCGCCTCAGGCGGCGCGCCGCAGGAAGACCAGCCGCCACGCCTCGGGGCCCCGCTCGAGATACTCGGTCTCGAACGCGCCGGAGAACCGGTCGTGCACCTGGGCGAGCAACGGCAGCGGGTCGTGCGGGGCGACGAGCACGAGCCCCTCGCCGGGACGGACCGAGTCGAGCGCCCCGAAGATCGTCGCGTGCCGGATCGAGTGCGGCACCGCTCGGGCGTCGAGGACCGGGTGGCCGGGGGCGTCGACCTCGCCGCAGCCGCAGGTGTGGCTTCCGCAGCCGCCCTCCGAGGCCTCCGCAGCCTCGGAGGCGCCGTGGCCGCCCAGCAGCTCGTGCATCCCGTCGAGCAGGCCGGCGACGGAGACGTCCGGGTGCGCGGCCAGCAGCGGCAGGACCAGCTCGTTCTCCTTCGCCAGGTGGCTGGCGAACACCACGACGAGCGCCCGGGCAGCCGCAGCGGCCCCGACCGCCGTACTCGCCTCGGCGACCTCACGCACGAGGTCGACGATGACGACGTGCTCGGCGAGCATCGAGTCGACGAGCAGCCGGCCCTCCGTCGTGGCGTGCGCCGCCGGGTACATCCCCTTCTCCTCGGCCAGCGCGTGCGGCACCAGCTCGCTCTCGCACCAGTCGACGAGGTCGCGACGGGCAGCCTCCGCGGAGGCCGAGCCGCCGGCGGCTGAGCCGATCACCCGCTCTGCGAGCGCGACCAATGAACCGGCGAGCTCGGCGTGGTGGCGCTCGACGGCGGCGACGGCTTCTGCGTCGGCTGCGCTCGTGGCCAGGACGATGTCGTTCATGGGGCCTCCCTGAGTTGCCCGGGCTCCCGGGCGGACGTTCGGCCGCCGAGTGGCGGCCCGGTCGCTAATTTACTACACTTTTTCCCGTGGAAAATAAACCGGCCGGCTGGGGCCCGCTCCCTCCCGCTCCGCCGACGCCCAGGCTGAGCCGCTCGCGCGCCGCCGTGCTCGAGACGCTCGACACCGCCGCGCGGCCGTTGCCGCTCTCCGAGGTCGCGGACGCCACCGGGCTCCACGCCAACACCGTCCGGGAGCACCTCGACGCGCTCCTCGACCTGCGGCTCGTCCGTCGCGAGGCCGCGCCCTCCCACGGGCGCGGCCGGCCGGCGTGGCTCTACCGCGCGGTGCGCCGAACCGCCCCCACGAGCGAGTACGCCGGGCTGGCGACCGCCCTGGCCGCGACCCTCCACCGCACCAGCACCCAGCCCGTCCAGGACGCCGTCGCCGCCGGCACCGAGTGGGGCCGCGAGGTGGCACGAGCGACCGGCCGGCCGGAAGCGGCGGATGCCCACGCCGCCCGCCGCCAGGTCGTCGTCGTCCTGGAGGAGATGGGGTTCGAACCCGAGGCCGACGAGGACGACGCCACCGTCCGGCTCACCCGCTGCCCGCTGCTCGACGCGGCGCGACGCCACCCCGACATCGTCTGCGGCGTCCACCTCGGCATCGCTCGCGGCGCGCTCCAGGAGTACGACGCCGACGACTCGGCCGTCGGCCTCGAGCCCTTCGCGCAGCCCGACGCCTGCCTCCTCCACCTCACCGGAGATCTCACCGGACACCGCACCGAACGCCTCACCCAGCAGGAGGACCGCGGGTGACCACCACGGCCGCACCGCCCCGCGCGAACACCCACCGCACGTCCGCCCCGCTGCTGCCGAGGGTCGCCCTCCTGGCACCCGCCGGGCTCTCCCTCCTGGTCGGCCTCGACGCCGCCCTGCTCCTGCTCGGACTGCCGGCGCCGCTCACCTCCGACCGGCTCCCCGAGGTGCACGGCGTGCTCCTCGTGCTCGGCTTCGTCGGCACCCTGATCGCACTGGAGCGAGCGGTCGCGCTGGGCCGGCCGGCAGCCTTCGCCTCGCCCGCCCTCCTCGGCCTCGGCGGACTGCTCCTCGTCAGCCCGGCTCCGCTCTCCTTCGGCCGAACCGCGCTCCTGCTCGGCGCAGCCGGCCTCGTCGCGGTCTACGTCCCGCTCTGGCGCCGCCAGCGCGACGACGCGGTGCTCATCCAGGCGCTCGGGGCGGTCCTCGCGACCGGCGCCGCCGCCCTGTGGCTCGGCGGGACCCCGGTGCCGGTGCTCCTGCCCTGGCTCGTCGGCTTCGTGGTCCTCACCATCTGCGGCGAACGGGTCGAGCTGGCGCGGTTCACGCTGCCGTCCACCGGCCCGGCCCTGCTGCTCGCGGTCGGCCTCGTCGTCGCAACGGTCGCCAGCCTGCTCTGGCCGACGGTCGGTCACGTGCTGTTCGGCGCGGTCGTCGTCGGGCTCGCCCTCTGGCTCGGCAGCCACGACGCAGCGCGGCGGACGATCCGCTCGACCGGGCTGCCCCGGTTCATGGCCGGCTGCATGCTCGCCGGCTACGCCTGGCTCGTCGTCGCCGGCGCCACCTGGCTCGTCGTGGGTCCCGTCCGGGAGGGCGGCGCCTACGACGTCGTGCTGCACGCGGTCTTCCTCGGCTTCACGCTGTCGATGGTCATGGCGCACGCGCCGGTGATCCTGCCGGCGGTGCTCCGCAGGCCGCTCCCCTACCACCCGGTCCTCATCGCGCCGGCTGTCCTGCTCCACCTCTCGCTGGCCCTCCGGCTCTGGGTCGGCGACGGCCTGGAGGTAGCCGCGGCGTGGCGGGTGGGTGGCACGCTCAACATCGTCGCCGTACTCGCGTTCGCCGGGTGCGCCGGCTGGTCCGCAGCCACCGCCCGACGCGTCCGGAGCTCACGGTGAGCCGCGGCACGCGCGGGTTCGAGCCGCTCCGCGACCTGCCGGTGCCGCTGTGGCTCACGGCGCTCGTCGTCGTCACCCTGATCCACCCGTGGGTGCCCGCCCCCCGCTGGCTGATGCTCCACCTGCTGCTGCTCGGAGCACTCACCCACGCGATCCTGGTATGGAGCCAGCACTTCGCCGACGCGCTGCTCCACACGGCTCCGCGCCCGGTGGACGCCAGGAACCGTACGGCGAGGCTGCTCCTGCACAACGCCGGCGCCCTCGCCGTGATCGCCGGGGTGCTGGCCGACCTGCTGCCCCTGACGGTCGCAGGGGCGGCCTCGGTCGCCGTCGCGGTCGGGTGGCACGGCCTGGCGCTCATGCACCAGCAGGACCGCGCACTGCCGTCCCGGTTCGCTGCGACCGTCCACCACTACGTGGCAGCCGCCTGTCTCCTGCCGGTCGGCGCCGCGCTGGGGACGGTCCTGGCCGCGGGTCTTCCCACAGGGCTCCACGAGAGGATTTTACTTGCGCACGTGACCGTGAACCTCCTCGGATGGGTAGGAATCACCGTCGTGGGCACGCTGCTCACGTTGTGGCCCACGATGCTGCGCACCCGGATTCCCGAGGGTGCCGAGAGGGCCGGTGTACGGGGGTTGCCGGCCCTCCTCGGGGCGACCGCCGTGACGGCGGTCGGCGCGGTCGCCGGCTCGGCGGTCGTCACGGCCGCCGGGCTGGCGACGTACCTCGGCGGGCTGGCCCTCACCGCGGCGCCGCTCGTCCGGGCCGCCCGGAGCAAGCCGCCCACGGCGTACGCGCCCTGGTCGGTGTTCGCTGCGGTGACGTGGTGGGCCGCCCTGCTCGTCGCGGGCGTGCTCGCCCTGCTCACGGCACCCGACTGGGAGAGTGCCACCGAGAGCATCCGTGAGGGGATCCCGCTGCTCGCCGCCGGCTTCGCGGCGCAGCTCCTGCTCGGCGCGCTCTCCTACCTGGTGCCGGTCGCCCTCGGCGGCGGTCCTGCCGCCGTCCGAGCGGCCTCGAACGAGCTCGACCGCGGCAGCGCGCTTCGCGTCGTCACCACCAACGCGGGGCTGCTGCTCCTGGCCTTCCCCTCGCCCGGCCTCGTCCGCGTGCTCGCCTCCGTCGCGGTGCTCGTCGCCCTCGCTGCCTTCCTGCCGCTGCTGTTCCGGGCGCTCCGCGCGTCCCGCATCGTCAAGCAGCAGCCGGTCGAGGACCGGACGCCGCGCAGCCGTCCCGAGGGGCGCCCCGCCGGCCAGCTCCGCGGACTCGCCGCGACGGGCGTCGCCGTGGTCGCCCTGGTGGCCGCCGTCGGCGTCGCCATCGACCCCGTCGCGCTGGGCGGTCCGGGCTCAGCCGCCGCGGCCGGGGTCACCGCCACCGGCGACACCACGACGGTCCGCGTGGAGATGCGGGACATGCGGTTCCACCCGGGGACCGTCGAGGTGCCCGCCGGTGACCGGCTCGTGCTCGAGGTCGTCAACGCCGACCAGGACGTCCACGACCTCGTCCTCGACTCCGGCGACCGCACCGAGCGGCTCCCCGGCGGCGAGAGCGAGACCCTCGACCTCGGCGTCGTCGGCCGCGACCTCGAGGGGTGGTGCTCGGTCGTGGGCCACCGCCAGCGCGGCATGGTGATGACCGTCGACGTCATCGGTGGGTCCTCCGAGAGCCACGCCGGCCACGAGCACGGCCCCGGGCACGACATGGCCGGCACCCACGACGACGGGCCGCCGGCGTCGTACGACCCGATGGCGGAGCCCGGCCACGGCTTCGAGGCGCGCGACGCGACGCTCCCGCCACGCACCGGGAAGGTGCATCGGCGGACGCTCACGGTGACCGAGACCGAGCGCGAGGTCGCCCTGGGCGTCACGCAGACGATGTGGACGTACGACGGCACCGCGCCCGGCCCGGTGCTGCACGGCAAGGTCGGCGACGTCTTCGAGATCACCCTCGTCAACGAGGGGTCGATCGGCCACTCGGTCGACTTCCACGCCGGCGCGCTGGCCCCGGACCGGCCGATGCGCACGATCGAGCCGGGCGAGTCGCTGGTCTACCGGTTCACCGCGACGCGCGCGGGCATCTGGATGTACCACTGCTCGACGATGCCGATGGCCGCGCACATCGCGAACGGGCTGTACGGCGCGGTGGTGATCGAGCCCTCCGACCTGCCGGAGGTCGACCGGAGCTACGTGCTGGTGCAGGGCGAGCTCTACCTCGGCGAGGAGTCCGTCGACGTCGACGCGCTGAACGCCGAGGAGCCGGACGCGGTGGTCTTCAACGGCTACGCCGACCAGTACGCCCACGACCCGCTCCCCGCCACGGTCGGCGAACGGGTCCGGGTCTGGGTGCTCGACGCCGGCCCCAACCGCCCCTCGTCGTTCCACGTCGTCGGCGGCCAGTTCGACACCGTCTGGTCCGAGGGCGCCTACCTGCTCGACCCCCGCCGCGACGGGCCGGAGGGCGGCGCCCAGGTGCTGCCGCTCCTTCCGGCGCAGGGCGGTTTCGTCGAGCTGATGTTCCCGGAGCCGGGCGAGTATCCGTTCCTCTCCCACGTCATGGTCGACGCCGAACGGGGTGCCCGTGGGGTCTTCCAGGTGTCAGCAGCGGAATAGCGGGCACCCTTTCAGGTGTTGTGCACAGGACGCCCACGACGAGAGGAATCTCTGTGACCACCGTGAACCTGAGCTCCACCGACTTCGAGAAGACCGTGCTGGAGAACGACATCGTCATGGTCGACTTCTGGGCCTCGTGGTGCGGGCCCTGCCGCAGCTTCGCACCGACCTACGAGAAGGCGTCGGAGTCGAACCCCGACATCGTCTTCGGCAAGGTCGACACCGAGGCCGAGCAGGCGCTCGCCTCCGCGGCGAGCATCACCTCGATCCCGACGCTGATGGCTTTCCGGGACGGCATCCTGGTCTTCTCCCAGCCCGGCGCCCTGCCCGCGCCCGCCCTCGACCAGGTGATCGGCGCGGTCCGCGAGCTCGACATGGACGACGTGCGCTCGCAGATCGCCGCCCAGGGAACGGCGCAGAGCGGCCCCGCCGCCGAGCAGGGCTGACCCGGAGCCCGGGGTGGACGCCCGCGACTGGGACAGCCGGTACGCCGCGGTCGAGCAGGTCTGGTCCCTCGCCCCGAACCAGTTCGTCGCGGCCGAGCTCGCCGACCTGCCGCCCGGAAGGGCGGTCGACCTCGCCTGCGGCGAGGGGCGCAACGCCATCTGGCTCGCCTCGCGCGGCTGGCAGGTGACCGCCCTCGACTTCTCCCAGGTGGCCGTCGACCGGGGCCGCCGGACCGCCGGCGACCTTCCCGTCGACTGGCGGGTCGACGACGCGCTCACCGCCGAGCTGCCGCCGGCCGACCTCGTGGTGCTGGCCTACCTCCAGCTCCCGAAGGACCAGCGGCGGACCGCCGTACGCCGGGGGTTCGCGGCGCTCGACCCGGGTGGAACGTTCTTGCTCGTCGCCCACGACTCCACGAACATAGTCGAGGGGACCGGCGGTCCTCAGGACCCGTCGGTCCTCTACACCGCCGACGACGTCCTCGCCGACCTCCAGGGTGAGCCCTTCGAGGTCGTCAGGGCATCGCGCGTCGCCCGCCAGGTCGACCAGGACGACGAGCACGGCGGGACGACCGCGGCCACCGCCTGGGATGCGCTGGTCCGGGTCGTCCGGAGGTGACGCCGGCGGCTACAGGGTCGTCATCTTGTGGAAGGGGCTCGTGATCCGGACGGTCTGCGTGCGGAAGTCGACGAGGACCGCGTGCGGCTCCGTCGCCAGCACGCGACCCACGCCGTACGAGTCGTGTGAGACCAGGTCACCGCAGTCGAACTGCTCGATGACCGGCTCGGGGTCGGGTTTGAAGGGGCTGCTCGCGAGATGCCGTCGCCGGGCGGGAGAGGTTGTCATCACTGCCAGTATGCGCTCTCGCGTGGCTGGCGGACGATTCCGCTCCGAGGTCCGAACGCCCCCGGGCTCACCGGCCAACGCTCTCCGACGTGCGGCGGCGATCAGGCGCCGTTCTCGTGACGGGCGTCGGGCGAGGCGCCGTCGTCGGTCGTGTCCGGCTCCTCCCGGAACCGGATCTTCCCGAGCTGCTTGCGCATGCTGAACCACAGCAGGGTGGTCGCCACGATGAGCCCCACGACGAGCAGCGCCGCCACCCAGCCGGGGTTGACGTCCCCCTCCGCGGGCACCGGGTCGAGGAGCGGCGCGATCGCGAGGGCGGGGTCCAGCCGGGCTGCGTTCATCGCTCCATCGTCTCAACCAGCTCACGGACGCCGGCGAAGAGGTCCGACTCCGGTGTCTGCACCTCGACCAGTGACCTCGCCAGCTCGTAGTCCTCGGTCGGCCAGGCCTCCTGGTGCACTCGCACGGGGCAGGCGAACCACGGCCCCTCGGGATCGATCTGGGTGGCGTGGGCGAGCAGCGCCTGGTCGCGCACCGGGAAGTACTCCGCGCACGGGACGAGCGTGGTCACCCGGGCGGCATGGACCGGGTCCGGCTTCCACTCCGCGAGCCGTTCGGCGTACGGCGA
The DNA here is from genome assembly GCA_035699145.1 of Marmoricola sp. Classification (GTDB taxonomy): domain Bacteria; phylum Actinomycetota; class Actinomycetes; order Propionibacteriales; family Nocardioidaceae; genus Marmoricola_A. The sequence continues at coordinate 76,879 of DASSBB010000133.1, forward strand.
CTCGAGCCCCTGCCGGAGCATCTCGTCGTGCAGCGCCTGGGTCCGCTCCCGGTGGAAGGAGTGGTGGTAGTAGAGCTTGAGCGGCTGCCAGGGCTCCCCCGCGCCGGGGTAGCGGGACGGGTCGCCGGCCGCCTCGAACGCCTCGACGGTGACCCGGTGGCACATGACGTGGTCGGGGTGCGGGTAGCCGCCGTTCTCGTCGTACGTCGTGACGACGTGCGGGCGGAACGACCGCATCAGCCGCACCAGCGGCTCGGCCGCCTCCTCCACGGGAAGAGCCGCGAAGCACCCCTCCGGCAGCGGTGGCTTGGGGTCGCCCTCGGGGAACCCCGAGTCGACGAACCCGAGCCAGTCCTGGGTGACACCGAGGATCTCGCGCGCGCGTTCCATCTCCTGACGCCGGATCTCGGCGATGTTGGCCAGCACGTCCGGCCGGTCCATCTTGGGGTTGAGGATCGACCCGCGCTCACCGCCGGTGCAGGTGACGACGTGGACGTCGACGCCTTCGGCGACGTACTTGGCGGTGCTCGCTGCGCCCTTGCTCGACTCGTCGTCCGGGTGCGCGTGCACGTGCATGAGGCGCAGCGTCGACGGCATGACCACCATCCTAGGATGGAGGACATGACCGACCTCGAGCAGCGTTACCGCGGGCCCAGCCGCGCCCACCGGGCGGTGGCGCTCGTGGCGATCGCGGCGATGGTGCTGAGCGGCATCGGCTTCCTCGGCTGGTCGGTCTTCTTCCACAGCACGCCCGAGGTGACCTCACGGCTCACCGCGTTCCACGTCGTCGACGACCACGAGGTCACCGCCGACATCGCGGTCGGCCGGAAGTCGCAGTTCACCGAGGCCGCCTGCCTGCTGCGGGCGATCGCCGAGGACCACACCGTGGTGGGCGAGGTGACCGTCCCGGTCGTCGACGGCCCCGAGGAGCGGGCGATCCGGGTGCCGATCCGGACCGAGCGCCGGGCGACGAGCGTCGAGCTGGTCGGCTGCACCACCCCGGACCAACCCCGGCCGCGCTGACCCGTCACGGTCCGTCGGGTAGAATCGACCACTTGCCCTCCCGCCGAGCCGCGGGCAGCGGCACCCGAACCATTCTCACGAACGAAACGAAACTCAGGAGCGTTGTCACCGTGACCCAGTCCCCCGAGCACGATGTCATCTGGCTGACCCAGGAGGCCTTCGACAAGCTCAAGGACGAGCTGGAGACCCTCCGCGGTCCGGTGCGCGACGAGATCGTCGCCCGGATCAGCGCCGCCCGGGACGAGGGCGACCTCAAGGAGAACGGCGGCTACCACGCCGCCCGCGAGGAGCAGGGCAAGACCGAGGCCCGGATCCGGCAGCTCGAGGACATGCTGCGCAACGCGCAGGTCGGCGAGACGCCTCCCGACGACGGTGTCGTCGAGCCCGGCATGGTCGTCACCGTGCGGTTCGTCGGCGACGACGACGTCGAGGAGTTCCTCCTCGGCGCCCGTGAGATGGCCGGCGACTCCTCCGTGCAGGTCTACTCCCCGCAGTCCCCCATGGGCCAGGCGATCGTCGGCAAGAAGCGCGGCGAGGAGGTCGACTTCGCGGCCCCGAACGGCAAGAAGCTGCAGGTCGAGATCGTCGACGCCGTGCCGTTCAAGGGCTGACGCAGCAACGCCCTCACTCCGAGACCGGGTAGCCGTTCTCCCGCAGGTGCCGCAGCACCTCCGCGGCGTGCGGCGCCCCGCGGGTCTCGACCTGCAGCGCCACCTCCACCTCACCGATGTGGAGGTAGGAGCCGGTCCGCTGGTGGACGACGTCGAGCACGTTCGCGTTCGCCTCGGCCAGGTCGGCGAGCAGCCGGGCGAGCCCGCCGGGGCGGTCGGGGATCCGCACCCGGAAGGCGAGGTACCGCCCGGTCGTCGCCATGCCGTGGCGGAGGACGTTCATCAGCAGGATCGGGTCGATGTTCCCGCCGGAGAGCACCGCCACCGCCGGGGTGTCGAACCGGTTCGGGCGGTCCATCACGGCCGCGACCGCGGTCGCCCCGGCCGGTTCGACGACGAGCTTCGCGCGCTCGATCAGCATGAGGAGCGCCTGCGAGATCGACTCCTCGTTGACCGTCACCACCTCGTCGACGAGGGCGGCGATCGTCGCGAACGGCACGTCGCCGGGGCGGCCCACCGCGATCCCGTCGGCCATCGTCGCCATCGACTCCAGCGCCTCCGGGTGCCCGGCGGCGAGTGAGGGCGGGTACGCCGCTGCGCCCTCGGCCTGGACGCCGACGACCTTGACGTCGGGGCGCTCGGCCTTGACCGCCGCGGTGACCCCGGCAAGGAGCCCGCCACCACCGGTGGGTACGACGACCGTCCGCACCTCGGGGCACTGCTCGAGGATCTCGAGACCGCACGTCGCCTGGCCGGCCACGATGTCGGGGTGGTCGAACGGGTGGACCAGCACGGCGCCGGTGTCGTCGGCGTACTTTTTCGCCTCGAGGAGCGCCTCGTCGATGCTGGCGCCGTGGAACCGGACCTCGGCGCCGTAGCCACGGGTCGCCTTCTCCTTGGCGATGTTGGCGCCGACCGGCATGTAGACGACGGCCTTGATGTCGAGGAGGCTCGCCGCGAGCGCGACGCCCTGGGCGTGGTTGCCGGCGCTCGCCGCGACGACGCCGTTCGCCCGCTCCTCCTCGGTGAGCCGTGCCATGCGGGTGTAGGCGCCGCGGATCTTGAACGACCCGGCGCGCTGGAGGTTCTCGGCCTTCAGCAGCACCGGGCCGCCGGCCACCTTGGAGAGCCACCGGGCGCCCTCCATCGGGGTGCGGATCGAGACGCCCTCGAGGAGGGACCGGGCACGCGAGATCTCGTCGAGCGACGGGCCGGGGGTGGTCATGGGGTCACTCTAGGGACGTCGGGGTCCACGACCTCCACACCGCCGTCCTCGGGCTCGTCGGGGGAGGACGAGAGGTAGACGACCACCGCGTTCACCGCGGCGACGAAGGGCACCGCGACGAGGGCGCCGGCGATCCCCGCGAAGTAGGCGCCGCACGCGATCGCCACGATGACGCCGAGCGGGTGGACCGACACCATCCGCCCGAGCAGGAACGGCTGGAGCACGTGCGCCTCGAGCTGCTGGACGCCGATGACGCCGCCCAGCATGATGAGCGCGACGATCGGCCCTTGGTCGACCAGGGCCACCAGCACCGCGACGATGCCGGAGATCGTGGCGCCGACGAGGGGGATGAACCCACCGAGGAAGACGAGCACCCCGATGGCCGCGACGAACGGCACGTCGAGGATCGCGGCGACGACCATGATGCCGACCGCGTCGACCAGCGCCACGATCACGGTGGCTCGGACGAACTGCGTGAGGCTCAGCCACGCGACCCGCCCGGAGCTGTCCGCGCGGGCGCGGGCCGCGCGCGGGAAGAGGCGGACGACCCAGGCCCAGATCTTGCGGCCGTCGGCGAGGAAGAAGAACGTCGCGAACAGCACGATGAAGAACCCGGCGACGATGTGGCCCACCGCGGTGCCGACCTGCTGGAGCCGGCCGACGAGCTCGGCGTTGCTCGCCGTCACGAGGTCCTGCATCTCGCTGATCGCGTTGTTGATCTGCGCGTCGCTGGCGTTGAGCGGCCCCTCCCGCAGCCATTCGCGGATCTGGTCGAGCCCGCTGACGACCTGGCCGGCGAGGTTGGTCGCCCCGTCGATGACCTGCTGGGTGGCCAGGGTCAGCATGAGCGCGACCACGCCGATCACGCCCACCACCACGAGGAACGTCGCGACCCCGCGGTGCAGCACCCGGCTCAGGAGCGTCACCAAGGGGGCCACGAGCGCCGCGATGAACAGCGCGATCACCAGCGGCAGCACGACGAGCGAGAAGAAGCCGATCGCCTTGACGACGAAGTACCCCGCGACCACGATGACGATGAACCGCCACGACCAAGCCGCCGCGAGGTCCACGCCATACGGCACCTGGGCGGGGCGGAAGTTGGACGTCCCCGGACGGATGCTCGGCCCCTCCTCGTCCGCCTCGACCTGGCGTCGGTCCGCCCGCACCTGCGCCCAGTGCTTGGCGAACTGCGCGGAGAACCGCCGCTCGAACTGCTCCTCGGAGAGCTTGCGCCGCCGGCCGAACCTGGGGAGGACGTGCCGCTTCTCGGGTCGGGCCGCCGGGGGCTCGGGCATCTGCTCAGGGCTCTCCACCGCGCCAGCGTATGCGGCGGCAGGGTGTCAGCCGAGCATCTGGAGGAGCCGGTACGCCGCCTGCGGGTGCCGCTCTGCCAGCAGCCCGGCCGGGGCGAGGAGGTAGTCGACGTCGACGACCACCCGCGGGCCCTCCGGGACCTGCCACCCCCCGGCGCCCGAGACGTGGTCGAGGAGGTGCTCCGCCGCCTCGGCGGCGTGCCGGAGCGCGCCTCCCGAACCGAGAAGCAGAGCCACCTCACGGAGGTCCACGCCGCTGCGCTCGACCCAGCGGCCGGTCGCACCGCCGCCGCTCTCGAACCTCACCTGCGCGCGCCCCGCGTGCCGGCGCAACGCGACCCCGACCGCCAGCGAGGCGAGGAGGACGTCGAAGGCGCGCTCGTCCGGCGTCGAGGGGAGGAACGCAGGGTCGTCCCGGCGGCGCTCCGCCGAGCCCCGCGCCTCGCCGACCGTCACGTCGTCGAGGAGGCCGGCGGCGTACGCCTCCTCGACCGCCGGGACCGCGCTCCACCGCATGCCGAGGTCGCCCTCGACGGTCCGGTTCACCGGCGAGACCGCGACCACCTCCCGGCTGAGCCCGCGCGCCTCGCCCTCGTCCTCGTCGCTCTCGTCCTCCACCGGCTCGACCACCGAGTAGACGTCCGTCGTCGCGCCGCCCACGTCGACGACCACCACGTCACCCACGCCCGGCCGGTCGGCGTCGAGCCCCGAGGCGAGGAGCTCCACGGCGGTCAGCACCAGGTCGGGGGTGGCTCCGCGGACCATCGCCGCGAACGACGGGCTGCTCGACAGGTGCTTGCCGCCGATCACGTGGCGCAGGAACATCTCCCGGATCGCCGCGCGGGCCGACGCCGGCTCGAGGACCCCGATCCGGGGGACGACGTTGTCGGCGAGGACGTACGGCGTCGCCGAACCGTCGAGGAGCGCAGCGACGTCGGGCTGTGCGTCGACGTTGCCGGCGACCACGACCGGCCCGGTCCACCGGGCGCCCGCCAGGGCGGAGGCACAGGCGAGGAGCACCTCGCTGTTGCCGCCGTCGGTGCCGCCCGTCAGGAGCAGGACGTCGGGGCGCGCCGCACGCAGGGCGTCGACGCCGGCCTCGTCGAGCGTGCCGGCGGTGACGTGGACCACCCGGCCCCCGCTCGACAGCGCCACCCGGCGGCCGGCCTCGGCGGTCACCAGCTGCTCGTTGCCGACGACGGCGATCCGCAACCCTCCGCCGGCCGACGAGCAGGCCAGGACGGGCGCGTCGGCCGCTCGCGGGTCCGCTGCGGTCAGCGACGCCGAGCAGGCCTCGAACCCCTCCATCACGTCGGTGTCGACGGTGGTGCGGTGCTCCGCCTTCGCGACGAGCCGCCCCTCGTGCAGGTCGACGAGGGCGGCCTTCGTGAACGTCGACCCGAAGTCGACGCAGATGACGACCTCATCCACCGTCGAGCCGCCCCTCGTGCCGGGTCGAGCCGCCCCTCGTGCCGGTGGGCTCACCCCAGGGCTCGGTCGAGGTCCGCGACGAGGTCGTCGGCGTCCTCGATCCCGACCGACAGCCGCACCAGGTCCGCGGGCACCTCGAGGGCCGTCCCGGCCACCGAGGCATGGGTCATCCGGCCCGGGTGCTCGATCAGCGACTCGACCCCGCCGAGCGACTCCCCCAGGGTCCAGAGCTGCGTGGCCCCGCACACCTCGAGCGCCTTCTGCTCACCGGCCGCGACCCGGAACGAGACGATGCCGCCGTACCGCTTCATCTGGCGGCTCGCGACCTCGTGCCCCGGGTGCGAGGGAAGACCGGGGTAGACGACCTCCGAGACGCCGGGGTGCTCCTGGAGGTGTGCGACGACGGCCTCCGCGTTGTCGCAGTGCCGCTCCATCCGCAGGGACAGCGTCTTGAGCCCGCGCAGCACCAGCCAGGAGTCGAACGGCCCCGCGACCGCGCCGATCGCGTTCTGGTGGAAGAGGATCTTCTCGGCCACGTCACCGTCACGGACCACGAGCGCGCCGCCGACCACGTCCGAGTGGCCGCCGCAGTACTTCGTCGTCGAGTGCACGACGACGTCGGCACCGAGGGTCAGCGGCTGCTGGAGGTACGGCGACGCGAAGGTGTTGTCGACGACGAGCAGGGCGCCGGCCTGGTGGGCGACGTCGGCGATCGCGGGGATGTCGGCGATGTTGAGCATCGGGTTCGTGGGTGTCTCGACCCAGACCACCTTGGTGCGGCCGGGCTCGATCGCGGCCGCGACGGCGTCGACGTCGGCCACCTGCGCCGTCGCGTGGTCCAGCCCCCAGGGCGACTCGACCTTGTCGAAGAGCCGGAAGCTGCCGCCGTACGCGTCGCTCGGGATCACCACCTGGTCACCGGGGCGGCAGAGCGCGCGCAGCAGCGTGTCCTCGGCGGCGAGCCCGCTGGCGAACGCGAACCCGTGGGAGCCCTCCTCGAGCGCGGAGATGCACCCCTCGAGCGCCGTGCGGGTCGGGTTCGCGCTGCGGGAGTACTCATAACCGCCACGCAGCCCGCCGACACCGTCCTGCTTGTAGGTGCTCGTCGCGTAGATCGGCGGGATCACCGCGCCCGTCGTCGCGTCCGGCTCGTAGCCGGCATGGATGGCGCGGGAGGAGAACCCCAGCTTGCTCTTGTCGATGTGCTCGCTCATCCACAAGACCCTACCCAGCGTGGTTTGGGGGCCGGAGGGAGACTGGAGCCATGCTCTTCTCCCGCAACAAGACGCAGCTGCCGACCGCCGACGACGCGCTGCCCGGCCGTCCCGCGCAGTGGTTCGCGCTGCCCGCGAAGCACGCCGTCCTCGACGCCCCGATCGTCACCGAGGAGCTCCCCGACGGCCTCGAGGTGGCGGTCTTCGGGCTCGGCTGCTTCTGGGGCGCCGAGGAGATCTACTGGCAGACGCCGGGCGTGTGGTCGACGAGCGTCGGCTACGCGGGTGGGGTGACCCCGCACCCGTCGTACGAAGAGGTGTGCAGCGGACGCACCGGCCACACCGAGGCGGTCCGGGTCGTCTACGACCCGAACGTCGTCGGGTTCGACGCACTCGTGCGCACGTTCTTCGAGGTGCACGACCCCACCCAGGGGATGCGGCAGGGCAACGACGTCGGCACGCAGTACCGCTCGGCGATCTACACCACGACCCCTGAGCAGGCGCAGGTCGCGAAGGAGCTCACCGAGGTGTACGCCGCCGAGCTCGAGCGGCGCGGACTGGGCCAGGTGACGACCGAGATCGCCCCGGAGCCGGCGTACTACTACGCGGAGGCGGTGCACCAGCAGTACCTCGCGCGGAACCCGAACGGCTACCGGTGCCACGCGAACACCGGCGTGAAGTTCCCCGGCTGAGCGCGGCCTTCGGCGGGGGCAGCGGGCTCAGCCGGATGCGCCGCCTGGGCCCCAGCTCCAGGGCTGGTCGACCGGCGCGGGGATCCCGGCGGCCTTGGCAGCCATCTCCATGTGGCTGCGGAACAGCGCGTCCCGAGCCTCCTGGCAGATCCAGTCGAGGTGGCCGTAGGTCTCCAGGCTGGTGAACCCGTGCAGGGACGCCCAGGCCTGGAGCATGGCCTGGAAGCTCTCCGGCGGTACGACGTCATCAAGCTCCGGGTGCTTGTCACGGGCACAGGCGACCATCTCGGGCGAGACGTCGCGGATCAGCGGCTTGCCCAGCCTGCCGTTCGTCGAGGCCCGGACGAACAGCTCGGCAAGCTCGCCCATCGCCGCCTTGGCGGCCTCCGTGGTCGGTCCCTCATCGGGCGCGGTGTAGCCGGGCACGGGCATCCCCAGGATGAGGGCGAACCGTTGGGGCTCGCTGCGCGCCCATTCCCGGTAGGCCGTCGCGGTCGCCAACCACCGGCCCCCGATGTCGTCGGCAGGGACCTGCTCACGCGCCGCGGCGACGGCGGCACCCAGCTGGCCGTAGGCGTCGGTGATGAGGTCGGTGAGGAGGTGGTCCCGGTCGGCGTAGTACCGGTAGAGCCCCGGAGCGGTCATGCCCATCACGCGAGCGATGTCGGTGAAGCGGATGTCCGTGGTGCTCTGCTGGCGCATCAGCTGGAGCGCTGTCTGCTGGATCTCGCTGATCGTCGCGGCGCGGGCACGCTCGCGCCTGGTGGGGACGGGTGCGGTCGTCATGGAAGCAGTCCTCGTATCGGCGAAGTGTGAAGAAGCGTTACACGAATAAAGACCCTTGACAAGTGCTTCGAATCCGGGTGGGTTATGACATGTAACAATCGCTACTCCACCTTATCGAGGTCCCGATGACGATCAACCCGCAACGTCGCTACGTCCCGCGACACGTCTCCGAGCGGCCGGGTCCCTTGGGACGCCTGGCCGGCGTCGCCTTCCGCAACCGGGGTCGGACCGTGCTCGCCTGGGTCGCAGCCCTGCTGGTCTCGGTGGGCTTGTCGACCAGCTTCGGAGGTGACTTCGAGGCGGACTACTCGGCGCCCGGGTCCGACTCCAGCCAGGCGCAGGAGTTGCTCCAGGACCGGTTCCCCTCGCAGGCGGGGGACACCGTCGACGTCGTCGTCCGGGCCGACGAGGGCGTGCAGACGCCCGCGGTCCGCAGCGAGGTGCGCGCCCTGGTCTCCGACATCGGCGAGGTTCCACACGTCGTCTCCGTCGAGGATCCCTACGCCACTCCGGGCGCCGTCTCACCCGACGGGCGGACGCTGGTGGCCCATGCCCGGCTCGACGTGGTCAACCCCGTCGACATGCCCTTGGCGGACACCGAGCAGATGATCGGGTTGGCCGAGGCGGCCGACCGGCCGGGACTCGAGGTCGCGCTCGGCGGGCAGACCATCGTGCAGGGCGAGGCGTCCGAGATCGGGTCGGAGATGCTCGGCCTCGCCGCCGCGGCCGTCATCCTGCTCCTGATGTTCGGCTCCGTGGTCGCCGCAGGGCTTCCGCTGCTCGTTGCGCTGGCCGGTCTCGCGGTGAGCAGCACGTTGACCGGGCTGCTCATCGCGGTGGTCGACGCCCCCGACTGGTCGACCTCCCTGGCGACGATGATGGGCATCGGCATCGGGGTCGACTACGCGCTGCTGATGGTCACCCGCTTCCGGGAGTGGCGGGCCGCGGGGCTCGACTCCTACCGTGCGACCGTCGCGACCCTCGACACGGCGGGCCGTGCGGTCGTCGTCGCCGGCACCACCGTCGTGATCTCGATGCTCGGGCTGTTCGCGATGGGGCTGTCGTTCATGCGCGGCGCCGCCCTGGTCACCATCCTGGCCGTGCTGGTGGTGATGGCCGCGAGCGTGACGCTGTTCCCCGCCCTGCTCGGATACCTGGGGCGGCACGTCGACCGGCTGCGGCTGCCGATCGGGGGCCGCGGTGCCGTCAACGTCGCCGTCGGCGGTCACGTGGAGCCTTCCCGCGCGTGGCTTCGGTGGAGCGGACTGGTCGACAGGCATCGCTGGCTCGCCGCCGGTGCGGGGGTCCTCATCCTCCTGACGCTCGCGACGCCGTACCTCGACGTCCGCTACGGCTTTCCCGACGCCGGGAACAACGCCGAGGACACCCAGACGCGACGTGCCTACGACCTGCTGGGTGAAGGGTTCGGCGAGGGCTCGAACGGGCCCCTGCTCGTCGTCGCCGAGCTGCCCAGCCGGGACGCCGCGAACGAGCTGACGCAGGTCGCCTCAGCTATCGGCTCCACCGACGGCGTCGTGCACGTGACGGACCCCGTCGTCAACGCTGCCGGTGACACGGCCGTGCTCACCGTCATCCCGCTCGAGGGCCAGCAGTCGGCAGCGACCGAGGGGCTGGTCGAGGAGCTGCGCACCACCACGTTGCCGGCCGCGGTCGACGGCACCGACCTCGACGTGCACGTCGGTGGCGCCACCGCGGTGGCGATCGACAGCACCGACAACATCGCCAAGCGGATCCCGCTGTTGATCGCCGGGGTCGTGCTGCTGTCCATGTTCGTCCTGGTCGTCTCCTTCCGTTCCCTCGCGGTCGCCCTCAAGGCAGCCGTCATGAACCTGCTCTCCGTCGCCGCGTCGTACGGCGTCGTAGCGCTGGTTCTCCAAGGCGGCTGGGCCGGCCGGCTGGTCGGCATCGACACCCCGACGCCACTACCGGCGTTCGTCCCGGTGCTCATGTTCGCCGTCCTGTTCGGGCTCTCGATGGACTACGAGGTGTTCCTCGTCAGCCGGATGCGCGAGGCCTGGCTGCGGACCCGGGACAACGAGCGGGCAGTGCTCGAAGGGCTGGCCTCCACAGGCCGGGTGATCACCGCGGCAGCAGCGATCATGGTCGCGGTCTTCGCGGCGTTCGTCCCGAGCTCCGATGTGGTTCTGAAGGTCATCGGGATCGGCATGGCGTCCGCCATCTTCATCGACGCCACGGTGGTCCGGCTGCTCCTGGTGCCTGCCGTGATGCACATCCTGGGCCGGGCGAACTGGTGGCTGCCGACGTGGCTGGCCACCCACCTCCCTCAGCTGCACGTCGAAGGCCGTCCGGAGCTGCACCTGCCGCGCCCGGAGCCGGGGCCGATCGAGGCCGTCCGGGTCTGAGCGCGCCTCTCACCTGATGGGGTGAGGATCCGCCTCGTCGACGGACTCGAGGGCCGCCTTCAGCCTCACGATCCCCCGCGACGAGTGGCTCTTGACCGTCCCGGTCGCGATCCCCAGCTCGCGCGCGGTCTCCTCGACCGACAACCCCAGCCAGTGCCGGAGCACGACCACCTTGCGCTGCATCACGGGCAGCTCCTGCAACGCGTCGAAGAGCTCCGACCGCTCCTCGGTGGGCAGCGGCGAACGCCCGACCGGGTCGTGCCCGGCGAGCCCCGGCCGCTCGCGACGCCACGGGCGTCGGCTCTCGTCGATGTTGGCCCGGACGATGATCCGACGCGTGTAGGACTCCTCGCGGCCGTCCAGGTGCAGTCTCGGCCAGGCGACGTAGAGCTTGACGAGCGCGGTCTGCAGCAGGTCGTCCGCCCGGTGCCAGTCGCCGCACACCGCATAGGCGATGCGCCGCAGGTGAACCTGTCGTGCCGACACGAAGGCGCTGAACTCCTCGTCCCTCGCAGCTGCGCTCATCGCAGGCCCTCGCCCGAGGCGTATCGGGCACGGGCGCCGGACAGGAGCTCGTCGAACGCGGCTCCGACGATGTCGTCGGGCGGAGTGGTGATCACGTCGAGCGTCCCGTCGATCACCCTCCACACCACGAAGTAGCTCCCCTCCTCACCGGCGGCCGAGACGACTGCCGCGCCCGTCGTCGCGCCGGGCGGGGCGAACTCGGGACCGAGCCGGGGGTCGTCGGTGCGGTTGAAGACGTGGGTGCCTGCGGTCGGGACGACCTGGCCCCGGATGTCGAGCTGGAAGGTGTCCGGCCAGCCGCTGGCTCCGCTCGCGTCGACCTGGTCGGCGACGTAGTCAGCGAAGCTCGCCCAACCGTTGCTGGGCGTCGAGGCCGACGAGGAGATGCCTCGGGGCAGCGGGCGCTTCTCGATCATCAGCCACTGCCGGTGGCCCCTCCACGTGACGTCCAGCGCGTCGGAGAGCGACGGTGGCTCGAAGCCGTAGGGGTTGCGGATGTGCTCGTGGACGGTCGCCCCTGGCCGAACCTCGAGCTCCCCGTCCACGTAGCGGATCAGCTCTCCCCGGGGCCAGGGCGCCCCCTGAGGATCCGTAGGTTCCTCGGCTTTCTCGGGTTCGACGACGCTCGGGCTGGCTGAGGGAGTCGTCCCGGCGACCAGCGACTGGGAACCGGTCGGAGAGGCTGGCGAGACGGCGTACCAGCCCGCGGCCAGCACCGCGGCCGCCGCGAGGCCGACGGCCCCACGCGCGACTCGGCGTTGCGTCAGAGCGCGCCGACCGGCCGAGACGTGGCTGTCGACCGGCGGCAGCGGGGGCCCATCGCCGAACGACCGATCGAGCTGCTCCTGCATCTTGTCCATGGCGCGCCTCCCGGTTCCAGCCTCTCATCGGAATACGGAGCGCGCCGTCGATCGGTTGTCAGGCCGGTCCTCGCGGTGACCAGCCGGGAGCAGACAGATGGAGTGAGACCAGCAGCCAGCGTCAGAGCGAGGCGACCCGGAGGGCAACGAGCTCTGTGTCGCCTGAACCCGGCATGCTGACCCGCTGGGGGACCCGGTGGTCACCGGCGCCGATCCGGGTGGTTCCTTGACGGACGTCGTCACTGGCCCGTCTGACCCAGGACGATGTCCACCACTTCGTCGTCTCCTGCCACAAAAACAGTCCGACGGACGGTCGCGAAGCCTTCGGCGCTGCACCCGAGCGCATACAGGCCGTGAGCCGGGACGGCAAGCGCGAACCTCCCATCCGCGCCCGTCAGCGCGGCCACATCCGGAACGGCCACCGGCGCCTGCGTGAAGTAGACGCGGACACCTTCGAGCGGGACGCCCGTCTCGTCGTGCACGATGCCCGCGATCACGAGGCCCTCTCGGGTCAGACGGTCCAGGCCAGCAGGTTCGTGACCACCTCGTTGTTGACCCTGGTGCCGGAGTTCGTCGTCGCACCACCATAGGCATGCACTGCGATGACGTGGCGTTCGTTGTTCAGGAAGCGGTAGACGGCGCTGCCGCTCTGGCCGCCCGCCGAGTCGATGTCGTAGTGCACCTTCCGGGGGCTGACGGCGGCGATCTGCCGTGCTGCGTACCACATGGTTCCAGCGGGTTTGTCGCCCGGATAGCCGGCGATGTTGCCGGTGGTCGCCAGCAGCTCAGCGTCGCTGAGGCTCCAGTAGCCCAACCAACCGACGTTGAAGGTGGCAGGCAGGATGATCACGCCGTAGTCGTACTCCTGGTTGCCGGAGACCGTCCAACCGGTGACGGAGCGGAAGGTGGAGCTGGTCTGGGACCCATACGGCAAGCTCGCTCCGTTACGCCCTGGCATGACGTGGATGGACGTCATCCATCCGTCGCGTCCGGGGACCCCGCTGTTCTTCACGAACACGCAGTGCCCCGCCGTGAGAACGGTGCGCGGGCCGATGAAGGTGCCGCTGCCTATCCACCCGGACCCGTCGGCCGCCGTCATGGACAGGGAGCACTGAGCGCGCCAGGGATAGACGCTCGGGTCTCCGACCTGGGTCCGGTCGTCGACACCGTGGACCGTCTCTGCCTGGGGTCGAGGGGGTCCGAAGGACGCCTCGCCCGCATCGGGAAGATCCACGCTTGGCGGCGTCATGAGGTCCGCCACAGAACCCGCGGCGCGCACATAGCCGTCGACGTCCTCGAGCCCCTTGCCTCCTGACCGCAACGCCTCCAGCTGAAGGGCGGCAGCTGCTTCTGCGCGGCCCTCGGAGGGAGGCGATGACTGCGGCCGGTCCGAGTCCCGCGTGACGAGGTCACCCTCACTGAAGTCAGGCATGTGCGGAGCGTCCAGCATGGTCAGTCCTTCCGGTTGACACGATGTGGTGGGCGCCCGGGGAGTTCCTCGTCATCAGCCTGCTCACGACTCTTCTGCCGGCTGAGCGATGCGAAAGGTCCGCTGCTCAAGCATGGCGGCCACGTCGACGACGGGCCATAGCCAATACAGATCATCAGTCAAGGGGGAAGGGGACGAACCGCTCTCTTCGGGGCTCGGCCGGTCCCTGAACTATGGGCCTTCCGACCCCTGTTCCCACGGAAGATCCGGGGCATACGTTCCTCATGGTCTTCGGTGTCGACCGACAGAGGCCGTTCGTGACGATTGTCTTGGTGGGACGGGGTGGCCGCGATGGGTGGGGACAAGACTGGCGCCGTGCGAGGCGAGGCTTCGGGCGGGCGGCGATGGGCCAGGTCACGGCCGGCGATCTTCGCCGCCACCGTGCTCGGCTCCACGTGCGTCGCGTTGACGCCGGCGCCTGCGGACGCAGCTGGGACCCAGGTCGCGGTCTGGCACATGGAAGAGACGTCGGGGTCGACCATGCGGGATGCCGCGTCGGCCGGAGGTACCTCCAACGGGACCACTCACGACGTGGACATGGGCGTGGACGGCAAGCGGGGCAACGGTTATGAGTTCAACGGCGACTCGAGCTACGTCTCGGTGCCCTCCTCGACGGCCCTCAACCCTGGCTCGGCCAACATCAGCATGACGATCTCGCTCCGGGCGAACAGCCTGCCGGCGCGCGGGGACAGGGACGTGATCCGCAAGGGGTACTTCGACACGGTGGGCGGCGAGTACAAGATGGAGCTGCAGAGCACTGGTCAGGCCTCGTGCGGCTTCGAGGGAAGCACCAGGTACGCCCAGCTCATCGCGGGGCCGACGAACTTGGCCAACGGCGCTTGGCACACCGTCACGTGCACGAAGACGAGCACTGCCATCAAGCTGACCGTCGACGGGAGGACCTTCACGAAGTCGGTCCGCATCGGGTCGATCTCGAACAGCAGCCCCGTCGTCATCGGCGCCCATCCGGGAGGCCACTGGTTCCGCGGGACGCTCGACGAGGCCAGCATCAAGGTGGGGTGATCGTCACCGGGGCCGGCTCAGGCGCGCCCGGAGATGCATGCGTTCGAGGCTCAGAGCGACGCGGTGTCGCGACCGCCGATGGCATGGACGCACGCCTGGACCATCGGCCCGACGAGCAGCGCGAACGCGACCGTGCCGATGCCGACCGTCCCGCCGAGCGCGAAGCCGACGACGACGGCGGAGACCTCGATGCCCGCCCGCACCATCCGCAGGGACAGCCCGGTGACCCGGTGCAGCCCGGTCATCAGCCCGTCGCGCGGGCCGGGTCCGAGCCGGGTCGTGAGGTAGAACCCTGAGCCGAGCGCGACGAGCAGGATGGCGGCCGGGACCAGGAGGGCGCGCACGACGAGCGACAGCTCGTCCGGCACCCACCACAGCGTCAGGTCGATGAACAGCCCGATGAGCAGCGCGTTGAGAACGGTGCCCAGTCCGGGGCGCTGGCGCAGCGGGATCCAGAGCAGCAGCAGCAGGACGCTGATGGCCACCGTCGCGATCCCGACGCTGAGCGCCGTGTGCAGCGCCACCCCTTGGGCGAGGACCGTCCACGGCGAGACTCCCAGGTCGGCGGCGACCAGGAACCCCTCGCCCGTCCCGAAGAGGAAGAGCCCGAGGACGAGCCGGGAGAGCCTGGTCGGGCCGGCGCGCCAGCGCGAGAGCGACCCGGCGGGAGCCACGGGTTCGGGGCGACGGCTCATGCCGCCGGAGCCGAGGCCGTGTCCCGCAATACCTGCCGGGAAGCAGCCGTGGCATCCGCGCCCGATCCGGCAAGGCGGATGAGCGAAGGCGCAGCGGGCTGCGTCGAGCTCGTCCAACGCAGCCGGTCGGGATGCGGGGCCGCGGATGCGTCGGCAGGTATAAGGGACACGGCCTAGTCCGACGGGCTCGAGAGGAGCCCATCGACGTCCGGCAGCTGGTCGAACCTCGAGAAGGTGCCGTCCACTGCGATCTCCCGCGCGGCGGCCAGGAAGCCGCCCCAGGCGGTGCGCGCGAGGGTGCCCCCGACGCTGACCCGTCGTACGCCGACCTCGGCCGCCTCCGCGACCGTGGTGAACGGCGCGTTGATCAGCAGGTTCACCGGCTTGGGGGCGACCGCGGAGACGATCGCGGCGACCTCCTCGATGGACGAGAGCCGTGGCGCGTAGAGACAGTCGGCACCGGCCTCGGCGTACGCCACGAGCCGGCGGATCGTCTCGTCGAGGTCCGGCCGGCCGACGACGAACCCCTCGGACCGGCCGGTGAGCAGGACCCCGGTGCCGGTCGCGTCGATCGCCTGGCGGGCTGCCCGGATCCGCTCGACGGCGAGGTCGAAGGCGTGGAGCGGCTGGTCGGCATCGCCCGTGGAGTCCTCGATCGACAGCCCCGCGATCCCGGTCTCGACGGCGCGGGCCACGTTGGCCGCGACTCCCTCCGGGTCCACCGCGTAGCCGCCCTGGAAGTCGGCGTTCACCGGCACCGACACGGCGCCGGCGACGGCACGGAGGTGGTCGAGCACCTGGTCGACGCCGACCCCGTTGTCAGCAACGCCCTGCGTCCAGGCGAATCCCGCGCTCGTCGTCGCCAGGGACGGGAAGCCCAGCTGCTCGAGCGCTCGGGCGCTGCCCACGTCCCAGGGGTTCGGGATCACGAAGCAGCCCGACTCGTGCAGGCTGTGGAAGGCCGCGACGCGGTCGTCGTGAACGTTCATGGCTCACCTCGCGAAGTCGGACAGTGGTTCGCACCATACGGCCGCGGGCGCCATGCGCACCGGGGCCACAGGTCCGGCTTCGTCCTAGACTCCCCGCCATGGCGACACGGAGCACCCTCGGCCTGACGACCCGCTGGGGCCGCGCCCTCGACCCCGACCGCGTCCTCCAGGAGCACCCGCGACCGCAGCTGGTCCGTGACTCCTGTGTGAACCTCAACGGCTGGTGGGAGCACGCGTTCACCGGGCTCGACGCCGGGGAGCCGACGTCGTACGACGGCCCGATCCTCGTGCCCTTCTCGCCCGAGGCACCGCTGTCCGGCGTCCGGCGCCAGCTGATGCCGGACGAGCTGCTCTGGTACCGCCGCACCTTCGAGCGTCCCGATGCCGCGGTGGACGGCACCCGGGCGCTGCTCCACTTCGGCGCGGTCGACCAGAGCTGCACCGTCTGGGTCAACGGCCATGAGGTCGGCCGGAACCACGGCGGCTACCTCCCGTTCAGCTGCGACGTCACGGGGGCGCTCCAGGACGGGTCGAACACGCTGGTGCTCCGGGTCCGCGACGTCAGCGACAACCAGGGCCCGAGCAGCGGCAAGCAACGGCTGGACCGCGGCGGGATCTGGTACACCGCCCAGTCCGGCATCTGGCAGACGGTGTGGGTCGAGGTGGTGCCCGAGCAGCACGTGCAGGGCCTCGTCCTCACCCCGCTGCTCGAGGAGCAGGCGGTCGAGGTGACCGTGCACGCCGACGCGCCGGGGCAGGCGGAGGTCGTCGTCCTCTCGTCGGGCGCCCGCGTCGCAACCGCCACCGTGCCGGTCGGGCAGCCGAGCGCGGTCCACCTCCCCGACGTCCGTCCCTGGACGCCCGAGGATCCCTACCTGTACGACGTCGAGGTCCGGCTCGGGAACGACGTGGTCCGCAGCTACGTCGGCATGCGGAGCTTCGGGATCGGCACGGACCGGGCAGGCGTGCCGCGGCTCCTGCTCAACGGCCGCCCCTACGTCCAAGCGGGCGTTCTCGACCAGGGTTACTGGCCCGACGGCCTGCTCACCCCGCCGTCGGACGAGGCGCTCGTGCACGACATCGAGACGATGAAGCGGCTGGGGTTCACCATGCTGCGCAAGCACATCAAGATCGAGCCGCTGCGGTGGTACTACCACTGCGACCGCCTCGGGATGCTGGTCTGGCAGGACATGGTCAACGGCGGAGAGGGCACCCACCGCGTGGCGATGTCGCCACCCGGCCGTGGTCGCCATCGTCGCCTCCACGTGCGCGACCAGCGCTACCGCCTCTTCGGGAGGACGGACGCCGACGGCCGGCGGGAGTTCCGCGACGAGCTGCGTCGTACCGTCGAGCTCCTCCGGAGCGTCACCTCGCTGGCGGTCTGGGTCCCGTTCAACGAGGGGTGGGGCCAGTTCGACGCCAACGACATCGCCACCGAGCTGCGTGCCCTCGACCCGACCCGCAGCATCGACCACGCCAGCGGTTGGTGGGACCAGGGCGGCGGCGACCTGATCAGCCTCCACGTCTACAAGAACGCCTTCGTGCCGCCCGAGCGCGGCGAGGGTGACGAGCGCGTGCTCGGCCTCACGGAGTACGGCGGCTACAAGCTCGTCGTGGACGGTCACACGTGGGGTGACGAGCACTTCGGCTACCGCTCCTACGACACCCCGGACGAGCTTGCCGAGGCGTTCACCCGGCTCCACCACGACGAGCTGGCGCCGGCAGTGGGCCTGGGGCTCAGCGCGACGGTCTATACCCAGCTGTCCGACGTCGAGGACGAGCTCAACGGGCTGCTCACCTATGACCGGGAGGTTCTCAAGGTGCCCGAGGAGGTCGTCCGGGACGCCCTGTCCGGCCTGAGGCTTCACACCCAGTAGGTGTCGTGGCGGAGCATGAACTCCGTCCGTTCCTCCTGGCTCATCGGCTCGGCCGCCGCGAGCGTCTCGAAGTAGTCCTCCCGCGGGGCGCCCGGCGTGAACAGCAGCAGCATGGACGCACCGTTCGCACCACGGAACCCGTGGAGCCCGCCCTCAGGCACGAACAGGAAGTCACCGGGACGGCCGGTCCTCCAGCCGGTGCCGTCGTACAGCTGGACCTCGCCTTCGAGGATGTAGAACGACTCGGTGATCGCCCGGTGGAAGTGCGGGTCCGGGCCGGTCTCCTTCTCCCCGAAGGTCCACCGGTAGAGGCCGAACGTCGTGCCGGTCTGGTCACCGGTCGCGAGGTACTCGCACGTGCCGCCCGACCGGTATCGGATCTCCGCCTCGGTCTCGTTCGGCCTGAGCTGCGCGGACGCCTCGCCGACCGTGCCGCGGTAGCGGTCCGGCGGGTAGGGCCGGTGGAGCGGCCCGGACATCAGCCGCCGCTCCCGTAGGGGCGAGTGATGATCTCCAGCCAGTGGCCGTCCGGTCCCTCCCAGTAGAGCCCTCGGCCGCCGTCACCGTGGTTGACCTGAGCCGGCTGCCGCTTGTGCGGGTCCGCCCACCAGCTCCGACCGGCGTCCCTCAGCCGCGCGTGGATGGCGTCGAACTCCTGGTCGCCGACGAGGAACGCGTAGTGCTGGGCATGGATCTCCTCGGCAGTCTCCATGAAGTCGAGACTGACACCGTTGTCCAGCTCCAGCACCGCGAACGGGCCGTACGCCGCCGGCTCCGCGCGGCCGAGAGTCGCGGCAACCTCGCGCGCCGCGGTCCACCGGTCCTTGACGTGGACGATCGTGTGGTTGAGCTCGACGTTCATCGCCTTCCTTTCCCGGCGTCTGTCCGATGCGGTGAGGC
>DASSBB010000134.1:0-7432 GCA_035699145.1 Marmoricola sp.
GCACCCACGGCCGCTGGCAGCTCCACCACCCCGACCCCGACACCTGGTGGTGGCGCACCCCCCACGGCCACTGGCTCAAAGTCGACCCCACCGGCACCACCCACCACGGCCGCGACCCCGACCTCGACACACGCCTCCTCGACAACGGCGCCTGAGGCCGGCCGGCGCCGAGCCCGAATCGGGGCCCGTACCGGTCGTGCCACGGCGTCTGGACAGCTTTGCGGTGCGGCGGCAGAGAGTGCGCCGCCACACGGGTGGAAAAAAGCTTCCCGCGTCCGTCGACGATGGAACCATGCGCACCATCGACCGCACCTTCTTGTCCGCCGTGGCCGTCGTCGGCGCCAGCCTGCTGCTCGGCGGCCTGACCTCGTGGGCCCAGGGCGTGCTGCCGGACGCGCTGGCGTCTTTCGCCAACTCACCGTCCGGTTGGACGGTGCCGATGGCCCTGCTCGTCGCCGCGGCGCGGCCGTCGCTGGCCTGGGGCGCGGCGCTCGGGGTGGCCTCGTTCGTGAGCCTGGTGCTGGGCTACACGATCGCCTCCGAATTGCGCGGACTCACCTACAACCCGGTGTTCTGGAGCGTCGTCGGCGTCATCGCCGGCCCGTTCCTCGGCGCCGCGGCTGCCGCGGTCGTGGGCCGCCACACCGTCCACGCCGCGCTCGGCGCGGGCGCGCTTGCGGGCGTGCTGGTCGCGGACGGGATCTATGGTCTGACCGTGGTGAGCGACAGCACCAGCCCGGTCTACTGGAGCTTGTGCCTGGTGGCCGGCGCCGTGCTGGTCGGGGTCACGGCCGTGCGGCTCGGCACTCCTGCTGCCGCGGCACGCGTGGTGGCCAGCGCCGTCGCGGCCACCGGCGTGCTGACCCTGGGGTACGCCATGCTCAACGCGGTGTACTGACCCGCAGACCGCATGCGGCACCAGGCGCGCTCGTAGGCGGCCGCAACTTGTGCTGACGCAAGGTCCTGCTGATGAGCCCGGTCAACCATCGCTTGGTGCGGGCGTCGCCTTGAGAGGTGTGGGCCAGGATGCCTTGGGCACACCCTCAGCGACGTACACACCTCGCCACTGCCTGCTGCCGACTCTGATCGCGACCGAAGGATCTACGCCCTCGATGGCGAAGAGATCCACGGGGGCGACTCCGGGAATCGGCTCGTCTTCGCAGCCAAGCACTCTCCCCGACCCGAGCGCTTCCCCTCGAGGCGCGGCTTGATTCAGCTCGTTGTGCGCTCGGTAGACAATCTCGCCCCGACCGAACCTGGCGTTGCAATCGCCCGTCGTTCCACTACATCCGGCTATCAGTGACAGGAGGAGGACGAGCGCCATGCCTCCCAGGGCGCCGCGGAGGAGGACAGGCTTAGTATGGCGATCTTCGCTCGCCGTTCGGACGGGGAGGCTGTTGGATCGGCGGACGAGTAGGGCGCCTTCAGTCCACTCAGCCGAAGGCCGGCGCTTGGCGCTGAAACTGCCAGGTGAGCTCCACTGATGCGCCAGCGGACTTCGCCGAGTCGTCCTCGGTCCAGTGCTCAATGATCGCGTAGCTGGCCTTGGTGCGCGGTACCTCGAACGACTCGCGGAGCGTCGCCCCCGAGTCGGACTGCGCGATGACCTCATGGCGGCCCGAGGGCAGGCTCAGGGGGAAGCTGATCCAGTTGTGTTGGTCCTCGACGTGGAAGTCGCCGTCGACTACGCGGACACCGTCGATCGTGACCGTCAGACGGACTTCATCGTCATCGAAGGACTGATTGCTGACAATGAGGACCAGGTCCGCCTCGGCCTCATCGACGAGGGCGACCGGGGCGTCGGCGGCGGTCACGTCCGAGTGCGGTATCGGGTCTTCGCCTTGCGCCGCGCCGCAACCACCCAGCGCCAAGGTCGCAGCGACGAGAGCGAGATGTATACGCACTGTCACGAGGATGGGACGCAGCAGCCCGGGACTCGGTTCCCGGCGCCACATGACGGGTTGCGTACCTTCCGCTCTACGCCGCTCAGTGCGGCCAGCAGTGAGGACGTCCCCGTGTGGGGGGACCGCTAGGTTCCCGACCCCGCACCGGAGATGTGGTCTGTCCAGGCGCTCTCTGCTTCTCCGAGGCTCATCTTCTCGACTTGCGAGGCCGGGAGGTGCACCACGTAGAGCAAAGCGTCGGTCAACCACTTCGGGACTGGCTCAGGCTTCTCCGGTTCGGGCTTCGCGGTCAGGTCGCCTGCCTGCTTGGCGAAGAGCTCAAGGACCTCGGTGAGCGCCTTGGTCTTGGGTGAGGAGCCGGCGTCTGCGACGCGCTGCTTGATCTCTGCGTAGACCTCGCTGTCCTTGCGGTACCCGACTGCCCAGACCTCCGCGACCTCGACCCGGAAGTCGCCCGCCTCGTCCCGCAGGACCCGCCACACGACGCGCCAGTCACGATCGCCCACGGTGATCTTGCGGTAGCCGATGAGACCGCCCAGCGGGGCGTCCCCTGCATTGGGGTTGCGCTCGATCTGGATCATCTTCTTCGAGGCCCAGCGCACGATCTGCGGGTCGGCTTTGAACAGGGTCTGCAGGTCCTCGACCGCATCGTCGGTCAGCCGCACTACGCACCCTGGGACCTCCGGGTGCTTTCCTTTCTCAGCCATGCGTCACGGCCGGCCGGAGGCCGGTCTGTGGCAGCAGGGTCACTCGCGGCCGGCGGCGATGTCAGCGTCGAGCTCGGTCTCGAGCTCGACCCGGTCGAACCCGAACGCCGCGATAGCGTCGTCCAGGTCGGTGCGGTTGCCGGTGTCGGAGAGCTCGCGTGCCAAGACGAGGGAAGCGGCGATCAGGTCGGCCCGGACACGGTGGAGCTCGTCGAAGTGCTTCACAGAGATGACCGCAGCGACCGCGCGACCGTGACGCTCGACGATGACGTCCTCACCACGCTCAGCGTCCTTGACCAAGCCCGCGACGCCGCGACCGGTGGCCGCGGTGACGGACAGCGTTCGCTCGGGGTGTACTCCAGCGAAGGTGGTCATGGCGAAACTGTACAGAAAACTGTGCAGAAACCAAGCCTGCCTGCGCAAACCGCACGGCCGGAAGGAAGAGATGGAGGCCCGGCTCAACGCTTGCCTCAGACAGGCAATGGTGCGAGACGTGAAGCGGTCCATGCACGATCCAAACGGTCGTGCCGATGAGGGTGTCCGCGAAATCGGTGTTTCATGTCCGCACAACCGTGTCGGATCCGCGCGTCGCCGTTCGTGGGGTAGGTGAGCGCGATCCACTGTCCGCCAGAGCAAGGAGCAGCCATGACCGAGTACCTCTTGTACTTCAACCAGCAGTGGGTGGGCGACCACCCCGAGGAGTGGTTCCGCGGGCGCGGGCCGCTCGCCCTGGCCGTCGTGGACCAGATGAAGGCCGCTGGCGTGTACGTCTTCGCCGGGGGGCTGGAGGAGGACGGCCCCGTCTACAGCGCCGACCCGACCGGGGGTGACATGCTGGTCACCGACGGGCCGTACGTCGAGACCAAGGAGTGGCTGGGCGGGTTCGCCGTCGTGGACGTGGCCGATGACGAGGCCGCGACGATGTGGGCCGGCAAGATCGCGGAGGCGTGCGGCTGGCCCCACGAGGTTCGCCGCTTCGCGCCGGTCCCTCAGGTCGAGTGACTCCGCCGTAGATGCTCAAGAAGCCAGAGCAGGCAGATGACCGCCGTTCCCGCAGCGAGCGCGAGGATCCCCTGCACCGCTCCGTGGAAGGCGACGGCGTGGAGACCCCGCTGTGCTCGGGAGAGTGCGGCGAGACCTCCGTGCACCATCGCTGCACCGACGACCACCGGGAGCACCGCGGGCGGAAGGGTGCGCGGTCGAGCCGTCCGGTTCGGCGGCCGGCGACGGAGCAAGGCGATGCACGACCCGAGGACGATGGCGAGGCCGACCACGCCTGAGAGGTACTGGGCCCACCTGTATCCCGGAAGGGGACCCACGTCTGCTCGGAGCCAGGCGAAGGAAGCGACGCCCCAGCGGTGCTGATGCGTGAAGGCGTCCCAGAACACGTGCGTGATCGAGCCGAGAGCAGCGGCGGCCGGAGCGAGCAGCCACTGCCGCAGGCTGAGTCGATGCCGGGACGCGAGCCGGTCACGCACCGGGCTGGGAGCGAGATCGACCAAGGCGTCGCGCGCAAAGGCGTTCCAGCCGAGAAGAACGACCAGCGCCCCGAGGAGGTCGACGGTGAACACCCCTGTGTAGCTGTGCGAGACCTGGTAGCCGCCGGGCCAACGGACGAACAGCGGCACGTCCGGGACCATCGAACCGATCACCATGGCGCTCATCGGCAACCCGAGGCGCCGCAACGGAAGCACCGCAGCGGGATGGGCGACAGTCAGCGGCACCGGCCAAGGGTACGGGGCCGGCTGGCTCAGCAGCCGGCAGCCGACAGCCCCCGCACGGCGTAGACATGGGCGACAGCGGTCTCACCGCTCTCGAGTGTCACCGACGTCAGGAGACGCTCATAGCCGTCGCCCTCGAAGTCGTCGAGGTTCGCCCAGTGCTCGTCCAGCTCCTCGGAGCTGAACAGCATGCCGTGGACCTCGGGTGCCTCCTCGTCCAGGACGATGGCGGGAAAGCCGATCTCGGCACCCCAGCCGTGCTCGATGAGCCTGCCTCTGATGGTCGCCGGCTCCCACGTGCCGGGGACGCCGGCCAGCACGTGTTCGTTGGGCCGGCCAGGCGCGAGGGTTCCGTACACGAAGAGCCGTTCAGTCATGCCGGTTGCTTCCCGCCCAGTGGCTGCAGCGGCCAAAACCGTCCCCAGTCAGGGCGAGAGCGCGAGACTGATTGCCTGGAGCCATGAGCTTCGTCACCGCTACTCGACGGGGAGGCCCAGCCCGCGCGCGATCAGCATCCGCTGCACCTCCGAGGTGCCCTCACCGATCTCGAGGATCTTGGCGTCCCGGTAGAACCGGGCGACGGGGTACTCCTCCATGAAGCCGTAGCCGCCGAAGACCTGCGTGGCGATCCGGGTCGCGGTCACGGCCGACTCGGTGGCGTACAGCTTGGCGACGGACGCCGCCTGCTTGAACTCCTTCACCGGCGCGCCGCCGTCCTTCATCGCGGCCGCCTTGTAGGTCAGCGCGCGGGACGCCTGGAGCATCACCTCGAGGTCGGCGATCTGGAAGGCCACCCCCTGCTTGCGGCCGATCGGGCCACCGAACGTGGTCCGCTCGCCGGCGTACTGCACGCTCAGGTCGAGGCACGCCTGGATGCACCCGACCGCGAGGGCTGCGATCGCCACCCGGCCGTCGTCGAGGATGGCGAGGAACTGCGCGAACCCGCGCCCGCGCTCGCCGAGCAGGTGGTCCGCCGGGACCCGCGCGTCGGTGAAGGTCAGCGGGTGGGTGTCGGAGATGTGCCAACCGAGCTTGTCGTACGCCGGCTCCGCCGTGAACCCGGGCGTGCCCGAGGGCACCATGATCGTGCTGATCTCGGGGCGCTCCCGGCCGTCGGCGCCGGTCGTCACGCCGGTGCGGGCGGTGACGGTGACCACGGAGGTGATCTCCGAGCCGGAGTTGGTGATGAACTGCTTGGATCCGTTGACGACCCACTCGCCGTCGACGAGCTCCGACTTGGTCTTGGTCGCGCCGGCGTCGGAGCCCGCGCCGGGCTCCGTGAGGCCGAACCCGGCGAGTGCGCGGCCGGCGACGAGGTCGGGCAGCCACCGCTCCTTCTGCTCAGCCGTTCCGAAGCTCTGGATCGGGTTGATCCCGAGCCCGACCGCGGCCTCGAGGGTGATGCCGATCGACTGGTCGACCCGGCCGAGCTCCTCGATCGCCACGCAGAGGCTCGTGAAGTCGCCGTCCTCGCCGGCGCCGCCGTACTCCTCGGGAGCGGTGAGCCCGAAGAGCCCCATGTCGCCCATCTCTTGGACGAGGTCGACCGGGAAGTGGTGGTTCTTGTCCCACTCGGCGACGTGCGGGGCGATGCGCTTCTCGGCGAAGTCGCGGATGCTGCGCCGGAATGCCTCGTGCTCGGGGGACAGCTCGAAGGTGCTCATGTGCCCATTGTCTTACGCTGACGTCAACGTAAGGCAAGGCGAGGAGACGGGCTGCGTGCCGGAGCGGTGGACGATCAGCACCATGGCCGTGGAGTACGGCGTGACTCTGCGCACGCTCCGTCACTACGAGGAGCTCGGCCTGCTGTCCCCCGAGCGGGTCGGGAGCGCGCGGGTCTACCACCAGCGCGACCGGATCCGCCTCGAGCTGATCCTCCGCGGCAAGCGGCTCGGGTTCTCGCTCGGCGAGATCGCGGTCATCGTCAACATGTACGACCAGCCGCCTGGTGAGGCCGGCCAGCTGGAGTACCTCCTCGACCAGTGCGCGGTCCGGCGGGAGGAGCTCGAGCAGCGCCGTCGCGACATCGACGACACCCTGCGCGAGCTCGACGAGGTGGAGCAGCGGTGCCGCCACGACCTGGTGGCCCTGCGGACAGCCACCTGACGAGACCTCACCGGGGCACTGTCCCCCGCTGGCCCTAGACTCCGAGACGGATTCGTCGACCGTGTGAGGAGCAGGCGTTGAGCAAGCCACTGCAGAAGGTCCTGGTCGCCAACCGCGGCGAGATCGCGGTCCGCGTGGTCCGCGCGTGCAAGGACGCCGGGATCGGCAGCGTGGCCGTCTACGCCGAGCCGGACCGCGACGCGCTCTTCGTCCGGCTCGCCGACGAGGCGCACAGCCTCGGCGGCGCCACCCCCGCCGAGTCCTACCTCTCGATCGAGAAGATCCTCGACGTCGCCAAGAAGAGCGGCGCCGACTCCGTCCACCCCGGCTACGGGTTCCTCTCCGAGAACTCCGCCTTCGCGCAGGCCGTTCTCGACGCCGGGCTGGTCTGGATCGGCCCGCCGCCGGCCGCGATCGACTCCCTCGGCGACAAGGTCCAGGCGCGCCACATCGCCGCCAAGGTCGGCGCCCCGCTCGTCGCCGGCACGCCCGACCCGGTCGCCGACGCGGACGAGGTGGTCGCGTTCGCCCGCGAGCACGGGCTCCCGATCGCGATCAAGGCCGCGTTCGGCGGCGGCGGTCGTGGCCTCAAGGTCGCCCGCGAGGAGAGCGAGGTCGCGGAGATGTTCGAGTCCGCGGTCCGCGAGGCCGTCGGCGCGTTCGGGCGCGGCGAGTGCTTCGTCGAGCGCTACCTCGACCGGCCGCGTCACGTCGAGACCCAGTGCCTGGCCGACTCCCACGGCAACGTCGTGGTCGTCTCCACGCGGGACTGCTC
Source organism: Marmoricola sp. (assembly GCA_035699145.1). GTDB lineage: Bacteria > Actinomycetota > Actinomycetes > Propionibacteriales > Nocardioidaceae > Marmoricola_A. Next base: position 7,214 of record DASSBB010000134.1, read on the forward strand.
CCTCCAGCGTCGCCACCAGAAGCTCGTCGAGGAGGCGCCCGCGCCGTTCCTGAACGAGCGACAGCTGCGGACGCTGTACGACTCCTCCAAGGCGATCCTCAAGGAGGCGGGGTACGTCGGCGCCGGGACGTGTGAGTTCCTCGTCGGCCAGGACGGCACCATCTCGTTCCTCGAGGTGAACACCCGGCTCCAGGTCGAGCACCCGGTCTCGGAGGAGGT
>DASSBB010000135.1:0-24469 GCA_035699145.1 Marmoricola sp.
GAGCTCGAAGCGTTCGTCGACGCCGTGATCGGTCCGGTCCTGCGGTCGGACGAGCAGCGTGGCGGCGACCTCTTCCGGACGCTCGAGGCCTTCCTCGACTCCAGCTCGAGCCCGACGCGAACCGCTCGGCACCTCCACGTCCACGTCAACACGGTCCTGCAACGTCTGGCGCGGCTCACGTCCCTGCTGGGCGACGACTGGCGAGAACCGGAACCGCTGTTCCGGGTCGGAGTGGCGGTCCGGATGCACCGCATCGCTCGCGCCTGAGTGGAGGATCATCCCACTACACCGCCGATCTGGTGTGCTCATCGTCCATGTGTCCGGCGTCACTTCCTCCCTACGCTGGTCGAGCAGGGCGGAATGCTGCCCGCAGGCGAACCGTGTCGCGTCCGGCCCAGGGAGCGACCTGACCACAGGAGCAGTGCGTGGGAGAGACCAGCCGGTTGACCGACTTCCGACACCGACGTCCCGCTGAACGGCGCACCCTCGCCGCGGAGGCCGCCGGCCTTCCTGCGGACGCGCTCGCCACGCTCGCTCCGGACGCGGGACTGTCCGTCGAGCTGGCCGACACCATGGTGGAGAACGTCGTGGGTGTCCTCGGCGTGCCCGTGGGGGTCGCCACCAACTTCATCATCAACGGCGTCGAGGTGCTCGTGCCGATGGCGACCGAGGAGCCCTCCGTCGTCGCCGCCGCCAGCAACGCGGCGAGGATCGCTCGCGCGACCGGGGGGTTCCACACCTCCAGCTCGGCCCCGTTGATGCAAGCCCAGATCCAGGTGGTGGACGTCGACGACCCGCACGCGGCGCGGCTGCGCATCCTGGCCGAGCGCGACGAGCTGATGGCGGCCGGCGACGCGCAGGACGCCACGCTGGTCTCCTTCGGCGGCGGCGTGCGCGACATCACCGCCCGCGTCGTCGAGACCAGGGTCGGCACCCACGTGATCGTCCACCTCGTGGTCGACGTCCGCGACGCCATGGGCGCGAACACCGTCAACACCATGGCCGAGGCCCTTGCTCCCCGGATCGGCGAGCTCGCCGGTGGCCGGCCGCTCCTCCGGATCCTGACCAACAAGGCGGACCTCAGGCTGGTGCGATCCTCGGTCACGCTCGACGCCGACGAGCTCGGCGGCGCCCAGGTCGTGGACGACATGGTGGCGGCGGCGGCGTTGGCCGAGGCCGATCCCTACCGCGCCGCGACACACAACAAGGGGATCATGAACGGCATCACCGCGGTCGCCCTCGCCACGGGGAACGACACCCGGGCCATCGAGGCGGGTGCTCACTCCCACGCGGTCGGTGCGAAGGGTCACTACACGTCACTCTCACACTACGAGAAGGACGCCGACGGGAACCTCACCGCGAGCCTCGAGCTCCCGATGGCGGTGGGTATCGTCGGCGGGGCGACCAAGACGCACCCGGTTGCGCGGGCGGCTCTCCGCCTGCTCGGTGTGGACGGTGCGACCCAGCTCGGCGAGACGATCGCCGCGGTCGGGCTGGCGCAGAACGTCGCCGCGCTGCGAGCCCTGGCGACAGAGGGGATCCAGCGCGGCCACATGGCGCTCCACGCCCGGAGCGCCGCCACAGCAGGAAGCCGGGCATGAACCATGAGCCACCTGACCGACCCACACCCAAGCAGGAGAACAAGATGAGATCGACGTCCACGGACCGGCTGGTGACGCTGCTGCTGGTCCTTGTCAGCATCATGCTCGTCGGCATGCTCACGACCTCGTGGCGGGTGGTGCTGTACCCCTACCTCGTCGTCATCGGCGTGATGATCCTGCTGGGAGTGGGAAAGCGGCGCGACCACGACAAGGTCCTGATGGGGCTCGGGGTCGGCGTCACCCTCGTCTACTTCGCGCTCTACATCTGGCTCGACATCGCGATGATCCCTGACCTCGGGTCGAGCACCGACCTGGTCGCCGGCGTCGTACCCACCACCGCCATCTACTTCTTTGCGATCTGGCCCTTCGGCCTGGTCGTCGCCGGCCTCTACGCGCTGCTCCACCGGCGCATCATGAGCGACGACGGGCCCGGCGCCGGCACCGGCCAGCAGTACGACGGCACCGCCGACTCGGGAGAGGTGAACGCGTGAACACCACGATCATCATCATCGCCGCCGCCTACCTGGCGGTCGTGCTGCTCATCGGCCTGTGGGCGACCGGCAAGACGAAGACCAGCGGCGACTTCTACATCGCGGGGCGCAGCCTCGGCGTCTTCGTGATGGCGATCGCCGTCTTCTCCTCCATCCAGAGCGGCTTCGGCGTCGTCGGGGGCACCTCGACGGTGACCGCAGGCGGCTACGGGTTCGTCTCCGGGGTCATGATCGCCACCCCGCTCGGCTTCGCCATCACCTGGCTGCTCATCGGCAAGCGGATGATGGGCGTCGGCGACATGGGTGAGATGTACACCGTCGGAGACGTCGCAGAGCTGCGCTACCGGAGCCCCGCGGCCCGCGGCGTCATGGGCGTCGCCGTCGTCCTCGGCGTCCTCGGCTACCTCGGCACCCAGGTGCTCGCGATGGGCATCGTCGTCGCGGCGATCTTCGGCGTCAGCACGACGACCGGCGCGATCATCGGCATGTCCGTCCTCGGGCTCTACGTGATCGGCGGCGGCATCCTCGCCGGCGTGTACACCGACCTGTTCCAGGGCGTGCTGATGCTCGTCGCCTCGCTCGTGGCGTTCTACTACGCCGTCGACAGCGGCGGAGGCATCTCCGAGATCACCCGCACCCTGCAGCAGGAGAACCCCGAGCTCGCCAGCCCCTTCGGCCTGTCACCACTGGTGACGATCCCGTGCTGGATCTTCCTGTTCAGCCTCGGCGGGTCGGCACAGCCCCACGGGCTGACGAAGTTCCTGATGCTGCGTGACCGGCGCAGCCTCCGATGGGGTCCGCTGATCAGCGGCACCGGTTATGCGATCACCACCCTGATGGTCATCGGGATCGGCTCCGCGGTCTCCGTCCTCACGATCCGCGGCGAGTTCCCGGTGCTCGACTCCCCCGACGAGTCGTTCACGTCGTACCTGACGGAGTTCACGCCTCCGATCGTGGCCGGCCTCGTGATCGCCGGCCTGCTGGCCGCCATCATGTCCACCGGCTCCAGCTTCCTCACCCTCGGCGCCGCCAGCGTCATCCGCGACATCCCCCGCGCGTTCAACGTGAGGATCGAGCGGGAGCTCCTCTGGAGCCGCATCGCGGTCTTCGCCCTGCTGGTGCTCTCGACCGCCTTCGCGCTCTACATCGACAACGTGGTCGCCCTGCTCGGCACCTTCGGCTGGGGAACGTTCGCGGCAAGCCTGTTCCCGGCGCTGGTCCTCGGGATGGTCTGGAACGGCGGCACCAAGCAGGCGGCCATCTCGAGCGCGATCGTCGGGATCGTCCTCAACTTCGTGCTCGAGGTCGGTGCGAAGTACGACTTCACGCCGCTGCCGGACGGCGTGGTCATCGGCGCCTTCACGCTGGCGGTCACGTTGATCGTCTACATCGGCGTCTCCATGGCGACCCGGGGCCGGAGCGGCGACTCGCTCGCCGATCCGCGGCTCGAGAGCGTCATCGACGGCGGAGCACTCGAGGCGCCGGCACCGGCAACCCCTGTCCGGGCGAGCTGACGAAGGAGGAGTGGTGATCGAGAGGGTCGCAGGTGCGACGTACGAGTCCCTGACCGAGAGCTTCCGGTGGGACCTGCCGGAGCGGCTCAACATCGGGACCGCCTGCTCCGACGAGCAGGACGGGGACGCCCTGGCGCTGATCGAGGTCAGTGGCGACGACGTGCGCGAGCACTCGTTCGCGGAGCTGACCGAGCGGTCGAACCGCCTGGCGAACGCCCTGCGGGAGCTGGGCGTGCAACGGGGCGACCGCGTGGCCGTCATGCTCCCGCAGGGACTCGACTGCGGGGTGTCCCACCTCGCCACCTACAAGCTCGGCGCCATCGCGGTCCCGCTGACCCAGCTCTTCGGCCCTCAGGCGCTGGGCTACCGGCTCGGCGACAGTGGGGCGCGAGTGGTCATCACCGACGCGACCAGCGTGGAGATGGTCGAGGAGGTCGCCGGGGGGCTGGGCGACGTGACGGTGGTCGTCGCCGGAGCGGGGGCGGCTCCTCCCCGTCGAGCGCTGGACGAGCTCATCGATGCGGCGTCACCCGACCTCGAGGCGGAGCCGTCCGGTCCCGACGACCCGGCGGTGATCATCTACACCTCGGGCACGACCGGCTCCCCCAAGGGCGCGCTGCACGCACACCGGGTCCTGCTCGGCCACCTTCCCGGCTTCGAGCTCATGTTCGACTTCTTTCCTCGCGCCGACGACCGGATCTGGACGCCGGCGGACTGGGCCTGGATCGGCGGGCTCTTCGACGTGCTGCTTCCCGCTTGGTTCCACGGCCGTCCCGTGGTGGCCACGCCGCGCTCCCGCTTCGACGCCGAGGCCGCCACCCGGCTGATCGCCGAGCACCGGGTCACCACGACGTTCCTGCCGCCGACCGCGCTGAAGATGATGCGGCAGGCGGCGCTGCCCCCGGACCACGGCACGCTGCGGATCATCATGAGTGGAGGGGAGCCGCTCGGCAGCGAGACGCTCGCCTGGAGCCGGGAGCACTTCGGCGTGGGCATCAACGAGATCTACGGGCAGACCGAGGCCAACCTCCTCGTGGGGAACAGCTCCGAGGTCTGGGACGTCCGGCCCGGGTCGATGGGGCGGCCGTTCCCCGGCCACACACTGGCCGTCCTCGGACCCGACGGCCGCCTCGTGGGGCCGGAGGTCGAGGGCGAGATCGTCGTACGGGCCGACGACCCGGTCGTCATGCTGGGCTACTGGCAGAACGCCGACGCGACGGCCCGCAAGTTCGTGACGCTCCCCGGGGATGACGGCGAGGACGTCGTCTGGCTGCGCACCGGGGACCTCGGGCGCACGGACGAGGACGGCTACTTCTGGTTCACCAGCCGCGAGGACGACGTCATCACCTCGGCCGGCTACCGGATCGGCCCCGCCGAGGTCGAGGAGTGCGTCCTCGCGCACCCCGCGGTGGCCCTCGTCGCGGCGGTCGGGATCCCCGACGAGCTGCGCGGCCAGGTCGTCAAGGTCTTCATCAAGCTGAGCGACTCGTTCGAGCCGTCCGACGAGCTGGCCGAGGAGATCCGCCAGCACGTCCGGACCAGGCTCGCGTCCTACGAGTACCCGCGCGAGGTGGAGTTCCTCGACGAGCTGCCGATGACGACCACGGGCAAGGTACGCCGGCAAGCGCTCCGGGACAGCTGACCAGCCGACGCGCCGGCTCAGCTCTCCCCGAGACGCGTGGCCACGCCGTCAGGCTGGGCGCGGACGAACCTCTGGATCGCCGCGGGGATGTGGGTGTGCGCGCCGCTGTGCGCCGTCCAGCCGACATCGGCGAGCCCGATGTCGGCGTCGCGAAGCCCCTCGAGGAACGACCCGTCCGGGGTGTTGGTGGTGACACAGGCGTGCGCATGCGCTCGTCGCTCGGCGTCGAGGGTGGCCCACCACTTCTCGAGCCGTTGATGCTGGGTCATGGTCGTCCGCTGAGCCATTGGCCTCGCCTGCTTCGTTGAGCCGTGCACGGGACCTGGCGATCTCGACCCCACCATGGTACGCCGCTGACGGCGTGACGCCGGTCACTCGACTTCATTGGTCAAATCCACGGCGAGTTGCTGGCAATCAGCGCCGCGGCGCGGGACAGTGTTCGTCGGGGTGGGTCACCGCTGCTCGTCACAGCCCTTGGGGAAGGTCTTGGCGTATCTCCCGCAGCGGCCGCCACCGACCGAAGAGGTCCTCGCTCGTGTCTCCCTTTCACACGAGCGGGGGCCTCCCCCGTTCCTCGGTGCCCGGAGCGACGGGACAGCGCCGGGACAGTGCCAGCACGGCCTGGTAACCACCCACGAGGTCGGTGGCCCGGGAGAGCCCGAGCCGGCGCAGGGTGGCGGCGGCCAGGCTCGAGCTGTACCCCTCGTTGCAGACCAGGACGACGCGCCGTTCGGGGTCGTCGGCCTCGGGCAGCCGGTGCGGACAGGTCGGGTCGAGCCGCCACTCGAGGACGTTGCGGTCGACGACCAGCGCGCCGGGCAGCTCCCCGTCGCGAGCCCGCTGCTCCACCGGCCGGATGTCGACGACGAGCGCGCCGGCGGCCGCCTCGGCGGGGAGGCGGTCGGCCGTCACCCGCTCGACGCCGGCCCGGACCGCGGCGAGCAGCCCGTCGACGGCGCTGCCGTCGTGCTCCTGGTCGGGGTTCGGGAGCATCACTCTTCGTCAGCCGTGACCTCGCCGTGGGTGCCGGGCCGCGGCGCCCACGGCAGCTCCTGTGAGGGCCGGACCACGATCAGCTTGTCGCCGCGCGCCAGCTGCGTCACCACCGGCTCGAAGTAGCGGTGCACGCGGTCGTCCCGCACCACCGCGATCACCTGGTCGGGCAGCTGCTGCGGCTGCTTGCCGACCTCGGGGACGAGAAGCTCACGCTCGGCCACCTCGAGCCCGTGGCTCGTGGTGAGCAGGTCCTCGATGACCGAGCCGAGGGCCGGGCTGACCGCCGAGAGCCCCAGCAGCCGACCGACGGCGTCGGAGGAGGTGACGACGGCGTTGGCGCCGCTCTGCCGGACCAGCGAGACGTTGTCGCCCTCCCGGACCGCCGCGACGATGTAGGCGTCGGCGTTGAGCTGGCGCGCGTTGAGCACCGACAGCACCGTCGAGTCGTCGCGGTCGGTGGTGATGATGACCTGGCTCGCCTCTGCCACCCTGGCGCGGCGCAGCACGTCACGACGCGTGGCGTCGCCGATGACGACCGTCATCCCGTGGTTCGTGGCTTCCTGGATGGCTGAGGCGTCGGGGTCGACGACGACGATCGCCTCCTTGTCGTGGCCGTTGTTGAGCAGGGTGTCGATCGCGCTCCGGCCCTTCGTGCCGTAGCCGACGACCACCACGTGCTGGTTCATGCGCTTCCTCCATCGGGCCACGCGGAACATCTCGCGCCCCTGGCTGGCCAGCACCTCGAGCGTCGTACCGATCAGCACCACCAGGAAGGCGATGCGGAGCGGGGTGATCGCGAAGGCGTTGACCAGCCGAGCCCGCTCCGAGTCCGGGGCGATGTCACCGTAGCCGGTCGTGCTCAGGGTGACCGTCGTGTAGTAGATGGCGTCGCTCAGGTCGACCTCACCCGTGGGGTCGTTGGCGTCGTGGTAGCCGTGCCGGTCGAGGTAGACCAGGACCACGGTCAGCGCCATGATCCCGAACGCGACGAGGATCCGCTTGCCCAGCGCCCACCACGGCGAGCGGACGACCTCGGGGAACCGGATCGTCCCGAGGGCGGTGTCGGTCTCGGGGTCTCGCACGAGGCGAATCTACGGGACGCGAGGAGCGGAGACGTTCACTCCACGACGTCGCCGTAGATGAATGTCGAGACCTCGCCCTGGCCCTCGCTCGACATCACGACGAACCGGAACTGGTCGCCCTCCTGCGGGCGGGGGCTGCGCTGCGCGGACCGCCAGGTTCCGCAGAGCCGGCCGTCGTCGCTCTCCTGGAGGTCGGCGACGGCGTCGCCGGTCAGGCAGAGCTCGTGGCTGTCGGCGTCGTAGCTGACCACCTCCGCCGTGGTCCGGCTCGTGGTGTCCGGCCCTGCCACGACACCGATGAGGTAGCCGCCGAGCGCGCACAACGCGGCACCCGCGAACGCCACCGGCGCGGGCAGGTTCACGTTCGCCATGTCGTCCACCTTCCGAGCAGCAGGAACGGGCGCCGCCCAGCATCCCACGTCGTGCCCAGGAACCGGCGTACCTCCCCGGGCGACTCAACCCGCGGCGCGCTCCAGGACCTCCTCGACCGTGGCCCTCCCGTCGGCCCAGCACAGCAGCCGGACCCGGTCACCGACCCGTGGCCCGGCCGCTTCGTCCCGTGCCATCGCAGCGAGCAGGTCGGCGCCGACGGTGGCGCGGAGCACCCGGCTCCGGACCGTCACCCGGACCAGGCCGGTCCGCACCGAGACCACGCGCCCGGTCCGGTCGCCCGCGACCTGCGCCGCCACGACCTTCGGCCCCGTCCCAGCACCCACGTCGCGAATGTACGACGCGGGGGCACCGCGCCCCACTGCATTTTCGGCGGAGCCGGTGCGGGCTCAGCGCGGCTCGGCCCTCCGGGGGATCACGGCGGTCTCCTGCAGGTCCCCCGGGTCGACAGCAGGCTGTTCCGACAGCTCCACGGCGGCCCCTTCGTCGTACTCCCCCACGTGTTCGTGGCTGCGACGCAGCCGCGGCAGGCGAGCCGCCCGACGCCGCAGCCGCCGGACCAGCTCGACCCTCGCCCGCGCCGGCGCCGACTCCGGCCACAGCTCGTCGAAGGAGGCGTTGAGGGCGGCCCCGATCAGCACCGCGATGGCGAGGATGTAGAGCCAGATCATCACCGCGATCGGCGCGGCGAGCGGCCCGTAGATCGAGGTCGAGTCGGCGGCGGTGGCGGTGAGCACCGAGCGGAGCACCGCTGAGCCGGCGATCCACATGACGAGCGTGAGCGCGGCCCCCGGCAGGTTGTACCGCCACGACGTCCGGACCGGCACCGAGACGTGGTAGAGCGTCGCCGTGAAGACGACGCAGAGGACCACGACCACCGGCCAGTAGAGCTGGTTGAGGGCGTCGAGCCGGTCGGGAACCACCCGGTCCACCAGGCTGGGGCCGGCGACCACGAGCGGGATGGTGACGATCCCGGTCACCAGCCCCAGGACGTAGAGCAGGAACGCCAGCATCCGCGTCTTGACGATGCCGCGGAGCCCGCCGAGGCCGTACATGATCGTCACGGTGTCGACGAAGACGTTGAGGGCCCGTGAGCCGGACCACAGCGCCAGCACGAAGCCGATCGAGATGACGTCGTAGCGCGGACCGGAGAGCACCTCGTCGAGCGTCGGCACGATGATCTGGTCGACGGTGTCCTCGACGAAGGCCTGGCTGGCGAGGTCGACGACCTGGGCCTTGAACTCGCCGATCCGCTGGTCGGTGAAGGTCTGGACGACCCAGCCGATCGACCCGGCGAGCCCGAAGATCAGCGGCGGCAGCGACAGGAGCGCGAAGAACGCCGCCTCGGCCGCCAGTCCGGTGACCCGGTTGCGGATGCAGTTGCCGACCGTGGAGACGATGAGCCGCCAGACGGTCGCGCCCGCGGCGCCCCACCGGGACGGAGCCGGGACGTCCGCATCCCTGGTGGCAGGCATGCGACTACCGTAACGACATGTCCGTCCACAACCGCGTAGCGACGAACCAGCCCCCGCCGCTGACCGGCCACAACGTGGTCACCTCGGACCTGGCCCTGGAGGAGGCGCTGCTCCGGCACGGCTCCTCCGACGTCGTCGCCGACCTCCTGCCGCTCGGTGAGCTGGCCGGCACGGCGGAGGCGCGGGAGCACGGGATGCTCGCCAACGACAACGAGCCGGTCCTCGTGCCGTTCGACCGTTACGGCAACCGGGTCGACGAGGTGCGGTTCCACCCGTCGTGGCACTGGCTGCTCGAGCGCGGCATCGGCTTCGGCCTGGCGGCAACGCCCTGGACGTCCGACTCCCCCCACGCGCACGTCCGGCGGGCTGCCGGCTTCTTCGCGTGGTCGCAGACCGAGCCGGGGCACGGCTGCCCGATCTCCATGACGTACGCCGCCGTACCCGCGCTGCGTGCCGAGGACGCGATCGCCAAGGAGTGGACGCCCAGGCTGGCGTCGACGACGTACGACCCCGGGCTCCGCGCACCCGACCTCAAGGCCGGGGCCCTTGCCGGCATGGGGATGACCGAGAAGCAGGGCGGCTCGGACGTCCGGACCAACGTCACCGAGGCGGTGCGCACCGAGGTGGACGGCGAGTACGCGCTCTTCGGCCACAAGTGGTTCACCTCCGCCCCGATGAACGACGTCTTCCTCGTGCTGGCCCAGGCCGAGGGCGGGCTCACCTGCTTCCTCGTGCCGCGGGTCCTCCCCGACTGCACCCGCAACCGGATCGACGTGATGCGGCTCAAGGACAAGCTCGGCAACCGGTCGAACGCCTCCTCCGAGCTCGAGCTCCACGGCACCTGGGCCCAGCGGCTCGGCGACGAGGGACGAGGGGTGCGGACGATCATCGAGATGGTCGCGGCGACCCGGCTCGACTGCGTCCTCGGCTCGGCCTCGCTCATGCGCCGCTCGCTGGCCGAGGCGTCGTGGCACGTCGCGCACCGCGCCGCGTTCGGCTCGGTGCTCGCCGACAAGCCGCTCATGCAGAACGTCGTCGCCGACCTCGCGGTGGAGTCCGAGGCCGCGACCGCGCTGGCGATCCGGCTGGCGTCGGCGGTCGACAACCTGGCCGACCCGCACGAGGCTGCGCTGCGCCGGATCGCGCTGCCGCTGGCGAAGTTCTGGGTCTGCAAGCGAACGCCCACGATGGTGGCCGAGGCGCTCGAGTGCCTCGGCGGGAACGGGTACGTCGAGGAGTCTGGCCTGCCGCTCCTCTTCCGGGAGTCGCCGCTCAACTCGATCTGGGAAGGGTCCGGCAACGTCAACGCGCTCGACGTGCTCCGGGCGCTCTCCCGCGAGCCGGAGGTGCTCGACGCGTGGATCACCGAGGTCGGCCGCGCCAGCGGAGCCGACCCCCGGCTGGACACGGCGATCCGGACCACCCTCGAGACGCTCGCGGACACCGCGGGCGCCGAGTCCCAGGCCCGCCGGCTGGCCGTCCAGATGGCGCTCTGCCTCCAGGGCGCGCTGCTCGTCCAGCACGCGCCGGCGGAGGTGGCGGACGCCTTCTGTGCCTCGCGCCTCGGCGGGGAGTACGCCGGCACGCTCGGCACCTTGCCTCCCGGGCTCGACCTGGAGGCGATCGTGGCCCGCACGACGCCGGTCGTCGGGTGAGCGACGAGGGAGTCACGTTCTCCGGGGAGGACTGGTACGCCGAGGAGCTCGGTGCCCGCGTCTTCACCGACTGCACGTTCGGTGACGTCGACCTGACCGAGGCGACCTCATCAGGCGCGACGTTCACCGGGTGCCGGTTCTCGCACTGCCGGCTCAACGCGTCGCGCCACACCGCCACCGCGTTCGTGGGGTGCCACTTCCTCCGCACCAACTTCTTCGACGCCGAGCTCGACGGCTGCAAGCTGACCGGGAGCGTCTTCGTCGACTGCACGATGCGGCCGTTGAAGGTGTCCGGCGGGGTCTGGCGGGGCGTCACCCTGCGCGGCGCCCGGCTGTCGGGGCTCGACCTCTCCGGGCTGCAGCTGCCGGAGGCCGACCTCGCCGAGGCGGACCTCAGCGACACCGACCTGCGGAGGGCCGACCTGACCGGGGCCACGCTGCGTGGGACCAAGCTGCGGGGCACCGACCTCCGCGGCGCCAAGCTCGAGCGGGCCGACCTCTCCTCAGCCCGATTGGAGGGCACCCGGTTGGACCTGGCGGGCGCCGTGCTCCTCGCCGAGGCGCACGGGGCGGTGGTGGAGCCGTGACCACGGTCCTCGTGGTGGACGGCGCGAACGTCGTCGGCGCGACTCCCGACGGGTGGTGGAACGACCGGGCCGGTGCGGCCCGCCGGCTCCACGAACGGCTGCTGGTCGCCGACACGGCGTACGACGAGGTGGTGCTCGTGCTGGAGGGCGGGGCCAAGGGGGGCGTGTCTGCCGGCGAGGACCTGCACGTCACCACGGTCCACGCCCCGCGCGACGGCGACCGCTGCATCGTGGGCGTCGTCGAGGAGGCCGCGGCCGCCTGTCAGGTCACGGTCGTGACGGCCGACCGGGCCCTGAGGGGTGCCGTGGAGCACCTCGGGGCGACCGTGATGAGCCCGTCCTGGCTCCTCGACCTGCTGTGAGGGTTACCAATTCCCACGGTATGTAGGAGAACTGGTGCTCCCCACGGTCTGTAACCCATGGGGAGCACCAATTCGGCTGCATACCATGGGAAACTGGAGGCCCTCAGGCGAGCTCGAGGCCCGGGTACAGCGGGTGCTTGTCGAGCAGCTCGGCCGAGGCGGCCTTGGTGCGCTCGACGACCCCGTCGCCCAGCTCGTAATTCGCCTTGGAGGGCGCGCCGGCCGACGTGGTCCTCGGAGAGGTGTTCTTCAGGACGTCCACGACCAGCTCCGCGACCCGGTCGAACTCGTCGTGGCCGAAGCCGCGGGTGGTGAGGGCCGGGGTGCCGAACCGGATGCCGGAGGTGTACCAGGCGCCGTTGGGGTCGGCCGGGACCGAGTTGCGGTTGGTCACGACGCCGGCGTCGAGCAGCGCCGACTCGGCCTGCCGGCCGGTCAGCCCGAACGACGTCACGTCGAGCAGCACGAGGTGGTTGTCCGTGCCGTCGGTGACCAGCTTCGCGCCGCGGGACATGAACCCGTCGGCGAGCGACTTGGCGTTGTCCGCGATCCGCTGGGCGTAGTCGCGGAACGACGGCTGCCGCGCCTCGGCGAGCGCGACGGCCTTGGCCGCCATCACGTGGGACAGCGGGCCGCCCAGCACCATCGGGCAGCCGCGGTCGACCGACGGGGCGTACTCCGACTGGGCGAGCACCAGACCGCCCCGCGGGCCGCGGAGCGACTTGTGGGTCGTCGTGGTCGTGACGTGGGCGTGCGGGACCGGGTCCTCGTCGCCGGTGAAGACCTTGCCGGCCACGAGGCCGGCGAAGTGCGCCATGTCGACCATCAGCGTGGCCCCGACCTCGTCGGCGATCTCGCGCATCTTCGCGAAGTTCACGCGGCGGGGGTACGCCGAGTAGCCGGCGACGAGGATCAGCGGCCTGAACTCCCGGGCGGCCTCGCGGACCTTGTCGTAGTCGAGGAACCCGGTCTCGGGGTCGGTGCCGTAGGAACGCTGGTGGAACATCTTGCCGCTGATGTTCGGCCGGAAGCCGTGGGTGAGGTGGCCGCCGGAGTCCAGTGACATCCCGAGCATCCGCTGGTTGCCGAGCTCGTGCCGGAGCTCCTCCCAGTCCGCCTCGGCGAGCTCGCTGACGTTCCTGACCGAGTGCTTCTCGAGCGCCGGGCTCTCGATGCGGTGCGCGAGGATCGACCAGAAGGCGACCAGGTTCGCGTCGATCCCGGAGTGCGGCTGGGCGTAGGCGTACTCCGCCCCGAACAGCTCCCGGGCGTGCTCCGCGGCGAGCGCCTCCACGGTGTCGACGTTCTGGCATCCCGCGTAGAACCGGTGGCCCACCGTGCCCTCGGCGTACTTGTCGGAGAACCACGTGCCCATGGTGAGGAGCACCGCCGGCGAGGCGTAGTTCTCGCTCGCGATCAGCTTGAGCGACGCTCGCTGGTCCGCGAGCTCGGCGCGGGTGGCTTCGGCGATCCGGGGCTCCACCGAGGCGATCACCTCGAGGGCCGAGCTGTAGGCGGTGCTGGCGGTGGCGGCGAGCTGGGCGTCGGTCATGGCCGACAGCCTAATGAGGCGGTCCATCGGCCGTTCGCAGCCTGGGCCCATATCAACTAGTGGACGCTCGTCTCACTGTACGAGACGACGGTTTGTGGAATCGCCGTCCAAGCGTCGAGACTGCTGTCCATGATCACTGCTGCCACCACCCTGCGCCTCGTGGTTCGACGCCACGTGGACCTCGGGCGCACCCGCAGCATGATGTGTATGTCGGCCTGACCTGCTGTCGCCCCGGCGACGGCCACGCCTCCGCTCTCGAAGCCTGGCGTGCGGGTCGCCGACAGGCTTTCCGACAAGGGCGTCGGGGACGAGTCAGCGCTCGTGCGTCTCTTACCCCAGAGGAACGCCACCCCATGACGACCACCGCCCCCGGTAGCCCGCCGGCCAGCCACCCCGACAACCGCCCGGCACGTACGCCGCGTCCGCGGCCCAAGCGCGCCGAGGGCCAGTGGGCACTCGGCTACCGCGAGCCCCTCAACGGCAACGAGCAGGTCAAGAGGGACGACAACCCGCTCAACGTCCGGGCCCGGATCGAGAACATCTACTCCCACCGAGGGTTCGACTCGATCGACCCCAGCGACCTGCGCGGCCGGTTCCGCTGGATGGGGCTCTACACCCAGCGGGCGCCCGGCTTCGACGGGGGCAAGACCGCGACCGTCGAGCCGCACGAGCTCGACGACAAGTTCTTCATGATGCGGGTCCGCAGCGACGGCGCGCTCCTCGGAGCCGACCAGCTGCGCACCCTCGGCGGGATCTCCACCGAGCTGGCCCGCGACACCGCCGACATCACCGACCGACAGAACATCCAGTACCACTGGATCCGCATCGAGGACGTCCCCACCATCTGGGAGCGGCTCGAGGCCGTCGGGCTGAGCACGACCGAGGCCTGCGGCGACTCCCCTCGCGGCTTCCTGGGCTCCCCCGTGGCCGGCGTCGCCAAGGACGAGATCATCGACGGCACGCCCGCGCTGCAGGAGATCAAGCGCCGCTACATCGGGAACCCGGAGTTCTCCAACCTGCCCCGGAAGTTCAAGACGTCGGTCTCCGGACACCCGAGCCTCGACGGGACGCCGGAGATCAACGACGTCAGCTTTGTCGGCACCGTCCACCCCGAGCACGGCCCCGGCTTCGACCTCTGGGTCGGCGGCGGGCTGTCGACCAACCCGATGCTCGCGCAGAAGCTCGGCGTCTGGATCCCCCTCGACGAGGTCGCCGACGCGTGGGAGGGAGTGATCGGCGTCTTCCGCGACTACGGCTACCGCCGGCTCCGCAGCCGCGCCCGGCTGAAGTACCTGGTGGCCGACTGGGGGGTGGAGAAGTTCCGGGAGCTCCTCGAGACCAAGTACCTCGGCCGCCGGCTCGTCGACGGCCCCTCCCCCGGCCATGCCGCGGTGAGCGGTGACCACATCGGGGTCCACGAGCAGAACGACGGCAAGTTCTACATCGGCGCGACGCCGACCGCGGGGCGGATCTCCGGCCGCGTGCTGACCGCCCTCGGCGACCTGGTCGAGAGGTACGACGCCGCCGGCGTCCGGCTCACGTCGTACCAGAAGCTCGTCGTCCTCGGGGTCGACGGAGCGGACGTCGAGCAGGTCGTCTCGGAGCTGGCACGCGTCGGGCTCGCCGCGCGGCCCTCGCCGTGGCGCCACTCCACGATGGCCTGCACCGGCATCGAGTTCTGCAAGCTCGCGATCGTGGAGACCAAGGAGCGCGCGATCCGGCTCGTCGACGAGCTCGAGCGGCGGTTCCCCGACCTCGACACCCCGATCACCGTCAACGTCAACGGCTGCCCCAACGCCTGTGCCCGCACCCAGGTCGCGGACATCGGGCTCAAGGGACAGCTCGTGCTCGACGACGACGGCCGGCAGGTCGAGGGGTTCCAGGTGCACCTCGGCGGCGGCATCGGGCTCTCCACGGAGCTCGGCCGCAAGCTGCGGGCGCACAAGGTGACCAGCGCCGGCCTCGACGACTACATCACCAACGTCGTCACGGCGTACCTTGCCGAGCGCGAGGAGGGCGAGCCGTTCGCCCGGTGGGTCGCCCGGGCCGACGAGACCGCCCTGCGGGGCGACCGGGTGCTCGAGGTGGCCGGATGAGCGAGCGCGTCGCACCCTTCCACTGCCCGTACTGCGGCGGGGAGGAGCTGCGGCCCCACGAGGTCGCCGACGGACCGGGCCACGGCGCCTGGGAGTGCCGCGGGTGCATGCGCGCGTTCAGCGTGAAGTTCCTGGGACTCCTGCGTCCGGAGGGCGCATCATGACGGCCGCCGCGACGACCCGCGCGTTCCTGGCCCGCGGGACCGAGACCGCCGGTCGCAGCGAGCAGGAGCTCCGCGACCTGGTCCGCCACGCCGGCGCCGAGCTCGAGCTCGCGCCCGCCGAGGTGATCGTCGAGTGGGCGGTCGCCACGTTCGGCGAGCGGTTCTGCATCACCTCGTCGATGGCCGACGCGGTGCTCGCCCACCTCGCCTCGCGAGTGGCGCCGGGCATCGACGTGGTCTTCCTCGACACCGGCTACCACTTCCCCGAGACCCTCGGCACGCGCGACGCCGTCGAGGCCACCCTCCCGGTCACGATGCTGACGGTCACCCCGGTGCAGTCGGTGGCCGAGCAGGACGCGGCGTACGGCAAGGAGCTCTTCGCCCGCGACCCCGACCTCTGCTGCGCGCTGCGGAAGGTGCGTCCGCTCGAGCAGGCGCTGGCGTCGTACGACGCGTGGGCGACCGGGCTCCGCCGGGCCGAGACCCACAACCGCGTCATCGCCCCGGTCATCGGCTGGGACGCCCAGAAGCGGAAGGTCAAGGTCTCGCCGCTGGCACGGTGGAGCGACGAGGACGTCGAGCGCTACGTCGCCGAGCACGGCGTGCTCGTCAACCCGCTGCAGTACGACGGCTACCCCTCCATCGGCTGCCTTCCCTGCACCCGGCGGGTCGCTCCGGGGAAGGACGCCCGGAGCGGTCGCTGGGCCGGCACCGGGAAGACCGAGTGCGGCATCCATGGCTGAACGCGTGACGACCGACAACTGAAGAAGCACGACCACCCGACACACAACAGTGGCCGGCACCGCCGACCCGAACCCGAGAGGAGGCTGACTCGTGACCGCTCCCGCCCTGGTGGCCCTCGCCCATGGCAGCCGTGACCCTCGCTCCGCGAATACCGTGCGCGCCCTCGTCGACGAGGTCCGCCGGATCCGGCCCGACCTGCGCATCGAGCCGGCGTTCCTCGACCTCGCCAAGCCGTCGTTCGGCACCGTGGTCGACCGGCTGGTCCGCGCCGGGTACGACGAGATCGTCGTGGTCCCGCTGCTCCTCTCCGAGGCCTACCACGCCAAGGTCGACGTACCGACCGTCGTCGCGGAGGCCACCGCACGCCACGAGGGACTCCGGATCCGGGCGACCTCGGTGCTCGGCCTCGAGACCGCCTTCCTCGACGTGCTCGACCGGCGGCTCCGGGAGTCGCTCGCCGACGCCCGGGTCCGCGAGCTCGACGCGCTCGTCCTCGCCGCCGCCGGCACGACCGACCCGCTCGCCTGCCAGTCGATCAACCGGCTGGCCCGGCTCTGGGGCGCCCGGCACCGGCTGCCGACGGTCGCAGCCTTCGCCTCGGCCAGCCCCCCGGCGACCGGGGAGGCGGTGCGCGCGTTCCGCGCGCAGGGGCGTCGGCACATCGCGGTCGGGTCGCTCTTCCTCGCCCCCGGCTTCCTCCACGACCGCGCCGCCGAGCTCGCGCTCGAGGCGGGAGCCGTGGCGGTCTCGCGGCCCTTCGGCGCCGACCCGGAGGTGGCCCGCACGGTGATCGCGCGCTACCTGGTCGGAGCGGTCGAGCTGGTGCCGGTCTGAGGGGGTTCGTGTCCGCTGGTCGGGACCACTAGGCTCGGGGCATGACCCAGCACTTCGATGTCGTCGTCCTCGGTGCCGGCCCCGGCGGGTACGTCGCTGCCATCCGCGCCTCCCAGCTCGGCCTCAAGGCCGCGGTGGTCGAGAAGAAGTACTGGGGAGGTGTGTGCCTCAACGTCGGCTGCATCCCCAGCAAGTCGCTCCTCCGCAACGCCGAGCTCGCGCACCTGCTCCAGCACGAGAAGGAGAAGTTCGGGATCAGCGGCGACGCGACGATGGACTACGGGGCGACCCACCAGCGGAGCCGTGAGGTGTCGGACAGCATCGTCAAGGGCGTCCACTTCCTCATGAAGAAGAACAAGATCACCGAGATCAACGGCTGGGGCACCTTCGTCGACGCCAAGACCCTCTCGGTCGAGCTCGAGGACGGCAGCACCGACGAGGTCACCGGCGACAACATCATCATCGCCACCGGCGCGACGACCCGGCTGGTCCCCGGCACCGAGCTCTCCGAGCGGGTCGTCACCTACGAGGAGCAGATCCTCGACCCCGAGCTGCCCGGCAGCATCGTCATCGCCGGCTCCGGAGCCATCGGCGTGGAGTTCGCCTACGTCATGAGCAACTTCGGCGTCGACGTCACGATCGTCGAGTTCCTCGAGCGCATGGTGCCGACAGAGGACGAGGAGGTCTCCAAGGAGCTCGCCAAGCACTACAAGAAGCTGGGGGTCAAGGTCCTCACCGGCACCAAGGTGGAGAAGATCGACGACTCGGGCGACAAGGTCAAGGTCACCGTCTCCTCGGAGAAGAACGGCGAGCAGGTGCTCGAGGCCGACAAGGTCCTCCAGGCGATCGGCTTCGCGCCGCGGCTCGACGGCTACGGGCTCGACAAGACCGGGGTGGAGACCAGCGCCCGCCGTGCGATCGAGGTCGACGCCCGCGGCCGGACCAACGTCGACGGCGTCTACGCGATCGGCGACGTCACCGGCAAGATGATGCTCGCCCACACCGCCGAGGCGATGGGGATCGTGGCGGCCGAGACGATCGCCGGCGCCGAGACCGTCGAGATCGACTTCGACATGATCCCGCGGGCGACGTACTGCCAGCCCCAGATCGCCTCGTTCGGCTACTCGGAGGAGCAGGCGAAGGAGCTGGGGTACGACGTCAAGACCGCGAAGTTCCCGTTCAGCGCCAACGGCAAGGCCAAGGGGCTCGGCGAGACGGCTGGGTTCGTGAAGATCGTCGCCGACGCGAAGTACAACGAGATCATCGGCGCCCACATGATCGGCCCCGACGTCACCGAGCTCCTTCCGGCGCTGACGCTGGCCCAGAAGTGGGACCTCACCGCTGACGAGGTCGCCCGCAACGTCTTCGCCCACCCGACGCTGTCGGAGGTCGTGAAGGAGGCCATCGAGGGGATCGCCGGTCACATGATCCACATGTGACCCGGGTCGACGTCGAACCGCCCCTCACGCTTGGTTGAGCCGCCCCTCACGCTTGGTTGAACCGCCCCTCACGCTTGGTTGAACCGCCCCTCACGCTGGGGTGAGCCGCCCTTCATGCAGGCGTACGCCGGGGGGCGCGCGGCTTTCAGACCGAAGGCGCCGATTCCCGCCCGGTGGGCGGCGCTTTCCGTCGGACACCGACCTGGAGCGCCGTACCAGCGGGAGGGGCGGCTCAACCCAGCGGGAGGGGCGGCTCAACCCAGCGGGAGGGGCGGCTCAACCCGGCGGGAGGGGCGGCTCAACCCGGCGGGAGGGGCGGCTCAACGGCTCAGACTGAAGGACGTCAGGTGACGGGTACGACGTGGTGGGCCACGTCCTGGCCGTCCACGGTGACGACCGCCTTCCACACCGGCCACTCCACGGCAACCCCCACGACGTCGGCGGGGAACCGGACCGTGATCTCGTCGTCGTGGAGGTCGGCGTCCAGCTCGACGTCGTGCCGCCGGCCGGTGCCGCCGTCGACGACGTACTGACCGGTGGGCCGGCCATCGACCCGCTCGTGGCACAGCCTGACCTCGGAGCCGGCCTCGGCGACGACCATCGACCACACGACCGTGCTGCCGGCGAGCCCTCCCTCCCAGCGGATGTCGAAGGCGACCAGGTCGCCCGTGGTCGTCCGCCCGGCGTGCTCGATGGAGGTCACGGACGCCAGCGTAGTGCGGTCAGCGCACCAACGTGGCGAGGAGCCGGTCGAGCTCGGCGGCCGGGTCACGGGTCAGCCCACCGTGGATCGGCCCGGGCTGGACGACCGTGCTCCGGGGTGCGCTGAGGAAGCCGAACCGGGTGCCCAGCGGGGCGCGGCCGGCCGCCCCGGCCGCGGCGTCGCCCCGGCAGACGGCGTCCGCGGCGGCCAGCGCGGAGCGGACCGCTGCTACGTCGACCGAGTCGGCGAGCGCCCGCACCCGCGCCTCGTCGACGTACGACCCACACGCCAGGAAGTCCGCCTCGTGGCAGTAGACGACGACGCCGACGTTGACGAACTCCTCCCGGTCGACCCTGGGCACGCACCGGAGGGCGACGTACTGGAATCCCATCGGGGTGCTCATGCCGCACCTCGCGGGAGCCAGGTCCGGTCACCCGACACCCGGGCGAGCAGGAACTCGACGTAGGCGGACCGGACGGCTTCGCGGTCGGCGCCGGGCACCGGCTCCAGCCAGTCGTCCGGGACCCGCCCGGCGGCCTCGCGGAGCAGCTCCTCGGTGACGCGTGGGGCGAGCTCGGCGTCGGCCGCCGCTACCCCTGGCACGTAGGCGCCGAGGACGTGGTCGTCGGCGTTGTAGGGCTGCTTCGCGAACCGCTCGGGCGACCCGACGCCCCCGGACCAGGAGTGGTGGAAGTAGAGACAGGCGCCGTGGTCGATCGCCCAGAGCCGGCCGTGCCACATGAGCAGGTTGGGGTTGCGCCAGGAGCGATCGACGTTGGCGGTGAACGCGTCGAGCCACAGCACCGCCGCGGCGACCTCGGGGTCGGGCGTGCAGCCGGAGTCGAAGCCGAACGCGCCCGGCAGGAAGTCGATCCCGAGGTTGAGCCCGAGGCTCGCGTTGAGCAGGTCCTGCACCTCCTCGTCGGCCTCGTACCGCGCGATGGCCGGGTCGAGGTCGACGACGACGAGGTCGGGCACGGCGATGCCGAGCAGCCGGGCGAGCTCCCCCACGACCACCTCGGCGACGAGCACCCGCAACCCCTGGCCGGCGCCACGGAACTTGCAGACGTAGGTCCCCAGGTCGTCGGCCTCGACGATCCCGGGGAGCGACCCGCCCTCTCGCAGGGGTACGACGTAGCGGGTGGCGCGCACGCTCGCCAGCGGGGTCACGGGCGCTGCTCCCGTCCCCGTCATGGGTCACCCCTCCGACGAGTGGCCCGGGAACAGGTGAGCCCCTGGGTTGATCGCGACGGCGGCGTTGTTGACCGCCGTGGCCGCCTCGCCGAACCCGACCGCGATCAGCCGGACCTTGCCCGGGTACTCGGTGATGTCGCCGGCCGCGAACACGCGGGGCAGGTTGGTCCGGGTCGCGGAGTCCACGACGATGTGGCGCTTCTGCACCTCGAGCCCCCACGACTGGATCGGCCCGAGGTCCGCGATGAACCCCAGGGCGGCGACGACGGCCTGCGCCGGCAGCGTCGTCGTCTCCTTGGACTTCACGTCCTCCACCTCGACCGCCTCGAGCCCGTGCTCCCCGACGAGCCGCGAGACGTTGGCGTTCGTGCGCACCTGCACGGTGCTCGCCAGCACCTTGTCGACCGTTGCCTGGTGGGCGCGGAAGGCGTCACGTCGGTGGACCATGGTCACCGAGGAGGCGACGGGCTCCAGCGCCAGCGCCCAGTCGAAGGCGCTGTCCCCGCCGCCGACGATCACCACGTCCTTCCCCGCGTAGGGCGCGAACGAGGGCACGAAGAACGCCACCTCGTCGCCGGTCCACTCCTCGGCGGCGGGCAGCGGTCGCGGCGCGAACTTGCCGATGCCGGCGGTGATGATGACCGACTTGGCGGTCACGGTGGTGCCGTCGTCGAGCCCGACCCGCACCTGACCGGCCTCGTCGTCCGAGGCGAGCGTGTGAGCGGTCCGGCCGAGGAGGTACGTCGGGTCGGCGGTCGCCGCCTGCTCGACCAGCCCGTTGACGAGTGCCTTGCCCTGGACGACCGGGAAGCCGGCGACGTCCAGGATGTCCTTCTCCGGGTACATCGCCGTGATCTGTCCGCCGAGCTCCGGCAGGGAGTCCACGACCGCCACCGAGAGCCCGCGGAAGCCGCTGTAGTAGGCGGCGAACAGCCCGACCGGACCTGCGCCGATGATGAGCAGGTCGACCTCGTGGTCCTGGCTCACCGCGTCCTCCTCACGAGTTGGAAGCCTCGTGGCGCTCTCGCCGTGAGGACGCCCAGAGGCTGAGCACCGTCGTCACGCCCAGGATCACGACGATCGAGCCGAGGGAGACCAGGATCGGGATCTCCGGCGCCCAGGTGATGTGCTCGCCCCCGTTGATGAACGGCAGCTCGTTCTCGTGCATCGCGTGCAGCACGAGCTTCACGCCGATGAACGTCAGCAGGACGGCCAGCCCGTAGGTGAGGTAGACCAGCCGCTGGAGCAGCCCGCCGATGAGGAAGTACAGCTGGCGGAGCCCCATGAGCGCGAAGACGTTGGCGGTGAGGACGAGGTAGGGCTCCTTGGTGAGCCCGAAGATCGCCGGGATCGAGTCGAGGGCGAACAGCAGGTCCGTGGTGCCGAGGGCCACGGCGACCGCGAACATCGGGGTGAACAGCCACTTCTTGTTCTCGCGCACCCACAGCTTGGCGCCGCGGTAGTCCTCCGTGTGCGGCAGCGCCGTGCGGACCCAGGTGACGAGCCGGCTCTCCTCGTACTCGTCGTCGTCCTCGGGCCCTTCCTTGGCGAGCTTGTACCCCGTCCAGACCAGGAACGCGCCGAAGAGGTAGAACACCCAGCTGAAGTTGGCGATGACGGCCGCGCCGAGCGCGATGAAGATGCCCCGGAAGATCAGCGCCAGCACGATCCCGATGAGCAGCGCCTCCTGCTGGTAGTCCCTCGGGACGCCCAGCCGGCTCATGATGATGATGAAGATGAACAGGTTGTCGATCGAGAGGGAGTACTCCGTCAGCCAGCCGGCGAAGAACTCGGTGCCGTACTGGTGGCCCGAGAAGACCCACACCCCGATGCCGAAGAGGATCGCCATGCCGATGTAGATCGACAGCGCGACGGTGACCTCCTTCTTGGAGGGCTCGTGCGGACGGCGTCCCACGATGAGGATGTCCACGACGAAGATCCCGATGGTCACGGCGATCGTGGCCCACCACACCCACTCGGGGACGTTCATCAGCACCTCACGGAGGGGTCGGACCGGCGAGGGTCGAGGACACGGCCGGGACCAACTGTTTCATCCCAGCCGGAACGCGGCCAAATCACGGTCATCAACGGGCGCCGGCCTCGACCATCTGCCGCAGCTCCCGCTTGAGGTCGGAGATCTCGTCGCGGAGCCGCGCAGCGAGCTCGAACTGGAGCTCCGCGGCCGCGGTGTGCATCTGGTCGGTGAGCTGCTGGACCAGCTCGGCGAGGTCGGCGGACGGGAGACCGGCGGACTCCTCGTGCTGGGCCTTGAGCTTCGACAGCCCCGGGACCGGCGCCTTCTTCCTGCCCTTGGCGTCGAGGTGCTGCCACGTCTTGAGCAGCTCCTCGGTGCTCTCGTCCTCGCGGGCGAGCATCTCGGTGATGTCGGCGATCTTCTTCCGCAGCGGCTGCGGGTCGAGCCCCCGCTCGGTGTTGTAGGCGACCTGCTTCTCACGGCGCCGGTTGGTCTCCTCGATGGCCAGCTCCATCGACGGCGTCACCTTGTCGGCGTACATGACCACCTGGCCGGAGACGTTGCGGGCGGCCCGGCCGATCGTCTGGATGAGCGACTTGTCGGAGCGGAGGAACCCCTCCTTGTCGGCGTCCAGGATCGCCACCAGCGACACCTCGGGAAGGTCGAGCCCCTCGCGGAGCAGGTTGATGCCGACGAGGACGTCGTACTCCCCCATCCGCAGCTCCCGCAGGAGCTCGATGCGGCGCAGCGTGTCGACCTCGCTGTGGAGGTAGCGCGTGCGGATCCCGGCCTCGAGGAGGTAGTCGGTGAGGTCCTCGGACATCTTCTTGGTCAGCGTCGTCACCAGGACCCGCTCGTTGCGCTCGGCCCGGAGCCGGATCTCGTGGATGAGGTCGTCGATCTGCCCCTTGGTGCCCTTGACGACCACCTCCGGGTCGACCAGCCCGGTGGGCCGGATGATCTGCTCGACGACGTTGTCGAGCCCTCCGACCTTGTCGAGCTCGTAGTTGCCCGGCGTCGCCGAGAGGTAGATCGTCTGGCCGATCCGGTCGAGGAACTCCTCCCACTTGAGCGGACGGTTGTCCATCGCGCTCGGCAGCCGGAACCCGTGGTCGACGAGGTTCCGCTTCCGCGACATGTCGCCTTCGTACATCCCGCCGATCTGGGGTACGGCGACGTGGGACTCGTCGACGACGAGGAGGAAGTCCTCGGGGAAGTAGTCGAGAAGGCAGTTCGGAGCCGACCCGCGGGTGCGGCCGTCGATGTGCATCGAGTAGTTCTCGATCCCGGCGCAGCTGCCGACCTGCCGCATCATCTCGACGTCGTAGGTGGTGCGCATGCGGAGCCGTTGCGCCTCCAGGAGCTTGCCCTGCCGCTCGAACTCGGCGAGCCGGTCGGTCAGCTCGAGCTCGATCCCCTGGATCGCCCGTTCCATCCGCTCCGGGCCGGCGACGTAGTGGGTCGCCGGGAAGATGTAGAGCTCCTGGTCCTCGGTCACGACCTCGCCGGTGACCGGGTGGAGCGTCATGAGCCGCTCGATCTCGTCGCCGAAGAGCTCGACACGGACGGCGTGCTCCTCGTAGACCGGGAAGATCTCGAGGGTGTCGCCGCGGACCCGGAAGGTGCCGCGGGTGAACGCCTGGTCGTTGCGGGTGTACTGGATCTCCACCAGCCGGCGCAGGAGCTGGTCCCGGTCGACCTCGCCGCCGACGCGGAGCCGGACCATGCGGTCGACGTACTCCTGCGGGGTGCCGAGGCCGTAGATGCAGGAGACCGTCGACACCACGATCACGTCACGACGGGTCAGCAGCGAGTTGGTCGCCGAGTGGCGGAGCCGCTCGACCTCCTCGTTGATCGAGGAGTCCTTCTCGATGTAGGTGTCGGTCTGCGGGACGTAGGCCTCGGGCTGGTAGTAGTCGTAGTAGGAGACGAAGTACTCCACCGCGTTGTTCGGCAGCAGCTGGCGCAGCTCG